>NZ_JBKEZJ010000050.1:0-765 GCF_046449555.1 Rahnella selenatireducens
CCCGCGCGGATTCGAGGCCTCAGCCCGCTACGACGGTCTGCCGGAAATCCGCTGGCAGACCTACGGCCCCGGGCACCTGCTGGGCGTGAAGCTCGGGCACGACGTGGTGCTCGAACTCAGCCGCGACAGGCTGCACCGCGAAACCATCCGCCGGTTCAGCGACGGCTGGCAGAGTGAAAACGTCTATTCAGCCACCGGACAACTCGCCGCGCAGCGCACGCCGGACACCGGCCATCCGAACCTGATGCGCCGCTACGAGTACAACACCGCCGGGCAGATGACGCAGATGACCACCGGCCTCGGTGACCATCATTACGCCTATACCCCGGCCGGTCGCCTGAACAGCGTCAGCTCGCCGGACGGTTTTCTCGCCACCTTCACCGACGCCGCCGGTAACCGCAACTGCACGCACCCCGACCTGAATATGCCGCTCGCCGACACGCTGCCGGTCTGGTATCACAACCGCATCCAGCGCGATGAGCGGTACATTTATGAACACGACAAATTCGGCAACCTGACGGAGAAACGCCCGTACCGCGCCGGCTGGCGGGAAGCGCCGCGCGGGGCCATCAGCCATTTCGCTTACGACCAGGCGCACCGGCTGACGCGTCTGAAAATGGAAGAGGATGTCCAGATTCAGACGCAGGCGCGCTATATCTACGACCCGCTCGGACGTCGCGTTGGTAAACTCGTCACGCAAATCAATCCGCAAACCGGCGAAACAGAAACCCAATACATCTGGTTCGGCTGGGACGGTGACCGGCT
>NZ_JBKEZJ010000051.1:0-712 GCF_046449555.1 Rahnella selenatireducens
TTGTGCACAGAAAACCCCCAGCTAGGCTGGGGGTTCAGTAAAGCTTTCAGCTTTGAGCCAGTTATAAAAACCCCTTTTGATTTGTTAAAACAGTTTGCGGTCTGGCAACTGCAAAGGTTCAACAAGAAATCAAAAGGGGGTCCCAATGAGGGACGAAAAGAGCTTAGCGCACACGCGATGGAACTGTAAATATCACATAGTTTTTGCGCCGAAGTACCGTAGAAAGGTGTTCTACGGAGAGAAGCGCAAAGCGATTGGAAGTATTTTAAGAAAGCTGTGCGAGTGGAAAAACGTGAATATTCTCGAAGCGGAATGTTGTGTGGATCACATCCATATGCTTCTGGAAATTCCGCCCAAGATGAGTGTATCGGGGTTTATGGGGTACCTGAAGGGAAAGAGCAGCCTGATGCTTTATGAGCAGTTTGGGGATTTGAAGTTTAAATACCGCAACAGGGAGTTTTGGTGCCGAGGGTATTACGTTGATACGGTTGGGAAAAACACGGCCAGGATACAGGAATACATAAAGCACCAACTGGAAGAGGATAAAATGGGTGAGCAGCTCTCGATCCCATATCCGGGCAGCCCGTTTACGGGCAGTAAGTAATCCATAGATGCAAATGTCAGATCGCGATGCGCCTGTTAGGGCGCGGCTGGTAACAGAGCCTTATAGGCGCATATGAAAAACCTCCGGCTATGCCGGAGGATATTTATT
>NZ_JBKEZJ010000052.1:0-681 GCF_046449555.1 Rahnella selenatireducens
CTGAAACGCCATTATCACTACAACGCCGCCGGGCAGATGACGCAGATGACCACCGGACTCGGCGACCATCATTATGCTTATTCCCCGGCTGGTCGTCTGAACAGCGTCAGCTCGCCGGACGGTTTTCTCGCCACCTTCACCGATGCCGCCGGCAACCGCAACTGCACGCACCCCGACCTGAATACGCCGCTCGCCGACACGCTGCCGGTCTGGTATCACAACCGCATCCAGCGCGATGAGCGGTATATTTATGAACACGACAAATTTGGTAACCTGACGGAAAAACGCCCGTACCGCGCCGGCTGGCGGGAGGCACCGCGCGGTGCCATCGGCCATTTCGCCTACGACCAGGCGCACCGGCTGACGCGTTTCACGGCAGAAGAGGACGGTCAGATTCAGACGCAGGCGCGCTATATCTACGACCCGTTGGGGCGCAGAGTGGGCAAGCACGTCGCCCAAATCAATCCGCAAACCGGTGAAACAGAAACCCAAAACATCTGGTTCGGCTGGGACGGCGACCGGCTGGTGCTGACTGAAAACCGCGACATCCAGTTGCACACGGTTTATCACCCGGGCAGCTTTGTCCCGCTGCTGCGCGCCGAACACGCGCGGATGGAAGACAGCCACCGCTCGCTGGCGGAAAAACTCGAGGAAGACGCCGGCAGCCCGTTCCCCGGCGAC
>NZ_JBKEZJ010000053.1:0-639 GCF_046449555.1 Rahnella selenatireducens
CTGAAACGCCATTATCACTACAACGCCGCCGGGCAGATGACGAAGATGACCACCGGCCTCGGCGACCATCACTATGCTTATACACCAGCCGGTCGCCTGAACAGCATCAGCTCGCCGGACGGTTTTCTCGCCACCTTCACCGATGCCGCCGGCAACCGCAACTGCACGCACCCCGACCTCAATACGCCGCTCGCCGACACGCTGCCGGTCTGGTACCAGAATCGCATCCAGCGTGATGAGCGGTATATTTATGAACACGACAAATTTGGTAACCTGACGGAAAAACGCCCGTACCGCGCCGGCTGGCGGGAGGCACCGCGCGGTGCCATCAGCCATTTCGCCTACGACCAGGCGCACCGGCTGACGCGTTTCACGGCAGAAGAGGACGGTCAGATTCAGACGCAGGCGCGCTATATCTACGACCCGCTCGGACGTCGCGTCGGCAAGCACGTCACCCAAATCAATCCGCAGTCCGGCGAAGCAGAAACCCAAAACATCTGGTTCGGCTGGGACGGCGACCGGCTGGTGCTGACTGAAAACCGCGACACCCAGCTGCACACGATTTATTACCCGAACAGCTTCGTCCCGCTGCTGCGCGCCGAGCACGCGCGGATGGAAGACAGCCACCGCACGCTGGCG
>NZ_JBKEZJ010000054.1:0-639 GCF_046449555.1 Rahnella selenatireducens
CTCATGATCATTGCCGTGGTTATCTTTGTGATATGGCTCCTGTGGAACATTGTGGTTTCAATGATCCCGACCATAGGCGGCAGTTTTGGCGCGGGTTTCCCCAGCGGTTCCGGTGGCCGGGCTATCCGGGATGTTGAAATCGACGTAGAATCTCAGGTTGTCTATCGCATTGACGATCATCGTTTTTTCACACTAGAGCAATACCTTGACTGTAACAACGGCGGATTTGTTTATTACAACGACACGAATAAAAAAATTAAGGTTTTGGCTGGTTATGAGGGAGCAGATAAAAGGCCTCAAAACGAAGTGACAACAATGCAGGAAAATGATGTGCTTGCACTAAACGGTAAGTTCGTTTATGCCGCCAGCGATAATGTGATTGCTTACCCAACCAGAGATGTGAGTTATAAATACGGAAACTCTACTCATTACATAGCTTATAAAAACATCAGTGACCCCTCAAAAAATGCAAAATTTGAGGTTTCACCATCGAGTTCACGCACAAATATTGTTACAGACGATGCTATTTACGTGCAGGTTTCAAATGCAACGGGAAATTATAAAAAACACCCCATCCCAAAAAAAACAGATAATTATGAATGGATTGAATCTTCAAAGGTTAACTTCAAAAGAGTGTCC
>NZ_JBKEZJ010000055.1:0-468 GCF_046449555.1 Rahnella selenatireducens
AGAAAGTAACGAGCAGAAATACCTTAATAGGCTTGTAGCTCAGGTGGTTAGAGCGCACCCCTGATAAGGGTGAGGTCGGTGGTTCAAGTCCACTCAGGCCTACCAATTCCTTCCTCCTCTTCGTTGTCGCCATGTCTCGTTTGCACAAGCAAACTTCGCATGACTCCGCCTTGATGAGAAAGTAATTGGCTGACTCATCTGACTGATGAGTAATTAAGGTATCTGTAAGTGACTGTATGGGGCTATAGCTCAGCTGGGAGAGCGCCTGCCTTGCACGCAGGAGGTCAGCGGTTCGATCCCGCTTAGCTCCACCATTACCGTACAGCCTTTAAATAATACTTCAGAGCGTATTGGAAACAGTATGCTGCGAAGTATTTTGCTCTTTAACAATCTGGAACAAGCTGAAAATTGAAAGTTTACAGCTGAACATCACTCTCCGTAGAAGTACTGAGTGGTGATTCTGTCTGT
>NZ_JBKEZJ010000056.1:0-419 GCF_046449555.1 Rahnella selenatireducens
TGTCGGTGACGCGGGTCTGGTTTTTGCTGTATTCAAACTGATAGCTCAGGCCGCCGGGATTGACCTGAGAAATGACTTTTGCGGTGGCGTCGTACACGTAGCGCGTGGCCGGGCGTCCGGCATAGCGGTGAGCGACCATCAGGCCGGTGCCGGAAAGTTCCGGATGCCAGTCAAATTCCCGGACCACTTCGCCCGCGCGGTCACAGACGGTTTTTAGCTCGCCGCGCACGGTGTAGTCGTAGCGCACCAGCGGTTTTGAAGGTAAATCCGGAAACGCGATATCCTTCGTCAGCCAGACGGCGGAAAGCCGCACGCCAGAATCTTCGCCCCAGCCGGAATTCAGTGCGGGTTTGAAATCCGGCAGCGTCATCAGTTCAAGGCGAAAGCGCCGCCCGCCGCTGTCGGTGACGCCGGTGATC
>NZ_JBKEZJ010000057.1:0-390 GCF_046449555.1 Rahnella selenatireducens
TCTCTCTTTTACCACTCTTGGGAAGGCCCTTTCTCTTCTTGTCGGCAGCTTCACCATCTGCGCCATACTCTCCAGATTACGCAGCAGTTCTGGGATCCGGCCCGGTGATGCGCCCTGAAGCGTCATTAACATCCTCATCACCAGACTGCACGAGTCTGAGAAGCTTAGCTGGTTCGGCCAGTAACCCTTAAGGTTTTTCGCCATCTTAATCATCTGATAACGAACAAGATTATAAGCCAACAGCACGCCCCATAACTCCTGCTCGACAAGCTCTGGTTTTTTACTTCTCAGCGTTAACCGACTCAGTAACATCGTCTGCTTGATTTCACGATAACCCAGTTCGATCTCCCAACGGTGGCTGTAGAGTTCAGTCATTTCTCCCCCCGGATA
>NZ_JBKEZJ010000058.1:0-331 GCF_046449555.1 Rahnella selenatireducens
AATCACCACTCAGTACTTCTACGGAGAGTGATGTTCAGCTGTAAACTTTCAATTTTTCAGCTTGTTCCAGATTGTTAAAGAGCAATATCTTAAACACGACTCGTTAAAGTCATCTTTAAGATATTCGTTGATAATGTCTTTCACACATTATCGGAGTGGCGTCCCCAAGGGGATTCGAACCCCTGTTACAGCCGTGAAAGGGCAGTGTCCTAGGCCTCTAGACGATGGGGACACGAAAAATCCGCACCAGACCGCATAACGGTGTGGCACTTTTCGCATCAGCGTAAGGTCTCCCTTACCGCATCAACAGGTGCTCTTGCTCATTAATTTC
>NZ_JBKEZJ010000059.1:0-320 GCF_046449555.1 Rahnella selenatireducens
GTTTACTTTCGTAATAATTCAACTAAATGAATTACTGCTTGGTCACTCTAAGACTTGATATTTTTTGCCACCGAGGTGGCTGATATCGTCTTGTGAGTGCCCACACAGATTGTCTGATAAATTGTTAAAGAGCATGCCGCGGTTCGCAAGGAATCTTATGC
This sequence comes from Rahnella selenatireducens, assembly GCF_046449555.1. NCBI lineage: Bacteria > Pseudomonadati > Pseudomonadota > Gammaproteobacteria > Enterobacterales > Yersiniaceae > Rahnella > Rahnella selenatireducens. The sequence continues at coordinate 162 of NZ_JBKEZJ010000059.1, forward strand.
GGCGCGGGAGGCGTATATTACGTTTTCCCGCTGAAGAGTCAAGAGATTATTCATTCGAACTTTCATCTTTTTCTCTTCCTGTCCGAGCGACTTGTCAGTCGTTGTTCCCGGTCAGTGGAGGCGCATTATAGGGAGTTCTCAGAAGGCCGCAACCCCTAA
>NZ_JBKEZJ010000006.1:0-345399 GCF_046449555.1 Rahnella selenatireducens
CTCTTACGAGGCCTTTTTGCTGTCTGCTGGCGCGTTATTTCATCACATACCGCAGTGCCACCACCACCGCCAGCTGGCGATAATGCGCGACCTGCAAATCCACTTCGTCAGGATTTTCGAACAGCGCACCGAACGTGTACTGGTTCGCGACCTGATGCACACACAGGCTGCTGATCAGCCGGTGAACGTCGCGCGCCTGGGAATCTTCCTTAAATAAATGGCTCTGTTTTCCGCGTTCGAGAATATCTTCCAGCAGCGTTAACGCCGTTTTGTTGATTTCGCGGATGCTGGTGGACTGACGGATAAACCGGCCGCGTAGCATGTTTTCTGTTGATACAATGCGGATGAATTCAGGGTGAGAAACGTGAAAATCGAAGCTGGCTTCCACCAGTTTGACGATCGCTTCCGCAGGGGGAAATGACGATAAATCCAGATCCAGCTCGTGCTGACGGATACCGCGATAAACGTGCTCCAGCACCAGCATGTACAGGGCTTCTTTGGTCTTATAGTGATAGACCACCATACGTTTTGTGGTGCTGGCGTTTGAGGCGATATTTTCCATACGCGCGCCCATCAGGCCGGATTCAGCGAATTCAGCCAGAGCACTGTCGAAAATGCGCTGTTTCAGTCCTATCGGATCATTTTTACGTCCCGGCGCCGGGGAACTTTGGCTGCTCAGCGTCATATCCTCATTAATAACCTCAATCTCGCCACAGAGATTAACCATTGATTCGCTCAGTTACAATCTGTGCGTTCATACAAGCCGCCAACACTTGACGAATGCGGCATGAAGGTCCACTACTGTAAGTCTCGAAGCCTGACAAAAAGGACGCTATTTTGCCTGCTACCACCCGGTTACGTTCTATTGCGACAGTTTCAGTACCAGGAACTCTGCCCGAAAAACTCACTGCCATCGCGGCGGCGGGGTTTGATGGCGTGGAGATTTTTGAAGATGATTTACTCAAAAGCCCGGTTAAACCCATCGCCATCCGGAATCTGGCGGATTCGCTCGGATTGCGGATTTTCCTGCTACAGCCTTTCCGCGATTTTGAAGGCGTTCAGCCGGAAAAGCGTAATGAGAAGTTTGCCAGCGCGCGCCGGCAGTTTGAGCTGATGAATGAACTGGGCTGTGACCGCTTGCTGGTTTGCAGTAATACCGACCCCGAAAGTTCGGCGGAGCGCGATATCCAGATTGCCGATCTCGCCGCTCTGGCCGAAATGGCGCAGCCTCATGATATCCATATTGGCTTTGAGGCGCTGGCGTGGGGGAAACACATCAACCGTTACCGGCAGGCATGGGATCGCGTGCGTGAAGTGAACCATCCGGCGCTGGGGATTGTGCTCGACAGCTTCCATATTCTCGCCGTCGGCGACAACCTCGACCGTCTGGACGAAGTGCCGCTGGAGAAAATCAGTTTCCTGCAACTGGCCGATGCGCCGTTCAAAGACATGAATGTACAGCAGTGGAGCCGTAGTTACCGATGTTATCCCGGCCAGGGCGACCTGCCGCTGGTGGATTTTGTCAGCACGCTGAACCGCAAAGGCTTTACCGGCCCGTGGTCGCTGGAAATCTTTAACGATAAAACCCTGCCACTGGCGGATGGCCTGAGTTCCCTGAGCGAGCTTGAAAAACGGATGCAGGCTTACGTTCAGGCCTCTCCCGAAGACTGATTCATCGCCAATATGTCATTCGTGACGCGACATATTGGGGAGCATTCAATCACTGCGCTTTCTTTATACTGAAAACACTGTTCTCACACGGATGTTTTCACCATGACACTTATTACGTCTCAGGCCATCAATCTTTCCCTTCGCGGCCAAACGCAGACTGAAATCCTCAATGAACTGGCCGAAATGGCCGTCAGCCTGGGAAAAGTCAGCGATCCCCAAACCTTTGCACTGGCGCTCGCGGCTCGCGAACTTCAGGGTTCCACCGGCTTCGGCGACAGTGTTGCACTGCCACATACCCGCTCGGCCTGCGTTATTGCGCCCGGCATTCTGGTTGCCCGGACGCCGCATTCTGTCGCGTGGCACGCGTCTGATGATGAGCCGGTATTCTGCTGGTTATGTCTGATGATCCCTGAACAGGGAGCCGTGGCCGATACCCAGTTGTTATCAACACTGTGCCGCAAAATGGTCAATCCGGATTTCACGGCCGCGCTTAAAACCCGTGATGAACGCGGCATTCTCGAACTGATCCTCAGCGCTATTTCCTGACAGGAGGTCGGACAATGAAAGATAACTGGACGCTCGTCGCCGTGACCAACTGCCCGGCGGGTATTGCGCACACCTACATGGTGGCCGAAGCGCTGGAAAGAAAAGCGCGTTCGCTCGGACACGACATTAAAGTCGAAACGCAGGGAGCCAGTGGCGTGGAAAACAGGCTCACCGCAGAGGAGATTGAATCTGCGGATTTTATCATTCTGGCGCTGGGCAGAACCCTCAGTGAAGACGATCGCTGCCGCTTTGCCGGGAAACGTGTACTTGAGATGAAAATCTCTGATGCGCTGAAGAATATTCCGGTGATCTTCAACACGCTGGAAGAAAATGCGCAGCTGATGAAAGAGGCGACGCAGACGTCCGGCGTCAGGCTGGGTCAGCAACCGGTGAAAGCTGACAGCCTCATGAATCATCTGATGGCCGGCGTATCTGCAGCTTTACCTTTTGTTATCGGCGGCGGTTTGCTGGTGGCGATGGCGAATATGCTGGTGCAGATGGGGTTGCCCTATATTGCGCAGGGAAATGGCGTTTCGCCGTCATTTACCTGGATTGTGGAATCAATCGGTTACCTCGGATTCAAATTCATGATCCCGATAATGGGCGCGTACATCGCCAGTTCCATTGGGGATAAACCGGCATTCGCACCGGCTTTTCTGGTGAGTTATCTGGCGAATGACAGCGCGATGCTGGGCACCAGCTCCGGCGGGGGCTTTCTCGGTGCGGTGATCCTCGGGTTAAGCATCGGATATTTTGTCCGGGCATTCCGTAAAGTCCGGCTCGGAAAATCACTCCAACCTCTGCTGGGCTCAATGTTGATTCCGTTTGTGACGTTGGCGCTGTTTGGCTTGCTGACGTATTACCTGATTGGGCCGGTAATGGCCAGCATGATGGAGTTCCTGCTGCACCTGCTCAATACCATTCCTATGTCGATGAAACTCGGTGCGGCCTGTCTGGTTGGGGCGATGCTGGCGTTTGATATGGGCGGGCCGGTCAACAAAACCGCGTGGTTCTTCTGTTTTTCATTGCTCGATAAAGGAGTTTACGACTGGTACGCCATTGTCGGCGTGGTCGCGCTGATGCCACCGATGTCTGCCGCACTGGCGACGTTCCTTGCACCACGTCTGTTTACCGAACAGGAACGGGGCGCTGCTGTGAGCACGCTGGTGGTGGGGGCAACGGTGGCGACGGAACCCGCCATTCCCTATGCACTTGCGGCTCCTTTGCCGATGATCACCGCCAACACGCTCAGTGGCGGAATGGCGGGCATGTTAGTGATCGCCTTCGGTATTCAGCGACTGGCTCCGGGGTTGGGCGTTTTCGACCCGCTGATTGGCCTGATGTCACCGTGGTACAGCTTCTATCTGGTGCTGGGCATCGGGCTGCTGCTCAATGTGGCCTTCATCATTATTTTCAAAAGCTGGTGGATGAAACGCCAGTCGTTAAGGGCAACAGCACATGCGCACTGATATTTTAAATGACGGCTTACTGGAAAAACTGACGCTGGCTTCCGGGGTCAGTGGTGACGAGCAGGAAATCCGCGAAATTTTACATCAGGCAGTAAAATCTCATGCCGCAGAAATCACATTTGACGGGCTGGGCAGTTTTATTGCCCGTAAGGGCAATAGCGGGCCCAAAGTCGCGCTGATCGCGCATATGGATGAAGTCGGGTTTATTGTTAAGCATATCAAAGCAGAAGGGTTTATTTACTTTGATACGGTCGGTTCGTGGTGGAACCAGAGCATGCTTAACCATCGTGTCGAAATCAAAACGTCCTGCGGGGAAAAAATCCCCGGTATCATCGGTTCTGTCGCGCCTCACGCGCTGAGTGATGATGATAAAAATCATCCGATGAACACTGAAAAGATGTTCATTGATATTGGCGCATCATCGGCAGAACAGGTCAGAGAGAGGGGCGTTTCAGTGGGCGATTTTATCTGCCCTGAGCCGTTCTTCAGCGCGTTTGGTGATGATGGCATCATGGCGAAAGCGCTGGATAACCGCGCGGGTTGCGCCGTGGTGGCGGAGGTTTTCCGTCAATGTCAGAACCCGGATATCCAGCTTTACGCTGTAGCGACAGTCCAGGAAGAAGTGGGTCTACGGGGCGCGCAAAGCTCAGCGGAAACGGTGAAGCCCGACATCGCGATTGTGATTGATACTATGGTGGCGGGAGATACGCCGGGGATCTGCCCGATTGCGTTTCCATTGAAACTCGGCGCAGGCCCAGCGATTTCTTTATTCGATAAGCGTTACATTGCTCACCGTAAATTAACGCAGCTTGTGAAGAATACCGCAGCGGAACAGGGCGTTAATTTGCAATTTTGCACACTGAAAACCGGTGCGACTGACGGAGGACGCTATAACGTCATGGGCGGTGGACGGCCCGTGATTGCGTTGTGTTTGCCGACCCGTTATCTCCACGCTAATGCATCGGTCATTTCTGCCACGGATTATGACGCGCTGATCCGAATGGTCCTCTCTCTGGTTAATCATTACAGCCAGGATGTACATCATCAGGTGACGCAATTTATCGGCTGACCGGCATTGCAGGAATACAAGGATGTTGAATCCCCGACAGAAAGAGATTTTGTCAGCGCTCAGCCACCAGCGGATCAGCGGCCAGGTGCTGGCAAGGCGCGCACGTATTTCTGTGCGTACCTTGTTGCGGGATATTGATTACATTAATTACCGGTTGGGCGCAGCCGGTAAGATCCTCTCTGGCGCAGAGGGGTATCAGTTGCTAGTTGAAGACGGGCGAGATGTGGATCGCCTCTTGGGAAACGCTGAAGATGCCCTCTTTCTGGCACTCATTTTCAATGCCTGTCTGCCGCTGGAATCTTTGGCGGCTAAACTTCGGCTCAGTAAAACCGCAGTGACTGAAATCATCCGTTCATTGCGAAATAAGTCCCGCTCGCGCCCGCTGATTGGCTCACGACCTAAACACGGCCACTCGCTTTTGCTCGACGAACAGCAAAAAACGTTATTGCTGGCGAATCTGATAATCCGAAACCCGGCCTGTTGCGGCGAACGTTGCGCGAAGGCCTTCAGCGAGCGCGTCATGTCTGCGCGTCCGCTCTTAACTACGCTGGATTATCCTTTCGGTACGCCGGTTTTTCTGGTTGCGCTGGAGTTGGCGGTTGAATACCTTCCTGCAACCGGTCTTTCTATGGCGAGAATTCTGGAGCCGCTGCGGCGCAAACTTTCGGGCATAACGCCAGAGGCCATACGTGCAGTGCTGACGCGCATCGCGACGCCGTTGCCGGGGCTGATCGATGAGGAATTGATCGCCCAGCTTACCGCCCATATTCAGCGTTCTGTGGCTTGCCCGATGATCCTGCCGGTCGCGTCATTGCATGATTTTCGTAAAATCAAAACGACGTACCCGCAGGCTTTTGATTTCAGTTTGTCTTTCGTGCGCGAACTGAACCAAAGCCTGGCTGTCGATTTTTATGAAGATGACTGGGCGGGATTGTATTTCGCTTGTGCGCTGGAGCGGACGCAATCTGCGGCACTGAATCTGGTTATTTATGCTGAATATCTGTCGATGGCGACGCTCAACAAAGAGATCATCGAACGGGAAATCAGTGGGGTGAACGTGATCATCGCCACGCATCCGGAACAGATGATCGCCTGCCTGCATCACCAGAAAGTGGCGCTGATCCTGAATAATCACCGGCAATTCCCGGACCTGAAAAATGCCCCGGCGGTGTGGTCAGTCAGTGAACTGGTCGGGCATCGTGAACTGGAACAACTGCGTGCCCGGCTGGCCGGACTGATGCTTTATCAGCACAGCGCGGTTTGCTTCCCGAAAGATCTGTCTTTTACTTACGCCAACTCGCCGCAGGAAAACTGGCAAACTGCTATCGGTGGGATCTGCCAACATCTGGTCAGGTGTGGTGCGCTCACCTCCGCAGAGTCGGACCTGATTGTGGCGCGTGAGGCACAGGGCGAAAACCTGATCATTAATCATCTGGCTGTGCCGCATTGTTCCGGCCAGCGTGAACAGCCTTTTATCGGTATTTTTGTGCATCTGGAAAACCCGCTGCTGATTGAACGTCAGCGGGTACATAACGTGCTGGTGGTGTGTGTCAATGCCAGAGGGCGACAGGATCTGAAAATGTTCAGCCATCTGGCCGATGCGCTCAACGGTTGCGACAGTGCGCAGGTGCGCGGACTGACGACACACGCAGGTTTTATGCAGTGCTTAAATCAGCCCCTTAACGCGTAATCTGATAACCCTTTTCACGCCAGATTGCAGGCAGTTCGCGCATGTCGTGGAAAGTGGTCACAAGATTATGATCCAGCGGCGGGTTGTGCGGATCGGCGCAGTAATAGAATACGGGGATCCCGGCGGCGATACCGGCCTGTGCGCCGGCGACGGAATCCTCAACCAGAATGCAGGCTTCCACCGGGACGTCCATCACTTCAGCAGCTTTGTATAACACCGCCGGATCGGGTTTCCAGCGCTGCAAATCGTAGCCACTGAACAGCTTATCGCCCATAAAATGCAGCAATCCGGTCAGGCCGAGAGAGTGCTGCATTTTGGTGACAGGGCCGTTGGAGACAACGCACATCGGCACGGTGATTTGTTCGAGCAATTCGCGCGCACCGTCGATCGGCTGGAGTTTACTGTCAAAGAGGCGGGCAACGTGCTGGCGAAAAACGACTTCCATCTCCTCTTTCGGCACATCAATCCCCTGTTCTTTATTGATGATGGCGATGATTTCGTAAAGCTTTACGCCTTTGTATTTTTTATACATTTCGTCAAAAGAAACCGTCACACCAAAATGTGCAAACATCTCGACATAGGCTTCACAGCACAGCAATTCGCTGTCTACCAGCGTTCCGTCGCAATCAAAAAAGACACATTGAATCCCCGTCATACTTCCTCCCTTTGAGTGTTTCATCTTTTCGCGTGGTTTATGGCACTGTACCCGAAGGATAGATTTAATCCCACACATCCAGTGCTGGCGCTTTCCGGCTAAAATCCTTAGGATACCCCCCGATTGTTTTTCCTCCATTTTGGAACTCACTAATGAGCACACCACACAGCAATGCTACCGGCGGAAAAAGCCTGGCTGAACGTCTGTTTAAACTGACGCAGCACGGCACCACGGTACGCACCGAAACTATCGCCGGTTTAACCACTTTCCTGACCATGGTCTACATCGTTTTCGTGAACCCGCAAATTCTGGGGGTCGCGGGCATGGATAAACAGGCCGTCTTTGTGACCACATGTCTGATTGCCGCGTTCGGCAGTATCCTGATGGGTGTGATTGCCAACCTGCCGGTTGCGCTGGCGCCAGCAATGGGTCTGAACGCCTTCTTCGCCTTTGTGGTGGTCGGTGCGATGGGCGTTTCCTGGCAAATCGGGATGGGCGCTATTTTCTGGGGTGCCGTTGGCCTGCTGCTGCTGACGATTTTCCGTATCCGTTACTGGATGATCGCGAACATCCCGGTCAGCCTGCGCGTGGGGATTACCGCCGGTATCGGGCTGTTCATCGGCATGATGGGACTGAAAAATGCCGGAATTATTGTGGCGAACCCGGACACCATCGTCACTATCGGTAACCTGACATCTCACAACGTGCTGCTGGGCGTGCTGGGCTTCTTCATCATTGCGGTGCTGGCGTCACGTAACTTCCACGCTTCCGTTCTGGTGTCGATCGTAGTGACGACGGGCATTGGTCTGGCGATCGGAGACGTGCATTACAACGGTTTCTGGTCGATGCCGCCGAGCATCACCACCGTTGTCGGTCAGGTTGATCTGAAAGGCGCGCTAAATATCGGTCTGGCGGGCGTTATTTTCTCCTTCATGCTGGTAAACCTGTTTGACTCCTCCGGTACGCTGATTGGCGTCACGGACAAAGCCGGTCTGGCGGATGAAAAGGGTAAATTCCCGCAAATGAAACAGGCGCTGTACGTCGACAGTATTTCCTCTGTGGCGGGCGCTTTCATCGGGACATCTTCCGTGGGTGCATATATCGAAAGTACGTCCGGCGTTTCTGTGGGTGGCCGTACAGGTCTGACTGCCGTCGTGACCGGTTTGCTGTTCCTGCTGGTGATTTTTATTTCTCCGCTGGCGGGGATGGTGCCGGAATATGCGGCAGCCGGTGCGCTGATTTATGTGGGCGTTCTGATGACCTCCAGTCTGGCGCGCGTTTCATGGGATGACCTGACAGAAGCGGTTCCTGCTTTCGTGACCGCAGTAATGATGCCGTTCAGCTTCTCTATCACTGAAGGTATTGCGCTGGGCTTCATCTCTTATGTAGTGATGAAACTGGGCACAGGCCGCTGGAGAGAAATCAGCCCGTGTGTGGTTGTTGTCGCCCTGTTGTTTGTGCTGAAAATCGCGTTTGTTGACGGGCATTAATCCGCTCGCGATTTGTTGAAAGCAAAAAAACAGCCCGCCACTTTTCTACGTTGGCGGGCTGTTTGCATTTCAGTGCATGAGAGTTATTTGCTGACGCGGTGCGTATAGTCAGCAAATGCAGTCAGCTGGCTCTTAAGGAAATCCAGCGTCCCCTGATCGGAAACTTCACCGGTTTTCTCGTCCACTTTGTTCTGGATGACGCCACCCATAAACTCAGGTTTGTTCATCACCATCGCGTCGAGGAAGACCAAAATCTGGCGCAGATGATACTGGCAACGTGCGCCGCCGACCGGCCCCATGGAACTGGTCTGAATCAGCACAGGTTTGCCTGCCAGAGGCTGGTTTGGCAAACGGGAAATCCAGTCGATGGCGTTCTTGAGGCCACCGGGAACGGAATAGTTATATTCCGGTGTCACGATGATCACACCGTCCGCCTGGCGGATTTGCTCTGCAATCGCGTCTAAATCGGCCGGGAATCCTTCTTCCTGCTGAATATCAGCATCGTACAACGGCAGAGTACCAATAGACGGTAACGCTTCAATGGTGACGCCCTCCGGCGCGACTTTCGGCAGCGTGCGCGCGACCATGGCGTTGTAAGAGGCTTTACGAAGACTGCCTAACAGTGTGACAAATTTCAGTGGTTGAGCTGACATGATTAACTCCTGTTTTGGATGACTCTCTGATTCTTACCTTAAACGAAAAACGGCTCAGCGTTACACAAGGTTTTGGAAAACATCAGTGAAGTTTCATTTGGCTGGCGGCAGACTGGTGAACTTCATAAAATGTGGCGATTCGGATTGCTGGTCAGAAGACAGGGTTTGCGTGCGGGTGAAACCATTTTCCGGTTCATAGCGCCAACACTGTAAACGGATTATCGACGGCGACTGCGCGCAGGCCCAGGTAATCGACCCTTCAATATCACTCATCACCTGCGCTTCCGGTGTGACGATCGAACGCAACCGCCCGGAAGCCGGATTCATGCTGAGTGTCAGCGGGCCTTGCTCGTTCAGGCCGGACATCTTCAGCATACTTTGACGAATACACCACAATTGTAGCGAGGATTCCACGGGGTCGGACTGCATGGCAATCCAGGTTTTTTCGACTGCTGAGAGTTGCTGCTGTGGGTTGACCAGTGCGCTGCGGGCATGAATGATTTCGAGATCAAGGCCGACTTTTCCTTCACTGCTGATCAGAACACCGACGGTGCTGCCCGCATACGCAAGGCTGAAGTCGGGCAAATCGGAGGATTCAAAGCTTGGGCGGCCACTGGGCAATGTGATTACGTGAGGAAGTTCCGCGATACCGTAAAGGTAGAAAATGATTTCAGCCAGCAGGACGCGGCCGTTTAAGAAGCGTCTTCGCTGTTTATCAGAGAGATGTCTTGCGGACATCACAATACTTTTGGGCAACCGGTGTGTATCCGGTTCGGCTTCCGTTACAGCCCATCTTGCAAAATGGCACGCCATTGTTCACTCCATGATTAATGGTTCGACCGTATTTTCTCTAGATTCAGAAAGAATAACATTAAGAGAAATCATTAAAAACCGCTTAAACCCCGCGCCACTGCACACTTTTTTTACTTTTCAGAAAGTTTTTCATAACCATAAAGTGAAAGTAATCACAGTATTAACTTCGTATTGAGAAAAAATCTCATCGGGACGATGTTCTGGATTTTCACTCAAAGGATCTGGGTGCCAGATATATCTACTATAGCCTCATAAAGAAACGTCAGAAAATGCCGTTATTAGTTAAGCAGCGATCTCGCTGCTTTGCCTGTGAGTTACCCTAAAATGTTAAAAACAACGCAATCCCGCTTTATCGCATTGATCAGCTTGTTTTTTATTGTGCTGGTCATCGTCACGCTCATTGTGATCCAGGTCTTTGTCGCTCCTCAGCTGAAACAAACAGAAAGCACTCTGGTTGCGAATCAGGTTGATGATATCGCCGTCGTTATCAACGACCGGCTGAACAAAGTGGAATCTCAGGTGCGTACCATCACTCAAACCGTCGCACAAATGGATAGCGACAGCATTGACCGGCTGTTGCCCGCGCTGGTTGATCAGTATGGTGATTCCGCCGTATTTGGCGGTGGGATCTGGCCTTTGCCGAATCAGCGTGATCCGGCAAAAATTAAATTCAGCACCTTCTTTGCGCGTAATAATAATAACCAGCTGACGGTCAATACGTTCTGGAACAGCGCTGAATCCCCAAATTACTTCGAGCAGTCTTGGTATCTTGCGGCCTCAAAAGGCGAAAAGGGTCAGTGTGTCTGGGCTCCCGCCTACTTTGATGACGCCAGTCCCCAGCCGCGAACCAACTGCGCGATGCCGATTTATAAAGGCGATAAACTCTGGGGTGTTGCCACCGTTGACGTCACGCTGGGCTTCTTTAATCAGCTGGTGGCGGAAATGGAGAAAAAGGTCCAAGGCACCATTTATATCGTCGAAAAAGACGGCAAAATTGTTGGCAGCAGTCATTCAGGCGACGAAAAGTTACCCAAGCTGACTTCTCTGGGCGAACAATCTCCGCTGGCGATGCAGATCCGTAAAAGCCTCGACCAAATCAATAATAGTTCAAGCCTGATTGCGGACTACGACAATAACGGCACGTCCCACACAATGTTCATGAGCAACATTCAGGGGCCGTGGTATATCGCGACCGATATGCCGACCCGTCAGTTACTGACGCGTACGCACGGTATCCTGGAAAGTCTGGGTATGGTGCAAATCCCGATGGTGATTTTACTGCTGGTGGTTCTGATTGCGTCGATCAAAATCTTTATGCGTCAGCTGGATGCGCTGTATAAAAATATCAGCCAGCTCTCCGCCGGTGGCGCGGATCTGACCCGTCGTTTGCCGGAAAGCCGCAGCCCTGAATTTAACCGCGTAAACCAAAGCTTCAACCAGTTCCTGTCATTCCTGCAATCGATTCTCCGTCAGGTCGGTGACAGCAGTCTGGCGATTACGTCGGCGTCGCGTGAAATCGCCAGCGGTAACATGGATCTCTCCGGTCGAACGGAAGAACAGGCAAGTTCCATTGTTGAAACCGCGGCGTCCATGGAACAGCTGACCAGCACCGTGAAACAGAACGCCGCCAATGCCGAAGGCGCTAACCAGCTGGCGCGTGATGCGTCTGCAGTGGCGCAGAAAGGGTCGGATGTGGTGAAACAGGTGGTCGATACCATGGGTTCGATCACACGTTCATCACACAAAATTGTCGATATCATCAGCGTGATCGACGGTATTGCTTTCCAGACCAACATTCTGGCGCTGAATGCCGCCGTAGAAGCGGCGCGTGCCGGTGAACAGGGGCGCGGTTTTGCCGTCGTGGCCTCCGAAGTGCGCAGCCTGGCACAACGTTCCGCAACGTCCGCCCGTGAAATCAAAAAGCTGATAGAAGATTCTGTCGCGGATATCTCCACCGGCAGCCAGCTGGTGGCAACGGCAGGGACGACGATGGATGAAGTCATGGGCGGTGTGAATAATGTGGCGACGCTGATGAACGAAATCATGTCTTCCAGCCAGGAGCAAAGTCTTGGTATCGAGCAGGTGAACGTTGCAATCACCCAGCTGGATAACGCCACTCAGCAGAATGCGGCGCTGGTGGAACAGGTTTCTGCCGCCGCTCAGGCCATGCAGGATCAGACGGTTCAGCTGGAAACCGTGGTGGCAGGCTTTAAACTCTGATTGTCTTTTTGCATCGTAAATTGAACGGTAAGTGAGCGATTACTTACCGTTTTTTATGGAAGTAATAATCAGTAGAAATCGTTTTCTGTCATGTAGTTAATCAGGCTGTTCAGTTTCGCCCGCGGGCGAAAATCGGGCAGATAAACCACATGCACGGCGCGTGGCGTGGGAATGAAAGACTCGAGAACCGGAATAAGCCTGCCGCTGAGAATATCTTCGGCCAGCAGTACCTTCGGCTGAAGCAGTAAACCGGCACCTTCCAGCGCGGCATTGCGCAATGCATGGCCGTCGTTGGAAACATAGCGGCTGTTCACCGGCCACGCCGACGTGGTTTGCCCGGCGTTCGCCAGATGCCAGCCTTCGCTCTGATTCCAAACGGAGTGGATCAGGCACGGATGCGTTTTCAGATCTTCCGGCGATTCGGGTGTGCCGTTGCGTTGCAAATACTCCGGCGAAGCGCAAATCACCATCTCGTAGGGTTTCAGCGGTCTGGCGACCAGCCGGTCATCCCCAATTTCACCAATACGGATGGCGAGATCGAAGTTTTCGCCAATCAAATCGACGCGGGCATTGCTCAGCACCAATTCCACTTTGACCTGCGGGTAGAGATTCAGATAGCGGGCGAGCATCGGTGCAATCACGCTTGAACCTAAGGACACCGGCGCACTGACGCGCAGCAATCCGGTGGGCACGCTTTGCAGACTTTCCATCGCATTTTCAGTGGCTTTCATCTGCTCCAGCACTCGTTTGCCATTTTCGTAAAACACATCACCGGCATCGGTCAGGCTTTGCTTGCGGGTTGTGCGCTGCAAAAGCCGGGCATTCAGATGTTTTTCCAGCTGCTGAATATGCTTGCCGACCATCACCGCTGAAATCCCCAGTTTTTCGGCCGCGCTGCTAAAATTTCCTGATTCGACCACGCAGATAAAGACTTCAATATTCCGCAGCTTATCCATATTGCTAACCCAGAGTTAGGACAGAACAAATATTGTAAGTCTATATCTAACTTTTAGTTTGGTTAATGATGAGCCGGTACACAAAATCGAGGAATGAAAAATGAAAATTTTAGTCATTGGCGGCACGGGCACATTGGGCAAAGCAGTGGTCAGCGCATTAGGCGACATCCATAACGTCATCACCGCAGGCAAAACGCGCGGCGATTTTCAGGTGGATATTACCGATGAAAGCAGCGTGAAAGCGCTTTTTGCTCACACCGGTAAACTCGATGCGATTATTTCCACGACCGGCAGCCTGCATTTTGGCCCGCTGGAAGTAATGACGGCAGAACAGTTTAATACCGGTTTGCAGGATAAACTGCTCGGGCAGGTGCGTATCGCGCTGATCGGCAAAGCGTTTCTTAACGATGGCGGTTCAATCACATTGACCAGCGGTATCGTTGCCGACGAGCCTATCCGACAGGGCGCAAATGCAACGGCAGTAAATGCTGCGGTAGAAGGTTTTGTGCGTGCCGCCGCGATTGAATTGCCGCGAGGCCTGCGCATCAATGGCGTCAGCCCGACGGTGGTTGAGGAGTCTCTAGAAGGTTACGGCCCGTTCTTCCCGGGCTTTGAAGCTGCTCCGGCGGCGCGCGTGGCAAAAGCCTATGTGCGCAGCGTGGAAGGTGCGCAAACCGGGCGAATTTATAAAGTCTGGTAATATAACATTATGAATTTCATGAAAAAGCCCGCACGTTAGCGGGCTTTTCTGAATTTTCCGGTCATTATTTCCCGATACAGAAACTCGAGAAAATACGGCCCAACAAATCGTCGGACGTGAATTCACCGGTGATTTCACTCAGCGATTGCTGCGCCAGGCGCAACTCTTCCGCCAGCAATTCACCTGCCCATGCGCCAAGCAGCTGATCTTTACCCTGAACCAGATGCTGCGCAGCATCTTCCAGCGCCTGCAAGTGACGACGACGGGCAAGGAATCCGCCTTCCATGTTGTGATTAAAGCCCATCACCTGTTTCAAATGATCGCGCAGCAAATCCACGCCGTCGCCGGTGCGGGCAGAAAGGCGAATAAGTGAGTGACCATTCACTTCGGTTTGCCCCAGCGCTTCGCCGGTAATATCGGCTTTATTACGTACCACGACAATAGGCAGGGAAGCCGGAAGGTGGGCCATAAACTCCGGCCAGATCTCTGCGGGTTCGGTGGCTGTCGTTGTCGTGCCATCAACCATAAACAACACTAAATCTGCCTGTTCAATCTCATTCCACGCACGTTCGATGCCAATACGCTCAACTTCGTCGCTGGCTTCACGCAGTCCGGCGGTATCGATTATGTGCAATGGCATACCGTCGAGGTGAATATGCTCGCGCAGAACGTCGCGCGTGGTGCCCGCGATATCGGTCACAATCGCCGCTTCGCGACCGGCCAGCGCATTCAGCAGGCTGGATTTACCGGCGTTAGGGCGGCCGGCAATCACCACTTTCATCCCTTCACGTAACAGGCTGCCCTGACGGGCTTCAGCACGGACGGCATCCAGATCGCCCATCACGGTGTTGAGTTTGGCTTCGATTTTGCCGTCAGAAAGGAAGTCGATTTCTTCATCCGGGAAGTCGATCGCCGCTTCGACAAAGATTCGCAGGTGAGTGAGTGCTTCCACCAAATGATGAATACGCTGCGAGAAAGCGCCCTGAAGCGAGTTCACTGCCGAGCGTGCGGCCTGTTCTGAACTGGCGTCGATCAGATCGGCGATGGCTTCTGCCTGTGCCAGATCCAGCTTATCGTTGAGAAATGCACGTTCAGAAAACTCGCCCGGACGCGCGATACGCACATTGTCCAGCGCGACAATCCGCTTGAGCAGCAGGTCGAGAATGACCGGGCCGCCGTGGCCTTGCAGCTCCAGTACGTCTTCGCCGGTAAAGGAGTTCGGGCCGGGGAACCACAGCGCAATCCCCTGATCCAGCGTGCTGCCGTCTGCGTCCTGAAACGGCAGGTAATCGGCATAACGAGGTTTTGGCAGCTTACCTAAGACAGCCTGTGCCACATCACGCGCCGCACGGCCGGAAATGCGCAAAATGCCAACGCCACCGCGACCGGGAGGTGTTGCCTGGGCAATAATGGTATCTGAGGTACTCATAGCAATTGTCTCTTTCTGAATATGCAAAAAGGCGGTCTCGATGACCGCCTTCGTGTCTTAATCATGAGTGTAGCGGTCAGGACGGGAAACGCCCTGACGCGGACTTATGACTTTTTCTTGTCGCGGCTGTGCAGGCCACGCTTTTCCAGCCCGCGATAAATCAGCTGCTGCTGGAGAATGGTTACCAGGTTACTGACGATGTAGTACACCACCAGACCGGACGGGAACCACAGGAAGAACACGGTGAAAATGACCGGCATGAAGGTCATGATTTTCTGCTGCATCGGGTCAGTGACGGTTGTCGGCGACATCTTCTGAATGAAGAACATCGTGATACCCATCAGAACCGGCAGAATGTAGTACGGATCTTGCGCTGACAGGTCATGGATCCACAGGATGAACGGCGCGTGGCGCAATTCGATGGAACCAGACAGCATGTAATACAGTGCCAGGAAGATAGGCATCTGAATAACCAGCGGCAGACAGCCACCCAGCGGGTTCACTTTCTCAGACTTATACAGCGCCATCATTTCCTGACTCATGCGCTGTTTGTCATCACCGATACGTTCACGCATCGCGGCCAGTTTCGGCTGCAACATACGCATTTTCGCCATCGACGTGTACTGAGCACGGGTCAGCGGGTACATGATACCGCGCACGATGAAGGTGATAACAATGATTGAGAAGCCCCAGTTGCCGACGAAGCTGTTGATGAATTTCAACAGTTTGAACAGCGGCTGAGAGATGAACCACAACCAACCGTAATCAACAGTCAGGTCAAGGTGTGGCGCGATAGCGGCCATTTTGTCCTGAATTTCCGGGCCCACCCACAGGATTGAAGCAACCTGCTGTTGTGCGCCAGGAGCAACGGTAAACGGTGCGCCTTTAAAGCCAATCGATGAGATACCGTTGTTGGTCGTCGTGAAGAACGTGTTGGTGTCCTTCGCTGACGGGATCCACGCCGTTGCAAAATACTGCTGCAACATAGCAACCCAACCGCCCTGTGTGGTGACATTCAGCGCTTCGCTCTTATCGAACGCATACTTCTGATATTTGTCATCACTTGAGGAGTAAGCCGCGCCACGGAACGTATGCAGAGCAAAGTTATTGCTGCCAGTATCGCGGTGCTTAGGCAAATCTGTGGTTTGTTTGAGCTGGCCAAACATGGTCAGTTCAAGCGGGGCAGCCGTGGTGTTGTTGACGTTGTACTCAACATTCACCGCATAGGAGCCACGTTTGATCACGAAAGTTTTGGTAAAGATGGCACCGTTTTGAGCCGTATAGGTCATCGGGATGCGCAGTTCAGACTGGCCTTCTGCCAGGGTGAACGAATCCGAGCTGGCCTGGAACAGAGGACGTTCGCCGTTCGCCGGATTATCTGGACCATTTTTACCTGTCAGACCGCTTTGTGCCTGATAGATGAAATTAGGAGTGGTTTCCAGTAACTGGAAAGGCTGGTCAGAGCCCAAAGATGTAGGGTAAGCAGTCAGAAGAGCCTGCTCAATATCGCCACCACGGGTGTTGATCGTTAATGACAGCACATCACTGTTAACTGTAATTAATTTGCCCTGTCCGCTACCAGGAACAGCCTGGTTAGCAGCATCACCGTTTGCAGTGTTCGCAGTCTGTTGCGTGGTCTGGTTGGCGGGTTGCGGAGCGTGGTCCGTTTGCCATGCCTGCCAGATCATGAAAGACACGAACAGCAGAGCGATGAGGAAAAGATTGCGTTGCGAATCCATCGTTAGTGTTCTCTGTTATTGTCGGTTTTCGGCGGTACGGGGTCATCACCACCTGGGTTCAAAGGATGGCATTTTAATACGCGTTTCAAAGTCAACCAACTGCCTTTTAACATGCCAAAACGACCAATTGCCTCAATACCGTATTGAGAGCAGGTTGGTCGAAAGCGGCAATGTGGCCCGAGCAACGGACTGATGAATAACTGATAACCACGTATCAGTTTAATCAGGATGCGGGAGCCTGTCGGCAATGTCGACGCCATAATTTCTCCAACGCTTCCGTCAGCGCGCGATTATCTAAATCGGCGACACCCTTCTTGGCGACCACCACAAAATCCATCGACGGCAGCGTATGCTGATTCAACCGGAAGCTTTCGCGGGTTAGGCGTTTGATCCGATTGCGTTCATGTGCGCGTTTGACGTGTTTTTTTGCGACGGTGAGACCGATGCGGGGATGCCCCAGCTCGTTCAGGCGGCCGAGTATGGTGATTTGCGGCGTGCCAGCCCGTTGTGGCTGCTGGAAGACGAAAGTGAAATGACGGGGAGTTAACAAACGTAACTCCCTGGGAAAAGCGAGCTTAACCACTAAATAGGTTAGCTTTTATTACTTAGAAGCTGACAGACGTGTACGGCCTTTCGCACGACGGCGAGCCAGAACCTGACGACCATTTTTGGTGGCCATACGAGCACGGAAGCCGTGGCTACGGTTGCGCTTCAATACGGACGGTTGGAAAGTGCGTTTCATGGCGATTTCTACCTAAACTTAAATTATTACTGATCAGTAAACGCGAAGACATTTCGGCGAAAATACGACCGATGCCTTTGTCGCAACATATAAAGAAGCGGGATTGTAATAACTGTACAGTCCTGAGTCAATTTACATTGCCAGAAATGGCTCAAGTGTTTACCAGAATGGCCCGTGGTCACACCGCAATATCCATCTGGTTATGACCATCAGGAACACAGGCTTCACACGTAGGGCTGAGGATTATACGGACTCTGCCATAAATCGCAAGGATCCTCGGCTGATCCTTATCCACAGGGGTGAGATCTTTCTCTCAACACGACGAAAATAGCGTCAGCGGACTCCTATTTTTTCACCAGAGTGATGATTACATCGCCTAATTTTAAAAGGATCGGCTAAGCTTACCCACTTGTCGATCAGTGCCTGTGGATAAAAAGGATCTAAACTCTCAGGAAGGGGAGGATCTCTGTGAAGGATTGCGTTATGATCCGCCATTCCGATCGCGATCCCCGCACGGGTGCTTTCGACAAAAACCGTAAAAAGCGGTTCACACGTGACTTTACGCCACTGACAGGGTGGTGAGAGAAATTTCCCCCATTGCGGGCGGAACGTGTGCCAAAAATCATGATTTAAAAAATATCCTGATCCTTTTCTTTTTTGATACTTGTTCGAGTGGAGTCCGCCGTGTCACTTTCGCTTTGGCAGCAATGTCTTGCCCGTTTGCAGGATGAACTACCTGCCACAGAATTCAGTATGTGGATACGCCCCCTACAGGCGGAACTCAACGACAATACGCTGGCGCTTTACGCTCCGAATCGTTTTGTCCTGGATTGGGTTCGTGACAAATACTTAAACAATATTAACGGCTTGCTTAACGATTTCTGCGGCACGGATGCTCCGTTGCTGCGTTTTGAAGTCGGCAGCAAGCCGGTGATTCAACGCGTCAGTCAACCTGTCGCGGCCAGCGTCAGTTCGCAGGCTGCGCCCGCTATTCCTCGCCTGGCTCCGTCCCGCCCAAGCTGGGACAGTTCTCCGGCTCAGCCCGAACTTTCTTACCGTTCTAACGTTAACCCGAAACATACTTTCGACAACTTTGTTGAGGGTAAATCAAACCAGCTGGCTCGCGCGGCGGCGCGTCAGGTGGCTGATAATCCGGGTGGCGCTTACAACCCGCTTTTCCTTTATGGCGGCACCGGTTTGGGTAAAACCCACTTATTGCACGCTGTCGGCAACGGCATCATGGCGCGCAAAGCCAACGCAAAAGTGGTGTACATGCACTCTGAGCGTTTTGTGCAGGACATGGTAAAAGCCCTGCAAAACAACGCCATTGAAGAGTTCAAACGTTACTACCGTTCAGTCGATGCCTTGCTTATCGATGACATCCAATTCTTTGCTAATAAAGAACGTTCGCAGGAAGAGTTTTTCCACACCTTTAATGCCCTGCTGGAAGGTAATCAGCAAATCATCCTGACCTCTGACCGCTATCCGAAAGAAATCAACGGTGTTGAAGATCGTCTGAAATCGCGTTTCGGCTGGGGGCTGACGGTGGCGATCGAGCCGCCAGAATTAGAAACCCGCGTGGCGATCCTGATGAAAAAGGCTGACGAGAACGATATCCGTCTGCCGGGCGAAGTGGCGTTCTTTATTGCTAAACGTCTGCGTTCCAATGTGCGTGAGCTTGAAGGCGCACTGAACCGCGTCATTGCCAATGCCAACTTTACTGGCCGTGCAATTACCATCGACTTCGTTCGTGAAGCGCTGCGCGATTTGCTGGCGCTTCAGGAGAAGCTGGTCACTATCGATAATATTCAGAAAACAGTGGCCGAATATTATAAAATCAAGGTCGCTGACCTGCTCTCCAAACGGCGTTCCCGTTCGGTAGCCCGCCCACGCCAGATGGCGATGGCGTTGGCGAAAGAGCTGACCAACCACAGCCTGCCAGAAATCGGCGATGCGTTCGGTGGTCGGGACCATACCACGGTGTTGCACGCCTGCCGGAAAATCGAGCAGTTGCGTGAAGAAAGTCACGACATCAAAGAAGATTTCTCCAATTTAATCAGAACATTATCTTCCTAGCGCTATGAAATTTATTGTTGAACGTGAGCATTTGCTGAAACCACTGCAACAGGTCAGTAGCCCGCTGGGTGGACGACCAACGTTGCCAATTCTGGGTAACCTGTTATTGCAGGTGACGGATGGCGCGTTGTCGCTGACCGGGACGGATCTGGAAATGGAGATGGTGGCGAAAGTCGCGCTGTCTCAGCCACATGAAGCCGGGGCGACCACCGTTCCTGCGCGTAAATTCTTTGATATCTGCCGTGGATTGCCAGAAGGCGCGGAAATTTCCGTCGCACTAGACGGTGACCGCATGCTGGTTCGTTCAGGCCGCAGCCGTTTTTCGCTGTCGACCCTGCCGGCAACAGATTTCCCTAATCTTGACGACTGGCAAAGCGAGGTGGAATTCACACTGCCGCAGGCCACGTTGAAACGTCTGATTGAAGCCACGCAGTTTTCCATGGCGCATCAGGATGTCCGTTACTATTTAAACGGCATGCTGTTTGAAACCGAAGGTGAAGAACTGCGTACCGTGGCGACCGACGGTCACCGTCTGGCCGTTTGTTCGATGCCTATCGGCCAGTCATTGCCTTCGCATTCGGTGATCGTGCCTCGTAAAGGCGTGATGGAACTGGTGCGTTTGCTTGACGGCGGCGACACTACGCTGCAATTGCAAATCGGCAGCAACAACATCCGTGCGCACGTCGGTGACTTCATTTTCACGTCCAAGCTGGTTGATGGCCGTTTTCCTGATTATCGCCGCGTGTTGCCGAAAAATCCGGACAAAACGTTGCAGGCGGGTTGCGACCTGCTAAAACAGGCCTTTGCCCGTGCGGCCATTCTTTCTAACGAAAAATTCCGTGGTGTACGTTTGTACGTCAGCCATAACCAGCTGAAAATCACCGCCAATAACCCGGAACAGGAAGAAGCAGAAGAAATTCTGGATGTCGGCTACGAAGGCACCGAAATGGAAATCGGCTTCAACGTCAGTTATGTGCTGGATGTGCTCAACGCGCTCAAGTGCGAAGATGTGAATCTGCTGCTGACCGACTCGGTATCCAGCGTACAGATTGAAGATGCTGCGAGCCAGTCGGCCGCATACGTTGTCATGCCGATGAGGCTCTAGTCTGAATTAATGGCCTTAACGCGCTTACTGATAAAAGATTTCCGCAACATCGAGGCGACGGATTTAGATCCCTCGCCGGGTTTTAACTTTCTCGTCGGTCCCAACGGCAGCGGTAAAACCAGCGTGCTCGAGGCGGTGTATACCCTCGGGCATGGCCGCGCTTTTCGCAGTTTGCAGGCCGGACGCGTAATTCGCCACGATCAGCCTGAATTTGTGCTGCATGCGCGGGTTGATGACGGCGGCGATCGTGAATTATCGATTGGCCTGAGCAAAAGCCGTCAGGGTGACAGTAAAGTGCGCATCGACGGCAGCGACGGACATAAAGTGTCTGAACTGGCGCAGATGTTGCCGATGCAACTTATCACGCCCGAAGGCTTCACCCTGCTCAATGGCGGGCCGAAGTACCGGCGGGCGTTTATCGACTGGGGTTGTTTCCACCACGATCCCGGTTTTTTTATCGCCTGGAGCAACCTGAGACGGTTACTCAAGCAACGCAACGCCGCGTTGCGACAGGTGAGTCGCTATGCGCAAATTCGTGCCTGGGATCAGGAACTGATCCCGTTAGCCGAGCGTATTAGCGAATGGCGGGCGGCATACAGCGCAGCGATCGCGGCTGATATCAGCGCGACCTGCGCGCAATTCCTGCCTGAATTCGCCCTCAGTTTTTCTTTCCAGCGTGGATGGGACAAGGAAACCGAGTACGGCGAGTTGCTGGAGCGTAATTTTGAACGCGACAGAGCCTTAACCTATACCGCATCAGGTCCGCATAAAGCGGATTTCCGCATTCGTGCCGACGGCACGCCGGTGGAAGATTTACTGTCCCGTGGGCAGCTGAAATTACTGATGTGCGCGCTCCGGTTAGCGCAGGGTGAGTTTCTCACCCGACAGAGCGGGCGGCGTTGCCTGTATCTTCTTGACGATTTTGCCTCCGAGCTGGATGCCGACAGACGTCGGTTGCTGGCGGATCGCCTCAAAGCCACCCAGGCACAGGTTTTTGTCAGTGCGATAAGCGCTGAACAAGTGACCGACATGATGGGTGAAAAGGGCAAGATGTTCCGCGTGGAACAAGGTAAAATAGCCGTTCTATCACAGGACTAAAAATGAGCGAGAAACGTTGATGTCGAATTCTTATGACTCCTCAAGTATCAAGGTATTAAAAGGGCTGGACGCGGTGCGTAAGCGCCCCGGCATGTATATCGGCGATACCGATGACGGCACTGGTCTGCACCACATGGTATTCGAGGTTGTGGACAACGCTATCGACGAAGCCCTCGCGGGCCATTGTTCAGAGATTCAGGTCACGATCCACGCAGACAACTCCGTCTCCGTGCAGGATGATGGTCGTGGTATTCCTACCGGCATTCATGAAGAAGAGGGCGTTTCTGCTGCTCAGGTCATCATGACCGTTCTGCATGCTGGCGGTAAGTTCGACGATAACTCCTACAAAGTTTCCGGTGGTCTTCATGGCGTGGGTGTTTCCGTCGTTAACGCCTTGTCGGAAAAACTGGAGCTGGTTATCCGCCGCGAAGGCAAAGTGCACACCCAGACTTACGTGCACGGCGAGCCACAAGATCCGCTGAAAGTGATCGGCGATACCGATCAGACCGGAACCACGGTGCGTTTCTGGCCAAGCTTCCAGACCTTCACCAATAACACCGAATTCGAATATGACATTCTGGCTAAACGCCTGCGCGAACTGTCATTCCTGAACTCCGGTGTCGCAATCCGTTTGCTCGACAAACGCGATGGGAAAAACGATCACTTCCATTACGAAGGCGGTATCAAAGCGTTCGTGGAATATCTGAACAAGAACAAAACGCCAATTCACCCGACCGTATTTTATTTCTCCACGGTGAAAGATGATATCGGCGTTGAAGTTGCGTTGCAGTGGAACGACGGCTTCCAGGAAAACATTTACTGCTTCACCAACAACATTCCACAGCGCGATGGCGGGACTCACTTAGCCGGTTTCCGTTCGGCGATGACCCGTACCCTTAACGCCTACATGGATAAAGAAGGTTACAGCAAGAAATCCAAAATCAGTGCCACCGGTGACGATGCCCGTGAAGGCCTGATTGCTGTGGTTTCCGTAAAAGTTCCGGATCCTAAGTTCTCTTCTCAGACCAAAGACAAACTGGTTTCTTCCGAAGTGAAAACCGCGGTTGAAACGCTGATGAACGAAAAACTGGTGGATTATCTGATGGAAAACCCGTCAGACGCCAAAATCGTTGTCGGTAAAATCATCGACGCAGCGCGTGCCCGTGAAGCGGCGCGTAAAGCACGTGAAATGACCCGTCGTAAAGGCGCACTGGATCTGGCAGGTTTGCCGGGCAAACTGGCGGACTGTCAGGAACGCGACCCGGCTCATTCCGAACTGTACTTAGTGGAAGGGGACTCAGCGGGCGGCTCTGCAAAACAAGGCCGTAACCGTAAGAACCAGGCGATTCTGCCGTTGAAAGGTAAAATCCTCAACGTTGAGAAAGCGCGCTTCGACAAAATGCTGTCTTCTCAGGAAGTGGCGACGCTGATCACCGCACTGGGT
Organism: Rahnella selenatireducens; assembly: GCF_046449555.1. Classification (NCBI taxonomy): domain Bacteria; kingdom Pseudomonadati; phylum Pseudomonadota; class Gammaproteobacteria; order Enterobacterales; family Yersiniaceae; genus Rahnella; species Rahnella selenatireducens. The sequence continues at coordinate 23,566 of NZ_JBKEZJ010000006.1, forward strand.
TGTGGTATCGGCCGTGACGAATACAACCCGGACAAACTGCGCTATCACAGCATCATCATCATGACCGATGCCGACGTCGATGGTTCACACATCCGTACTCTTCTGCTGACCTTCTTCTACCGTCAGATGCCTGAAATTGTTGAACGTGGTCATGTGTTTATCGCACAGCCGCCGTTGTACAAAGTGAAGAAAGGCAAGCAAGAACAGTACATTAAAGATGACGAAGCAATGGATCAGTATCAGATATCCATTGCGATGGACGGTGCGACGCTGCACGCCAACGCGCATGCACCGGCACTGGCGGGCGAACCGCTGGAAAAACTGGTGGCTGAACATCATAGCGTGCAGAAAATGATTGGCCGTATGGAACGTCGTTATCCACGTGCGCTGCTCAACAACCTGGTTTATCAGCCGACGCTGGCCGGTACTGAACTGGCCGATCAGGCTAAAGTTCAGGCGTGGATGGAGTCGCTGGTGGCGTTGCTCAACGAGAAAGAGCAGCACGGCAGCAGCTACAGTGCCATCGTGCGTGAAAACCGCGAGCACCAGATTTTCGAACCGATTCTGCGTATCCGTACTCACGGCGTAGACACCGATTACGATCTGGATGCTGATTTCATTCAGGGCGGCGAATACCGCAAAATCTGTACACTGGGTGAAAAACTGCGTGGCCTGATTGAAGAAGATGCGTATATCGAACGTGGCGAACGCCGTCAGCCAGTGACCAGCTTCGAGCAGGCGCTGGAATGGCTGGTGAAAGAGTCCCGTCGTGGTCTGTCGATTCAGCGTTACAAAGGTCTGGGCGAAATGAACCCTGATCAGCTGTGGGAAACCACCATGGATCCTGAGCAACGTCGCATGTTACGTGTGACCGTGAAAGATGCCATTGCCGCTGACCAGTTATTTACGACGCTGATGGGCGATGCGGTTGAACCGCGCCGCGCCTTCATCGAAGAAAACGCCCTGAAAGCCGCCAATATCGATATCTGATGAACGTCTGATTGGGTCTGCTGAAAAAGTCCGAAACGGGAAACCGCTTCGGGCTTTTTTTTCGTCTGTTGTCCCCCGCATTCTGGCTGGCTTTAGCCCGGCATGTCGCTTAGCATTGAGGAAGATTTTTCAAACTCTGAGGATGCTATGGCTATTGAATTAATTGCAATTGATATGGACGGGACATTGCTCAATCCGCAGCATGAAGTGACACCTGCCGTAAAAAAAGCGTTATCCGATGCGCGTGCGAAAGGTGTGCAAATCGTTCTGGCGACAGGCCGTCCATTTATCGGCGTGCAGCGTTATCTGAAAGAACTGGATTTGCAGCAGGAAGGTTGTTACTGCATCACCAATAATGGTGCGCTGGTTCACAATGCGAAAGATGGCAGCGTGATCGCCGAAATATCCCTCAAAATTGAAGATTATCACTACTTTGAGCAACTGGCGCGTGAGCTTGGCGTGCATTTCCATGCGCTGACCAAAACTGACCTTTACACCGCGAACCGTCATATCAGCAAATTCAGCGTGCATGAATCCTTCACGACCGGCATTCCGCTTCAGTACTGCCCGGCGGAAGAAATGGATGCCTCCCTGACCTTCCCGAAAATCATGATGATTGATGACCCGGAAGTGCTGGATCGCGCCATCAGCCAGCTTCCGCAGGAAGCCAAAGATCGCTATACCGTCATGAAAAGTTCACCGTATTTCCTGGAGATCCTCGATAAACGCGTGAATAAAGGCGAGGGCGTCAAAGTGCTGGCCGAAAAACTGAGCATTCCGCGTGAAAACGTCATGACGCTGGGTGACCAGGAAAATGACATCGCGATGCTGGAATATGCCGGACTTGGTGTCGCGATGGGCAATGCGCTCGACAGCGTAAAAGCCGTAAGCCAGTTCGTCACCAAAACCAATACTGAAGACGGTGTGGCGTTTGCCGTGAACAAGTTTGTGCTGGGCCAGTAATTTCCTTTCCTGATAAAAATCGTCTGTTTCTGTGAAGGGAAACGGACGTTCTTTCTGCCGTGATCGCTGTTTCCTCCCTTTCTGATTAACCTCTCACGCCCTTTCTGACGTTTTTTTCCGCAATTCCGCCCGCTTTTATCTCTGTGTTGTCCGTTTTGTGATCTGAATTGTAGTACAACTATTATAAATGGTACTACCATGCGCTCAATGTGAGAGTGAAGTATTACAGGATTGTGCAGCAATCCCAAGACCTGAATGCGCCGGAGCGGTAAAGTACATTGTTTATTCTTTCAGCCCAGGAGCATTTATGAACTCATCTGAACTCAGCAAAACCGATCGTCTTGTCATTGAAATGGGGCAGCAAATCGTGAGCGGGAAATACATTCCCGGCGCGGCGCTGCCTTCTGAAATGGAGCTTTGCGAACAGTTTGATACGTCACGCAACATCATTCGTGAAGTGCTGCGTTCGTTAACGGCGAAACGGTTAGTGGAAATTAAGCGCTACCGGGGTGCGTTCGTCTGCCCGCGTAATCAGTGGAATTACCTGGATACCGACGTCTTGCAGTGGGTTCTGGCCAGTGATTACGACCCGCGTTTAATTGCGGCGATGAGCGAAGTGCGCAATCTGGTCGAACCGACCATTGCGCGCTGGGCGGCAGAACGGGCGACATCTGGCGAACTGGCGGTCATTGAAGACGCGCTCAACAGCATGATTGCCCATCATCAGAATCGCGATGCGTTTAACGAAGCGGATATCCGCTTCCATGAAGCCGTGCTGGCCGCGGTGCATAACCCGGTTTTACAGCAACTGAGTATCGCCATCAGCTCGCTACAACGGGCGGTGTTTGAAAGAACGTACATGCCGGATGACAGCAATATGCCGCTGACACTGCGTGAACATCAGGAATTGTTCAACGCAATCCGGCACCAGGATGCCATTGCAGCTGAGCAGGCGGCCATGAAAATGATTGCCTCTTCGACGAAACGACTCAAGGACATTACATGACAGCAAGCTATATCGCGCTCGACTGGGGTTCAACCAACCTGCGCGCTTTCTTGTATCAACAGGGGAAATTAACCGCACACATCCGTTCAGAACGTGGGATCACCCGGCTGGACGGCACCACGCCTCAGCAGATTTTCAGCGAAGTGATTTCGCCGTGGCTGTCTTTGAATCTGCCCGTGATTATGGCGGGCATGATTGGCAGTAACGCTGGCTGGGTCGATGTTCCTTATCTTTCCGCGCCGGTAAATATTGATTCTCTCGGTCAGCATCTTTTTCCGGTCGAAGCCACCCTGCCGGTAAAAGCCTGGATTGTGCCGGGGATCAGCTTCAATCGTGACGATAACTGCAACGTGATGCGCGGCGAAGAAACACAGCTCCTGGGCGCCTATGACGAATCTCCCACCTCCTTATATCTGATGCCCGGTACGCACAGTAAATGGGTACATGCCGATGGCAGCAAAATTTGTGATTTTCGCACCGCGATGACGGGCGAACTTCACCATCTCCTGATGAATTATTCGCTGATCGGCAAAGGTCTGCCTGAACAGCAAAACTCTGCGGACATCTTCCGTCAGGGGCTCGAATCCGGTTTTCGTCAGCCTGAAATCACGGGGCGCTTGTTTGAAGTCCGCGCTGCGCATGTGCTGAACAGGCTGGCGAAAACGGCGGTCAGCGACTGGCTTTCCGGCCTCCTGATCGGCAGCGAAGTCGCGCAGATGCTCAGCCATTTTGGCGGTGAACATCGCATCACCGTTATCGGGAATCCACTGTTAACTGGCCGCTACGCACAGGCGCTCGATCTGGCCGGTATTGGCTGGCAGGCCCTCGACGGCGATCAGGCTTTTCAATCAGGTATAAGGAGAATTGTGAATGCAATGGGCAACTGAAATTCCACTGATCGGTATTTTGCGGGGGATCCGCCCTGAGGAAGTGAACACGCATATTTCGGCGCTGCTCGACGCCGGTTTTGACGCCATCGAAATACCGCTCAACTCGCCGGACTGGCGAAAAAGTATTGCGCTGGCGGTCGAAAATTTTGGCCAGCGTGCGCTGATGGGTGCCGGAACCGTGCTGAAACCGGAACAGGTCGACGAACTGCATTCGCTGGGAAGCAAACTGGTGGTCACGCCAAACACCTGCCCGGACGTTATCCGCCGCGCGGTTGAACGGGGCATGACCGTTTGCGCGGGATGCGCGACGGCCACCGAAGCATTTAGCGCGCTGGATGCCGGTGCGCAGGCGCTGAAAATCTTCCCTTCTTCCGCTTTTGGCCCCGACTACATCAAAGCGCTGAAAGCCATACTACCGCCGGATGTGCCGGTATTTGCCGTCGGCGGCGTCACGCCTGAAAACCTTTCAGTTTATCTGAACGCCGGTTGCGCCGGTGCCGGGCTGGGCAGTGATTTGTATCGCGCAGGCCAGACGCCTGAAACTACCGCGCAGAAGGCTAACGCATTTATCAAAGCCTATAAGGATGCAACGCAATGAAAGTCACCAAACTGACCACCTACCGCTTAGCCCCGCGCTGGATGTTTTTGAAGATTGAGACGGACGAAGGCATTACTGGCTGGGGCGAACCGGTTATTGAAGGGCGCGCGCGCAGCGTGGAAGCCGCGGTTCATGAGCTGAGTGAATATGTTATCGGGCAAGATCCGGCGCGTATCAACGACATCTGGCAAACGCTGTATCGCGGCGGATTCTATCGCGGTGGTCCGATTCTGATGAGCGCGATTTCCGGTATTGATCAGGCGCTGTGGGATATCAAAGGCAAAGCGCTGGGCGTTCCGGTTTATCAGCTTCTGGGCGGTCTGGTGCGGGACAAAATCAAAGCCTACAGCTGGGTCGGTGGCGACAGACCGTCTGAACTTATTGATGGCATTAATAAATTACGCACAATTGGTTTCGATACCTTCAAGCTTAATGGCTGCGAAGAAATGGGCATCATCGAAAACGCCCGTCAGGTCGATGCCGCGGTATCACAGGCGGCGCAAATCCGCGCTGAGTTCGGCAATGAAATTGAATTTGGTCTGGATTTCCACGGTCGCGTCAGCGCGCCGATGGCAAAAGTGCTGATCAAAGAGCTCGAACCGTATCGCCCGTTGTTTATTGAAGAACCGGTTCTGGCCGAACAATCCGAATATTATCCGCGCCTTGCCGCACAAACGCATATTCCGATTGCCGCCGGTGAACGCATGTTCTCGCGCTTCGATTTCAAACGCGTGCTGGCCGACGGTGGCCTGGCGATTGTTCAGCCTGATTTATCCCATGCAGGCGGCATTACCGAGTGCTTCAAAATTGCTGCAATGGCAGAATCTTACGACGTTGCCCTCGCGCCACATTGTCCGCTTGGCCCGATAGCTCTGGCCGCGTGTCTGCATATTGATTTCGTTTCGCGCAATGCCGTACTTCAGGAACAAAGCATGGGGATTCATTATAACCAGGGTGCTGAATTACTGGATTACGTTATTAATAAAGACGACTTTAAAATGAATGATGGATATTTCTATCCTTTAAATAAACCGGGCTTAGGCGTCGAAATAAACGAAGAACTGGTGATTGAACTCAGTAAAAATGCTCCTGACTGGCGTAACCCGTTGTGGCGTTATTCTGACGGTGCCGTCGCTGAATGGTAATTTCCGTCATCTTTCAAACGTTTTCTGTGTCGGCTTCTTTCATTCACCAAGGTCACTTATTTAATTAAGCTCCCAGGGATTCTTTCAATTGCCGGCTTGATAACGTTCGAATGATTTAAGGTAATGATTTAAGTGATTACAAACATTAAATAATCAGGGCAATTTCTGAGTCACCCTTACGCCTGTTATTATAGGATAACCATTAATAGGAAATAAAAATGGATACCACCCTACAAGTCAGACCGACAAAAAGACGTTATATCACCTTGCTGATGATCTTTATTACTGTGGTGATTTGTTATGTTGATCGCGCGAATCTGGCCGTCGCGTCTGCCCATATTCAGGAAGAATTTGGCATTAGCAAAACGCAGATGGGCTATATATTTTCTGCTTTTGCGTGGACGTATACCGCCTGCCAGATCCCCGGCGGCTGGTTTCTCGACAGATTCGGGTCGAGAGTCACCTATTTTATTGCCATTTTAGGCTGGTCCATCGCCACCTTATTTCAGGGTTTTGCCGGCGGATTAGCTTCACTGATTGGTCTGCGCGCCGTGACGGGCATGTTCGAAGCACCGGCTTTCCCGACCAATAACCGCATGGTTACCAGCTGGTTCCCGGAGCAGGAACGTGCATCTGCCGTGGGCTTTTACACCTCTGGTCAGTTTGTCGGATTAGCTTTCCTGACGCCGCTGCTGATCTGGATCCAGGAGATGCTGAGCTGGCACTGGGTCTTTATCATCACCGGCGGTATCGGGATTATCTGGTCCGTGCTGTGGTTCTGCATTTACCAGTCTCCGCGTAAAAGCAAAGGCGTGAATGCTGAAGAACTGGAACATATCCGTGCCGGTGGCGGGTTAATTGATGGCGATACGCAAGCGGATAAGAAAACGTCCGTGCCGTTTACGGCGTCTGACTGGAAACTGGTTTTTAACCGCAAACTGGTCGGCGTGTATTTAGGGCAGTTCGCGGTGGCTTCCACGCTGTGGTTTTTCCTGACATGGTTCCCCAATTATCTGACACAGGAAAAACACATTGCCGCGTTGACCGCTGGCTTTATGACGACCGTGCCGTTCCTGGCTGCGTTCTTTGGCGTATTATTATCCGGATTAGTGGCCGACAAACTGGCTCGCAACGGTAAATCCATTGGCTTTGCGCGCAAATTGCCTATTATCAGCGGGCTCCTGTTATCCACCTGTATTATGGGCGCGAATTATACCAATGATCCGATGTGGATAATGATATTAATGGCACTGGCTTTCTTTGGTAACGGGTTTGCCTCAATTACCTGGTCGCTGGTTTCCTCTCTTGCTCCGGTGCGATTAATCGGATTAACGGGCGGCGTATTTAATCTTGCGGGCGGTTTGGGGGGAATTACCGTGCCCTTAGTCGTCGGATATTTAGCGCAGGATTATGGCTTTGCACCATCATTAATTTATATTTCCGCCGTGGCTTTGCTGGGGGCGATTTCTTATATATTCCTCGTGGGTGAAGTGAAACGCGTCGGCGATATCTGACGATTGTCTCTGCTGTCTGCCTGTCGTAGTCTTAGCCCATTCCAATAAGGTATGGGTTTTTTCACACATGAACGAAAAACAGTTAACTTCCGATGCCAGCGGGCATCAGTTGACCAACATTAATGTCTGGACGCCGGACAGCCAGTGGTTGGTGTATGACGTGCGTCCGCACGGTGGCTCTTTCACCGGTTCGACCATTGAGCGTGTGAATGTGAGAACCGGCGAGACGGAAGTCCTTTATCGCGCCGGTGAAAATGCTCATGTGGGCGTGGTGACTGTCAGCCCGGACCAGCCTGCCCGTTATGCGTTTATTCATGGCCCGGAAAACCCGGACGCAAGCTGGCAGTATGATTTCCATCATCGCCGCGGTGTAATTGTCTCTGAGCCGCAGCGCGCGCAGGCCGTGACGTTAGACGCGATGGACATCACCGCGCCGTTTACACCCGGAGCTCTACGTGGCGGCACGCATGTTCATGTTTTCAGCCCTGACGGCTCCTGCCTAAGCTTTACCTACAACGACCATGTTTTGCATGAACTGAACCCTGCTCTGGATATACGCAACGTCGGCGTCGCCTTATCTGCACACTCTGTCACGCCGCCAAAGCATCATCCCCGCGAATACGATGGCAGCCATTTCAGCGTTCTGGTCAGTGAAACCACCGCGACGCCACAGCCTGGCAGCGACGACATCAACCGCGCTTATGAAGAAGGCTGGATCGGTCAGAAAGGCTACCTCAAACCGGACGGCAATTGTCAGCGCCGGGCGCTGGCTTTCATTGGCGACACGCTATCCACCAGCGGAGAAAAGCATCCGGAAATTTTCGTGGTGGATCTGCCGGAAGACGACGCGGATTACCTGAAGGTGGGGGAAAAACCGTTGCAGGGAACGCCGGACACGCTGCCTGCGCCACCTGCGGGTGTTAAACAGCGACGTATTACGTTTACTGAAAAAGGCATCGCCGCTCACCCGCGTCACTGGTTGCGATCTTCACCAGACGGCAGCCAGATTGCGTTTCTGATGAAAGATGAAAAAGACGTGGTGCAGTTCTGGACGGTATCGCCCAATGGCGGCAAACCGGTGCAGATCAGCCATTCGGCCAGCGGAATTCAGTCGGCGTTTAGCTGGAGCCCGGACGGAAAATCGGTGGCGCTGGTATGCGATAACAGCGTGATGCGCCTTGATGTGGAAAGCGGAGAAATGGACCGGCTGACCGGAAGAACGGAAATCGCGCCGTGCGCGGATGCCGTAGTGTATTCGCCCGACGGCAGCCAGATAGCTTTTATGCGTCAGGTAGGGGAATTTGCGCAAATCTTCGTGACGGCCAGCCGCTGAGGTTTTACCTAACCGGCCGGTCTGGCCGGTTTCACTTCCTCAGGCTGAGGCTGAGTTTTTATTTATGCGTTGAGGATTTCTGCGTGCGCGGCGTCGTGGTCATCGGCGGAACGTGATCGATATCGACCCCGTTGCTCAGCGCAATGTTGTGCTCTTCGCTGGCTTTGACGCGGTCGCGCGTCGTGACCTTTCCGCTGCGATAATAATCATAAGGCAGCAAAACCGTATCGAGTAAGGCGCTGAAAGGCAAATCCAATAACAGCAGCGGGGTCATCGCCCAGCTGGTGTCGTCGCTTTTCATCATGTTTACATCTGCGCGTGCGCCGGAATAATACCCGGTATCGCCACCGGTATGGCTCATGACGCTGGAACAGCCGCTCGTCGCTAAAAAAACACATCCTGTCATCAGCGGCGTTAATACAAATTTCTTCATGATAGAACTCATCTTATGCTGTCAGGCTGAGCTTTTACGTCAAAGTGACTTATACCACTCAGCACAAAAAATTAACAAAGCAAGCTGTAGCTCTGTGGCTGCGATCCCATTAAGTGTAATTACTATTTGAAATCTTGCAGGAAACCGCCTGCTGTCCCTGGCTTTTCGCCCTCGCAATATTTGTATTCTGACGCCCGCAGTCCAAACGAAAACAAATTTTTTGTCTTTTTCTTGCGAATGCCCACTTGAAATACTCTCTTTCATCGCCATTTTTAATGTACGACGCAGGGGAACGATCGCCGGAAGGGATCGTGAATATAAACTGCGCCGCGAGCCTGTCCCATCCGGAAGGCTATATACATACACTCGCTGAATGTCAGGAGAAGTAGTAATGCGTAATTTTGATTTATCACCACTATACCGCTCTGCAATTGGTTTTGACCGTTTATTTAATCTTATCGAATCGGGTCAGAATCAGGGTGGCGGCTATCCTCCTTATAATGTTGAATTGGTTGACGAAAACCATTACCGGATTGCCATCGCAGTAGCGGGATTTGCCGAATCTGAACTGGACATTACAGCGCACGACAATATGTTAGTGGTCAAAGGCGCGCATGCACCGTCTGACGCTGAACGCACATATTTATATCAGGGCATTGCTGAGCGTAATTTCGAACGCAAATTCCAGCTGGCCGAACACATTCAAATTAAAGCGGCCAATTTGTCGAATGGTTTGCTGTATATCGATCTGGAGCGCATCGTTCCTGAAACGTCAAAACCACGGCGTATCGAGATCCGCTAAGCGTTTATAAAGACAACGCACAAATGAAAAAGTTTAGGCTCGCCGTCAGGGGGCTGAACCGTCACACCCAAATCGGGCGACGGATTAATTAATCTCGCTTCAAAGAAGGAGTTACACCATGCGTAATTATGATATTTCCCCATTACTTCGTCAGTGGATTGGTTTTGATAAATTAGCCAGCTCAATGCAGGGCGGCGATCAGGCTTTTCCTCCGTACAATATTGAGAAGTCTGACGACAATCATTACCGCATTTCGCTGGCACTGGCCGGTTTCCAGCAGAGTGAGCTGAACATTGAAGTGGAAGGCCCGCGTTTAACCGTCAGCGGCACTCCGGCTCAGCAGGAAACAAAAGTGGAGTATTTGCATCAGGGGTTAGTGATTAAGCCTTTCACCCTGAGCTTCACGCTGGCAGAGCACATGCATGTGTCGGCCGCCGAGTTTGTAAACGGCCTGCTGCACATCAATCTGGTGCGTGACGTACCGGAAGCTTTGCAGCCACAGAAAATTGCGATCGGCACCGAGAAACCTGCACTGGAGAATCAGACAGCGTAATCCGGCACGGTTGGTAAAAACGAAAACAGGAGGGCAAATGCCCTCCTGTTTTCTTATGCCAGTCGCCCGGAAAAATTAATTTTCGGCGTGCGCTTTCTCGACTTCTTCCGCCAGAATTTTCACGCCGCGTTCAATCTGTTCGGCGTCCGGCACGTAGTTCATGCGCATGCACTGATGCGTGTGTGCCCACGGATGCTCCAGCCCCGGGAAGAAATAATCCCCCGGCACCATCAGCACGCCGCGCTGTTTCAGGCGCTGATACAACACTTCAGTAGTAATCGGCAGATCCTTAAACCACAGCCACAGGAAAATCGCGCCTTCCGGTTTGTGGATCAGGCAACGCTCTTCCGGCAGATAGCGGCGCAGCGTGGCGATGGTTTCCTGCACGCGCTGAGAGTAAAACGGCTTGATCACGTTTTCTGACAGCTTCAGCAGGTCACCACGGGCAATCATTTCTGTGGCGATGGCAGGCCCGACGCTGCCGGGCGACAGACTGATAATCCCGTTCATGTTGCTGATCGCTTTGATGATTTTCTCATCGGCAATCACGATGCCGCAGCGAGAACCCGGCAGGCCGAGTTTCGACAGGCTCATGCACAGAATAATATTCGGATTCCACAGCGGTGTTGCGTCGGTAAATACGATACCTGGGAACGGCACGCCATAGGCGTTATCGATTAATAACGGAATATCTTTTTGCTGCGCCAGTGCATCGAGGCGGATCAGCTCTTCGTCGGTAATCACGTTGCCGGTCGGATTGGTTGGGCGTGAAACGCAGATCAGGCCGATGTCATCGGTGATATTCAGATGATCAAAATCGACGTGATATTTGAACTGGCCTTCGGGCAACAGTTCGATATTCGGTTTGGCGGAAACAAACAGATTTTCGTCGAGCCCGGCGTCTGCGTAACCCAGATATTCCGGGGCCAGCGGGAATAGCACTTTCGACATGCTGCCGTCGGCGCGGCGTCCTGCGAACAGGTTAAACAAATAGAAGAAGGCGCTCTGGCTGCCGTTCGTCAGCGCGATATTTTGCGCATCGAGCTGCCAGCCGAGTTCTTTCTGCAACATTTCTGCCAGTGCGTGACGCAGCACGTCCTTGCCTTGCGGGCCGTCGTAATTGCACAGCGCTTCGGTCAGCTTGCCTTCGGCCAGCATTTCCGTCAGCAGCGTCTGGAAATAATCCTGCATCTCAGGGATCTGCGCCGGATTACCGCCGCCCAACATCACAGCACCTGGTGTGCGTAAACCGTCATTCATATCGCCCATCAGGCGGGTAATGCCTGAAAAACGGGTAAATTTGTCACCGAAAGCAGAAAACGTCATAGAAAGCTTTGTATGTTATCGAAATGTGATGCCCACCATAACGCCTGAGGCAAAGCAGTGCAATCCGACCACGGGGTTTTGAATTGTCCTTCCCCTTCAAAACAACTGAAAGGGAAGGAAAGGAAGGGATTACTTTCTGAGAACTTCCGGATTCACGCAGAACTGTTTAACGTCGCCATTCAGGGCGGCGATCAGGTTATCCACCGCGCAGGCCGCCATATCGTAGCGGGTCTGATGCGTCGCTGAACCCACGTGCGGCAGCGCCACCACGTTGGGCAGGCTCAGCAGCGGGGAATCTTTCGGCAACGGTTCTTTCTCAAACACGTCCATCCCGGCACCATAAATCGTCCCGTCTTTCAGCGCTTCAATCAGCGCTGGTTCATCAATGACCGGACCACGACCGGCGCTGATCAGCACGGCGCTGGACTTCATTTTCGCCAGTTGTTCCTTGCCGATCAGATGGAACGTCTCTTTGGTCATAGGCAGCAGAATACAGACGAAATCTGATTTCTCCAGCAGTTCGTCCAGCTCACATTTGCGTGCGCCAAAACGCTCTTCCGCTTCGGTATGCTGACTGCGTGCGTTGTACAGAATCGGCATATCAAAACCGAAATGCGCACGTTGCGCGAGCGCCAGGCCGATGCGGCCCATACCAACGATGCCCATGGTTTTGTGGTGAACATCAATGCCGAACCAGTCCGGGCCGACGTTTTGCGTCCATTCGCCCGCTTTCACACGTTCGGCCAGATTCACGACGCGGCGGGCAGTCGCCAGCACCAGTGCCATCACGGTATCGGCGACCGTATCGGTCAGCGCGGTCGGGGTGTGCATCAGCGGGATTTCACGACGCGTCAGCTCTGCGACGTCAAAATTATCGTAGCCTACGGAGCTGGTGGAAACGGCGCGCAGGCGCGGCGCGTGATCCAGCAAATCTTTATCCACCCGCCCGCCTGAGCCCAGCAACCCTTCTGCGTTCTGCAATGCGTCTAAAACCTGCGCACGGTTTTCTTCAGTGATGTCATCAAATTGGGTGATGGCGAAATGCTGTTCCAGGCGTTGTTGCAGGTCTGCGGGTTGTTTCTTATACACAACGATAGACGGCTTCATCAATTACAACTCCCTCAGGTTAAGGAAACTTCTTTTTGTTTCATTTCAGATTGTCGCGGTTTTACCAGCAGGGTTAATCCTGCAGAAACCAGTAACGACACGGCCATAAAAATAAAGGAGGCTGCCGGGCTGCCAGTATTACCGTTCAGATAGCCGACAAACCAGGAACCAAAGAACGAGCCAAGCGCTCCAAGGCTGTTGATTAACGCCATTGCGCCGCCGGAAACATTCTTCGGCAGCATTTCAGGAATGATGGCGAAAAACGGGCCATACGGGGCATACATTGCCGCGGCAGCGACCACCAGTAAACTGTACGAAAGCCAGAAATTGTTTGTGCCAACGGCCCATGAACCAAAGAATGCCAGTGCGCCGACCAGTAAAAGCGGCCAGACAAATAACCGGCGGTTTTGCATTTTGTCAGAAGCCCACGACACCAGAATCATGGCGATAGTGGCCGCCAGATACGGCACGGACGACAGCCAGCCCGCTTCGACCATGCCCATCGATTTCCCGTCGCGCAAAATCGACGGCAGCCACAATACAAAGCCGTACACGCCGATGCTCCAGAAGAAATATTGCAGGCAAAGGAAAATGACGTTCCGCGAACGGAAAGCGTCGCGATAACCGCCCACCGCCTGAATACTTTTCTGCTCTTTTTCCAGCTGTTCGGCCAGCGCTCTCTTCTCCTGACTGCTCAGCCAGCTGACTTCTTCGGGTTTATCCTTGACGGTAAACCACCAGATAATCGCCCAGATCACCGCCGGAATGCCCTCGAAAATAAACATCTCCCGCCAGCCGAACGACTTAATCAGATAGCCGGAAAGCACTGACATCCACAGCACCGTGACCGGATTGCCGAGGATCAGAAACGTATTGGCGCGCGAGCGTTCGGACTTCGTAAACCAGTTGCTGATATACACCAGCATCGCGGGCATGACCGCGGCTTCCACCACGCCCAGCGCGAAACGGATCACGGCCAGCATCGGAATATCAGTGACGACACCGGTCAGCGAGGCGAACCCACCCCACAGCAAAAGGCACCAGAAAATCAGCTTTTTAACGCTGCGCCGTTCGGCATAAATCGTGCCGGGGATTTGGAAGAAAAAATAACCTAAGAAAAACAGCGCGCCCAGCAGGGACGACATGCCTTTGGTGATGCCGAGATCATCATTGATGCCCGCCGCCGATGCGAAACTGAAATTCGAGCGATCGACATAGGCCAGGCTGTACGTGATAAACACGACCGGCATGATGTACCACCACCGGCGGGCGGCGATCCCGGGCTGTTTCATGGCGATTTCTCCTGATGAAGTATCAGAATTATTGACGCAGCAGTTCGGTGTAATAACGCGTCACGGCGGTCAGGTCATCCCCTTCCAGCGGGAATTCGATGCCGCGCGGCACATCCTGAGGTAAAAGTCTTAACAGCGGTTCCCAGCTGCCGTCGCTATTATCGAGCGCCACGGCGTGCCATTTTGCGTCTCGCTGTTCCGCCGCTTTCACATGCACATAACCCACATGGCGCGCCAGGCGTTCAGCGGCTGCGGTCGGATCCTGTCCCACCCACAGCCAGTTCGCCGTATCAAACGTCAGGCTCAGCGGCAGATGCAGTGATTCCGCCGCAAACGCAAAGGCATTAATGCGCGACAAAATTCCGCAATCGCTCGACTGGTCATTCTCCACCACCAGTCTGACGGTCTGAGAATCCAGCAGTACGCGCAATGGCGTCAGATCTGCACCGGGTTCAAATTCGCCCAGCGAAAACTTAATGGTGCGGGCACCTAACACATGTGCTTCGGAAAAATACTTTTTTGCATCCGGATTCAGTTTACCGCCCGAAATGAACAGCGGGAAAGGCACCGAATAGACCGAAAACAGCCCGTGGCGCTTAATGTTTTCCGCCAGTTCGGGCAGGGCATCCAGATCCTGCTCGCTGAACAATTCACGACGAATTTCCACACCGTCTGCCTGCGCGTCTGCAATGATGGAAAGCAGCGCGGCCTGACCGCCAAGGGCCTTCACCACGCTGTTTCCGTAAGCGGCGGTGACAATGACGACTTCTCTTTTCATGCGTGTGTATCCTGGTAAACGCGCCACTGCGGCGGCGCAGGCGATCAAATCCAAAACATCATTTTAGTAAAACAAACGGCAGTTGGAGATGTTGTTAATGTTTTGTTTCGTTTTATACAACCTAATTGGAACCGGTTCCAATCAACAGGACAAAAGGCCAAAAATATGATCACGCTCACGAAGAACGGGGCAGAAAACGGAGGAAAAAGAATCAGCGCGCTGCCGTGGAACCGCGTGCAATCAGCTCGCCGGAGAATTCCAGGTCTTTAACGGGATCGGTATTTCCCTGTATCCGCGCGACCAGCTGGCCGAGCGCGGCCACGCCCATTTCGTAGGTCGGCTGTTTGAGCGTGGTGATCCCGACGCCTGCCAGTTCGGCCCAGACCAGTTCGTCAAAACCGGACAAACCGATGTCCTGCCCCCAGACAATCCCCAGCCGTCGCATGGCGCGCGCGACCTGCAATGTGAGCGTACCGTTCACGCACATTACGGCTTTTCGTTTGTCGGGATGGCGGGCAATAAATTCACGCAGCAGATTATCCAGTCCGTCGGTATTCGAAATCTCAATCTCACCCTGTTCGGCGACGTGCTGCGGCGACTGCTGCATGCGCTGGAGGAAAGTACGCAGACGGTCGAAACGGGTATTAATAGTGGCGGGTTCGCTGATAAAAAGCAGAGCGTCGAAACCCTGTTGCAGAAGGTGATCGGTCATCATCTGCGTGGCTTCGACGTTGTTCAGGCCGATCACATCACAGGCGAAATTCGCGACTTTGCGGTCGATCAGCACCATCGGTAAATTGGCCTGTTGCAGTGTGGAAATCGCTGCTTCACGCATGCCGACGGCGTTCACGACAATGCCGTCCACGCGATAACTGCTGAGCAATTGCAGGTAATGTTTTTCCTGATCGAGCTCGTTATTGGTGTTACACACCAGCAGAGTCAGCCCTTGCTGACGGCAGGCGGCTTCGACGCCGCGCATGACTTCAACGGAATACGGGTTGGTAATATCGGCAATAATCAGCCCAATCAGACGCGTCTGGCCGCTTTTCAGGCTGCGCGCCATCTGGCTGGGCTGATAATCGAGCAGGGCGATCGCCCGTCCGATGCGCTCTTTTAACGCGTCGGACAGCAGGTCTTTTTCACCGTTGAGATAACGTGAAACGCTGGTTTTACCCGTTTTCGCGGCGCTGGCGACATCACGTATCGTGGCGCGTACCGGTGCGCCCGGCTCCTGTTTTTTGCTCACAACCTTTCTCCCGTCATGCTTGTCCCACGGAGACTAGCACAGAGTGACGAAAGGCTGCATCCGTTACTCAGCGCAATCCTTCCGCCGGTCTGGCCGCCGGAACCGCCTGTTTCTCCGGCCGGTTACTCAGCGTAAACGCGGAAATGATGGTGACGCCAAAGGCAATGCCGCCAAGGATCAGATAGGTATCGCTGAACCCGATGCGGTCATACAAACTGCCAGCGAACGCCGAAAGGAAAATCGCCGCCAGCTGTTTGGCAAAGTTAAACCCGATCAGATAAATGGTCGCCGAGAACCGGACATCAAAAATCTGCGTGATGTATTTGAACACGCCGACCAGCAGGAACGGCACTTCCAGCGCGTGCAGCATTTTCAGCAAAATGACTTCGATGGCGGTGGTCGCAAATGACGAGCCGACAATGCGGATCGACATAATGGTGCCCGCCAGCAGCAGCGTATTTTTTGCGCCGATGCGGTTAATAATCCACGGCGAACAGAACATGATCAGCGCGTTGCACAGCTCGCCCGCGGTGGTGACATAGCCGAACATTTCCGTGCCCTGCTGCGGTGAGGCAAAGAAGGTTTTGAAGAACGTGGCGAATTGCTGATCAAATACGTCGTAGACGCAGGCGACGCCGATCACGTACAAAATCAGCATCCACAATTTGCGTTCTTTCAACAGCAACGCCGCCGTTTTCAGCGAAAATTGCGGCTGATTGGCACCGAGTTTATCCATCACCACGGCATTCTTGTTTTCCTGCGGACGGGAAATCAGCAGCAGAACCATCAGGATCAGCGCCGCGCCGGACCCCATCCAGAACACGATATTCGGGTTGATGTTAAACAACACGCCTGCGGTCGAGGCGCAAATCCCCCAGCCAAAACAGCCGAACATCCGCGCCTTACCGTATTCAAAGGCGCTGTTGCGGCTGACCCTTTCGATATACGCTTCGGTTGCGCCGGAGCCCCCGGCAAAAACGAAGCCGATATACGCGCCGCCGAGTATCGCGCCGAGCACGATATTGATTTTCAGCAGGGGGGCGAAGACGTAAATAAAGAACGGCGCAAACAGGAAAAGCAGCACTGCGATAATCCACAGCAGATGTTTTTTAAGGCCGAGCTTGTCAGAAATAACGCCGAAAACGGGCTGAAACAGAATCGCAAACAGCGACATGCTGGAGAATACGATGCCGGTTTCCGTTTTGCTCAGGCCGATAATATCTGAAAGCCAGATCGGTAAAAACGGATAACAGGTCGCCATAATGAAGAAATAGAGGAAGAAATAGGCGCCAAATATCCAGAAGTTGGTATTTTTTTTATAGAAACAGCGATCGGACGTTTGTGTCGGGTTCATAGTGATTTCCTTGCCGAAACCATGAAAACCGGCACCTGCGTACCGGCGTTATTTTTGTTATCTGATTTCTTCGAAGCCCAGAAGCAGGGCGCTTTCAGGATCCAGCACCGGCAATGTCAGCCCGGCGTTCGCCAGCCATTCACCGCTCATCACCGGCGATTCGTGCAGCCATGCCGGTTGCACGCGCATGGTATGGCCGCTTCCGCCGCCTGCCAGCAATGCCGGTTCATCCAGTACCGTGACGCGATAACGGGCGTCTGGGTTCAGCCCCGGCACCCGCAGCGTTCCCGGTAATGACCAGGTCGGCATCGCAAGCTGGCTGACCAGAAACACCGCGCGATCGCCGTTTTCGCCAACCACGCCGTTAATCAGCATGGAATCGTCATGGCTGTCGACGCGGTACACATCGCCGCTGTGCAGCAATGGCCGAAGTTGCTGATGCAGCCGGGTGTATTTCGCGAATCCGGCGCGTTCTGTTTCGCCTTCTTTCACCGGATCCAGCTCAATGCCCATGTGTCCGAACAGCGCCGTCAGGCCGCGAAACGCAATGCTGTGCTGGCGCGAGGTGGCGTGGCACAGCTTGTTGCCGATGTGCGATCCCATCACTTCCGGTGGGAAGAAATAGCTCATGCCACGCTGAATTTTCTGTCGCTCCAGCGCGTCATTGTTGTCCGATGTCCAGAAACGGTGGCTGCGTTTGAGTACCTCAAAATCAATGCGCCCTCCGCCGGAGGCGCAGGATTCAAACTCAATGTGCGGGAAGCGCTCGCCGAGTACATCGAGCAGGCGATAAAACTGCTGCGTCTGGTTTGTCAGCGCCGCGCGGCCTTCATGCCCCGGCTGAACGATTTCGCGGTTCATGTCCCATTTCACGTAATCCACGTCGTGCTCGCCGAGCAGCCAGCTCATGCGTTCTACCAGATAATCAAAGACCTGCGGATTATTCAGATCGAGCACGAACTGATGGCGGCCACTCGGTTGCTGATAACCCGGCAACGCCAGCAGCCAGTCCGGATGTGCGCGGTATAAATCCGAATCCGGGTTAATCATTTCCGGTTCAACCCAGATACCAAATTCCATGCCGAGTTTTTTGACATGGTCAATCACCGGTTTCAGCCCGTTCGGGTATTTCAACTCGTCGAGATACCAGTCGCCCAGCGCGGCGCGGTCATGATCGCGCCCGCGGAACCAGCCGTCGTCGATAATGAAGCGTTCAACGCCTAACGCCGCAGATTCTGTCGCCATCTGCATGATGTAACCGGGATCGTGATCGAAATAGATGCCTTCCCAGGTATTGAGGTGTACCGGACGCGGTTTTTCCACCGGGAAGCGCAGGATCTGTTCACGGACAAACCGGTGAAACTGCTGGCTCATGCGGTTCAGGCCGCTGGCGGAATAACTGGCGTAGAGCCACGGCGTTTCCAGCGTTTCTCCTTCTTCGAGGCGCTGTTCGCCGGGGAAATACAGGGCTTCAGCCTGCACCACGCGGCGGCCATCGGTTTTGATATCTGCCCGCAGGCGATGATTGCCGCTCCAGCCCAGATGCATTCCCCAGACTTCGCCCTGTTCTTCGCTGAAACCCGGATGACCGATCATCACCGCCGGAAAATGTTCAGAAGAAGTTTTGCCGCGACGGTTTTCCTGAATGACGCCGCCGTGATCCAGCAAGGTGCGGTGCGGCTGAAACTCTTTGATCCAGCGGCCATGAAACGCCATCACTTCGGCAGCGCGCTCCGGCAGCGGCAGCGTAACGGCCAGACGTGTCAGCTGATAAGTGCCGGGTTTGAGGTTGGTCAGCGCATTACGTGCCTGCAAAACACCGCTGGCATCCAGATGCAGTTCACAGCGAAATTGCAGCCCGGCGATCGGGTCTTCGGTGGTGATGGTCAGCTGATTACCGTGATGCCTGACGTCCGTCGTATTGAAGACCGGAGACCAGTCAAGACCGTCGCGATGGCCTTCTACGCCCGGATTTCCGAACGAACCGCGGCCAGAATCAGCGCTGAGATTGACCGGTGCATCGACATCAATTCGGCCATTAGGTACTGCGCGGCTCAGGGAAATCAGGTCTTGCGCTGAAAACTGGCTGAGGCGTTTTCCCCAGTAAAGGATTTCGGCAAACGGCGTGCAGCGCACGATCAGGCTGGTGTGTTCACTGGTTAAATGGACGGTCTGGTTTTCCATATTGTCACAACTCCACAAGGGTAAAATGCGGCGATAAAACGCGATTTTGTGGAGTAACTATTGATCCGAAACGTTTCGGATTGGAAATGTGACAGTTCAAATTTGTGATATAGGGTGGAAAAATAATCTAAAGGGGAATTATCAGCGTGGTGGATGTGCGGTGACGCCCGCCTGCAATTCCGGCTGCCAGAGAACCTGCAAGTCCTTCAGGGGTTCGTTGCGGATCAGCGCCCGCGTCATGTCGGCAATTTGCAGCCCGACCGCTTCGCGAGTGCCCTGACGGACGGCCGTGACGGCGACATCGGGCACGCTGTCGGAAGGTAATCCGTCAAAAATAATCAGCGAAACGCCGCCGCTGAGCAGCAAACCGGCTTCGTGCAACGCCAGCGCCGCGCCTTCACCGTGCATATTGCAGTCGCAGACCAATGCGGTTGGCGGCTGAGGTAACGCCAACAGCGCCTGCGTGGCCTGATAACCGGCACGGCGGCTGGGGCTGACTTTATGCGCGTAATCCGGATTGAACGGAAGATGGTTCGCCCGCAAGCCATCAAGATAACCCTGATGGCGCTGCCCGATAAACGACTGCTGATTGTTCTCGCCGAGAAACGCGATACGGCTGTGGCCAAGTGCGGCCAGATGATCGACCGCCATCTGCATTCCGGCGCGGTTATCGAAATCAAACCAGGCGTAATCCTGCGTCAGACACTGGCTACGCCCCAGCGCCAGAAACGGGAAATTACGCTGTTGCAAATCCAGCAGGCGCGGGTCGTTATCCAGTGTATGCGCCACCAGCATGGCATCCACACGTTTACTTTCGATCAACCGCCGCCACGAAAACGTGCCGAGTTCGTCCGGTACCAGCAGCAAATCGATTTCATATTTCGCCAGTTCGCGGGTGATACAGCCGACCATTTCGATAAACGCAGAGTTGCTTAACGGATGGGAAGTGAAGGGGAAAATCAGCCCGACGGCGTCGATCTTGCCCATTTTCAACCGGCGGGCGAGGGTGTTTGGCCGGTAGCCGCGTAAATCTGCTGCCGCCTGAACCCGCGCTTTGGTATCCGCTGAAACGTCATCGTAACCGTTCAGCGCACGGCTGACGGTGGTGACAGAGAGACCGAGATCTTTCGCGATAGCTTTCAGCGACATACTGATTTCCGTTGCACAAATAAGGGAGGATTCTTTGGCGGAGGATAGCACAAACGAAAAAACGGAGCCCTGAGGCTCCGTTCTTATTTTGGATCTGACCGCGATTACTGCATCGGGCTGAGGGTGATTTCCACGCGGCGGTTCTGCGCTTTACCGGCCTCAGTGCTGTTGCTGGCAATCGGGTTATCCGGGCCTGCGCCGGTCGTCCGCACGCGGC
Organism: Rahnella selenatireducens; assembly: GCF_046449555.1. Lineage (NCBI taxonomy): Bacteria > Pseudomonadati > Pseudomonadota > Gammaproteobacteria > Enterobacterales > Yersiniaceae > Rahnella > Rahnella selenatireducens. Next base: position 44,446 of record NZ_JBKEZJ010000006.1, read on the forward strand.
TGCCTTCAACGCCTTGCGTGATCAGCGCGCTGCCCACGCCGTCAGCACGTTGCTGCGAAAGCTTCATGTTGAGCGCGCGTGTACCTGTGCTGTCGGTGTAACCGACGACGTTCACGGCGGTTTTTGGATACTCTTTCAGTACCATCGCCACGCCGGTCAGCGTGTTCGCGCCTGCCGGTTTCAGCGTGCTGCTGTTGGTGTCGAAGGTCACATTGTTTGGCATATTCAGCACGATGTTATCGCCCTGACGGGTCACGCTGACGCCTGTGCCTTTCATTTTGTCGCGCAGTTTAGATTCCTGCACATCCATGTAATAACCCGCACCGCCGCCCAGTGCAGCACCTGCTGCCGCCCCGATCAGCGCGCCTTTGCCGCGATCGTGTTTAGAGGAGGAAAGCATGCCGACGCCCGCGCCGAGTGCGGCACCGATGCCCGCGCCAATGCCGGATTTTCCGGCTTCTGATTCCCCGGTGTAAGGGTTGGTGGTACAGGCGGAAAGGCCCATCGTCACACACAGCACGCCCGCAACCACTAGAAGTCTTTTATTCATCGTAATTCCTTTCTGGATGTTTATTTTTCAGAACTTTACTGCGGCATTATGACTGCTCTTTTCACGGCAAGTTGCACAGAAAAAGGTGTCAAAACATAAACAAATGCAACAGGCAGAGTTCAGCCCTGCGGCGTTCTGGCGCTCTTTATGCGCAATTTCGAGGCGTTAAGCAGTAGGAGAATTCCGGTTATCTGTTTTTGTATTTTTGCGGATTTTGGGAACTTATTCGGAAAAGGGCTGCAACCAGCGGAGGATCCAGGTAGGCATGTCGGTGCCGGGGTGACGAGTTTCGGCGGTGATCTCAAAGTTTTCCTTACGGTAGAACGCCATCGCACGGTGGTTTTGCTGATACACCTCGAGCAGCAGAACCGGATATTCCTCTTTGACCGCCGCCATCAGACGTTGCGCGGTGCCGTCGCCGTAGCGACTTTCTTCCACAAACAGCGCGCCGATAAACTGCTGATTCAGCACGCTGATAAACCCGCCGATATGACCTTTTTCGTCACACTCAACCCAGGTCCGGGCTTTAGGCAGGAAATCTTCCCTCACCATGTGCAGGCTTTCAATCCAATAGGATTCGGCAATAAAAGAGTGTGATATCAGAGAACTGCGCAGCCAGAGCAACAGAATGGCTTCATGATCGGCGGGCTGCGCAAGGCGGATCATGACGGCTGATTCGCCGGATGGCAGAAGCAATATGACTGATGATCGTTCACCAGCCCGGCTGCCTGCATAAAGGCATAACAAATCGTTGAACCGATAAACTTAAAGCCTTTCTTTTTCAGCGCTTTAGACATTGCATCGGACACCGTCGTTTTGGCCGGAACGCCTTCCGGGCCGAGCGGGTTATTGATGACCGGTTGATGGCCCACGAAGTTCCAGATGAAATCTGAGAAGTCCTCGCCGCTGGACTGCATCGCCAGATAAGCCTGTGCGTTGCCAATAATGGCTTTGATTTTTCCCCTATGGCGGATGATACCGGCATCAAGCACCAGGCGTTCGACGTCGTCGTCGGTCATTTTGGCAATTTTGACCGGATCAAACGCGTGAAAATTCTGGCGATAGTTTTCGCGCTTTCTCAGCACGGTTATCCACGAAAGCCCGGCCTGTTGGCCTTCGAGGCACAACATTTCAAACAACTCGCGGCCATCTTTGACCGGCACGCCCCATTCTTTATCGTGGTAATCGAGGTAAATCGGTTCTTTGGAAACCCAGCTACAGCGCGTCATCTCGTTTTCTCCTTGAAAGCGTGGGCTTCAGTGTGTGGTTTCTCGGATAACTCTGCAACGTCGCAATTTGCGCACCGTGAACTTGACGCTGGTCGGATCTGAACAATATTTAAAGCCATTCATTACGAATTCCTTACATTTAATCAGGGGCATGCGCCGCTGAAACTTCAGGAAAACAGGTTTATGGCAGGCACAAAAAAGTACGCAACACGGCTGACGCAGGGCGCATTTGCCGTGGCGCTTTGCCTCGGAACGCAGGCTTCAGCGCAGGCTTACGATCAGCTTTATGTTTTTGGCGACAGTCTGAGTGATACCGGCAATATCGGCCGCTGGACCTTCGACAGCAGCACGCATCAGCTGTATGACGAGATTCTGGCGAACAACATCGGCACGACCTTAAAACCCTCTTCACAAGGCGGGCTGAACTATGCCGAAGGCGGCGGCGTCTCGGTGCCGGGACTGGATTCTGATTACACCACGCAGGATCAGGTGAAAAGTTATCTGGCCTCGACTGGCGGCAGAGCCGATCCCAACGGGCTGTATATTCACTGGATTGGCGGTAACGATCTCGCGGCGGCGGCGCTCAATCCGCTGAACGCGCTGGATATCGCCACCAACAGCGCGACGCAGGCCGCGTCTCAGGTAAACGATTTACTGAAAGCGGGCGCCGGAACGGTGATTGTGCCGACGGTGCCAAATATTGGTCTGACGCCGGTTCTGATGGAAGGGATTATTCAGGTCGGATTGCTGCCGGTTCAGCAGCAGGCGCTGGAAGCGGCCTATCAATATCTGAATGCGCAAAACACACCGGACGCGGCTGCGCGTACCGAAGCGATTCATAATGCGCTTGCGGCCGCGGCGGCTGAAGGTTCAGGTATTCCGCTGGTTCAGGATGTGATCGCGAAAGGGCTGGCCGCTGCTTATGACGCACTGAAAGACGTCGCGGGCGGGCTGACCGACACCTACAACACGACCGAGGATATTGCGCTGGCGAAAACCGGCGGCAATATTGCGCGCGTAGATATTAACGGTTTGTTCAATGAAGTGATCGCCGATCCGGCGCTGTATGGCTTCGCGAATACGGCGGGCACTGCTTGCCCGGTCGGGACTTCAGCTTCCGAATGTACGTCAAATCTGCCGGGTTTCGACAGCAGCAAATCTTTCCTGTTTGCTGACCATTTTCACCCGACACCGCAGGCGCACGCGCTGATCGCCGAATACATGCAGTCCGTGCTCAACGGCCCGCTGGAAGCGACGGCGCTGAATAAGGGCTCTCTGGCGCTGGCGCGAAATACGCAGGGAATTCTCGACAGCCGTTATCAGCAATTACGCACGCAGGATAACGACGCCGGAACCTTCGGCATGTTCGGCGGTTACGCCGGGCAAAGTGCGGACAGCAAAATTAACCCGTCGCTGGGTGATGGCTCCCTGACCTCGAATTCGCTCAATATCGGGATGGATTATCAGATGACCGATCGCTGGATGATGGGGCTGATGATTTCCGGTTCCGACGATAAACAGGATCCGACTGACCACTACAGCTACCGCACACGCGGCTGGATGGCGACGGCGTTTACCGGCGTGAAAATCGCCGAAAACGGCTGGATTAACGGCGATGTCCACTACGGCTCGCTGAATTATGACGACATCAACCGCAGCATCAATCTCGGGCCAACCACCCGCACTGAGCGCGGCGAAACCGACGGTAAGCAGATTGGCGGCCGCGTCACCGCCGGCTGGGATTTCCCGATTTTACCGGTGCTGAAAACCGGCCCGGTGGCGCAGTACAGCTGGGATTACAGCAGCATTGAGGGTTACAGCGAGAAGGGCAATTACAGCACGTCGATGCGCTTTGGCGACCAGACCTCGCACTCACAAATCGGCGCACTGGGCTGGCGTCTGAATGCAGAGCTGGGCATCGTGAATCCGTATGCGCAGGTCACGTATGACCGCCAGTTCGGCGACAAAACCTATACCGCGACCGGCGCCATCAAATCCACCCGCACGCATTTTAGCCGCACCACCGGCGAGCAGGACGACGACTGGGTCGACATGACCGTGGGCGCCAACGTCCAGATCACCCACAGCATTTCCGCCTTCGCCGCCGTCTCCCAGACCACCGGCCTGGATTCCGGCGAACAAACGTCCTACAACGCGGGGATCAGCGCAAGATTTTAAAAGCATCTTAAAGGGTGCTTTTAAAGATGCTTTTAAGGCTATAATAACGGCATAGTGTGACAGGAGAAAAGCTATGCCGTTTGAAATACTCACTTCCTCAGCCGCCAGTATTACCGAGCTAAAACGTGATCCGATGGGGACGTTCTCCGCCGGAGAAGGTGAAGCCGTGGCGATCCTTAACCGCAATGAACCGGCCTTTTATTGTGTTCCACCAGAGGTCTACGCCTATTTCCTGAGTCTTGCAGAAGACGTGGAACTGAACCGCATAATGGATGCGCGGCAGGGCGAAGAAAGGATAAGGCTGACACTGGATGACTTATAAAATCGATTTTCTGAAGTCAGCCCTGAAAGAATGGAAGGCGCTGGCACCTCCCATTAAAGACCAGTTTAAAAAGAAACTCGCTGAGCGGCTCGAAAATCCTCACGTCGTTTCTGCCCGTTTATGCGGCCCAAAAACTAACCGGTATAAAATTAAATTGAAGAGCCTCGGCTACCGTCTGGTCTATCAGGTTGAGGATCAGGAAATCGTGGTTATTGTTGTCGCGATTGGTAAACGTGAGGGCAATGAAGCCTATAAACTGGCAGAGAAGCGCTGAATACTGGCGTTTTTAAGGTAATTCACAGGGATCTGTTGTGTGATTATCTTCCGTTCAGCGGGTATACTGTCCGACTCTTTATAAACCCACTTTCTCGCGTGCGAATCCAACATGCAAAAGTTTGATACCAAGACATTTCAGGGCCTGATCCTGACACTGCAAGATTATTGGGCGCAGCAGGGCTGCACCATTGTTCAACCGCTGGATATGGAAGTCGGCGCGGGCACATCGCACCCGATGACCAGCCTGCGCGCACTCGGCCCTGAGCCTTTTGCGGCAGCCTATGTTCAGCCTTCCCGCCGCCCGACCGATGGTCGCTACGGTGAGAACCCGAACCGCCTGCAACACTATTATCAGTTCCAGGTGATGATCAAACCGTCACCGGAAAATATTCAGGAATTGTACCTCGGTTCCCTGAAAGAGCTGGGGCTTGACCCGCTTGTCCACGATATCCGCTTCGTAGAAGATAACTGGGAAAACCCGACACTCGGCGCCTGGGGTCTCGGCTGGGAAGTGTGGCTGAACGGTATGGAAGTGACACAGTTCACTTACTTCCAGCAGGTCGGCGGCCTGGAATGTAAACCTGTGACCGGTGAAATCACCTACGGTCTTGAGCGTCTGGCGATGTACATCCAGGGCGTGGACAGCGTTTACGATCTGGTCTGGAGCGACGGTCCGCTGGGCAAAACGACTTACGGCGACGTGTTCCATCAAAACGAAGTGGAGCAATCCACCTATAACTTCGAATACGCCGATGTCGATTTCCTGTTCACCTGTTTTGAACAGCACGAGAAAGAAGCGCAAACCCTGCTGGCTCTCGAAAAGCCGCTGGCACTGCCTGCTTACGAGCGCATCCTGAAAGCTGCACATTGCTTCAACCTGCTCGACGCGCGTAAAGCGATTTCTGTGACTGAACGTCAGCGCTACATTCTGCGCATCCGTACCCTGACTAAAGCGGTAGCTGAAGCGTATTACGCTTCCCGCGAAGTGCTGGGCTTCCCGATGTGCAAAAAGAACGAGAAGTGAGAAACAGCCATGACTGAAAAAACTTTTCTGGTGGAAATCGGCACGGAAGAACTGCCACCGAAGGCTCTGCGCAGCCTTGCTGAATCCTTTGCCGCTAACCTGATTGCGGAACTCGATGCGGCGAATCTGCCACACGGTGACGTAAAATGGTTTGCTGCACCGCGCCGTCTGGCGCTGAAAGTCTTCGGGCTGCATGAATCACAGGCCGATCGCGAAGTTGAAAAACGCGGCCCCGCTGTGGCGCAGGCGTTTGATGCAGAAGGCAAACCAAGCAAAGCCGCAGAAGGCTGGGCTCGTGGTTGCGGCATCACCGTCGATCAGGCTGACCGTCTGGTCACCGACAAAGGTGAATGGCTGGTTTACCGCGCGCACGTCAAAGGCGAAAGCGCGCAACAACTGCTGCCGGCGATGATCGCGACATCTTTGTCCAAATTGCCGATTCCAAAACTGATGCGCTGGGGCGATTCCGACGTGCAGTTTGTGCGTCCGGTTCACACCGTGACGTTGCTGTTAGGTGACGAACTGATCCCGGCGAAAATCCTCGGTATCGATTCTGCGCGTACCCTTCGCGGCCACCGTTTCATGGGCGAGCCGGAATTCACTATCGACAACGCCGAACAGTACCCGCAAATTCTGCTGGAACGCGGCAAAGTCATTGCGGATTACGAGCAGCGTAAAGCCATCATCAAACAGGATGCTGAGAAAGCGGCGAAAGAGATTGGCGGTATTGCCGATCTGAGCGAAAGCCTGCTGGAAGAAGTGGCTTCTCTGGTGGAATGGCCGGTGGTTCTGACTGCTAAATTCGAAGAGAAATTCCTGGCAGTTCCGGCTGAAGCGCTGGTTTACACCATGAAAGGCGACCAGAAGTATTTCCCGGTGTACGACGCCGCAGGCAAACTTCTACCGAACTTCATCTTTGTGGCTAACATCGAATCGAAAGATCCGCAGCAAATCATTTCAGGTAACGAGAAAGTGGTTCGCCCGCGTCTGGCTGATGCGGAATTCTTCTTCAACACTGACCGCAAAAAACGTCTCGAAGATAACCTGCCGCGTCTGGAAACCGTATTGTTCCAGAAACAGCTGGGTACGCTGCGTGACAAAACCGATCGCATTCAGGCGCTGTCTGGCTGGATTGCCGGGAAAATCGGTGCCAACGTTGAAAATGCAAAACGCGCGGGTCTGCTGTCCAAATGTGATCTGATGACCAACATGGTCTTCGAATTCACCGACACGCAGGGCGTGATGGGCATGCACTATGCGCGTCACGACGGCGAGCAGGAAGAAGTCGCGGTTGCGCTGAACGAACAGTACCAGCCACGCTTTGCGGGCGACGAATTACCGGCATCGCTGGTGGCTTGTGCGCTGGCTATCGCAGACAAGATGGACACGCTGGCCGGTATCTTCGGCATCGGTCAACATCCGAAAGGCGATAAAGACCCGTTCGCACTGCGCCGTGCAGCGCTGGGCGTGCTGCGTATCATCGTTGAGAAAAACCTGTCTCTGGATCTGCAAACCCTGACCGAAGAAGCGGTGCGCCTGTACGGCGACAAGCTGACTAACGCCAAGGTTGTCGATGAGGTGGTTGATTTCATGCTCGGTCGTTTCCGCGCGTGGTATCAGGAAGAAGGTCACGCGGTCGATACCATTCAGGCCGTGCTGGCGCGTCGTCCAACCAAACCGGCTGATTTCGACGCCCGTGTGAAAGCGGTGAGCTACTTCCGTACGTTGGATGAAGCGGCAACGCTGGCTGCGGCCAACAAACGCGTTTCCAACATCCTGGCGAAATCCACCGACGTTCTGCTTGATCACGTTCACGCCTCCGTGCTGAAAGAACCTGCCGAGCTGAAACTGGCGACGCATCTGGTGGTTCTGCGCGACAAACTAGAGCCGCTGTTTGCTGCCGGTCAGTACAAAGAAGCGCTGGTCGAGCTGGCAGCCCTGCGTGAAACCGTGGATACGTTCTTTGACACCGTGATGGTGATGGATGAGAACGAGGCGATTCGAATCAATCGGTTGACGTTGCTCTCCAAGCTGAGGGAGTTGTTCTTACAAGTGGCGGATATTTCTCTGCTTCAGTAAGTAAGCAACTTTTCTAAAGTCAAAGTCGTGGGCTCGCCGCCCACACTGGCCCAGAGACCCGCAATCGCGCGGGCCTCTGGACTCCACGCTCTTTTACTGCGCGCTGCCGCTCGCTGGCTATGTTTCAGATACTCCTCTTATTGCCGCAAAATCCCGCTGCTTCGCGGTTCCCTACGTTCGGGCTACAACCCGCGTAAAAAGACACGCGGTTTTCCACCACTCCTCCGGCGTGATTTTTGAAAGCGGCCACTGGCTTTCTAAAGCACAACCTTACTGGCTGATTCTCAAAGCTTCCTTTGACTTAAAAAGCCTCCAGCCGCTTTCAGGATACTTGCTGAGTGAGAGTTTCGAGACCGCAAGGCTCGAATACCGATACGAAGGAACCGCGTAGCGGCAAGTTTTCGCGGCAATAGCGGTGGCTTCTGAAACATAGCCAGCGAGCGGTAGCGCGCAGTAAAAAAGCGTGGAGGAGTCCAGAGGAGGAAAAGCACTTTCCTCCTCTGGGCGGTTTCGGCGCAGGGAGTTAAATGATCGCAATTATTGAGAAACCGAAATTTTCTCGATCAGATTTTAAAAAGTGTCTGTACACCGTCAAAGCACACAAGTCGCGCGGTTATGCGCAAAAAAAGGGATTTTAAGGCGCAGCCTTAAGTATCACATCCCCCCCAGATGTTCTATCCTATACCCCGCATGGACGCACAGCATCGGCACGGAATTCGCCGGCAAAGAACATTGAAATCAGGAGTCAGGACTCATGGCTGTAGGGATCAGAAGCGGTGCATTTTCTCGCTGGCTGGCGCCGTTTATCGCACTGCTGGTAGTGTTTCAGCTCACTGCATGCGGCGATAAAGAACCGGAACAACGCAAAGCCTTTATCGATTATTTGCAAAATACCGTGATGCGCAGCGGGCAAAACCTGCCATCGCTGAGTGAAGATCAGAAGCAACGTTTTGGTAATTACGCGAATGACTACGGCATCATTCTGTCATTCTCCCGTCAGATGAAAGGTGCCGTTGAAGGCAGCTTTGTGCCGGTAGTTAACGCGATTGGTCAGGTGCGCACGCCGCAGGATTACATGACCCAGCGTAGTGCGCTGCAACAGGCCGCCAGCACGCTGAGTATGATGAATGCACAACTGCGCGATTCGAAAACCAAAGCCGATACCGCGATGGCGGGCCTCAAACAGCCTGATGATCTGAAAGCCGTTTACGGCCAGGTCTATAGCACCGTGGTGACTCAGCCTGCAAATGTGCTGACCCCGCTGGTGCCTGCGCTGCAAAGCTTCACGCAGGATATCGTCTCCGTAGGTGATTTCCTGCAACAGCAGGGGCCTCAGGTGGCATTCGCAAACGGCGGCGTGCAGTTCCCGACGCAGCAACAGGCGACGCAGTACAACACCATGATGTCGAATCTGGTCGGCAAACAGCAGACATTGCTCCAGGCGCAGAAAGTCGCGCAGGGCGATTTCAGCAACTGAGTGAGCCAATCAGAAATCCCGAAAGCCACGCCGTGATGCGTGGCTTTTTTTTATTTCCGGAACTCAAAGCAACCCCCTTTATTTGAAATGCATCACAAATATTGAGAATAATATTAAAGTATAATTTGCTAGTTCAATCACAAAAAGCTTGTTGTAATTTTTAATAATTCATGAGTTAGGTATTTTGCGTGTGATTAATGTCTCACTTTATTCCACCAACTCTTCGTTATTTAATCTCGATCACATTTTTATGCCTGTTTGATTAAATGACAGGCTGAGAATATGCTTCTGAATATGAAAGTGGCAGCAAAAATATATTCTCTCATGAGATGTTTATTAATAAGTCCGATAAGGAGATTCTATGTCGTCATTAATGGATTTTTTCGATCATGAAAGTATCGCCATTTATCCTTCTGCCAGAAACTGGTCGCAGGCGATAGATTTATCCATGGAAAGCTTATTTAATAATGGATATATCACCTCGGAATATATCGAAGCCATTAAGAAAACCACGACTGATATCGGGCCTTATTATTTACTGGCGCCGCATATTGCGATGCCGCATGCGAGGCCGGAATGCGGTGCACTGAAAACTGCGCTAAGCCTGACATTATTGCGCGAAGGCGTGAGCTTTGAGAAAGACAGTCCGCCGGTCAATCTGCTTATCGGGCTGGCCGCCAAAGATTCTGATTCACATATTGAGGCAATTCAGGCGTTGAGTGAAATGCTCTGTGAAGACGACGTTATTGATGAATTGCTTTCGGCACAAAGTACCGGGGAATTAATCGCGATACTCCGGCGTTATTAGTTTTATCCTACCATTACACAGGATTCTAATATGGCTAATAAATCTATTCGCGCCAGAGTGCAGGCTTTTGGCGGCTTTCTGACGGCAATGGTTATTCCGAATATAGGCGCTTTTATTGCCTGGGGTTTTATTACCGCGTTATTTATTCCCACCGGATGGACGCCGAATCCGCATTTTGGTCAGCTCGTGGGCCCGATGATCACCTATTTATTGCCGCTGATGATTGGTTCTACCGGTGGTCATTTAATTGGCGGTAAGCGCGGTGCGGTGATGGGCGGAATTGGTACGATGGGCGTCATTGTCGGCGCGGATATCCCGATGTTTATCGGTGCGATGGTGATGGGGCCGCTGGGCGGTTATGTCATCAAAGTCGTGGATAAGGCGCTGGAGAAACGCATTCCGGCGGGCTTTGAGATGGTCATCAATAACTTTTCTCTCGGCATTCTCGGTATGTTGTTGTGCCTGCTGGCCTACGAAGTGATCGGCCCGGCGGTAATGGAAGCCAACAATTTGGTACGCCACGGCATTGAAGCGCTGGTCGCCACCGGATATTTACCACTGCTTTCTGTCATCAACGAACCGGCGAAAGTGTTGTTCCTCAATAACGCCATCGATCAGGGCGTTTATTACCCGCTGGGTATGCAGGACACGGCCGTTGCCGGTAAATCGATCTTCTTTATGGTGGCGTCAAACCCCGGCCCCGGCCTTGGTATTCTTCTGGCGTTTTCATTGTTCGGCAAAGGGTTGAGCAAAAAATCCGCGCCCGGCGCGATGATTATTCATTTTCTCGGCGGGATCCACGAACTGTATTTCCCGTATGTCCTGATGAAACCGCTGATGATCATCGCGATGATTGCAGGCGGCATGACCGGTATTTATGTGTTCGAACTGTTTGGTGCCGGGCTGGTGGCGGGGCCAAGTCCGGGTTCTATTTTCGCATACCTGGCGCTGACGCCGCGCGGTGGCTTTATCGGAACCTGCGCGGGCGTATTCGCGGGCACTGTCGTTTCCTTTGTGGTCGCCTCCGTCATTCTGAAATTTGATAAATCACCGGCAGAAGACACGTTTGCCGATTCCCTGGTGGCCAGCAACAAACGCAAAGCAGAGGGCAAAACCGGTACTCTGCCGGTTACCGCCACTATCCGGCTGATCGCCTTTGTTTGCGATGCGGGCATGGGTTCAAGCGCAATGGGTGCGACCACTTTCCGTAAAAAGCTGCTAAAAGCCGGTTATGAGATTGACGTTAAGCATTATTCCATCGAAAACATGCCGGCCAATGCCGACATCATCGTGACCCACGCCAGCCTCGAAGGTCGTGCGCAGCGGGTGACCGATAAGCCATTAATCCTGATAAAAAATTATCTCGGCGATCCGGCGCTTGATGCGCTGTTTATCGAAATCACATCACCGACCCCGCAAGGAGCCACAGTATGAAAACCAAAGTCGCGGCCATTTATGGTAAAAAAGACGTCAGGATCCGGGAATTTGAGCTGCCTGAAATCACGGATGACGAACTGCTGGTGAGCGTGGTGTCGGACAGCGTTTGCCTCTCGACCTACAAAGCAGCGCTGCTCGGCGGCGAGCACAAACGCGTGCCAGAAAATATCGCAGACCATCCGGCGATCACCGGCCATGAATGTGCGGGCGTCATTGTTCAGGTCGGGAAGAACCTGGCCGGTCGCTTTGAAGCCGGAAAACGCTATGTTCTGCAACCGGCGATGGGGCTGCCAACCGGCTATTCGGCAGGTTACAGCTACGAAACCTTTGGTGGCAACGCGACGTATATGATCATTCCGAAACAGGCTATCGATCTCGGCTGCGTCCTGCCGTATGACGGCGATTATTTTGCCGCCGCCTCGCTGGCCGAGCCGATGTGCTGCATCATCGGCGCGTATCACGCCAGTTATCACACCACGCAATATGTTTATGAACATCAGATGGGCATTAAAGCGGGCGGTAATCTGGCGCTGCTGGCCTGCGCCGGACCGATGGGCATTGGCGCGATTGATTACGCCATTAACGGTGACATCCGGCCAGCCCGCGTGGTCGTTGTGGATATCGATGAACAACGACTGGCGCGCGCGCAGCAATTATTGCCGGTCGAAATGGCGGCGGAAAAAGGTGTTGAGCTGATCTATATAAACAGTAAAACGCTTTCCGATCCGGCGGAGGCATTACGTGAAATCACCGGCGGAACCGGTTTTGATGACGTTTTTATCTATGCCGCGGTGGCGGAAGTTGTCGAGCTGGGTGATGCATTACTGGGCGAAGACGGATGCCTGAATTTCTTTGCCGGGCCGACCGACAAGAGTTTTCGTGTTCCCTTTAATTTCTATAACGTTCACTACGGTTCGACGCATATTGTGGGTACATCGGGCGGATCGACCGGCGATATGGAAGAGGCGCTGGCGCTGACGGCAGCGGGGAAAATTCAGCCTTCTTATATGATTACACACATTGGAGGGCTGGAGGCCGTGCCGGAAACAGTACTGAATCTGCCGACGATTCCGGGCGGCAAAAAACTCATTTATAACGGGATTTCCCTGCCATTGACGGCCATCGACGATTTTGCCGAATTGGGCAAAACCGAGCCGCTGTTTGCCCGTCTGGCCGAACTGGTCGTACCCACGCATGGCGTATGGAACGCGCAGGCTGAGCAGGCGTTACTCAGCCACTTTGGTGTTTCAACTGGCCTGTAATATTATCGATTCTCCTCATTGCTGACAGTGGTTAAGGGAAGGATGACTGTATTAACTGAAGATCAGGTACTGGAGACGCTCTCCGGTCAGGAGAATCTCAATGATTTTCTGGATGCCGCCAACGTTATTTTACTGCGCGGCATCAAACAGTTTCTTCCCCATCTGTTTATCAACAATGACGAGGATATCCGTGAATTTGCCGTAAAACCGCTGCTCGCCAAATCCGGTCCACTCGACAGTATTGATGTTTCCCTGCGGCTTATTTATGCCTTGGGGAAAATCAAGAAACCGGTTTATGCAGACATTCTGTTGTTTTCTCAGCTGGACGAACATCTAAAAACGCAGCCTGAAATTGTCGAATTTCATGAAGATACGACGTATGAATTTATCCAGAATCTGCGGTGTGTGACGGACAATCAGCTGCTGTTTCAGTCTATTGAGAAAATGAAGTTTGCCGGTTTTGAGATATTCAATAATGTGCGCTACGGCAATCTGGTGAAAACGGCGCTGTCTCTGGCCGTGACGGATTTACTCAAGGAACTGACCTATGAACGTGACGCTGACCATTAACGGATTCACCACCCAGGCGTTTTTCCCTCAGAAAGATATTGACCAGCTACATCGGCCTCTTTTACGCCGTTTCACCGCGCTGCAACGTCAGCAAAACCGTCCGCTGGTCGTTTTTCTTGTTGCCCCTCCCGGCGCAGGAAAATCCACGCTTTCGGCATTCTGGCAAAAACTTTCGGCTGAAACGCCCGATTTAGCACCGGTTCAAACCCTGCCGATGGACGGTTTTCATCACCGTAACCGCTGGCTGGAAGAACACAATTTACGCCAGCGTAAGGGGATGCCGGAAACGTTTGATATCGCCGGTTTGCACGATGCGTTGTTGGCGCTGCGTGAACCGGGAAGCTACTGGCCGGAATACAGCAGAACGTTGCATGAGCCGGTTGAGAAGGCGATCAGCGTGACTGCGCCGTTACTGATCGTCGAGGGAAACTGGCTGTTGCTCAATGAAGAAGGCTGGCGACAGCTCGCACAATTTTGCGATATCAGCGTATTTATCCGCGCCAGTCCTGATGTGCTGCGTGGACGGCTGATCGAACGTAAAATCCGCGGCGGCCTGACGCCCGCTCAGGCGGGTGACTTTTATGAATCGACCGATGGCCCGAATGTTGCGCGCGTTCTGGCCGCCAGCGCGAAGGCAGATATCTGCCTGCAAATGCGTGCGGACGGTAGTTATCAAGGCGAGTAACTCAACGCTCTGATTTATAAAAAATGACAATTTTTAACCTGCAAACTCTGCTGAATTCCTCTACTTTTGAAGGCAACTGTCCGATTTCCCCCGTATTTCACTTTAAGGATTTTTGATGAAACGTCAGACGATGACTCTGTTGGCCTCTCTGGTGCTGGCACCCGCGCTGGCCAATGCCGCCGACAGCACAACGGCAGATTTCACCCCGGCGCAACAGGAAGCCATTGGTAAAATTGCAGCAGATTACATGCTTCAGCATCCTGAAATTCTTGTTCAGGTCAGCCAGAAACTTCAGGCGAAGCAGGCCGATCAGCAGCAACAGGAAACCCTGAGCGCCGTTCTGGCCAATTCAAAAGCCCTGATTGAAGACTCTGCCACGCCGAGTTACGGCCCGAAAGATGCCAAAGTCGCCTTTGTGGAATTCTTCGATTATCAGTGCCTGTATTGCAGCCACATGGCTCCGGTGGTTGAGCAAACGGTAAAAGCCAATCCGAACGTCCGTTTCGTTTTCAAAGAATGGCCAATCTTCGGTGACCGCTGGAAAGCGTCCATCACTGCGGCTGAAACCGGTATGGCTATCTGGAAAGAGAAGGGCGCGCAGGCGTACTTCGACTATCACAACAGCATTTATCGTACCGGCCATGACGAAGGTAAACTGACCGATTCCGATATCGCCGGTGCGGTGAAAGCGGCCAAAGCCACCCAGCCAACTGACGCGCAGCGCAAAGCCACGCATGAAGCTATTGCATCCAATGACGAACTGGCCCGCACGCTGGGCTTCAGCGGCACGCCAGGCTTTGTCGTGATGCCAACCAGCGGCGCAACGGCGGAAAACACCACCGTTCTTCCGGGGGCTGTATCCGCCGAAGAATTGCAGGCCGCCATTGTTAAGGCGCAAGGCGGGAAGTAATTTCTCATCAATCTCAATCCGGCTGCCCGGGCTGCCGGATTTTTTCTCCTCCACCGGTTTGGAAAGCACTTCTCAAAATTGGATGTAATGCCTGAAAGGGGTAAAGTTTTACCCGCGCCATTGTTTTCGTCGTGGTAACCTTGTTTTCTTCATGGATATTCATCCCTGTGAAGCGACCTCTGATTCTTTGGATCGGGTATCAGAGTTTCTTAATCTTTTACCGACTACATGGATAGCTAATGATTGTTCAATTTGCTGAGTATGTTGCGCTGAGAAAAAGTAAGCAGGGTAAAGAACCGGAAGTATCAGAAACATTGGGTTCGCCTCAGGTTATTGAGCTGTCTGCTCGGCAAGAGTTTGCTGTATATGAGAGAGTTAAAGCACGAGTGCAGGAAGCTGCCGCTAAACTCGACTGGTAATTCCGCCCTGCCTTGTCCCGTCATTGGCGTTTCTATGGCTGTTTCAGCACATAAAATTGTTACCATTGCAGGCTCAAAACGTTCTACCGAAGGCGACAGTATCGATTCTATTTTATCCAGGCGTTCTCAGGAGCTCATTCTGGGATTATGTTGAGCAAGTGGTTCGGGGATCTGTACGTTAAAGGATAAGTTAATCGCGCGTTTGAAAAGTTGCCATTATCACGTTGAGCACTATGCGAAGAGTTTGGCTGAAGATCTGCACGGTGATTCCATTACAGGTTCAGTTGCTCAGGACAAAAGTAATAAAGTTATTTTTGATATCTTTGAAGGGACGGCACCGAGGCGTTATAGCAAGTTTTTCGGATATAGCCGGGACTGGAAAGATGCCAATGGAAAAGTGATTACTTATGACGTTGATAGCTCACATCATATGGATTCCCAGCAAATGGACAGCTGTAAGGATTTTGAGCTGAAAGTCGTTCAAAATGTGACAACGAAAATTGGTGAAGAAATCACATCCACGCGAAGTTGAGAAAACGTCCGTGAGGCTGAAATTTCCTGTAGCCTCAAACTCTCCCCCCATTCTGTAATTTTATTTCAAACTCTCCCCCGTAAACTCAATTCCGCATTCACCTGACACGTCTGAACGGTTTTTAAGCGAAATAAGCAAGGTCATCGAAAAATACTTTGTGATGAGTATCACGTTTTTATGATAAAGACTCGTTAATAAAAAGTGACTTTCATCACGTTTTTATGCGTATCAAGCTCAAATTATGGTCGGTGTAGCCTAATTACGAGGGTGTTTTGTGATCGCGATCACCAAAATGAAGGGGGTAATGGTCGTATACGTGTGATCTCTGTCACGGGCTGTGGGGTGGCTACGCGAGGCCTATAATCACGTGGTAGAGTCCGCCTCGCAGACAGCAATTCGACGGACGGATTTTTAAAGCAGTGGCAGAAAAACCGAAATAACCGTCACCGATAATTAACTGATATCACGCGCTCTATTGTCAGCGCGTATCAATAGGGGTGCGTTTTATGTTTTCACCAGACGTTAAGATCAAGGTTCAAAACTTTGGTCGCTTCCTGAGTAACATGGTAATGCCCAACATCGGCGCGTTTATCGCCTGGGGTATCATTACTGCTCTGTTCATTCCTACCGGCTGGATCCCTAATGAAACATTAGCGAAGCTGGTTGGCCCGATGATCACTTATCTCCTGCCATTGCTCATCGGTTTCACCGGTGGTCGTCTGGTCGGTGGTGATCGCGGTGGTGTGGTCGGCGCAATCACCGTTATGGGTGTTATCGTCGGTGCGGATATGCCAATGTTCCTCGGCGCAATGATTGCAGGTCCGCTGGGCGGCTGGGCAATCAAGCGTTTCGACCGCTGGGTTGACGGTAAAATCAAAAGCGGCTTCGAGATGTTGGTTAACAACTTCTCCGCCGGGATTATCGGTATGCTGTTGGCGATCCTCGCCTTCCTGGCTATTGGTCCGTTGGTAGAAGCGCTGTCTAAGGTGCTGGCTGCAGGCGTGCACATCATGGTTATCCATAACCTGTTGCCGCTGGCCTCTATCTTTGTTGAACCGGCGAAAATCCTGTTCCTCAACAACGCCATCAACCACGGCATCTTCTCTCCGCTGGGTATCCAGCAGGCGACTGAAACCGGTAAATCAATCTTCTTCCTGATCGAAGCGAACCCGGGTCCGGGTATGGGCGTCCTGATGGCGTACATGTTCTTCGGTCGTGGCAGCGCTAAGCAATCTGCTGGCGGCGCGGCAATCATCCATTTCCTGGGTGGTATCCACGAAATTTATTTCCCATACGTTCTGATGAACCCACGTCTGTTGCTGGCGGTAATTCTGGGTGGTATGACTGGCGTGTTCACCCTGACTATGCTGAACGGCGGTCTGGTTTCTCCGGCTTCTCCGGGTTCAATCCTGGCCGTGCTGGCGATGACGCCAAAAGGTGCTTACTTCGCTAATATCGCCGCTATCGTAGCTGCGTTTGCGGTGTCCTTCGTGATTTCGTCCTTCTTGCTGAAAACCACGAAAGCGAAAGAAGGGGATGATCTGGAAGACGCAACCCGTCGCGTTCAGGACATGAAAGCCGAATCTAAAGGCGGTAAACCAGGCGCGACTGGCGTTGCTGGCGACCTGTCTACCGTACGCAAAATCATCGTTGCCTGTGATGCCGGTATGGGTTCCAGCGCAATGGGTGCCGGTGTTCTGCGCAAAAAAGTGCAGGATGCAGGGCTGACCAACATCAGCGTGACCAACAGTGCAATCAACAACCTGCCTGACGACGTTGACCTGGTCATTACTCACCGTGACCTCACTGAACGTGCGATGCGCCAGGTGCCACATGCACAGCACATCTCGCTGACTAACTTCCTCGACAGCGGCCTGTACACTGACCTGACTGCACGTCTGGTTGAAGTGAACAAAAGCAGCCAGTACAAAGAGAAAGTGACCACCACGTTGGGCGACAGCATCGTGTCCGACAGTGAAAACGAAAACCTGTTCCGCATCAGCGAAAGCAACATCTTCCTGGGTCTGCACGCGGCAACGAAAGAAGACGCCATTCGTTTTGCGGGTGAACAACTGGTTAAAGGCGGTTACGTTCAGGCAGAATATGTCGATGCGATGCTGGCGCGTGAACAATTGACGTCCACGTATCTGGGCGAGTCAATCGCGGTGCCACACGGTACAATCGAAGCGAAAGATCGCGTACTGAAAACTGGTATCGTGTTCTGTCAGTATCCGGCGGGCATCCGCTGGGGTGAAGACGAAGATGATTCAGCGCGTCTGGTGGTGGGTATCGCAGCACGCAATAACGAACACATCAACGTGATCACCAAGCTGACGACTGCGCTTGACGAAGACGGTGTTATCGAACGTCTGGCGAACACCACCAGCGTTGAAGAAGTTCTGACGATCCTTCGCGGTTAATCAGTAGAGCGTTACTAAGCGGGTCTTGATATCGAGACCCGCTTGTTGATTCGGAGCCGGGCGGCTCCCAGCTTTACCTAAAGCTTTTTACCAGAAAGTATGGCCCCCGATTTGAAGGAAATATTATGAAAGCATTACATTTTGGCGCAGGGAACATTGGTCGCGGTTTTATCGGTAAATTACTTGCTGATGCCGGGGCTGAACTGACATTTGCCGATGTCAGCCCTGCTTTACTGGATGCACTGAACAGCCGCAAAGGCTATAACGTGCACGTAGTCGGTGAACAGGCCACCGTTGAGCCTGTCAGCAATGTGAATGCCGTCAACAGCGCCGGTCAGGACGCTATCAACCTGATTGCCGAAGTCGATTTAGTGACCACCGCCGTTGGCCCGACCGTGCTCGAAAAAATCGCGCCGAACGTGGCGAAGGGTCTGGTGCTTCGTCACCAGCAGGGCAACGAAAAGCCACTGAATATTATCGCTTGTGAAAATATGGTGCGCGGCACCAGCCAGTTCAAACAGCACGTATTCAACGCGCTGCCGGAAGATGAAAAAGCCTGGGTTGAAGCGCATATCGGCTTTGTCGATTCTGCCGTTGACCGCATCGTCCCACCGGCCGCCGCCGGTTCGACCGATCCGCTGGAAGTCACCGTTGAAACCTTCAGCGAGTGGATCGTGGATAAAACGCAGTTTAAAGGCCCTCTGCCGGAAATCGCCGGAATGGAGCTGACCGATAACCTGATGGCATTCGTGGAACGTAAACTCTTTACCCTGAACACCGGCCACGCGATCACCGCGTATCTTGGTCAGCAGGCGGGCCATGCGACAATCCGTGATGCCATTCTCGACGAAAAAGTGCGTCTGGTGGTTCGCGGTGCGATGGAAGAGAGCGGTGAAGTGCTGATCCGTCGTTACGGTTTTGACCCGGAAAAACACGCCGCGTACATCGAAAAAATTCTGTCCCGTTTCGAAAACCCGTACCTGCATGATGATGTTGAACGCGTTGGCCGTCAGCCACTGCGTAAACTCAGCGCAGGCGATCGTCTGATCAAACCTCTGCTGGGCACTCAGGAATATCGCCTTCCTCATGAAAATCTGGTGAGAGGAATTGCGGCTGCGATGCACTACCGCAGCGAACAGGATCCACAAGCCAAAGAGCTGGTTGAATTGCTGGATAAAGTCGGGCCAAAAGCTGCCCTCGCCCAGATTTCAGGCCTGCCGGAAGAGGGTGAAGTGGTTGCCCAGGCTGTAAAAATCTACGAATCGATGCACTAATACTGCGTTCGTTTTGATTTCGCCAACACCAGGCAAAGAAAGCCCTGTCGGGCAGGATCTTCCTGCCCTTCATGCGCGCATCTTGGATGACGCCAGGGGCGCTATTAGCACCGGTTCTTTACTGCAAGTAAGCCCTATGGAAAAAGCTCAGGCGTTTGAAAACCGTGTACTGGAAAAGCTCAATGCGGGTAAAACTGTGCGCAGCTTTTTGATGACTGCCGTGGAATTGCTGGCCGAAGCGCTGGATATTCTGGTCGTGCAGGTTTTTCGCAAAGACGATTATGCCGTGAAGTATGCCGTTGAACCGCTGCTGACCGGTACCGGTCCGCTTGGCGATCTTTCCGTCCGTCTGAAACTGATTTACGCGTTGGGCGTGATCAGCCGTCATGAGTATGAAGACGCTGAATTACTGATGGCGTTGCGTGAAGAGCTGAATTACGACGGTGAAGAATATCGTTTTACCGACGATGAAATTCTTGGCCCGTTCGGTGAACTACATTGCGTGACGGAGCTGCCGCCCGCGCCAACCTTCCTCAAACCCGGTGAAGCCGACGAATCACTGATTGCCATGCAACGTCAGCGTTATCAGCAAATCGTCCGCTCCACGATGGTTCTTTCTATTACCGGTCTGATCGCGCATATCAGCAATCAGCAGCCTTCACGGCTTTCCCCGGTCAAAAAATAAATCCCCGTCATACTTCGAGCCGCAGATGCGTTGGTTGCGTCCAGTCACCCGAATCACTTACTTGAGTAAGCTCATCGGGATTCCCTCACTTGCCGCCTTTCTGCAACCCGAACTATTTTGGGGATTCGCTTTAGTTAAGCGCGTGACGCACTTCGCCGACCAAGAGCCACAGTGCGGTTAACGCCATCATGCCGCCCATAATCGTATTGAACAGTTTCAGCTTCCATTCCACGCGTAATGCCTGACGTAATCTGTCACCCATCACCACCCAGATGAGAATACACGGCAGGTTGATCAGCGCGAATCCGACGCAAATCAGCAGCGTGTGATGCAGCATATTGCCGTCTGGCGGCGTGAACAGAATCGCCACGTTAGTCGCCATCAGCCACGCTTTTGGGTTAATGGCCTGAAAAAGTGCGCCCCCCACCATGTTCATCGGTTGCTGTTTCTCGCCTTCTTTCGGTGTGCCGGAACGGTAAATTTTCCACGACAACCAGAACAGATACGTACAACCCACCGCGGCCATCGGCAGACGCACGACGTTCATCCAGCTCAGTAAAATCGCCAGCATGGAGGTCATCAGTGCGCATTGCACCACGCAGCCCAGCGTGATCCCCAGCATCATCGGTACGCTGCGGCGTAACCCAAAATTCACCCCGGACGCCGCCAGCAACAGATTATTCGGGCCCGGCGTAATGGACATCACGGTGACGTAACTGACAAAAGCGGTATCTATCATTTTGTATTTTTCCCCTGTATTCCAGATAACCAGAATAATCAGCTCAGGGGAAAGGTGACAGAACCAGAAATACGCTATTGTTAGGGTTACAGTTTCAGTAAGGCAAAACTGTACCCTTTCAATTTCACGGAACTGACACCATGACCGATATTGCGGAACTGCCCGACACCCGTTACAACCAGCTGGCGGAACAACTGGCCGAAGCCATTCGCCGCGGCACGCTGGCGCCGGGCAGCCGTTTGCCGTCGGTGAGGCGCAGTGCGCAAACCTGGTCAGTCAGCATTAACACGGTTGTCGCAGCGTACCGGCGGCTGGAAGATCGCGGTTTTATTGAGGCCCGCCCGCAGTCCGGTTTTTATGTGCGTGCCGCATTGCCCGCGCTGGAACATCAGCCGCCGCAGGAACAGCCGCAGACGCCAGCCGCTGAACCTGCAGACGAAGTGCTGGATCTGATCGACACCGTTTTCGCCTCGCAAACCGACCCGGCGTACACCAATCTTTCGCTGGCGTGTCCGCAGTCCAATGACTTCTATCCGAGCGGAAAACTCGGGCGCATTATGTCGTCCCTTTTGCGCCGTCAGCCGGACCTGATCGGGAAATATGCTTTGCCGCCGGGACACCCGGCGCTGCGGCAACAAATCGCCCGCCGCGCGCTGGCGCTGGGCATGATTTTAGAACCGATCGATATCACGATTACGCACGGTTGTATGGAAGCGTTGCAGCTGGCGTTGCGCGTGACGACCCAACCGGGCGACAGCGTCGGGCTGGAAACACCGACCTATTTTTATCTGCTACCGATGCTGGCGAGTCTCGGGCTGAAAGCGGTGGAAATCCCGACTGATCCGCAAACCGGGCTTTCTCTGGACGTGCTGGAAATGCTGCTCAGCGAGAAGCGCCTGAATGCGGTTATCGCGATGCCGACAGCGCAAAATCCGCTGGGGTTTACCATGCCGCTGGACGCGAAAAAACGACTGGCGCGGCTGATGAACGTTCATCAGGTGCCGCTGATTGAAGATGGTCTTTATGCGGAGATCCAGTTCGGTGCGACGCTCTCTCCTGCGGTGAAATCGTTTGATACCGATGGCTGGATCCTGTTCTGCACCAGTTTCACCAAAACGCTGGCACCGGATTTCCGCATTGGTTGGGTGGAAGGCGGCCGGTTCGCCGACCGGCTGCATAAGCTCAAAGCCGTTTCCTCGATGGCCGAATCTGCCCTGTTGTCGCAAACGCTGACCATTTTTCTCGAGTCCGGCGGCTACGACCACCATCTGCGGACGTTGCGCCGCCGCTATGCCTCGCAGGTTGAGCAGGCGCGTGCGCTGATCGCGCTGCATTTCCCGCAGGGCACCCGCGCGACACAACCGGCGGGCGGTTTCGTCATCTGGGTTGATTTCCCGCCGGAAGTGGACTGCGTCAGGCTGTTCCATCAACTGTTGCAGGATAAAATCTGCATGACGCCGGGCCAGCTTTATTCCCCTAGCGGGCGCTACAGCAACGGACTGCGGTTGTCGTGTTGCTATGTGTTCGACACGCGCTATATTTCGGCGATGATCCGCATCGGCCAGCGTGCCTGCGAGATGTGCGGCTTACCGCCGGGGCTGGCGCAAGTGCAGGAGTGAACTGAAGAATCGCGCACTTTCTGATACACTGAGCGTTATTATCCCTTTTTACAGTTGTGCCCGCTGCGGCATGAACGGATCTGACACCATGAAAGAAATCGAAAAAGCCGAGATTAAGCGCCTCAGCGACATGCTGGATGCCCTTAACCACAAAGATGCGACCATTATTCAGGCTGGTAATGCTGAGCTGATCGCCAAGCACGAAGAAGAGAAAGAAAAACTGGCAGCAGAAATCGCGCGTCTGAAAGAAGTGCGTGTGAAAAAACTCAGCACCGAAGCTCAGAAACTGGAAAAGCTGTTCAGCCGTGAAATCACCAAGAAAGAACAGGCTGATATGGGCACGCTGAAGAAAACCGTACGCGGTATCGTGGTGGTTCACCCGATGACCGCATTGGGCCGCGAAATGGGCCTGAAAGTCGTCACCGGTTTCGCTATAAAAAAATTCTGATTTTATCTCCCTCCCCCTTCGCTGGGGGAGGAGCAAGAAAAATCCCCTTCGCTCGGGAGGAGCTAAAACTATTTCCCATCCGAACCGAACAATCTCCGTCCAAAATCCTCGATCTTGCGCTGAACCAGACGCGTTTGCATCGTTTTGCTCCAGCTGGCAGAAAGCCCGGCCGCCGACATCAGACGGCGATACTGTTCCTCATCAAACGGCATGTTAAAGGCAATCGAAATCGCTTCAGCCACGGACACTTCGCTGTTACGCGTCAGCAACTCCAGCGGGCGATCGCCGCTGACTTTTCCGGTGCCGACCACGCGATAAAGCCAGCCGCAGCGGCCGCTTTGTTGCAACAATGGCGACAGATTTTTGCATCCCAGAAAATGATTGAGCTTATAGCAGGGCGCACGCGGCTGTGTGACCTGAATCAGCGCTTCGCCCCAGCGGAAAATATCACCGATAAACACGTTATCTTCCGTCATGCCGAGCGTCGAAAGATTTTCGCCAAAGGCGGGAGGATGGAAACGCTCTTCTTCTTCGGGAAACTGCTGACGCAGCCAGGCGTAGTGTTCGCGAGGGAAATGGCACAGTGCGCGGTCTGCGCCGCCGTGATAACTCTTTTCTGCCTGCTGATCGCCTTCGAGCCCGGCAGACGTCAGAACGACCGCGCCGTCGATCTGGCGTTTAGCAATCGCACTGGGCGAATAATCCGGGTAGCTTTCGATATTGCCGATATAAACGTCGGGATAATGCATAAGGTCTCCGCGAGGAATCAGTCGTTAACCTCAGCATAACCTGCATTGCCGGTTCGGAGTATCAGGAATCGCCCCGCGCGAAAATCACGCAAGGCGACGAGTGGGAAATCAGAAAGTTTCCCAGTTATCCTGACTGGTTTTGCCCTGCGCTGGCGGCAGAACCGGGCGTCGCAGCGCGCCGGAAGCGGGCGCTTTCAGCATGTTGCCATTGTCGGCCAGACGAAATACCGACACCGCCTGCGTCAGCGTCGCGGCCTGATCTTCCAAAGAGTCAGCCGCTGCCGAAGACTGCTCAACCAGCGCGGCATTCTGCTGGGTGGTGCTGTCCATTTCGACAATCGCCTGCGAAATCTGGCTGATCCCGCGGCTTTGTTCGTCAGAAGCCGACGCGATTTCACCCATAATATCGCGGACGTGCGAGACGGATTTCACGATGTCCTGCATCGTGCGCCCGGTATTTTCCACGAGCTTCGCGCCGGTATTCACACGTTCAACCGATTCGGCAATCAGCCCTTCAATCTCTTTTGCTGCCTGCGCACTGCGCTGTGCCAGCGTGCGGACTTCGGACGCCACCACCGAGAATCCGCGGCCCTGTTCTCCGGCGCGTGCGGCTTCTACGGCGGCGTTCAGCGCCAGAATATTGGTCTGGAACGCAATGCCGTTGATGACGGAGGTGATTTCTGCGATACGTTTAGAACTGCCGGAAATCTGCTGCATCGTATCGACCACTTCGCCAACCTGCTTGCCACCCAATGTGGCCGTGCCCGATGCTTCGCTCGCCAGTTTGCTGGCATGATGGGCGTTATCGGCATTCTGTTTCACTGTGGCGCTCAGTTCTTCCATGCTGGCGGCCGTTTCTTCAACCGCAGCGGCCTGCTGTTCGGTGCGTGAGGACAAATCGGTATTCCCGGCGGCGATTTCCGCTGCTGCGTGCGAAACCTGCGAGACGCCGGAGCGGATTTCATAAATCATCGTGCTGAGATTCTGGCTCATTCCAGCCACCGCGTTCATCAGCATGCCCAGTTCGTCACGGCGCGTAGTGGTGCGTGCGGCAGTCAGATCACCCTGTGCAATCGCTTCGGCGGTTTTCAGCGTATCACGGATCGGCTGCGCAATCTGGCGGGTGATTCGCCACGCAATCAGGATACCGGCCAGCATGACAATCAGCGTAATCACCATCATGATCATCTGCGCATTACTGATATCGTTGTGTGTATTATCCAGTTCGTTTTTGAAGATTTTCGATACCAGCGCGTTCATCTCGGCGGCTTTCACCGACAGAAGTTGTGAGTTTTTCTGCTCATCTTCATAGGCTGGCATGTACGCCACAACGTGGCTTTTGTAAGTTGCCAGCGCGGTCATCAGCGGAGCCAGCGTCGCCTGCTGATTGGGCAGAAGCAGCGCGTTAAGTTTTTTTGCATTGGCCTGCGTATCGTCGATGGCCTGCAACAATGTCGCCTCAGACTCTTTGTTGATGTTGAGCAACAGGCCACGCACGTAATAACGCACGCTGATCAGTTTCTGAATCACTTCTGCAAGGGAAAGACGAATCGACGGGTCGGCATCTTCCACACGCAGCTGATCCTGCAGGCGTTTCACCACGGCTTCCGTTTCGGAAAGATTCCAGCTGGCGCGCACGGCGTCTTTTCTGTCGACGGCCTGTTTGAAGGCGTCCTGCGCTACCTGATACTCACGGATTTTTACCGGTACCTGATTGAGATCGGCCAGGCTGGTCGCATCCCATTCCAGTTTACCTTTCGACTGCGCAATCAGCTGCGACAGTGCATTAATTTTGTCCTGATTTTGCTTGAGATAGGCAGGGTCGTAATTGAGCTGATAAAGCGTACGGCTAAGACGGGCATCATTGAGCAACGCATTCATCTGATTACTAAAATCAACTTTCTCAGCGCGCTGGCTGATGTCATTAAACTTAATCATTCCGGCGGCGGTGATCACCGCGGCGATCAAAAGAACCAACCCGAAGCCGAGACCCAGTTTGGTGCCGACTTTGAGATTACTCATCCACTGCGAAAGACCCGTGCCGTTGCCCATTGCTGTTCTCCGTCAAGCATTCCATGCAATAAAATTTGCGATTTTGTGACGCCTTTGTGAACAATCTATCGTCAGGACTTAAGAGAAACTTTATAGGTGTCGGGGGGTATTTTTGATTAATGAGAGGGCGGTCTAAAAATGGCGGAAAGTGAGGGGACCATTCGCCCTAACACAGTGATCAGGCTTACGTTTTTTGCATAAAAGGCAGGACATAAAAGTCGGAGCATTAAAATCGAGGTATAAAAAAGGCAGGTCGCTGACCTGCCTCTTGCGAAAGCATCGTGCCCGTTAAGGGCGGTAAAGCGAAATTATTTCGCTTCAGCCAGACGTTTTGCTGCTTCGTCCCAGTTTACAACAGCCCAGAAGGCTTTGATGTAATCAGGGCGTTTGTTCTGATATTTCAGGTAGTAAGCGTGTTCCCAAACGTCCAGACCCAGCAGCGGGTAACCGGAAACGCCTGAAACAGCTTCGCCCATCAGCGGGCTGTCCTGGTTTGCAGTAGAAACAACAGCCAGTTTACCGTCTTTCAGAACCAGCCATGCCCAGCCAGAACCGAAACGGGTTGCAGCTGCTTTCTCAAAAGCTTCTTTGAAAGCGTCAACGCTGCCGAAATCGCGTTCGATCGCAGATTTCAGTTCGCCCTGTAAGGTTGTACCGGTTTTCAGGCCTTTCCAGAACAGGCTGTGGTTAGCGTGGCCACCTGCGTTGTTACGCAGTGCAACTTTCTTGTCCGCAGGCACTTTGTCCAGGTTAGCAATCAACTCTTCAACAGACAGCGCAGCCAGTTCTGGCAGGCTTTCCAGCGCGGCGTTAGCGTTGTTAACGTAAGCCTGATGGTGTTTAGAGTGATGGATTTCCATCGTTTCTTTGTCGAAATGCGGTTCGAGTGCGTCGTATGCGTAAGGCAGTGATGGCAGTGAATAACTCATGTTCATCGTCTCCATAGTGTAGGGCGGCACCGTCTTTGTGAGCACCGCGTAATCAGTCGGATCATTATAGTTAATTAAATGATATTGAAAATGATTATCTAAGCCCGACGCTTGGTAAGGCTACGCGTAAGCCCCTGTTATTGAGGGCTTAGAACCAGATAACCGCAAACAATCCTAAATTGTCTAAAGGCACTGAGTGCTTAGAGGGTTACCGCAACCGCTGAGGATGCGTATACACCGTTGCCCGGCCGGGTTTACTGAAACCGACCAGCGTCAGGTTACATTTTTCTGCGACGTCTACCGCAAGCGTGGTGGCGGCGGAGACGGCGAACAGGATTTCGACGCCGCACATCGCGGCTTTCTGCACCATTTCATAGCTGGCGCGGCTTGAAACCAGCGCAGCGCCGGTGTTCCAGTCATTTTGTCGGGCGCGCTGGCCGAGCATTTTATCCAGCGCGACGTGACGGCCGACGTCTTCGCAGCCGCCCGACAGCGTGCCTGCCGGCGTGATCCACGCGGCGGCGTGCGTGCAGCCGGTCAGCTGGCCGATGGGCTGAACGGATTTCAGTTGCTGCAACGCGGCGTCCAGATTCGCCAGATCGAAGGTTTGCGTAAACGGCAACGGCGCAAGCGGGCGAAACAGATCGCCCAGCTGTTCGATGCCGCAAACGCCGCAACCGGTGCGGCCTGCCATCGCGCGGCGGCGTTCTTTCAGCCCGGCAAAGCGGCGGCTCGATAGCTCAATGTTAACTTCGATTCCATTACAGTTTTGTGCGACGTCCATTCCGTAAATGTCGCTGGCGGTTTCGATAATCCCTTCCGAGAGCGAAAAGCCCAGCGCGAAGGCTTCAAAATCTTTTGGCGATGCCATCATCACCACGTGCGAAATCCCGTTGTAGACCAGCGCGACGGGTACTTCTTCAGCAATCCAGTCCTCTTCCGACGCATCCAGACGGGCGCGTTGCATCACCGTTTTTTGGCGCGCTCCGATGATCTGAGTCACTTTTTTGTCATCTTTTTCGCCCAGTTCGTTTACTTGATGGACATCCATTGGCAATAACCTTATAAACAATCCGGCTACATAAGCCGTACAAAAAATATGGGTACTGAACCTTAATTTTATCGCTTCCGCGTCTGACGGGGAAAGCGCCAATTTGAAAAGCAATGTGTTAACAAATGATGGGAAGGAGTCTTTCATGCAAGTCAGCAGAAGACAATTATTCAAAATATGTGCGGGCGGAATGGCCGGTACAACAGCCGCGTTATTAGGGTTCGCTCCGACGCTGGCGATGGCGGAAACCCGCCAATACAAACTGCTCCGTTCGCGTGAAACCCGCAACAACTGCACCTACTGTTCGGTCGGCTGCGGAATGCTGATTTACAGCCAGGGCGATGGTGCAAAAAATGTCACCGAGAATATCTTCCACGTTGAGGGTGACGCCGATCATCCGGTCAGTCGTGGCTCGTTGTGCCCGAAAGGCGCCGGTGTGCTGGATTATATTCACAGCGAAGGCCGTCTGAGATACCCGGAATACCGTGCGCCGGGCTCAGATAAATGGCAGCGCATCACCTGGGACGAGGCGATTTCCCGTATTGCCCGCCTGATGAAAGATGACCGCGACGCCAACTTCGTTGAGAAAAATGAGAACAACGTGACGGTCAACCGCTGGCTGACCACCGGAATGCTCTGTTCGTCCGCAGCAAGTAACGAAACCGGCCTGCTGGATCAGAAATTCACCCGCGCAATGGGTATGGTTGCCATCGACTGTCAGGCGCGCCTGTGCCACGGGCCGACCGTTGCCGCCTTAGCGCCGAGTTTTGGTCGCGGCGCGATGACCAACAACTGGGTGGATATCAAAAACGCCAACGTCATTTTGATTATGGGCGGTAATGCGGCGGAAGCCCATCCGGTCGGATTCAAATGGGTGATCGAAGCCAAAACCAAAAATAACGCCAAAGTCATTGTTGTCGATCCGCGCTTTAACCGCAGCGCCGCCGTAGCCGATATTTACGCGCCAATCCGCGCCGGTTCTGACACCGCCTTCCTGCTCGGCATGATCAACTACCTGATTACGCATAATAAAATCCAGACAGAATACGTCCGGGAATACACCAACGCCAGCCTGCTGGTGCGTGAAGATTATGCCTTTAACGACGGGCTGTTCAGTGGCTTCGATGCCACGAAAAAAGCCTACAACAAAGACAGCTGGCATTATCAGCTCGATGAAAACGGCATCGCGAAACAGGACAAAACGTTACAAGACCCGCGC
This sequence comes from Rahnella selenatireducens, assembly GCF_046449555.1. Classification (NCBI taxonomy): domain Bacteria; kingdom Pseudomonadati; phylum Pseudomonadota; class Gammaproteobacteria; order Enterobacterales; family Yersiniaceae; genus Rahnella; species Rahnella selenatireducens. The sequence continues at coordinate 73,389 of NZ_JBKEZJ010000006.1, forward strand.
TGTGTCTGGAATCTGCTGAAAGAGCACGTTTCCCGTTATACGCCGGAAATGGTCGAACGCCTGTGCGGTACGTCGAAAGAAGATTTCCTGCTGATAAGCTCGATTCTGGCGGAAACCTGTGCGCGCGATAAAACCTCCACCATCCTGTACGCACTGGGTTGGACGCACCACACCGGCGGCGCGCAAATCATCCGCTGTGCGGCGATGATTCAGCTGCTGCTCGGTAACATCGGTATGCCCGGCGGCGGCGTCAATGCGCTGCGCGGTCACTCAAATATTCAGGGTTATACCGATCTTGGTTTGCTGTCGCTCAATCTGCCGGGCTACATGCCGCTGCCGTCTGAGAAACAAACCAATATCACCGATTACCTGAAGCAAATTACGCCGGGAACGCTGGTCGAGAATCAGGTTAACTTCTGGAAAAACACGCCGAACTTCTTCGTCAGCATGATGAAAAGTTTCTGGGGCGAACATGCCACGGCGGAGAATGACTGGGGTTATGACTGGTTGCCGAAATGGGACAAAAGCTACGACGTGCTGCAACAGGCCGAGCTGATGACCCAGGGTAAACTCAACGGGTATATCGTGCAGGGCTTCAACCCGCTGGCGGCCTTCCCGGACAAAAATAAATCCTCGCGCGCGCTTTCAAAACTGAAATACATGGTAGTGATCGACCCGCTGGTGACCGAGTCCTCGAACTTCTGGCAGAATCACGGTGCGATGAACGACGTGCAAACCGCCGACATTCAGACCGAAGTGTTCCGCCTGCCGTCTTCCTGTTTTGCGGAAGAAAATGGCTCAATCGTGAACTCCGGCCGCTGGCTGCAATGGCACTTCCAGGCGTCTGAGCCGCCGGGTGAAGCGCTGCACGACGGAAAGATCATTGCCCGCCTGTTCATGAAACTGCGCGAGCTGTACCAGCAAGAAGGCGGGGCGAATCCGCTGCCGGTGATGAACATGGCGTGGGATTATCAGGATCCGCTTGACCCGCTGCCTGAAGAGATCGCCCGCGAAGCCAACGGCAAAGCGCTGGCGGACATTCACGACGATCAGGGCAATATTCTGGCGAAAAAAGGCCAGCAGATTTCCACCTTTGCACACCTGAAAAACGACGGCTCCACCGCCAGTTTCTGCTGGATTTACGCCGGTAGCTGGACTGAAGCTGGTAACCAGATGGCGCGCCGCGATAATGCCGATCCGTCCGGTCTGGGCTGTACGTCCGGTTGGGCATGGAGCTGGCCTCTGAACCGCCGCATTCTGTATAACCGCGCCTCCGTTGACCCGCAGGGCCAGCCGTGGGATCCAAAACGTGAAATCATCCGCTGGGATGGCGCGAAATGGACCGGTTTTGATGTCCCGGATTACAGCAACGCCGCACCTGGCACCGGCGTCGGGCCGTTTATCATGCAACAGGAAGGCGTCGGGCGTTTGTTTGCGACCGACAAAATGGCTGATGGTCCCTTCCCGGAGCATTACGAACCCATCGAATCGCCGATTGGCACAAATCCTCTGCATCCGGACGTAATTTCCAATCCGGTCGCCCGCATTTTTGCCAGCGATTTACCCAATATGGGCACTGCCAAAGACTTCCCGTATGTGGCCACAACGTATTCGATCACCGAACTTTTCCGCCACTGGACCAAGCACGCTTTGCTGAACGCTATCGCACAGCCTGAACAATTTATCGAGATCGGCGAAAACCTTGCCGCCTCGAAAAATATCGTTCAGGGCGATGAGATTAAAGTCTCCTCGAAGCGAGGTTTTATCGTGGCGAAAGCCGTGGTAACCAAGCGTATCCGCCCGCTGACCATCGACGGCAAACATGTCGATACCATCGGTATCCCGTGTCACTGGGGCTTTGAAGGTGCGACGCGTAAGGGCTATTTAGCCAATACGCTGACGCCGTCAGTCGGCGACGCTAACTCGCAAACGCCGGAGTTTAAGGCGTTCCTGGTTAACGTGGAAAAGGTTTAACGGAGGCGAATTATGGCAATGCAATCTCAGGACATACTTCGTAAGTCCGCAACCAACGGGTTCACGCCAGCGCCGCGTGCCCGCGATCATCAGCAGGAAGTGGCGAAGCTTATCGACGTCACCACCTGCATCGGCTGCAAAGGCTGTCAGGTCGCCTGTTCTGAATGGAACGACCTGCGCGATGAGGTCGGCGTGAACACCGGCGTTTACGACAACCCGATGGATCTCAGCGCGAAATCCTGGACGGTGATGCGTTTCTCTGAAGTGGAAGAAAACGGCAAGCTGGAATGGCTGATCCGCAAAGACGGCTGTATGCACTGCGCCGATCCGGGCTGCCTCAAAGCCTGCCCGGCGGAAGGTGCCATTCTTCAGTACGCCAACGGCATCGTCGATTTTCAGTCTGAACACTGCATCGGCTGCGGTTACTGCATCGCTGGTTGCCCGTTCAACATCCCGCGCATTAACCCACAGGATAACCGCGCGTACAAATGCACGCTGTGCGTTGACCGCGTGAGCGTTGGGCAGGAACCTGCCTGCGTGAAAACCTGCCCGACCGGCGCGATTCATTTTGGGACCAAAACGGAAATGCAGGATCTGGCGGCAGAACGTGTCAGCGAGCTAAAAGGGCGCGGCTTTGAACAGGCTGGTCTGTACGATCCGCAGGGCGTCGGCGGCACGCACGTCATGTACGTACTGCATCACAACGATAAACCGGAGCTGTACCACGGTCTGCCAAAAGACCCGGCCATCAGCACGGCGGTTACGCTCTGGAAAGGCATCTGGAAACCACTGGCGGCCGTCGGTTTTGCTGTGACCTTCGCTGCGGCGGCCTTCCACTTCCTCGGCGTGGGGCCGAACTACGTGAAAGAAGAGCCTGTGGATGAGAAAGACGAAGAAAAACAGAATGATGAGGAGACACGCTCATGAAAAAAGAGAAGTTAATCCAGCGCTATAATCTGGTGGAACGTCTCAATCACTGGATCGTCGCTTTTTGTTTTGTGACGCTGGCGCTCAGCGGTATCGGCTTCTTCTTCCCGTCATTTAACTGGCTGATGAATGTTTACGGCACGCCGCAACTGGCGCGCATCCTGCATCCGTTCTTCGGGGTGGTGATGTTCGTTTCGTTCCTCGGAATGTTCTTCCGTTACTGGAAGCACAATCTGCCGGAAAAAGATGACATCGTGTGGGCGAAAAATATCCACAAAGTGCTGACCAATCATGAAGTCGGCGACACCGGTCGCTATAACTTCGGGCAGAAGTGCGTATTCTGGGCGGCCATCAGTTGCCTGGTTCTGCTGATGGCGAGCGGCGTCATTATCTGGCGTCCGTGGTTTGCCGGTTACTTCCCGATCCCGCTGATCCGCCTGGCACTTCTGGTGCACTCGCTGGCCGGTATCGGATTGATTCTGGTGATCATCATGCATGTGTACGCGGCGACCTGGGCGAGGGGTTCCATTACGGCCATGACGGAAGGCAAAGTCCCGGCGTCATGGGCGAAATACCATCATCCCCGCTGGTATCGTCAGGTTCGTGCTGAAGAACTGAAAAAAGACAAGGACGAAAGGAAAGCCGGATGAGCATACAGATTGTTCCGCAGGACGAACTGGCTGACGGTAAAACGGCGGGAAATATCCCGCCGGTATTGTTCGCCAATCTGAAAACCCTTTACCAGCGCCGTGCAGACCGTTTGCGGAAACTGGCAGAAGACAGCCCGCTGGACGGGTATCTGAACTTTGCCGCGACGATTTGCGACGCGCAACGGCGCGTTCTGGCGGCGTTTCCGCTTGAAATCGACCTCAGCGAAGAGCTGCAAAAAGCAGCCGGTAAACCGCCGCTCGACTGCAGCCTGTTCCCGCGAACGCCGCACTGGCTGGTTCTGCTGGATGCGCTAATTGCGGAGCTCAAGCCGGATGCCGATGAAACGGTAACGTTGGTGCTTGAGCGCCTCGAGCATTCTCCGAGCCTGCAGCGGGAAATGATGGCAACGCAGTTGCTGAATCAGGATTTCGCACACGTTCCGGCTGACAAAGCGCCATTTATCTGGGCGGCGCTGTCGCTGTACTGGGCGCAGATGGCTGCGCAGCTTCGTGGCGTTGGCCGCGCGGAATATGGCGAAAGCCGCCAGTTCTGCCCGGTGTGCGGCAGTATTCCGGTTTCAGCTGTAATTGCTCTGGGTGCCAATAACGGCCTGCGTTATCTGCACTGCAATTTGTGCGAAAGCGAATGGCACGTCGTGCGTGCCAAATGCAGTAACTGCGACGAAATGGGCAATCTTCATTACTGGTCTTTAACTGAAGATCCTGCCGACGTTGGGCAGGCCACGATCAAAGCCGAAGCCTGTGATGATTGCGGTGCGTATCTCAAAGTGATTTATCAGGATAAAGATCCGCAAGCCGATGCCGTCGCCGACGATCTCGCCACGCTGTTGCTTGACGACCGTATGGAAGACAAAGGTTTTATTGGCAGCGGCGTGAACCCCTTCCTGTTCCCCGCCGGATGACTCTGAAAGCTGGCAGCCCGCCGCGTCTTTACTGGTAAAGCGTGCCGTGGCTGCTAGCTTTAAAAGAGGTTCTGGTGAAAAACGTGGAGGCTTTGATGAAACTGATCGGCAGTTATACCAGCCCGTATGTGCGCAAAATTTCGGTGATGTTGCTGGAAAAAGGTATCCCGTTCGATTTCATCAACGACGTGCCGCACGACGCGGGCTGCAAAATCACCCAGTTTAACCCCCTCGGCAAAGTCCCCGCGCTGGTCACTGACGACGGCGAAGTGTTTTACGATTCCCCCATAATTGTGCAGTACATCGAGCTGATGAACGTCGCACCAACCTTTTTGCCGTGGCAGCCGCTGGAAGCGTTGCGGGTAAAGCAGATTGAAGCACTGGCCGATGGCGTGACGGACGCCGCCGTGGCGCTGGTGCTGGAAAACCGCCGCGAAGCCGGTAAACGCAATGAAGCCTGGATTTTACGTCAGCGGGAAAAACTTTTGCGCGGGCTGGACGCACTGGAAAAACACGCCGCAAACCGCACGCTGCTGAATTCTGACCAACTCAACGTCGCCGATATCGCTACCGCCTGTTCGCTCGGTTATATCAACTTTCGCCGCATCGCGCCTGGCTGGTGTGTCGAGCGTCCGGCACTGATCAAACTGGTCGAACGCCTGTTCCTTCGCGAGAGTTTTGCGCGTACTACGCCACCTGGAAGTGGTAACGCGTGTCTTGGGACAAAAAAGGTGTGAAGCGGCTCGAAGAGTTCTCTTTACATCCCGCCGGTTAAATTTTCACTGCCTAAACTTTATGCAGCGCTCTGCTAAAACCTGCTGCATAAAGGAGTCCCATCATGGCTTATGATAAAAATCCTCATGCCGTAAAACCGGAAGAATACGGTTTCCCGCTCAAACTCAAAAAACAATACGACAACTTCATTGGCGGCGAATGGGTCGCGCCGGTGAAAAAAGAGTATTACGACAATCTGACGCCTGTGACCGGCGAAGTGCTGTGCAAAGTTGCCAGTTCCAGTACCGATGATATTGAGCTGGCGCTGGACGCCGCGCACAAAGCCAAAGGAGACTGGGGCAAAATGCCGGTGCAGCAGCGGGCGAATTTACTGCTGAAAGTTGCCGACCGGATGGAAGCCAATATTGAGCTGCTGGCGAACGCCGAAACCTGGGATAACGGCAAACCGATCCGCGAAACCAGCGGTGCGGACGTTCCGTTAGCCATCGACCATTTCCGTTATTTCGCGTCCTGCGTGCGTGCGCAGGAAGGCGGCATCAGCGAAATCGACAGCGAAACTGTCGCCTATCATTTCCACGAGCCGCTGGGCGTGGTGGCACAAATTATTCCGTGGAACTTCCCGCTGCTGATGGCGTGCTGGAAAATGGCGCCGGCGCTGGCTGCCGGTAACTGCATTGTGCTTAAACCGGCCAAACTGACGCCGCTCTCCGTGCTGTTGCTGATGGAACTGGTGCAGGACATTTTGCCTGCGGGCGTCATCAACGTGGTGAACGGTTCAGGCGGTGAAATCGGCGAATATCTGGCGACGTCCAAACGTATCGCCAAAGTCGCCTTTACCGGTTCGACCGAAGTCGGCCAGCAAATTGCTGGTTACGCGGCACAAAACCTGATCCCGGCCACGCTGGAACTGGGCGGTAAATCCCCGAACATTTTCTTTGCCGACGTGATGGACAAAGAAGATGACTTCTTTGACAAAGCGCTGGAAGGTTTCGCGCTGTTTGCGTTCAATCAGGGTGAAGTTTGTACCTGCCCGAGCCGCGCGCTGGTGCAGGAATCCATCTACGAACGCTTTATGGAACGCGCGATTAAACGCGTGGAAGCCATCAAAACCGGTAACCCGCTGGATATCGAAACCCAGATGGGCGCGCAGGTTTCTGCCGGACAGATGAAAACTATTCTGGATTACATCGAAATCGGTAAGAAAGAGGGCGCGGAAGTGCTGACCGGTGGCGCGAAGAAAAAACTCGAAGGCTCCCTGAACGAGGGTTATTACCTGCAACCGACCATCCTGCTGGGTAAAAACAACATGCGGGTGTTCCAGGAAGAAATCTTCGGGCCGGTACTGGCGGTGACCACGTTTAAAGATATGGATGACGCGCTGCAAATCGCCAACGATACGGCGTACGGTCTGGGGGCGGGCGTCTGGAGCCGCGACGGCAACGTGGCGTATCACATGGGGCGCAATATTCAGGCCGGTCGCGTCTGGACCAACTGCTACCACGCCTATCCTGCACACGCGGCGTTCGGTGGCTACAAACAATCCGGTATCGGGCGTGAAACCCATAAGATGATGTTGGATCATTATCAGCAGACCAAGTGTTTACTCGTTTCATATTCGAGTAAGCCGATGGGCTTGTTCTGATTCAGCGTTGCCATTAATACCCCACCTCAACCCTCTCCTTCGCAGGGGAGGGAGCAGATCGGCTTTCGGTTCCTCCCCCTGCGAAGGGGGAGGCTGGGAGGGGGTTTAGCAGGCGACTCAGGACTAGACTAAACCACGCTGTTCGGCGGCAATACGACCTGACGGCTGCGCAGGAAAACGACCACCAGGGCCAGCCACGACAGGCCGCTCAGCAGGTTGAACAGGTTAAACATTCCCGCACCGCCTTCGACGTAAGCCACTTTCGCCAGCTCAATCCCTAATGTGAAAATCATCATGCTGATGACGCCCATCGCCGCAGAAACGGTACCTTTACTCATGTCGCTGGAGAACAGCGTCAGGCGGTACAAACCGGCGTTTGCCACACCAATTCCGAAAGCGTACAAACTCAGGCCCGCGGTCATCCACAAATAAGCATGTGCGGAGAAAAGCGTCGCGGCGGCGGCGATCAACAAACCGACGACCATCGGACCCGCGCCGAATTTGATCAGGTATTCCACCGTCCGTTTGCCGGTCAGGCGCGCCAGCGTGACGTTACCGATAATCAGCGCACCGAAAATCGGCACCTGCAACAGGCCATAATCGTAGGTCGAAAGCCCTTCGCCGCTGATTAAAATAACCGGCGACTGCGCAATCCACGTCAGCAGCGGCAGGCTGGCAAAACCAATCGCCAGTGCGCCACACAGGAACTGACGGTTTTTGAGTACCAGTTTGTAATCGTGGAGCAAGCTTGGCATGGAAAACTTCTCGCCAAGGCGCGAGGCGGTTTCCGGCATGGATTTCCACAATCCCCACAGCGAAATCGCAGCCAGCACGGCGAAAATCACAAACATCAGCTGCCACGGTGCAACGTGGATCAGCGCGGCACCGGCCAGCGGGCCCAGCAGCGGTGCGATCAGCGCAACGTTCGCCATCATGGCCGTGATCTTGATGCAGATGGATTCCTCGAAGGATTCCTGTATCGCTGCGTACCCGACTGCGCCGATAAAGCACAGGCTGATGCCCTGAAGGAAACGCATCACCATAAATTGTTCGATGTTCTGCACGAACAGAATCGCCAGACAGGTGACGATGAAAAAGCTGACGCCCGCAAGCATCACCGGACGACGCCCGCGCCGGTCGGACAGCGGCCCGAGCAGCCATTGCAGGAACATTCCGCCCGCGAGATATGCGGTCATTGAGGTGGGCACCCATTCTTCCCCGGCATTAAAATTAGCCACGACGGCCAGCATGCCCGGCTGGATCATATCGTTGCCGATATAGGTCGCAAACTCGAACAGCACCAGACACAGAGGGAACAAAAGCGCCTGCCGCCCCAGAAGGGACGCAGTATTTGGAGAATTATGCATATTTTTATTTCACAGACGTAAGGCTAATCTTTTGATTATTAGCGAAAAAATAAGAGACTGTCCGGGCGGGATTCGCAAGCGAGGCAGTAATGGGCGTTATTTTGCCCATTTTTTGAGCGTAGCGCAATGTTCTGATTCACGTTAAGCACAATCTGAGATCGGCACTTTTGCCTTGTTTGCGTCCAAAAAGATGACTACGCTGCAAACAACACATCCGCGGGAAGGAAATTGCCGATAATGAGCCAAAAAATCAGCTGGATAGATAATCTGCGCGCGCTCGCCTGCATGATGGTAGTGATGATTCACGCCAGCACGTCACTGGTGGTGAATTTCCCGGCGATACGCACGGCGGAATGGACCGTGGCAAACCTGCTGAATTCGGCGTCCCGCGTCTGCGTGCCGCTGTTTTTCATGATTTCTGGTGCGCTGTTTTTTGGGGAAAAAAGTGCGCAGAAGCGTCATTTCCTACGCGTCAGTTTATGCCTGTTGTTCTACAGTGTGGTCTCGCTGATTTATATCGTCACGATGACCAAAATTGGTTTTTGGCCGTCTCTGCGGCTGATTCTGGAAAAACCGGTGTTTTATCACCTTTGGTTCTTCTACGCGATTATCGTTGTCTACCTGCTTTCCCCGTTGATCAACGTAAAAACCGTCTCCGGGAAATATTTACTGATCGCCGGGATTTTGCTGGGCGTGCTGGCGAACCCGCAGCTTCCGGCGATCACCTGGCAGAAAATCCATCTTCTGCCGCTGGATTTGTACATCAGCGGCGACACGTTTTATTACGTCCTTTATGCCCTGATGGGGCGTGCGGTGAGCCAGCTTGATACACGAAAACCCGGCGTGACGCTGACCGCTTTGGTCGTTTTCGTTCTCAGCACGCTGGCGATTGCGGGCGGGACTTACCGGCAGATGCTGATTAACCAGAATTTCGCCGATACTTTCTATGTCTATACCGGCCCGCTGGTATTTATCTCCGCGTTGACGCTGTTTATTACGTTCAAAAATGCATTCGCCGAACGCATTCTGCCGGGATTCTCGCTCATCTCCCGTCATTCACTGGCGATCTACGGCTTTCATGCGCTGATTATCATCGGGCTGCGCGGCCAACATCTCGATTTCCCGCAATTTCCGTTGCTCAATGTCGCGTACCTGTTTATCTGCGGGCTCGGTGGCGCTTTATTGCTGGCAATGGCTCTGGGGAGAATTGACCGACGGAATTGGGTGAGTTAAACCCTCTCAACGCCACCTTTCCTGCGCCCGTCTGAATTGCCTGCCGGAGGAGAATCCGGCGGCGAGGGCGGCTTTCTCGATGCCTGATCCTTGCTGGATGCGTTGTTGTGCCACGGCGATGCGCAGCTGTTCATGGTAGTCGCGTACGCTGATGCCCAGATGCTGGCGGAACAGGCGCGTCAGGTGGCGACCGCTGATGTGGGCTTTGGCGGCGACGTCTTCCAGTTGCCACGGGGATTCCGGTTCGGCGGCCATCAGGTTTTGCGCACGATGGACGGCAGGATGCAGATGATTGCGGTAGCGCAGCCACGGGGAAAGTTGCGGGTCATCGCCGCCGCGGCGAAAATACACCACCATTTCGCGGGCGACGTTCAACGCGGCCTGCGGGCCGAGATGTGTGGCGATCAGGTGCAGCGCCAGGTCGATCCCGGCGCTGATCCCCGCGCTGGTCAGCACGGAACGGTCCTCGACAAATATCCGGTTATCTTTCACCTGTGCGGCAGGCACCTGCTGGCGCAGACGCGCGATCACGTCGTGGTGCGTGGTGCACTGATAGCCGTCGAGCAGCCCGGCTTTTCCCGCCAGAAGGCTGCCGGAACAGATACAAACCAGTGTCAGCAGGCTGTTTTCGATGGCGTTTTTTTGCTGACGCAGCCAGCCACAGGCAAATTGGGCGACGGATGAGGAAAAATTTTCTTCCGAACGGTCAACGCCGGGCATGATCAGAATGCTGCCTTCCGGCAACGTTTCCGGCAGCGGTTGCAAATGGCTGACCGTCAGCCCGGTCGACATCGTGATTTCCGGCAGGGGGCCGATGTAGTGCAACGCAAACTGCCCGGCGATACGCAGTGCTTCCGCCGGACCGGTCAGGTCTAAGGCCATCACGCCCGGCAGCGTCATAAAGTAGATATTTCGTTGCATATCGCCTCACAGATTCATCATCACTGCGCGTATCTTCACACAGCGCGATCAAGTTCCGCCAGTGCGCCGTTGACGTCGGTAATCGTGGCAAAACGGTCGGCCAGCACCAGCTCGGTGCGCAGTTTGATTTCGGCCGCGCTCAGCGTCACGCCGCTGGCGTGTGCCATCGGAAACGTCAGCGTCGCTTCGGTCACAAACGTCACTGTGTAACCCAGATCAGACGCCACGCGCGCCGTGGTTTCACAGCATTGTTCGGTACGCATTCCGGCAATGATCAGATGTGTGATGCCACGTTCGCGCAGCCACGCGTCGAGGCCGGATTCGGTCAGGGAATTGTGAACATGTTTATGGACAATGTGTTGCGGCTGATGGGTGAGAAAAGCCATCGGCGTGACCAGCCCGGACTCAAGCGAAAACACGCCGTCAGGATTGACATGAAATACGTCGATGACGGGAACGTTACGGGTCTGACAGCCGTCGATCAGGCGGGTTAAAGCCTGGCTGAAAGCCGGTAAATCATCCTGCTGCCAGAAGTCTTTTTGCTCGAAAGAACACTGCACGTCGATATTTAACAGGGCGCTGTGGGTCATTTTCGGACTCCGTATGGTGAATGTGAAACCAGTCTGCGCCTGAAAACATGCCGGGAAAATGCCAAAAACGGACATGATGCTGATGATGGCGGACGACCTGCATCGCCCGCAGGTAAGGATCAGATCTTCTGGTCAGCCCGCCAGTGGTGATAATCGATGTGATCGGCCTGAAAATTGGTGGTTTGGGCGTCGCCGGTCAGGCGATACGCCAGCTGGAAAGCGAAATCAAATGCCAGCCCTAAGCCTTTTCCGCTGAGCAGATTGCCGTCCTCGACGAAAGACTGGTTCACATAAACACCGTCTTTGACGTCTTTGTATAAATCGCCGGAACAGACATAACGCCGCCCTTTCAACAGGCCGTTACCGCCCAGAACGCGCGCGGCTGCCGAGCACAGCGGGCAAATCAGCTTTCCGGCTTCGTCATGACGGCGGACAAATTCTACGACGTCTTTGCTGGCTGCCAGCGCCACCGAGCCTTCCGGTCCGCCGGGCATCACCACCGCATCATACAAACGGTCGCCTTGCGCGCTTAGCAATTCATTGGCCTGCATCTGAATGCCGTGGTACGTGCGCAGCGTCAGGCTTTTCTGGCAGGCCAGCGTCGTCACCTGAATCTCCAGCCGCTCCAGAATATCGAGCACGATCACCGCTTCGCCTTCTTCGAATCCGTCCGCCAGCAGCAGGGCGACCTGCTTTTTCGCGTTGTCCTTCACCATAATGCAAATGTCCTCTGAGGATGAAAATCAGAGGACATCATAAAATGAAACGATGTTTTGATATTGTGAGTCCGTCAGCAGACTAGAAAACCAGCTGAACTTTCGACGCTCTGGATTTATCCAGCGCAAACTCCAGCGCTTCCACCAGGTCCTGTTGCGGGAATTCGGCGGAAAGCAGCGGCATCGGATCAACGGTTTTATTCGCCAGCCATTCCACCGCCGTATTGAATTCCCCGGTGAAGCGGAAGCTGCCAACCCAGTTAATTTCTTTAGCAATCAGCATCATCAGCGGGAATTCATTCACCACCGGTCCCATGCCGACCTGCACCAGCGTGCCGCGCGCACGGGTGACTTCCAGACAGCGGCGGATAGAAGAGGGATGGCCGGAGGCATCGAAAGACACATCGAAAAAGCCCTTTTCGGCCTGATATGCGGAGAAATCGCCTTGCACGGCGTCAAGCGCTTTGCTGGCACCGACGGCCAGCGCCAGCGTACGGCAGCGTTCGCTCGGGTCGGTGACCATAATTTCTGCGGCACCTTTGGCTTTAGCGGCCAGTACGATTAAGCACCCAATCGGGCCGACGCCGGAAACAAACACCGTTTTACCGCGAATATCCCCAGCCTGATTGACCGCGTGAATGGCCACCGCCAGTGGTTCAGCGAACACCATCAGCCGGTCACTGACCTGATTGTCGTAAGGAATGCACTGGTCGCTGTCGACGATTTTATACTGCGTAAATGCGCCGTTGATGTGCGGGAAATACATCGCGCTGCCGAAGAATTTCATGGTCGTACATTGGTTTTCATCGCCGGAAAGACAATATTTGCAGGCTTTGCACGGCTTGCTGGGGTTCAGCGCGACTTTCTGGCCCGGCTGCAAACGCGGGTTATCCGATTTTTCCACCACGCCGACCACTTCGTGTCCGAGAACCATCGCTTCGCGGACTTTGAAATCGCCGACCTGACCGTGCTCGTAGTAATGCAGATCAGAGCCGCAGATACCACCGCGGGTAATCTTCACCAGCGTGCCCTGGCCGGTGTAGTCGAGAGTCTGGCCGATCACCGAGACGTCTTTTTTCCCGGTCACTACGCAGGATTGAGTGGCAATAGTCATGGAGTTCTCCCTCTTTGATGGGGGCGTTTTTTGCCTGATGGCTCCCAGTAAAGAGCGTTTGGACGGCAGAAAATGTGACTGCCGTCACTTTGTTTCGTGTTACGAAAACCTGTTACCCATAACTTGAACGGACTCAACCTTTCGCGGGCGGTTGTGCCTTTTTGCGCGCAGGAATACTGAGGATCAGATGCGTAATCACGCCGCCGGTTAAGCCCCAGAACGCCGAACCCACGCCGAGTAATGTCACGCCGGACGCGGTGATCAGAAACGTGATAATCGCTGCGTCACGCTGACGTTCATTTTCCAGCGCCCGGTATAAACTCCCGGCAATAGTGCCGAGCAGTGCCAGCCCGGCGATGGTATGAATGAGCGCGGGAGGCAGAGCGGTAAACACCATGCCGATCGAACCGCCAAACACACCGGCAATCAGATAGAAAATCCCGGCGGCGACGGCGGCCATGTAACGTTTTTTCGGGTCCGGGTGGATATCTGAGCCCATGCAGATGGCGGCGGTAATGGCGGCGATACAGACGGTAAAACCGCCGAACGGCGCTAAAACTAACGCGGTCAGCGCCGTCCATGAAATCAGCGGTGAAACCGGCAGGTGATAGCCGTGCGCTTTCAGCGTGGCGATACCCGGCGCATTTTGTGACGCCATGGTCACCATGAAAAACGGAATGCCGATGCCGATAATGGACGACCACGTAAAGTGCGGCATCACAAATGCCGGCGCGGCAAACGTCAAGGTCTGGCCGTGCAGCGAAATATCGCCCTGTAATCCGCCCACTATCAGCCCGGCGGCGAGGGCGAGAACCACGGCGTAGCGCGGCAGGGCGCGTTTCGCCAGCAGATAAACCAGACACATCGTGCCTGCCAGCGCGAAATTACTGTGCAGCGAGGTAAAAGCATCGAGCCCAAAGCGCAGCAAAATCCCGCCGAGCATGGCGGCTGAAAGCGCCTGCGGAATGTATTGCATCAGCCTGGCGAATAATCCGGTCACGCCGCACAGCAGGATCAGCCCGGTCGCAAACACAAAAACACCAATCGCCTCGTTGATTGTCGTGCCGTGCAGGCTGGTGACCAGCAGCGCGGCGCCCGGCGTCGACCACGCCGTCACCACCGGCGTGCGGTAATACAGCGACAAACCGATGCTCGTCACGCCCATCCCTAACCCGAGCATACTCAGCCAGCCACCAATCTGCGCCACGCTGGCACCGGCGGCTTCGGCAGCCTGAAAGATGATCGCCGCTGAGCTGGTATAACCGACCAGAACGGCAACAAATCCGGCGATAACCGCCGAAAACGTCAAATCATGAAAGCTTAATCGCGAGGTCATTGTTAAAAATCCTTCTGGTTACCGGGCGCGGGCGTTATGCTGTTGTGCGTTATAGCGCACATCATGGCGCTCAAGATATCACTGTGCGTTATAGCGCACAATTACGATCGTCAAAAATCCGATCGTCACAGGAGTCAGGATGCAGGAACTCACGCGCCACATCGGCAGCCAGCTCAAAGCCGTGCGCAGCGAACGGGGCTGGAGCCTCAGCCAGACGGCAGAAAAAACCGGTGTCAGCAAGGCGATGCTCGGCCAGATTGAGCGCGGTGAATCCAGCCCGACGGTGGCGACGCTGTGGAAAATCGCCAGCGGGCTGAACGTCTCTTTCTCCGAATTTCTCGAAACGCCGCCCGCACAGCCTGCGGCGCTTCACCGCCACGGTTTGCTGACCACGTTTAACAGTGACACCTCGGGAATGCGCGTCGTACCGCTGTTTCCGTTCGATACCACGCTGCGAATGGATATGTTTGTTATCGATCTCGAACCCGGTGGATGCAGTGAATCTTCGCCGCACGAGGCGGGTGTGATCGAACATGTAATTGTGATTGAGGGCGAACTGACGCTGACAGTTGACGGCGTCACGCGCACGCTCAGCGCCGGAGAAGCGCTGCGGTTTGCGGCGGATTGCGCGCACGCATACCGCAATAACAGCGACCATTCCGTGCGTTTCCACGACCTGATACATTATCCGCAGTCCCGCCCGTAACGATTTCATTTACCGAGGAGAATGACCGATGAGCCAGCCGCAAGATGTTGTTATCCGTCCATTAACGCCTGCTGACCGGGAAGGTTGGGAGAGTTTGTGGCGCGGTTATCTGGATTTTTACCAGTCGGAACTGGATCCGGCGCAGTTTGATTTCACGTTCCGGCGGCTGTCGGATCCTGATTATGACGGCATGTTTGGCTATGTGGCGGAATATCAGGGGAGGTTAGTCGGGCTGGTGAATTGCCTGAATCACGATCACGGCTGGCACATGAATCAGGTGGTGTATTTGCAGGATTTATACGTCGATGAGTCCGCGCGCAAACTGGGTATCGGGCAGAAACTGATTGAAGTGGTCTACGCACACGCCGACAAAAACGAAAAAGCCAATGTGTACTGGATGACGCAGACCACCAATTACACCGCGCGCCAGCTCTATGACCGCGTGGGTAAACCGACTAACTTTATGAAATACATCCGCTAAAGCGGTTTGCGCATATTCATTTTTGTCGTGACATAACCCAGGCTGGCATACAGTGCCTGCGCACCGGGATTGCTGGCGAAAACGTTCAGTTCAATCGCCACGCTGCCCAGCTCGCGCAGGCGTTCCTCCATCAGCCGGAATGCCGCGATGGCATGCCCCTGACGACGAAATTGCGGGTAAACCGTCAGTTCATACACGAAAGCGCTGCGCACGCCGTAGCGTTCAATATTGGCAAACCACAGATATCCCACGGTTTCGCCGGGTGCTTCCTGCCTGATCTCATACAAATAGTGATCCGGTGTTTCAATGCCCTGCGGCAGTGCGTTTTGCGTGGAGCTGCGCGCGCGTTCCAGCGCCGTATCCGGCAGCCACAGCCCGGCGGTCACATTCTCTTCGGCGTAATCTTTCGCCAGCAGTTCTGCAAATTCTTCATAAAATGCAGCGCTCATCGGTACTAAAACAGTCATCATTTCCCTCTGATTTATCTGGCAGCTTCTGCCTTTTTATACGGTGTTACATAACATTCGCTGATGGTCGTGGAATGGCTTTCAACCTGAGTGATGATGTAGCCTTTTTCGGTCAGCGCTACCGAGCTGTAGGGCGTTTCATTGTGCTTGTCCGAAATAACATCTTCGAAAGACTGAATGATTTTGGCTTTATCGCCGGCGCGCGCCGGGTCATCCATTCCCTCGACCTGAATCATGGCCTGTTTGAACTGGTTAGAGAATGACGTCTTCCCCATCTTGCTTTCAATCACGGCTTTGATGTTCACCGTGACCTCGTTACCCAGCAGAAACAGCGTATTGCTCTGGTAAACCAGCACATTTTTACGCTTCGACACCACAAAGCCATTCTCGATGACCTTCATTTTGCTGTTGTTGGCGTAGGTCACATCATCGAGGCAAATGGTTTTATCACCGACCTTAAACTGGCTGAAACGTGCCTGAATTTCTTTCGGCGTAGATGCCGCCTGCGAGCACAACGGAACAAGCAACAAAAGCGGTAAGAGCCATGACTTCATAGGAGTTTCCCAAACAAGGTGCTGAACCAGCCGACATAACAGCAGTATAGGGAGACACCGGCAGGATGCGAACGTTTATCTTTGCCGGGCCGTTTTTTACCGTTTTGGCTAAAGACCCGCCCCGGTGATGCCGATAATTCAGACGATAAGGGAATTCCTGCTTATCTTCAGGGGGCGCAAATCAGGGACAGATAATCCGCGTTTTTCATCGTGAATTCACAGTACGTTGACTGTTCCGGGGTAATTATGAGTCAGATGCAGGCGCTTTCATCGGCAGCCGGAGTTGGGGTTGCACCACAGAAAACTGTTCCTAAAAAAGCCATGCGTACCCGTACGCTGATGCTGATTGTCGGGCTTCTTACGATAAGTCTCGGTTATATCATTACGGTCGGATTGCTGAGCTGGCAGTCCGCCGCGCAGCAGCGCGACATCGCCCGTCGTTATCTCCAGCAAACCGCCAATACCGATGGCTATCTTGCCCGCCAGAAACTCGACACGGCCCTGCATGCCGCGCGCGACCTGGTTCAGAGCATGATCAGCCTGCGTGAAGCCGGGCACACCGACCGCAAGCTTGCCGATACGCTGTTACAAAATGCGCTCAGGAGCCATCCGGATTTTTTATCGATGTCACTGGCCTGGGAGCCGGACGCGTTTGACGGCAAAGACGGCGATTTCGCCGCAAAAGAAGGGCAGGATCCCGACGGGCGTTATGTCCGCTACGTTGACCGCGATACCAGCGGAAATATCGTGCTGCACAATCTCACCGACTACGAAACGCCGGGCAGCGGCGATTACTATTTGCTGCCACGAAAGCTGCAAAAAGAAGTCATTCTGGAGCCATACAGCTATCCGTATAACGGCGTGGATACGTTGCTGACGTCCATTGCCGTGCCGATCATCGTTGACGGGAAATTTCTGGGTTCGGTAACGGCGGATTTCTCGCTGCAAACCTTGCAGACGTTGGTCAACGGCATCAAACCGTATCAGGGAACCGGATATGCAATGTTGTTCTCACAGACCGGCCATTTCATCTCTTCGCCTAAAAAAGAGCAGGTGACGCACCAGCTTGAAAACGATGCACCGTTGCTGAAAAGTATTCAGACCGGGCAGATAACCAGCCGTGAACAGCCGGATCCGGTGCTGGGCGAAAATGCGTTTGCCGAGTTTGTGCCGATTCAGATCGGCAATACCGGCACGCCGTGGATGCTGGGCATTGTGGCGCCGGTAAAAGCGGTGATGAAAGAAAGTACGCGTCAGCTTTATTACGCGCTGGTGCTGATGGTGCTGAGCATCGTGGTGGTGTTTGCCGTGCTGAGCGTGATTTTTACCCGCAAAGTTTTGCGCCCGGTGGGCGGCGAGCCTGCGGATGCGGCGAAAATCGCGCTGACGGTCGCTGACGGTGATTTAACGCACCCGATCGTCACGCAGAAAAACGACCACAGCAGCATCTTCTTTGCGCTGCAAACCATGCAGGCGCAGCTGCGGCATGTGGTAAACGACATTATTTCGACCAGCCACGCGGTCGGCAGCGGCGCATCGCAGATTGCCGCGGGGAATATCGATCTGGCCTCACGAACTGAGCAGCAGGCGGCCGCGCTGGAAGAAACCGCCGCCAGCATGGAACAGCTGACGGCGACGGTAAAACAGAACGCTGACAACGCGCACGTGGCGACCGAACTGACGGCAAACGCCACGGAAATCGCCGGAAAGGGCGATCGCATTATGTCCGACGTTGTTGGTGTAATGAGCGCAATTGACGACAGTTCGCGGCGAATTGGCGACATCACGACAGTCATCAACGGCATTGCTTTCCAGACCAATATTCTGGCGCTGAATGCGGCGGTAGAAGCCGCCCGCGCGGGCGAACAGGGGCGCGGATTTGCCGTGGTGGCGTCTGAAGTGCGCAGTCTGGCGCAACGCAGCGCCGACGCCGTAAAAGAGATTTCTGCCCTGATTGAGGAATCGACGTCCCGCGTTGATCACGGCGTCGGGCTGGTGAAAAGCGCCGGGGAAACGATGAAAGAGATCATGAAAGCGGTCACTGACGTGCGCGATATCATGAGTGAAATCGTCTCCGCCTCCGACGAGCAATCACGCGGGATCAGCCAGGTGACGCAGGCCGTACACGAAATGGACGGCGTGACGCAGCAAAACTCCGCCCTGGTTCAGCAGGCTTCCGCCGCGTCAGCCTCTCTGGAAGAACAGGCCCGCCGCCTCAACGAAATTGTGCAGGTGTTCCGGCTGAGATAGGTTTTCTAACCGCCTTCATCCGCCCGGGTGAAGGCTTTTTTAACGACATCCCCCTGTTTGTGCGCTATGTTTTTTATCCTTTCGTTTGATTCTTCAGGAGTTTGCCATGAGCCAGCCTTCGCTGATTTTGTATTCCGACGCCGATTATTTCAGCCCTTACGTGATGTCCGCCTTTGTGGCGCTGACCGAAAAAGGCATTCCTTTTGAGCTGGAAACGGTCGATCTGGCGCAGGCGGATAACCTGAAGGGATCTTATTCGGCGATTTCGCTCACCCGCCGCGTACCGACGTTAATCAACGGCACCTTTGTTTTGTCCGAATCCTCCGCGATTGATGAATACGTCGAAGAGCTTTTCCCTGCGCCAACGTTTCCGGCCATCTATCCGGCAGATCCGGAAAATCGCGCCAAAGCCCGTGAAGTTCAGGCGTGGTTGCGCAGCGATCTGGTGCCAATTCGTGAAGAGCGTCCGACGGAAATCGTGTTTGCCGGTGAGAAACGCCCGGCACTTTCCGCCCGCGCAGAGCAGGCTGCCGAAAAATTGTATGCGGCGGCAGAACGTTTGCTGGGAGACAAAGAGCATTTGTTTGGCGAATGGAGTATTGCGGATGTGGATCTGGCACTGATGCTCAACCGCCTGTACCTGAACGGCGATGCGATGCCGGAAAAACTGGCGGCTTACGCGAAAGCCCAGTGGCAGCGTGCATCGGTTTTAGAGTGGCTAGCGTTATCTGCGAAATAAATACGGCGCGCAGCAGGAAGAAAATCCCTGCTGCGCGAAAAAGTCAGAGCAGTTTCTTCGTCAGAAAATAGCGGGTATGCGTGGACGGTGCGTTTTCCGGCGCGCGCGAATCGGCGATGTAATCTTCCAGCGTCATCTGCGTCGCATAACCCATGCGCTCATAGAAAGGCCGCGCCTGAAAACTAAACGTATCGACCAGCGAATACCGGCAGCCGCGCGCCTGCGCTTCTTCTTCGGCCTCGCGGATCAGTTGCGTCCCCACATCTTTCCCGCGTAACGACTCATCGACCCACAGCATCTGGATGTACATCCAATTACCGATGGTTTCAGCCACAATTCCTGCCTGTTTGTGACCATTTTCATCTTCAACAAAAATCCCTAACTCGCGAAATTTCGGCTGCGGAATGAAGTTTCTGTTGAAACTGCGCAGACCGGTTTTGATTTCATCGAGATCGTCTGCGGTCGGGGCATGGCTGAGTCGGGTCTTCATGACATTCTTCCTTTTTCGTTAGCGTTTGGTCGTAGCGAGTCGGACTGCAAAAGCAATAAAAACGGTTCCGGTGAGACGATCCAGCGTTCTGACGACTGCCGGACGGCGCAGCCAGCGCGAAAGCGGGCGTGTGGCGGAAATCATCGTGACCGACCACAGCGTACCGATGACCGCGTGCATGGCCGCCAGGCCAAAAATGTACGGACCGACCGGGTAACCGGTGGCGACAAACTGCGGCAGGAAAGAGACGTAAAACACACCGACTTTGGGGTTCAGGATGTTGCCAAATAATCCTCTGATAAACGGCGAATCGCCGATGCGTAACGCTTTTTTGCTACTTTCCGGCGCTGCCATGTTCATTTCACTGCGCGGGTTCAGCAACATTTGCAGCCCGAGCCAGCAAAGGTACGCGGCGCCAATCCATTTCAGCACGTTGAAGGCGATTTCCGAGGCGGCAAGTACCGCGCCCAGCCCGAGTGCGACCATCGCGCCCCAGACCAGACAGCCGGTACTGATCCCGAACGCTGAAGACAGCGCTTTTTTACTGCCCTGACTGGCGGCGGTACGCAGTACTAATGCCGTATCCAGGCCGGGCGTGAGGGTCAAAATACCGGCGGCAAACGCGTAAGAAATAAGGGATTCGGTAACGGTCATGGCTTTTCCTGATGAGCGAAAAAACCAGAATAGTGAACAAAATGGGTAAGATGCAATCGGGATGCATAAAGAAATTCTGAGAGGGCGGTGGAGAAAAACAAAAAGCCTGTGGAAGACGCGCTTCCACAGGCTTTTTAAGAGGGTTTTATCGGGCTACGGTTCTGCGCGGCGATTATTTGTAGATTTCAGCGTCAGCGTGCAGTTTGTTATTACCGCTTACGGAGATGATGCGGTAAGACGATGCACCCGCTTCTTTTGCCTGCTGAGAAAATTTCGCTTCCAGGCCACCGATGGTGGTGGAGTTTGCGGCGGAAATCACACCGATTTTCTGCATGTCTGCTGAGGGTTGATTAATCTGCTGAGCCGCGAAGCTGCCGAAAGAAATCAGGGAAAGGGTTGCAGCTACAGCAAAAATTTTGACGTTTTTCATGATATCTATTCCATTCAGGGTTGTGTGAGTGAAAGGTGTTTGCCTTTCGATGGATGCATAATAGGCCTGACGGCGGGAGATGAAAAACGGATTGATTTGAGTATCTCTTTCAAAAAATTTGGTCTACTTTTTACGCAATTTTACGTCCAGATGCGGGTCCCTGACGAAACCGCATTCGTGCTGACATAGCCTGAAACAGCCTTAGATTTCTCTGCGTTTCCTCCCTTCCTGCTGATTTTGGGCGATTTTGTGCAAACGGTGCTAGACTTTAGAGGTAGTGCAAGAAGAGGGCTGTTTGTGTGGAAATACGCATCCGGCTCACAGAACCTGAGTTGTTCTGCTTTTGTTTGGCTGACTTTGCTGAACAATATTCACGGTAACGGAAATTCATTCGGAGGAGTCGAAAATGGGAATTTTATCCTGGATTATTTTTGGTCTGATCGCCGGTATTCTGGCTAAGTGGATCATGCCGGGCAAAGACGGCGGCGGTTTTATTCTGACCGTGGTTCTTGGTGTTGTCGGTGCCGTTGTGGGTGGTTATATCAGTACTTTCTTCGGCTTCGGCCGTGTAGACGGTTTCAACTTCGGCAGCTTCGTTGTCGCCGTGATCGGTGCGTTAGTGGTTCTCTTTATCTACCGTAAAATCAGGAGCTAATGGTTTTCCATTACGCCTGAAACAAAAAAGCCGCGCTGAGTCGCGGCTTTTTTGTTTCTGTTATACCTGCGGTGTGGTTTGGTATTCCACATCTGGCTCATGCAACCGCTGGCGCATGATATCGGCGGGTGAAGGGATCTGATGCATTACGGCCACAAAAACGAGGGTATTGGCATTTTTCAAAAAGTACACGACATGGTTTTGATGGGGGAAGCGGAACAGGTTTTCATTAAAGGAGACGGGTCTGCCCATGTCAGGATAAGACGCTAACATTGAGAAAAGACCCAAAAATTCAGAAAGATATTTTTCCGATTGTGCTCGCCCCCATTGAGCTTGCGTATAACGTTGAATATCAAACAAATCATCCTGCGCCTCCCTGGCTATCTGATTGCGATGTATCTCAATCCCTTTTTCCACTCATCAGTTGAGCGAAAAATGTTTCGCCATCCATGACGTCTCCCCGGGCCATATCTGCTTTAGCCCTGGCCACTTTTTCCTTAAAAATCCGCATCTTAACTTCTTCAAGTATTTGATAATCTTCAATTGATAGCATCACCGCAACGGGTTTCCCATTGCGATTAATCTGTAGGGGTTCTCGCGGAACCCGTAACAGAACATCGCCAAATTGAGTTTTTACTTAATTAGCACTGAAAGATTTCATCGTCATTCCTTTCGACTGTTTCGTTCGATTCATTCGAAACAGCGCATGCTAAACACCCAAATTAAGCCCATTAAATAAGCACCCGGTTTTTTTTCAATCCACCGGCGATGTCGGCAATTTCACGATGTCCAGATTTTCGTCACCCGTCCAGTAAACACCTTCTTTCGCTCAGAACGAGCCTTTGATGAAATCCAGCAGGCCGCTGTTGAGCAGGACATCGGCGATGTGATTTCACAACATCCGGATCTGCTGGGAAGTCATGCGGCTGAACAAAAACGGGAGATTTTGTGCGCTTCATGCAATCGCCGTTCAGGTTAAATGCATTATTATTTATCCAATAATGTGCAGGAACGGCATATCTTTAAACTCTCGCCTTTCGCCCAAAACAGTTTTAGGAAAATTTGATTTGATACAACTTCATTCTCTCTTTGAACGCCTGAAAAAACTGTTACTGGCGGTCATTCTTATCGTGCTGACCTTATTGGCGGTTCGTACTTACGACGCCTCACAAGGACCGGCGCTTGAGCCGTGGCACAAGGTGGTTCCTGATGAACTGAGTGCGTCGCAGCTGGATAAAAGCGACTGGGCCGCGTATTTGCGGGCCGAGCAGCAGGCATTTCTGGAAGTGAAGCAACAGGTGACGGACAAGCTCGATGCTGAAGATCGTATTCCGCTGAACCGGTATTACGACCGCAGCCCGGTTTATCCTGAACATTTTGCGCAGGACTGGAACCGCTCATACGAACTGATGCCTGACGGTAAACCGGTCGGTGCAGTGGTGTTATTGCACGGCCTGACGGACTCGCCCTACAGCCTGCGCCATATTGCAGAAGAATACCGTCGTCGGGGTTTTGTGGCGGTGGGGATCCGTCTGCCGGGGCATGGAACCGTGCCGGGTGGCCTGACGCGCGTTGACTGGGAACAATGGCTGGCTGCCACGCGGCTGGCGGTGAGAGAAGCGCATCGTGCGGCCGGTGAAAATGTCCCGTTGCAGATCGTCGGTTTCTCCAATGGCGGTGCGCTGGCGATGAAATACACGCTCGATACGCTGGACGACAAATCTCTGGTGCGTCCGACGCGTGTGGTGCTGGTTTCCCCGATGATCGGCGTCACCCGTTTTGCACGTTTCGCCGGATACGCGGGCTGGCCGTCGATCTTCCCGGCCTTCGCCAAAACTGCCTGGCTGAATCTGATGCCAGAATTTAATCCGTTTAAATACAATTCATTCCCGGTGAAAGCTGCGCGGCAGTCTTATCTGCTCACGCATGTTTTGCAGCAGCAAATCAGTGAGGATGCGCAGTCGGGCAAGCTGGCGCAACTGCCGCCGCTGCTGGCTTTCCAGTCGGTGATTGATTCTACCGTCAGCACCCGCGCGGTGGTCACGGCATTATTTAATCAGCTTCCCGCCAACGGCAGTCAGCTGGTGTTGTTTGATATCAACCGCAGCGCTTATGTTGGCCCGTTGCTGCGGCCTGCGGCGGAGACTGCCGTTGAACGTCTGCTGCCCGCGCCACCGCGTGCCTATCAGACCACGATTATCACCAACGCTTCACCTGATGATGCCGCTGCGGTCGCGCAAACTACGCTGGCAGGGCAAGCCACAGTCAGCAGCAGTCCGCTGGGGCTGAATTATCCTTCAGAATTCTATTCGCTATCGCACGTTGCGCTGCCTTTCCCGACGGATGACTCGCTCTATGGCCGTAATCCACAAGGCCCGGCGCAGTTTGGTATTCATCTGGGGACGCTGGCTGCGCGGGGTGAAAATGGCGCGCTGGTGGTGAGTATGGATCAGCTGATGCGCGTTTCTTCCAATCCTTTCTATCCGTATATGCTGAAAAGAATTGTCGAATTTTGAAGGGGATAGGGGGAAAACGGCGTTTGGTGAGGGAATAATCAACAAAAGCGCTTGCGATAATATCGCGCACTATATATATTGAAACCATGAAGACGACAACAGACACTGACTTAACGCACAGCAGCATGCTGCATCTTGATCAGCAGATGTGTTTTGCCCTGTACTCCGCGAATCTTGCGCTGCACAAAGTGTACCGCAAGCTGCTCGGGCAGCTCGACCTCACCTATCCGCAATATCTGGTGATGTTGGTTCTCTGGCAGCGTGATGAAGTCACGGTTTCTGATATTGGCGAGAAGCTTTTTCTGGATTCGGCGACGTTAACACCGTTGTTAAAACGTCTCGAAGTGGCCGGTTTGCTGGTTCGTCAGCGGGCGAAAGCCGATGAACGTCAGGTGATTATTTCCCTGACCGCTGAAGGTAAAGCATTACGCGAAAAAGCACAGAGTATTCCGGAAGCAATTTTTTGTGCCACGGAATGCGACATGGGTGAGATTATTGCGCTGAAACAGCAACTTGAAGCACTGCGCGGGCACCTTCAGGATAAAGCCTGAGAAGAACGATTCAACAAACGGAGAGGAAGACAGCATTTTCAATCCGTTTGTGTGTAATAAATAAGTAGCGTGCGATTAAATCGTACGGAAATATTAAGCGTTTTCCCTTATTAATCCGATCGAAAAGGAACGAAACATGTCTATTGAAAAAGTGGTATATCGTGCTCATGCCTCTGCAACCGGCGGTCGTGATGGCCGCGCGACATCTGATGATGGCGTTCTGGACGTTAAGCTGGGCTTGCCAAAAGAAATGGGCGGAATGGGCGGCGGGACTAACCCTGAACAACTGTTTGCAGCCGGTTATTCCGCCTGCTTCCTCGGCGCACTGAAAGCGGTAGCCGCGCAGGAAAAAATCAAAATTCCTGCTGATGCAAAAATTGAAGGCGCAGTCGGTATTGGCGCAATTCCCGGCGGTTACGGTATTGAAGTGCAGCTGGACATTACTCTGCCGGGCTTTGAACGCAGCGAAGCCGAAGCGCTGGTCGCTAAAGCGCATCTGGTTTGCCCGTACTCAAACGCAACCCGCGGCAACATAGACGTGACGCTTAACGTAAAATAACTGAAGCAGAATCAGCGCCTTCACCAGGGAGCTGTAAGTAAGACAATAATAAGAAAATCTCAGGGAGGCTTCGGCCTCCTTTTTCGTGGTGCAAACAAATCAAAAATGTCCTCATCCCGCCTGCAAGCCACGTCAGACGCAGAACTTTCCGGAAAAATGTATATAAACGTAATCTCGGCATAATCTGTGAACTCGCCTTACATAATCATGTCACAATGATTCAGAATTTTAAAAAACACATTTGGAAAGTAACGATTTATGAATAGAGTGAAGACTCTATCGCAGCAAAATATCTCTTTATTGTTAGCGATTTATATTGGCATTTTCCTCAATGTCTCCGTGTTCCAGCGCCGTTTCGCCGCGTTAATCCATCAGTTCACGTCGGCTGAGCTGATTCAGGCGGTCACGGAAGTGTGCGCTATCGTCCTGTTTACGTTCTTCGTACTGCGTTTGCTATCGCTGGGGGGAAAGACGTTTTTCCGGGTGGTGGCCAGTTTGCTGGTGCTGATTTCTGTTGCCGCCAGTTATTACATGATGATGTTCAATGTGGTGATCGGCTACGGCATTGTGGCGTCCGTGATGACCACGGATGTCGATCTCAGCAAGGAGATTATCGGGTTACCGCTCTTTATCTGGATGGCGCTGGTCAGTGCGTTGCCGCTGTTGCTTATCTGGAAAAATAATCTGCGGCTGACGCTGATTGAGCAGATGAAAACACCGGGACAGCGCATACTGCCGCTGGGCGTGATGCTGGCGACGGTTCTGCTGGTCTGGCTGCCGCTGCGCTCACTTGACCACGCGCAAAGCGTCAACGAGAAAAAAACCAACGTTGATTTGCCAAGTTACGGCGGTGTTGTGGCTCACTCGTATTTGCCGTCTAACTGGCTGGCTGCGCTAGGTTTGTATGCCTATACGCAGGTGGATGAAAGTCAGGACGCCGGTAATTATCTGGATCCGGCCAAAGAGTTTACCTATGTGCCGCCCGCAGATATCGACGACACTTATGTGGTGTTTATTATCGGTGAAACGACCCGCTGGGATCACATGGGGATTCTGGGGTACGAGCGCGACACCACGCCGCGCCTGTCTAAAGAAAAGAATCTGGTGGCATTTCGCGGCACATCCTGTGACACCGCGACCAAGCTTTCTCTGCGTTGCATGTTTGTCCGCGAAGGCGGCACAGAAGACAATCCGCAGCGAACCCTCAAAGAGCAAAATATCTTTGCCGTGATGAAGTCTTTAGGGTTCACCTCGGAGCTGTTCGCGATGCAAAGCGAGCTGTGGTTCTACAATAATGCGGATACCAATAACTTCTCTTTCCGCGAAATTATTGCCTCTGAGAAGCGTAACGACGGTAAACCGGTCGATGACATGCTGCTGGTGAATGAATTACAGGAATCGCTGAAGAACCACCCGAAAGGCAAACACCTGGTGATTCTGCATACCAAAGGATCGCATTACATGTATTCCCAGCGTTATCCGCGCAGCTATGCCCGTTATACCCCGGAATGTATGGGCAACACCTGTAGCAAAGCCGAGCTGATTAACGCCTTTGATAACAGCGTGTTGTACACCGATACCTTTATCGACAGCGTGATTGATCAACTGCGTGATAAGAAAGCGCTGGTGTTTTATGCCGCGGATCACGGTGAGTCGATCGACGAGAATTCGCACCTGCATGGCACACCGCGCGAAATGGCACCGCCGGAGCAGTTCCGCGTACCGATGATCGTCTGGGCTTCTGACACTTTCCTTGAACAGGCCGATCACAAGCAGGCGTTTGAGCAGTTACAGGCACAGCAGCGGGTCGGGGCGAAGAAACGCCATGTGGAATTATTCGATTCGATTTTGGGCTGTCTGGGATATACGTCGCCAGACGGGGGTATTAACCCGGCGAATAACTGGTGTGCAACACCTCAGGCTGAACAGAAGCTTTAGGTTATTTAAGAGGCGTATCGGATGATTTGTGGTCAGTCAGCATTTAAGTTTTAAAAAGCCGTTGACGCTCTGAAACCGCCGCAGTAAGATGCGCCCCACTCGCGGCGAGTAGCGCAGCTTGGTAGCGCAACTGGTTTGGGACCAGTGGGTCGGAGGTTCGAATCCTCTCTCGCCGACCATATTTGAAAAGCCTGCTTTTTTAAGCAGGTTTTTTTTCGTCTGAAGTTTATGAGGATGAGAGCCTCCGAAGGAGGTTTGAGCCGAGCGAAGCGAGACAACGTTGCTTTAGCAACGGCCCGCAGGGCGGGCATCGAAGATGCGCGTAATCCTCTCTCGCCGACCATATTTGAAAAGCCTGCTTTTTTAAGCAGGTTTTTTTTCGTCCCCAAAAGCCCGCAGCCTGATGGTTGCGGGCTTTTTGTTTTGTACGAAGAAAATTCAGATGATTTCCTCTCTCAGTTTTTCCCCGTTCGAGGCTTCAAGTAATGCTGCCCAGCTGTCCGGCGGCTCACCACTCTTAAGCATTTTGCGAAAAACCCGGTACACGTCAGTTTTGCTTTCATCGGCACGTAATTCTTTATCGTCATTTACCCACGCATAAATGATGATTCGGGTTCTGAGGTTGTAGCGGAAAAACAGGCGGTATTGCTGGAAGAATTTTGCTCTGAACCAATGAGAAAACTCGCCACCTGGCGTATCGCCCTGACGAAATTCCGTTCGTGCCGGATCCTGCGGGATGACTTCATGCATCAGTTTGTTGATCGCCGCCAGCCTTTTGGACGCATTTTTGGTTTTGTATCCGACCGGATCTTTACGACGTAGCTGGACAACCTGGTCAGTGAGTTTTTGTATTTGTTGCTGGATCAACGGGTGTGAGAGCAGGGTCCATCCATTAACCTCCATTGCCTGATTGTGCATAATCCATTACTCACCATCGTCAGAAAGCGGACTGTTCAGGTCGGCATCTATGCCAGCGGTCAGCACATTGATTTTTTCATGCATTGCTAAGGTGAGCGGCTGCAAATTTTCCGGGTTATTGAGCATATCTGCCTCAACGAAATCCAGAAAGGCATTGATTACCGGATCGCTGTGTTATTCGAGCTGCCTCGAAATCACTACCTGTCCGTCAGGCAACACTTTGTACTGAATGCGATCGTTCTCGGTGAGATTGAGGGCTTTGCGAATGGTGGCGGGAATGGTGGTCTGAAAGCGGCGGGTCACTTTCGATTCCGCTTTGAGTTTGATTCCCCAAGTGGCTGAGGCAGACATAAGTGCGGTTCCCTGTGATGAATAATTAAGCGATTCGACAGCGTAATGCAATTGCATTGCTTTTTGGCCATCATTTCAGTTCCATCCAAAAACCTCTGACGGTGACAAGCTTCACAGTCTTGCAATAAGTACGCCAGGATTTAAAAAATCATTAACATATGAGTTTCCATCCATTTCCGCCCTATACACTTCTGATGCCGGAAAAGCAGGCACATTTTGTACGAAAATTCGCCTGCACCACAATCGTGCATTTGCACTATTTTTGGGGTCTTTTCAGGGAACAGAAGCCAACTTGCTTTCTGACGAGTCGGAGCTGTTTGCCACACTTCCCAGCATTTTCCGCTGGTTTTCACCCTGATCTCAAAAATAACCGTTCATATATTCATCATTTAGCCAGAAATTTTTAGGCTTTAAAAAAGGGCTAAACCCCCATTAATACTCTTTTACATAGCGAATTGTGTGGGCATTCACCGTCAGGAGTGAACATTCATCCTGCATTCGTTAATTAAATGTTTTTTTATGTTTGTTTGCTGTTACTCACAGTCTGTGTAAATGCCTGATGGTTATATTGACGTCAAGGGAAGGAGTTGCCAAATTGATAGCCCCAAGGAAGACCAGTGATTATTTCCAGTCAGGTTTTGTAAAGCCAGCTTTACAGAACGCAGGAAAAAAATGGCAGTTCACCATGCTCTGGTTGGACTTATTACAGCGCACGAGCAAACACAGTCACCCGCAAATAAAAATAAAGGGTGGCGTGAGCTGTAAAACACAACACACACATCCACATCACCATTAATCGATGGAGCAGAAGCGATGACAATCTCTTTAGGTAAGTCGGGGCTACTGAAATTCAGTATGGGCCTGATTGCGCTGACCGTTGCGGCCAGTGTCCAGGCAAAAACGTTAGTCTATTGCTCCGAAGGTTCACCTGAAGGCTTCAACCCTCAGTTGTTCACCTCCGGTACCACGTATGACGCAAGCTCCGTGCCTATCTACAACCGTCTGGTTGAGTTCAAAATCGGGACCACTGAAATCCAGCCTGGCCTGGCAGAGAAGTGGGACGTTTCCGCTGACGGCAAAACGTACACCTTCCATCTGCGCAAAGGCGTGAAATGGCAGGACAACAAGGACTTCAAACCGACCCGTGATCTGAATGCGGACGACATCATCTTCTCCTTCGAACGTCAGCTGGATAAAAACAACGCTTATCACGGCGTTTCCGGCGGCAGCTACGAATACTTCGAAGGTATGGGGATGGGCGATCTGATCAATAAGATCGTGAAAGTAGACGACAACACCGTGCAGTTCGTGCTGAACCGCCCTGAGTCTCCATTCCTGGCTGACCTGGCGATGGACTTCGCTTCCATTCTGTCTGCGGAATACGCTGACAACATGCTGAAAGCGAAAACCCCTGAGAAAGTTGACCTGGATCCTATCGGTACCGGTCCGTTCCAGCTTCTGCAATACCAGAAAGATTCGCGCATCCTCTACAAAGCCTTCCCGGGCTACTGGGGCACCAAGCCGCAGATCGACCGTTTAGTCTTCTCCATCACGCCTGACGCCTCCGTGCGTTACGCGAAATTGCAGAAAAACGAATGCCAGGTAATGCCGTACCCGAACCCGGCTGATATCGCGGCAATGAAGAAAGATAAATCCATCAACCTGATGCAACAGCCAGGTCTGAACGTGGGTTACCTGTCCTTCAACGTTGAGAAAAAACCCCTCGATGAAGTGAAAGTGCGTCAGGCACTGACCATGGCTGTGAACAAAAAAGCCATCATCGACGCGGTTTATCAGGGTGCTGGCCAGCCAGCTAAAAACCTGATCCCACCGACAATGTGGGGCTACAACAAAGACATCGTGGATTACCCGTACGATCCGGCTAAAGCCAAAGAGCTGCTGAAAGAAGCAGGTCACGCAGACGGTTTCACTATCGATCTGTGGGCAATGCCAGTACAGCGTCCGTACAACCCGAACGCACGCCGTATGGCTGAAATGATCCAGGCTGACTGGGCGAAAATTGGTGTGAAAGCTAACATCGTGACTTACGAATGGGGCGAATACCTCAAGCGTGCGAAAAACGGTGAGCACCAGTCTGTGATGATGGGCTGGACCGGCGACAATGGGGATCCGGATAACTTCTTCGCGACCCTGTTCAGCTGCGCTGCTGCAAAAGACGGTTCCAACTACTCCCGCTGGTGCTACAAGCCGTTTGAAGATTTGATCCAGCCAGCCCGTGCTGAATCTGATCACGCCAAACGTGCTGCGCTGTACCAGCAGGCTCAGGTTGTGATGCATGACCAGGCACCTGCGCTGATCATCGCTCACTCCACCGTGTACGAACCTGTTCGTAAAGAAGTCAAAGGCTATGTCGTTGATCCATTAGGCAAACACCACTTCGAAAACGTCTCAATGGAGTGATCGCCTGCTGAATAACCCGGGAGCTGCGTTATGTGGTGCTCGCGGGCCATTCAGTACGGCCTTGACTCTCAAGAAAGAAATGTGAGCCACAATAAGCCCGGAGCGCTACGGTTCTCCGGGCATTTTATACAGAGAGTACGGGATATGTTGCAGTTCATACTCCGACGTTTGGGGTTAGTTATCCCAACGTTTATCGGCATTACTTTGCTGACTTTTGCCTTCGTACACATGATACCAGGCGACCCGGTCACCATTATGGCAGGCGAGCGCGGTGTTTCCCCCGAGCGTCATGCCCAGTTAATGGCAGATATGGGGCTCGACAAGCCTCTTTATCAACAATATTTCAAATACGTGAATGGGGTGCTGCACGGCGATCTGGGCACGTCATTAAAAAGCCGCACGCCTGTCTGGCAGGAATTTGTGCCGCGCTTTAAAGCCACGCTGGAGCTGGGTATCTGCGCGATGATCTTTGCGATCATTGTCGGTATACCTGTCGGGGTGCTGGCGGCAGTGAAAAGGGGCTCGATATTCGATCACACGGCCGTGGGAATATCGCTGACCGGCTATTCAATGCCCATATTCTGGTGGGGGATCATGCTGGTTATGCTGGTCTCGGTGCAATGGAATCTAACGCCCGTATCGGGGCGAATAAGCGATACCGTCTTCCTCGACGACAGCCTGCCGCTGACCGGCTTTATGCTGATCGACACGCTGTTCTGGGGCGAGCCGGGTGATTTCGTGGATGCCGTCATGCACATGATTTTACCGGCCATCGTTCTGGGCACCATTCCGCTGGCGGTGATTGTGCGTATGACCCGTTCTTCCATGCTGGAAGTGCTGGGTGAAGACTACATCCGTACCGCACGCGCCAAGGGCGTCAGCCGTATGCGGGTGATCGTCATTCACGCCTTGCGTAATGCACTGCTGCCGGTCGTGACCATCATTGGTTTGCAGGTCGGTACGCTGTTGGGCGGCGCCATCCTGACGGAAACCATCTTCTCCTGGCCTGGACTTGGCCGGTGGCTGATTGACGCACTCCAGCGCCGCGACTATCCGGTCGTGCAGGGCGGAGTGTTGCTGGTCGCTACTCTGATCATCGTGGTTAACCTGCTGGTAGACGTACTCTACGGTGTGGTCAACCCGCGTATTCGCCACAAGAAATAAGGGGCGCACAATGTCTCAAACCACTGAGCCAGTCGCTAACGAGTTAGTGACGGCTGCGCCAGCGCCGATGCCGCCTTTGCGCGAATTCTGGCACTACTTCAAGCGTAATAAAGGGGCCGTGACCGGCCTGGTTTACATCATCATCATGCTGATTCTGGCGGTTGGCGCGAACTTCATCGCCCCGCACGCACCGGCTGAACAGTTCCGCGATGCGTTGCTGCGCCCGCCGGTCTGGATGCAAGGCGGCAGCTGGAAATTCCTGCTGGGCACTGACGACGTGGGCCGCGATATTCTCTCGCGTCTGATGTACGGCGCGCGTTTATCGCTGCTGGTCGGTTGTCTGGTCGTGGTGCTTTCCCTGATCCTCGGCGTGGTGTTCGGCCTGTTTGCCGGTTACTACGGCGGTGTCGTGGACGCCATCATCATGCGCGTGGTCGATATCATGCTGGCCCTGCCAAGCCTGTTGCTGGCGCTGGTGCTGGTGGCGATTTTCGGCCCGTCGATAGTCAACGCCTCGCTGGCGCTGACGTTCGTCGCCCTGCCGCACTATGTCCGCTTAACCCGCGCGGCGGTGCTGGTGGAAGTGAACCGTGACTATGTGACCGCTTCGCGCGTCGCCGGTGCCGGTTCTGCGCGCCAGATGTTCATCAATATTTTACCTAACTGCTTAGCGCCGCTGATTGTTCAGGCATCGCTTGGCTTCTCCAACGCCATCCTCGATATGGCAGCGTTGGGCTTTCTCGGTATGGGCGCACAGCCGCCAACGCCGGAGTGGGGCACCATGCTGTCTGACGTTTTACAGTTTGCTCAAAGTGCCTGGTGGGTCGTGACCTTCCCGGGTGTGATCATTCTGTTGACGGTGCTGGCATTTAACCTGATGGGTGATGGCCTGCGTGATGCCCTCGACCCTAAACTCAAGCAGTAAGGGGTTGGAGATGGAGACAACATTAACGAATGACGTCCAGGTCGGTAAAACATTGCTGACCGTGGACAAACTCTCCGTTCACTTTGGTGACGAAGGTACGCCGTTCCGCGCTGTAGACCGAATCAGTTACAGCGTGAAGCAGGGCGAAGTGGTCGGGATTGTTGGTGAATCCGGCTCGGGTAAATCGGTCAGTTCACTGGCGCTGATGGGGCTTATCGACTTCCCCGGCAAAGTGATGGCGGAAAAACTGGAGTTCGGCGGCCGCAATCTTCAGGGGATCAGCGAAAAAGAGCGCCGTCAGATTGTCGGTGCGGAAGTCGCGATGATTTTCCAGGATCCGATGACCAGCCTGAACCCGTGTTACACCGTCGGTTTCCAGATTATGGAAGCCATTAAGGTGCATCAGGGCGGCAATAAAAAGACCCGCCGTCAGCGCACCATCGACCTGCTAAATTTGGTCGGTATTCCTGATCCGGCTTCGCGTCTCGACGTGTATCCGCACCAGCTTTCCGGCGGGATGAGCCAGCGTGTGATGATCGCGATGGCAATCGCCTGTCGTCCAAAATTGCTGATTGCCGATGAGCCGACCACCGCGCTCGACGTGACCATTCAGGCGCAGATTATTGAGCTGCTGCTTGAGCTGCAACAGAAAGAAAACATGGCGCTGATGCTGATCACCCATGACCTGGCGCTGGTGGCGGAAGCCGCGCATCACATTATCGTGATGTACGCCGGTCAGGTGGTGGAATCGGCCAAAGCCACGGAGATTTTCCGTGCGCCGCGCCATCCATACACGCAGGCGTTGCTGCGTTCATTGCCGGAATTTGCGGCGGATAAAGCCCGTTTGCAGTCTTTGCCGGGCGTGGTGCCGGGTAAATATGACCGCCCGAACGGCTGTCTGCTGAACCCGCGCTGCCCGTATGCAACGGACCGTTGCCGTAAAGAAGAACCTGCGCTGCGTGACCTCGCGAACGGGCGTCAGTCGAAGTGCCATTATCCGCTGGATGATGCCGGGAGACCTACTTATGAGTCCTGATAACACCCAACCGCAGCCGCTGTTGCATGCGATTGACCTGAAAAAACATTACCCGGTGAAGAAAGGGATGTTCGCCCCGGAACGTACCGTAAAAGCGCTCGACGGCGTGTCTTTCACGCTGGAACGCGGGAAAACGCTGGCGGTGGTCGGTGAATCCGGCTGTGGGAAATCCACGCTGGGCCGTTTGCTGACCATGATCGAAGTGCCAACCGGTGGTGAGCTTTATTATCGCGGTCAGGACTTGCTGAAACCAGATGCCACGGCGGAAAAGCTGCGTCGTCAGAAGATCCAAATCGTGTTCCAGAATCCTTACGGATCGCTGAATCCGCGCAAGAAAGTCGGTCAGATCCTCGAAGAACCGTTGCTGATCAACACCAAACTGACGGCCGCCGAACGCCGTGAAAAAGCGCTGGCGATGATGGCAAAAGTGGGCCTGAAAACGGAACACTACGACCGTTATCCGCACATGTTTTCCGGCGGTCAGCGTCAGCGTATTGCTATCGCCCGTGGTCTGATGCTGGACCCGGATGTGGTGATTGCCGATGAACCGGTTTCCGCGCTCGACGTTTCCGTGCGTGCGCAGGTGCTGAACCTGATGATGGATTTGCAGCAGGATTTGGGGCTGTCTTACGTCTTCATTTCTCACGATTTGTCCGTTGTCGAACATATCGCTGATGAAGTGATGGTGATGTACCTTGGCCGCTGCGTGGAGAAAGGCTCGAAAGACGCCATTTTCAGCAACCCGCGTCATCCGTACACACAGGCGCTGCTGTCCGCCACGCCGCGTCTGAACCCGGACGAACGCCGTGAACGTATCAAACTGACCGGCGAGCTGCCAAGCCCGCTGAACCCGCCAGCCGGTTGCGCGTTCAACGCCCGCTGCCGCCGCGCGTTCGGCACCTGCAAGCAGTTCCAGCCACAGCTGAAGCAATACGGCGATCAACTGGTCGCCTGCTTCGCCGTCGATCAGGATGAAAACGGAACCACGCAAACCGTCGCGTAATTCTGACTGATTTGCAGAAATGACAAAGCCCGCGAAAGCGGGCTTTTTTGTGGAAACTTATTGCGCATATACAATAACTACAGCGCAAATTTATTGCATATATACAATAAATTGGCCTGCAATAAATCCCTTAACCTTTATGGCTCGCCCACCAGCTTAGCAACTGGAGGCAGGAAGAATAATAGTCATCCTTCGGTGACAGAGTCGGGCTGATGGCGCTGGCATTGGCCATGGTGAAATCACGGATGGCTAACAGGCCTGGCGACATGTTGTAGCTGGCTTTGGTGCCGGTCATGACGTCAATCCAGGCGGGCGTCGCGGTACGCGGTGATTTCTGCCACCACAGAATAAACGGCGCCAGCTGCGGGCTTCCCGGATGTGCCCAGCCGAGATACAGCGGGATACGCACAGCGTCGTAGCTGAAACGCGTTGGCCAGCGGGTGGCCGGTTTCATTGTGCCGTCTGCCTGCATATCGACCCAGTCTGTCGGCAGGCGGAATTCACCAAATGCCATTTTGCTGAGCATCGCGGTGCCGCTTTCGTCCAGATCTTTCCACACTCTTAAATGGCTGCGCGCGAAGAACGCCTGCCAGGCGGGGAAGATGAAGTAAGACGGGTTGACCGTGATATTGCTGGTCTGATTGAAGCCTGATACGCCCGGCAGCATCACTTTGTACCCCGCGTAATCAATCACGTTGTGTTTGATCAGCGCGGCCTGCAATTTGTCAGAAGCCTGGGTATAGCGGGATTCATTCCATTTATCCCCCGCCAGCAGCAGCGCCCAGGCAATGAGCGTGTCGCCGTCAGAAGCGTTATTTTTATCTGCAACATGGACGCTGCTGTTCGGGTCATAGCGCCATGAGTAGAGGCCGATATCTTTACGGTAAAGCGTTGTATTTGCCCACTGCCACAGTTTGTCGAATGTCGCCTGATCGTCATTGAACACGGCCAGCAACATGCTGAACCCCTGTCCCTCTGTGTGGCTGACGTTTTTATTGGCAGTATCAATAATTCGACCGTCTGGCATCAGAAAGCGGCTTTTATAAGCCGACCAGCCTGCATCCTGCGCCATTACTGAAGAACTGAAAAATGCAACAATAAGGCTGAACCACAGCACCAGGCTGTAGCGCCGAAATAACAACATATAAATTCCTTACAAACCATTTTGATAGCGGAAAACAAAGGCGCCTTCCGGTGTGCTTTCCTGCCAGCGCAGGGGAACATAAGGCTGTCCGCCTTGTGATAACAACCACTCAGCATACAGGCCTTCAAACAACGAAATCAGGGCGATACGCCATAATTCGTCATCCTGTCCTTGCGGCGACACCGGCCAGGCAATATGTACCAGCGCCAGCTGTTGCTGCGTGGCTTCCAGCTTCACCACACCCCAGTCAAAATGGCTGAGAATGTGGTTGATGTTATCTTCCAGTTCACCCAGCGTTGAAGAAGCCGGTAGCGCATGCTGACGGGCCAGATTATTGCCCATCAGTGTGATAAAACGACGTCCATCTTCATCGTCGGCCGACGCCAGAATACCTGAAAAAAGCACCTGCACCAGGCTTTGCCAGCCTGGTGTGGTGTGACGCTGGCGGTAATATTCCTGCGCAACTTGTGCATAGTTCTGTTCTTGCATGGTTTTATTCCACCGGGTTTAATTTTGGCCCATCAGGTAACGGAAGTAGACCTGCGCGGTGCTTTCGTTGTAATCACCGAAAGTATCGTAGCCAACTTTTCCGCCAATCTGCATATTTTTATTCAGATGGTAGTTACCGCCAACGCCTGCGTTCCAGCCGATGCCATTTTGCGTTTTCCCGCCGTAATACGCTTCTGTGCCGTAGCCTTCTGCGACCAAATCTTCCAGCTGTTTCTGCAAGTCCGGGTTATTCGGGAAGTACGCACTCTTATCCTGAGAATAGGACTGATAACCCACGGCGCCTGACAGTTTCAGATCCCAGTCGTCATACTTCTGGGTGTATTCCACCGGGAAGGAGACGCTGACGTAGTTCTGCGGGCTGAAGTAACCGCCCTGACCGTAGGAGTAGTAGCTGAGGTTCTTGTCGAAGTTCATGTAACCGACGTTGATCCCCGTTTTCAGCTCGCGGTCGTCATAACGGTACGGACGGACGTACAACCCGGCGTTGGCATTCACCGACTGGTTGCTCTTCACGTTGTTACCCAGATAGCTGTAGTAACCGCCTTCGGCATAGAAACCGGCGTCGCCGTCATCATAGGACAGATTAACGCTACCGCCGTTTTTGGTGACCTGACCCCAGGTTTTGCCGCTGTAGTTATCTTTGGTGCCGACGTAAGACAAAATACTGTCGGTGACCGCACGGCGCTCAGCTGTCAGGCGCAGCGTGGTGAAATCAGTCAGTTTCGGTGCCCATTGCACGCCACCGACCAGTGAGTTCAGATCCTGTCCGAGCGGCGTACTGCCGATATCCGCTTTATAGCTGTCGCCGGTCAGCGCGGCGTTCACTTCTACGCCGGTCGCGCTTTGATTGCCTGCAGCGGGAGCGGAATACGTTGTCGGATCGGTGCCGGTAATCGTGTTGTAGGCCACGCACTGATCGGACGTTGCATTAGTCGATGTACAGTTTGTACTGGAGTTAGCTGCTGCGGCTGCCTGCAATTTGGCAAAGGTGCTGTAGTTTGCGATATCCAGACCGGCGGCTGCGGCTGCGGCGGCCACGTCTTTCTGCGCCGACTGTGCCTGCGCCAGCGCACCCTGACCAAACCGGCTATTGCCGGTGCCGGACGGGCTGCCTGCGCTGAGGGAAACAGGCGTGACGCCGATGCTCAGACGCGACGTATCAAACGGCACGAAAGCAAAGGTCATCGGTGCTTTTGCTTCGGTCAGCTGGCTGAGGCCGCTTTCACCGTCACGCCCGCGAATCGACATATCGCCCTGCGCCCAGGTCGCGGTTTTGCCCTGTAAATCGTCGAGCATGTCGTCGATCTGTTTTTCCGTTGCGGTACGCTGCGCGACGGCGGTGGGTACGGCAGGTGTCGGAATATTGCCCGGCACCGAAACCTGATCAGAGACCTGCCACGGCAATACCGTGCCGTAAGAAGATTGTGTTGCCGGACGGCCCGGTGAAGTTCGGGTTGAGCGGTTGATAAACGGGTTGTCGCTGATCTGCAATCCGGCCACCTGCGCCGTGCTGTCTGCGCCTTCCAGACCAATCATCTTGCCCTTCGCGGAACGCAGTAACGCCAGCGCCTGCTGGTGATCGCCCTGTGCTTCGGCCACACGGGCTTCGAGCAACAAACGGTCCGGCGTACGTTCGCCGCGCAGACCGGTTAACAGTTCCTGCGCCCGTTTATTATCGCCTTCACCCAGTGCGACGTTGATGGCACCGACGCGTGCATCCTGCGTCGGCGTATCGTTAAGCATCAGATAGTTATAAACCTGACCGGCCTGCTTATTGAGTTTGCCTGACTGATAAAGACGCGCCATCGCCAGCATCAGATCGCGGTTTTGCGGATCAGCCTGGAGTGCGACGACCAGTTTGTCGTAAGCGGCGGCGTACTGTCCCTGCTCACGCAGCTGATCGGCCTGAGTGATCACGTATCCGTTGCGCAGATTGGCCAGCGCGGTTGCGGATGTGCCTGACTGAATTTGCGGATTTTGCAGGAAAGCCTGCGCTTCGTTGCCCAGACCGGCGGAGTTGAGCACGGTGATCTGATCAGCATAATCGCCCGCATTGCCGTTCACGCCCTGACGCATGTTCTGGCGAACCAGTTGCACGGCCAGCGGAACTTGCCCGGTGGCCGCGAGATTTTTTGCCAGCGCGCCGACATCGGCTGGTGCCGTTGGCGGGTTTTGCGCCAGTGCGCGCAAGGTATTGGCGGCCGCGGCGGTATTGCCCTGTTGCAGATAATTCTCGGCATCCGCCATTTGTGCATTGAAGTTGGCGCGCTGCGCCAGTTCACGCATACCCTGATTCTGGCTGCTGCGCGGAATGCGCGAGAGCAGGGCGTTGGCGGTGGCCCAGTTTTTGGTTTCGGACGCAAACAGTGCGGCGGCGTAAAGGTCTGCCGATGACGCGCCCGGACGCGAAGACGGTGCCATGATGGACTGCGCCTGCGCAGTTTGCCCCTGCGATTGCAGAATGCGCGCCATATCCAGTTTTACCCAGACGTTAGACGGCTGGCGTTCCTGCGCCTGCTGAAGAATATTCAGTGCGCGCTGTGGATCGTTGTTGGCGACGGCCTGCGCGGCCTGTCGGCGCATCGGTTCGATGACATCGGCCACGGTCGGCGGATTCATCTTCGCCTGCAAACTGGCTGGCAGGGTTTTCAGAACCTGATTGGCCTCAGCCGTTTTGTTTTGCTGACGCAGCACGTAGAAAAGCCCTGCGCGGGCGTCGGCGTTGTCACCGAGTGCGCTGTACTGCTGTTCCGCTCCGGCCAGATCGCCTTTGCGGCGCAGAATATCTGCACGCAATAAACCGGCTGACTGACCTTTTTCCCCGCCGACTGACGCCAGCGGTGTGACGGCGGCCAGCGCGGCGTCATAACTGCCGGACGCGGCGGCGTCTTTGGCTTTCGCCAGCTGGGCGTAAAACGCAGAATCCTGCGCCTGATTGCTCAGCTGCGCACTGTTCGCACCGCCCTGCGCGGCGGCTTTGCTCAGGTACTGCGACGCTTCTTCAAAGTTGCCGCTGCGCTGCGCGATGTAACCCAGACCGGCCAGTGCATCGGCGTCGTTCGGGTTGTCGGCCAGCACGCTTTCAAACTTGGCTTTCGCACTGGTGACGTCGCCGCTGTTCAGCGCCGTAAAGCCCTGACCCTTCGCCGCGCCGCCAATGTTTTTCTGGAAGTACGCCATCACGGCGGTGTCATTCGGATGACGCGCCTGATAGCCCTGATACAAATCGCGGTCATCTTCCTGCGGTGCCATCCACAACAACGCCTGACGCAGCGAGCGGTCAGCTTCCGTGCTGGAACCGGCCATCGTGCTCAACAGTTTGATCCCGTCGCGGCGGGTCGATTCCTGATACGTCAGCACTTTGCCTAATCCAAGACGCGCCTGCGTATCGTCAGGACGGGCGGCGACGCGCTGTTGTAAACCCTGAATGGCCTGTGGCTGGAGCGATTTGTCGCCCGCCATGGTCAGGTAATATTCGGTCGCCAGACTGTCGAGCGGCTGGTTGCCGTTGAAAATAGTGCGATAGGCCGAAAGCGCGCCGCTGACGTTACCCTGCGCCGCCATCTGGCGGGCAGATGCCAGTTGCGCCGGAGGAATGGACTGCATCGCTTTGGCGCTGTTGAGCGACGCCAGACGCGGGTCGTCCGGTGAAACGCTCGACAGCTTCTGACGCCACTGGTTCGCTGCCGTTTTGTCGCCGCTCTGCATCGAATACAGCGACATCAGGTACAACGCCTGCGCGTTATTCGGCTCGACCAGCAGGACTTTCTGCAAGGCATCTTTCGCCAGATCATCATGGGCGCGTTCATGCCAGTAAGCGGCCTGATCAAACAGGGCTTTCATGGCCGGATTAGTGGTATCCGCGGCAAACGTGGTGGCACTGAAACTTGCAACTCCGGCGATCCCTACCAGATAAATAGCCCTGATCACCGCCAGCGACAGTTTATGTTTTTTCATTTTCCAGCTCCGGTAATCGCCAGGTTATAGCCGGGAGTAACGGCTACCTTCATTGTTTTTGTTATAAAGACGACGCTTTTCATTTCTGACCCAGACGTTTAGCCGCATGACGACGCAACACGACGAACAGGCTCAGGCCAATCAGCAGTGAAACCAGTGTGGCAATCAGCGAGAGGATCACGATATGCGTGCTGGCGTACCAGAGCACCATCATGTACCACGGCATCTGGCCGGTCGGGAATTGCTGGCCGACAGAGAAGCTGCGGATGCCATTGTCATCGGTAATAATCGCCAGATCGCCACGCACGTTGGCGTTGATTTTCGGCGATTTCAGGTCGTTATGAATTTTAAGCAGTTGCTGATCGTCCGTACCCGTTGCGACGACCACGACGTGATCGTTTGACCAGCGTGAACGGTAGCTGACGAAGCCACGCCATGCGCCGGTTGAGGACAGATAACGGTCAGCATCCACCGGCTGGCGGTACCAGTCGCCGGTGAGCCACGCCACGATGCGCTGCACTTCGGTCGGCGTTTTCACACCCATCGAACCGGCATTCACGCTGAACGGTGAATCCGCCAGCAGTTGCTGGTTGAACGGCGTATCACCCAGCGTAGTGACGGCCAGAATATCGCGGTCAAACAACGCGTTATTTCTTTCATCGCCTTTCAGGCCAAAGGCGACCTGCACGTGATTCACCGATACACCCGTCGCTTTCCCGGCGCGTGCGGCCAGATTCAGCAGCGTATGGATTTCATCGGCAGAAGGCACTTCCGGTAGCAACATCAGCGTGTCGGTGAAGTCGGCCAGTTTGGAGTACGGATAAGACGCACCGACGAAATACGACAGGTTCGGCAACTGCGCGAAATGGTAGCTTCCGCTCAGGTCGATGAAGGATTTTGGATCGATACGACTCTTGATGTTGTCGCTGGTCAGAATGCTGCACGGCGCATCTTTTTTCGGCTTGATGTCGAAATAGAATTGCAGCTGGTTATCCCCGTAAATCAGGTACGGTGCGAGTTGCAGGGTATAACGTTCCTGACGGCTGTCACCGCCCAGACGACGCCAGATGTTTTCCACCAGACCGACTTTGTTCACCGTCAGGCTGCGCAGGAAGTTGTTGTTAATGGACACATTGAGGCGCGAGCTGTCTTCATCAATCCAGTTCTCCGTTGGGAAACGGTAATCAATGCGTACCGGAATGTTGTGGCCATCCCACATGAACAGATCCGGCGCGGCGCGGAAGGCAACCTGAATGCCGTCGTGGTAAATCCCGTTGGAAATCAGGGAATCCGGATCTTTGCCCGCCAGTTCGCCCAGCGTGACCGGGCGCGAGGTGTCAATCCAGCGCGGTGCGTCATACGGTTTGCTCGACGGAATAGTTTGCTGCGCTACATCCAGACGTTCGGCATTGTTCGGCATTCCGCCGCTGATCAGGCGGTAAGCCGCCTGACGCAGTTCGTTATCGTCATTGCCCAGCACCAGCAGCAGTTTATAAACCGGGTTGATCGGGTTATCGATAATCTGAATCGACGCGCCATTGCTGGCCGGTAACGTCAGTGAACCGATTTTATCGCCCGGTTTACCAAACAGAATGCCGTTCTGATCCGGTAAATCGTTCAGGATGACCGGGAAATCGACGCTGCGATAATCGGACAACATGCCGAGATAAGAAGAGACCATCGCCGCTGCGCTGACATCGCCGGGTTTCATCGTCGCCGAGAAGCCCATCGTGATTTTCGATTCCTGCATTTGCAGGCCATCAAAGAACGGACGCGGGAAGTTGCCCAGATTGCGGCCAATATTGAGCTGCTGACCTTCCAGACCAATGCTGGTGGTCGGCAAAATCGTGACCCAATATTTGTCCGACTGATCTTTCTCGCAGGTCATGGTGTTGCTGTCATGCACGCGGAAGCTCAGGTTGTTGTTGGATACCACCATCG
Source organism: Rahnella selenatireducens (assembly GCF_046449555.1). Lineage (NCBI taxonomy): Bacteria > Pseudomonadati > Pseudomonadota > Gammaproteobacteria > Enterobacterales > Yersiniaceae > Rahnella > Rahnella selenatireducens. The sequence goes on from NZ_JBKEZJ010000006.1 coordinate 115,877, forward strand.
CTGACGGAATATCCAGATCGTAAACATCGCCGCCGTTGCTACTCTGATTGAGCGGCAGGTTGCCCAGCGGCTGACCGTTGAGCATCAGTTCCAGCGTGGTATCGCGGGCAATCAGCGCCGGGGAAATTTTCAGTGCCAGCGACAAGTGGGCATTGGTGACCACTTCATCGGCAGGCAGCGTAAAGATAATCCCGGACTGCAACTGGCCGCCGCTGAGGGTCAGACCGTTGGTTTGCCCCATTTCAGCCACGGTGATAGTGCTGGTCACCGGCTGAACCAGCGGAATGACTGGTGGCGCAGACAGATCTGTGGTGGCGGGTACTGCGCTGGTATTCACCGGCGTGGTGTCGCTCTGAGGGGCATCGCCCGCCGGAGCCGTCGCCATCGGGGCTGCTGCGCTGACAGGCGCACTCTCGCCCGGCATCGGGGTGACAGGCGGCAACCACGATGGCGCAGCGGGAAGGGTGGTCGCCGGATCCACGGCGGGCGCGGCGGCGTCTTCCGCATGGGTAAACGGCAGGCTGCTGAAGGTCAGCAATACCCCCGCGGAGATTTTCCTGAGCAAGGACACACCCGGCACAGCAGATAAACGGCGCTTTACGGTCTGTTTACGTGGTCGATTCATGCTGCTTCACTCTTGCTGGTGGCGTCAGCGGGTTTATTTTTGGCACGGCGCTCTTTCCAGGTGTTGTAGAACAGCTCAAACACGCAACGGATAATGCTGACCAGAGATTTGAACGGGTTGTCTGGCGGATACTCTTCGCCAATCCAGGCGTCAGCACGGCATAACACAACGCGTACCAGCTCGCGGCGTTTCGACAACGGCAGGTTTTCAAATTGCAGACGCAGGCGTTCTTTGTTGCCGCTGATTTGCGTCACCGGGAAACTCTCTGCGCCGGAGGAAAGCTGAATTTCCACTTCTTCAATTTCTTCGTCGATGTAACGCACATCCGGCGTCACCAGCTGCACGCCGCCCATCGACATATCAATCGTGGTAGTGCGCAATGAAATCCCATTTGCGTAATGAATGATGGCCGGAATGGCGACATCAATACGGATGGTTTTACGCACCTGACGGGTTTCTTTTGCTACGGCAATCGCCGCCAGCAAAATCAGCACGCTGAAACTGCCCCATGCAACGTTCAGGGCAATAACGTTCGGATCGATGGCAAAGTAATCATGGAAAATCGCGCGAACCACGCCGTAGCCAATGCCGATAATCATCAGAATGGCGACAATCAGGTGCGGTTTGACGATGTTGAAGTCAAAGAAGCCGACATCCAGCAGGCCCCCTTTATCGGTTACGTTAAACTTCCCGCGTTTTGGCGCGAACATCGTGACGAGCGTAGGCAGGATCAGGTGGAAAGCCATGACGGTTTCGTAGATTTCACCCCAGAACGTATAGCGGAAGCGGCCATTCATGCGGGAGTTGATATACAGCGACATCACCAGGTGCGGCAGCGCGTAAGCAAAAATCAGGCTGGCGGACGAGGAAATGATGTTCAGGTTGAAAAGCAGGAACGCCAGCGGGGCGGTCAGGAACACCACGCGCGGCAGTCCAAACTGGAAGTGCAGCATGGCGTTCAGATAACACAGGCGTTGCTGCCATTTCAGGCCACGTCCGAGAAGCGGATTATCAACGCGGAAAATCTGCGTCATGCCACGCGCCCAGCGGGTACGCTGAATGACGTGCAGACCAAGGCGTTCTGTCGCCAGACCGGCGGCCAGCGGAATATCCAGAAACGCGGTATTCCAGCCACGGCGCTGCATTTTCAGCGCGGAGTGCGCATCTTCTGTTACGGTTTCAACGGCAAAACCGCCGACTTCTTCAAGCGCCACGCGGCGGATAACCGCACACGAACCGCAGAAGAACGTGGCGTTCCAGTTATCGTTACCTTGCTGAACCGGGCCGTAGAACAGCGCGCCTTCGTTTGGCATGGTGCGGCCAGCGGAAAGGTTACGTTCGAACGGATCCGGCGAGTAGAAGTAGTGAGGCGTCTGAATCAGCGCCAGTCGCGGATCTTTCAGGAAGCTGCCGACGGTGGCCTGCAAAAACGCGCGCGTCGCGACGTGGTCGCAGTCAAACACGCAAATCAGCTCACCTTTAGTGAGTTTCATCGCATGGTTCAGGTTACCGGCTTTCGCGTGGGAGTTATCGTTACGGGTGATATAACCCACGCCCGCATCGGCGGAGAACACGGCGAATTCGTCGCGCTTACCGTCATCGAGCACGTATATTTTGATTTTGTCTTTCGGATAATCGATACATTGCGCGGCCAGAACGGTATCGCGCACCACATCCAGGCTTTCGTTATAAGACGGAATATATACGTCCACGGTCGGCCACAGCGAGGTGTCATCCGGCAACGGCTCGATGGTGCGTTTCAGCGGCCACGTGGTTTGCAGGTAGCCCAGCAATAAAATAATCCAGACATACAGTTCGGCGAGAAATAATCCGATCCCTAAGATGGCTTCTATCGTTGAATTAAAATGCAGCGTTTCTGTCGCGCGCCAGTAAATATAACGCGTCGACATAATAATGGACATGATGACCATGACCACGCTGATGCGACGGCTCTTGCTGATGCCGAGCAGAAATAACAGCCCGATGCTGATCAGACCAAAAATGTACTGCTTCTGGCTGTCCATAGGGGTGATGATGATCACTGCTGCCACCGGCAGCAGCAGAAGCACAAGTAAGGAAAACAGGAATTTATTCATCGCTTTGGGGTCGCTGTTAACAGTGATAGTTAATAACTGCCGGATTTAGGCGCGGCGTGTAATTCACCATCACCGACTTTAATTCCTAAAATGGCGGCGACTTTCTTGCTGATCAGTTCAATATCAAATGCCGAAGCCGATACCGGACTAAAATCAATAATAGAGCGCTGCGAGGCATTTGCCTCTGGCACACATTCATCCCTGTGGATCGTGCCTAATAATCTTTCGTTCAGACGTTGTTCAAAGAATTGTGTTACGTCCCGGCTTAATGTTCTGCGCGTGTCACTTTGGTTAACGACGTAATATTCACCCTTCTTATTATTCAAAGGTGTACCAATTAATTTATTTTTTTCCATTAATGGCAGTAAAGATAATGAAGCGGTGTCGGCTAACATGACTACAACATGTAAATCAGCAATCGCCTGAACGGCTTTTAACGCCGGGCTTGGGCCAGGAGGGAAATCGGCAATAATAATTAAACCCGGATAATTCAGTACGGTATTTAAACCCCGCTGTAAAAAATGCGGATCGCTGGCTAACTGATGTTCGAATTCCAGACGCTGGTCTTCTGTCACTTCGCCGTAAGGTAATACAAACGTATTTGAACCCGCTTTGAGAATAAACTGACTCCAGTCGGATTCATTGCCTGAACCGGCGACAAAGCCGCGGGTATCGGAAATAGGCACACCAAAATGAAGGCGAAGGGCGTTTTGCACATCAAAATCGATGACCAGAACTTTGCTGCCACTGCGGGCAAGCGAATAGGCCAGGTTCGAGGCCACCGTGGTTTTTCCTACCCCACCTTTCGGTGAACAAACGCAAACTAACGGCATGAGGCAATCATCTCTAACAGGGGTTGAAGCGGTGTGTCGCGATGTAAATAAGCGCCAGCAGGCTGCGGAGCCCGCTGTTTAAACATTTGTTTAAAGCGCTGGTTAGCATCAGCAGACGCCGGGGATGTGTGTGAAACGGGCGCTGTGCTGGTTGCGGGCGGGCTGTGCGGTGCCGGCTTGTGTGCAGGAACCGATTGATACGCCGGTGCTGCAGGTTGTGCGGGCTGACTGCGAACCGATGCCGGCTGCGCGGGGGCTGGTTGCACAGGCGCTTCCGGCATCACTTTACGCAAGGAATCAAGCAGACTTCCGCCGTTGTCAGGAATGACAGACTGGGCGTGGAACGTCGGCGCCGTGTGAACCGGCTGATGTTTTCCGGGCTGCGTGGCCTGCACGGGAGCAGGCTGCGGCGCCACCGGAGGGAGCGTTTCACGCAGGGCGTCAAGCAAACCAAAACCGGCCGCTGGCGCGGAAACTTCCGATGACATTGGCGCGGCCTGAGGTTGTTCCACGGGCTGCACAACCGGGGTCTGTGGCAACGGTTGTTGTTGATTCATCGGGTTTGGCGTGAACGGAATCTCGTTCACCGGATGCGATGCAGAGAGTGAAAACTCATCGGCAGAAATAGATTGCGGCGTGGGTTGTGTCGTGCGGCCATTGTCGAGAGGCCCTGCCGGTTCTTCGCTGGCTGACACTTGTTTAATCAACGTCCACTGATTCATAGAACCAGTAATGGATTCACCCGTTGATTTCTCGTTAAGCTCTTTATAATCAAGCTGTTCCAACTTCGTTTTATCCATAAAACGTTTAATGTCGTCATATTTATTCATAAATCCCGCCCGCTAGGATTATATACATCAGTATTTTCTGAGCGTCGAAGCGCCCCTAAAAGGCCGCTAGCAAATGATGTGAACAGTTTAATTTTCTTTAAGTTTTTAGTGGGAATCAGACACGTCTTAATATATCAGCTCTTTTACAGCATAGAGCACTTTTTACAAAAAATAGGATTTTCACGCATAAATAACACCCCAAAGATAACTGGCTGTCACAGAAGGTTTTTGATATTAATTATCTGATTTTTTGCGTTAGCGCAGATTAATCATTTGCCATTGATGTGATCTGCAGCACGCAATCTTCATTAATTATCCTGAAGCCGGAATCTTATTACGCTGCTACGTATTCAATTACATCCCGTAATGTTTGTTTTCGCAAGTGAAATACCCCTAGGAATAATGAGTGTAGATGCTGCTCATCAAACGTGTTGTTTTTTATAGTCAAAACATTGTGATTCACCTCGAAATAACCGGTTATAAGGTATACTGCGCAGAAGTACCGTTCCTGTTAGTGTATGCGGGGCAAATCAGCCCGGCAGTTGATGGAGAAATAAGTTGCGGGTCAGGCGTTCGTTAACGATTAAGCAGATGGCGGCGGTATCCAGTATTGCTGCAATCGCCGTTTGTATTTTTATCGTCATCCAGTTGTTTCACTTTGTGCAACAGCGGAGGGATGATTACGCCCAGCAACTTGAAAACATTGCACATTCTGTGCGTGAGCCGCTGTCTCAGGCCGTGCTGGATGTTGATCTTGAAGAAACGCAGGACATCCTTAATACCCTGCAACCGGTCGGAATACTCAGTCGTGCCGACGTCGTGATGCCCAATGAAATAGCGGCGTTACACACGCATTTCCCGGCTGGCAGGCCGGTGCCGCAGTGGGTCACGCGCAGTTTTAATCTGCCCGTCACTATTTCTGTTCCTCTTTATTCTGCAGCTGCCAGCCCGAAAGCACCCAAACCGCTGGCGTATCTGGTTCTTCAGGCAGATTCGTACCGCATGTATCAGTTTATCGTCAGCGCACTCTCGACCATGCTGACAACCTATCTGCTGCTGGCGCTGATCCTCACCATCTCACTGAGTTGGGTCATAAACCGCCTGATCGTCAAACCGTTGCGTTCTATCGCCAGTGAGTTGGAATCACTGCCGGAAAGCGATGTGCCTTATCATCAGTTAGTGATGCCGGAACGTCATGAAGACGATGAAATCGGCATGCTGGTGCGCAGTTATAACCGCAATCAGCAGCAACTGGAGAAGATGCAGCAGAATATGAATGATGCGCTCCTGCCTCCGGAAAATAGTCTCAATAATGAAGAGCAATTTATGCTGCGCCTGCAACACCGGCTGCATTCCTCCGAGGCTGAGAAAGGCTTCCATCTGTTACTGATTGGAATTGAAAGTCTGCGTGACGACGGACATGTTGATTGCCCGCTGATCTCTTCCATTATGGATGTACTGCCAGAAAACTGTTTGCTGGCACGGCTAAGTTATAACGAATTTGCATTGCTGGCGGGCAATGTGCCGCGGCCATTTATGGCGATGCGTCTCGCACGACAAATTATGGAGCGCATCAATGCGCCGCAGGAAAGCGACTCCGGCAATATGTCGCTGCACCCGACAGGCAGTATTGGCATTGTCCAGCACACGTGCGAAACGCCGGTGACCGCGCAGCAACTGATGATGAATGCGCGCGCCGCCAGAGTGTCGGCTTATCAGCAGGGGAAAAACCAGATTCTGTTCTTCGAACCGGAACTGACAGAAAAAATTCAGAAGCGCCTGTTGCAGGAAAACGAAATTCTGCACGCGATGGAACAGAGCGATTTCACGCTGTTCATCCAGCCACAGGTCAATATGGAAACCGGCACTGTGGTGGGCGCTGAAGCGCTGTTGCGTAGAAAAATGGCCAACGGCAGTTACGGACTGGAAAGTGATTTTATTGTGCTGGCTGAAGAAATCGGCGTGATGAGCATGCTGGGTTACAAAATTCTCGAACTGGGCTGCGGCATTCTTGCCGACTGGCAAGGGCGCGGCATTACGTTGCCCCTTTCGGTGAATCTGTCCGGCGTTCAGGTTCAGCAACGTAATTTCCTGCCAGAGTTGCGCAGCCTGCTCAGTCGCTACAAAATTAATCCGGGCCAACTGGTGCTCGAAATTACCGAAACGGCGCGCATTGATGATTTAGATCGCGCGCTGTTATTACTCAGTGAACTCCGCGCCGTCGGCGTATCCATTGAGCTGGATGATTTCGGCCTGGGCTATTCCGGGCTGGAATATCTCAACCGTCTGCGTTCTTTGCCTATTGATGTGATCAAAATTGACCGCAGTTTTGTCAGCGTGCTGCCGGACGATGAGGTGATGGTGAATATTGTGGCGTCGATTGGTCGTGCGATGAATATTCAGCTGATTGCAGAAGGCGTAGAAACCGAGGTGCAGCGTCAGTGGCTGCTGAAAGAAAATATCCAGTTCGGGCAGGGTTATTTATTCTCCGCCCCGCTTTCAAAAGAAGAGTTCGAACAGAAGTTCTGTCAGTCCTTCTGAACCTGTTAATGGGCAGGAAAACCCTTCCTGTCCGTCGATTTTCTCCCCGCTTTTACTTTTTTTACTTACATTACCGAATGCTGAATGCTTTCCGCTCTGGTTTTTCATGACCCGTTATTGCAGTGCGAAACGAAATATTTCCATCATGTTGTGTGCGTGTTACTTCCCTGCTGCCGCTTATTACCTTTGACCTTACAAAAACAAAAGGCGGCGCAATCACTTCAGGATGGGTATTTATGAAAAAATCACTCTTCAAGAGCTTGTATTTTCAGGTTCTTCTGGCAATTACCCTCGGTGTCTTGCTGGGGCATTTCTATCCCGACCTTGGTGCCCAAATGAAACCATTGGGTGATGGTTTTGTTAAATTAATCAAAATGATCATCGCGCCTGTCATCTTCTGTACGGTGGTCACCGGCATTGCGGGCATGGAAAGCATGAAAGCGGTGGGGCGCACTGGGGCGATTGCGCTGCTCTATTTCGAAATCGTCAGTACGCTGGCGCTTATTATCGGTCTGGTGATTGTGAATATCGTCCAGCCAGGCGCGGGAATGAACGTCGATCCGGCGGCGCTGGATGCCAAAGCGGTCGCTGTTTACGCCGAACAGGCACAGAGCCAGGGAATTATTCCGTTCCTGCTGGATGTCATTCCGTCGAGTGTCATTGGCGCATTTGCCAGCGGAAACATTCTGCAAGTTCTGATGTTTGCCGTTTTGTTTGGCTTCGCGCTGCACCGTCTGGGCCACAAAGGCCAGCTGATCTTCAACGTCATCGAGAGTTTTTCGCAGGTCATTTTCGGCATCATTAATATGATTATGCGTCTCGCGCCATTAGGGGCCTTCGGAGCGATGGCGTTCACGATCGGTAAATATGGCGTCGGCTCACTGGTGCAGCTCGGTCAGCTGATCCTGTGCTTCTATCTGACCTGTGTTCTGTTCGTCGTGGTCGTGCTGGGACTTATCGCGCGTTTCACCGGTTTCAGTATCTTCAAGTTTGTTAACTACATTAAAGAAGAGTTGCTGATCGTGCTGGGCACATCGTCCTCTGAATCTGCGCTGCCACGCATGCTGGATAAAATGGAGCGTCTGGGCTGTAAGAAATCGGTGGTGGGTCTGGTGATTCCGACTGGTTATTCGTTCAATCTGGACGGTACTTCGATTTATCTGACCATGGCGGCGGTGTTTATCGCGCAGGCGACCAATACCCACATGGACATCTGGCATCAGATCACCCTGATTGTTGTGCTGCTGCTTTCTTCGAAAGGGGCAGCGGGCGTGACCGGGAGCGGCTTTATTGTTCTGGCTGCGACGTTGTCTGCGGTCGGTCACTTACCGGTTGCCGGGTTGGCGCTGATTCTGGGCATCGACCGCTTTATGTCTGAAGCGCGCGCGCTGACCAATCTGGTCGGTAACGGCGTGGCGACCATCGTGGTGGCAAAATGGTGTGGTCAGCTGGATGAAGGCCAGTTAAAAGCAACCCTGAATGGTCAGAAAGGCCTGACGGAGGCGGAGAAATCGGCGTCTGGTTTCTGAATAATGGTCTCTGAACGGACGAAAATATCGCTAAGCGTTCCGAAAAACGCATTTATTTAGCCTCAAAATCCCCTAATAACCACCGGTTACTTGATGTAACCGGTGGATTATCTTCATAATAACTCCCTCAAAGACCACCTCCGGCGCTTTTTATCAGAATATTTTCACGGGCTTCGCGACATTGCGAAAAACGCGCGGTCTAACGAAGGGCTGTAATTTACGTCCTTAACTTACGCTTTCAGTTCCTGTGGGCTCGTCGAGCGACACCGGCAGGACAGCATATTTGAACATTAGAGTGTTATTACGTAGGGGTTCACATGCAGGGCACCAAAATCCGTTTACTCGTTGGTGGATTGTTGCTGGCAGCGGCCGCAAGTCATGTGCAAGCTGAAGCATTACAACCTGACCCGGCCTGGCAGCAGGGCAAGTTGGATAATGGATTTACCTGGCAGTTGCTGACCACGCCGCAACGTCCAAGCGATCGTATCGAATTACGTCTGGTGGTTCGCACCGGCTCGCTGGCAGAATCTGCCCAGCAGACGGGCTACGCCCATTTCCTGCCGCGTCTGGCGCTGATGCACAGCGAAGGCTTCAGCACGTCTGAGTTACAATCTCTGTGGCAGCAAAGTATCAATCCGCAACGGCCATTGCCGCCCGCGGTCAGTTCCTATGATTTCACGATGTATAACCTGAGTCTGCCGAATAACCGCCCGGAGTTGTTGAAAGATGCGCTGAACTGGCTGGCGAATACGGCGGGTAAAATCTCCGTGACGCCAGCGCTGGTCAGCGCGGCACGCCAGGAATCGCAGGATCCGGTGGGTTCATTGCCGCAAAATACGCAGGATGCCTGGTGGCGTACCCGCATCCTCGGCTCAACGCTGGTCGGCCATAGCCCGGATCAGCTGCCGTCCAAACCGGTCAATATTGAAGCCCTGACGAAGTTTTATCATCAGTGGTACACGCCGGATGCCATGACGTTGTTTGTGGTGGGTAATGTCGATAGCCGCGGGCTGGGTGAACAAATCAACCGCACATTCTCGCCGCTGAAGGGCAGCCGTCAGACGCCACAAACGTTGCCGACGCTGTCTGAAGTCACCACCAAATCCATGACCACGATGGACGGCAATCTGGCGCAAGATCGTCTCTCATTAATGTGGGATAACGCGTGGCAGCCGATTCAGGATTCGCAGGCGCTGGCCGCTTACTGGCGAAGTGATCTGGCCCGCGAAGCGCTGTTCTGGCATCTTCAGGAAGCCCTGAAAAGCGCTTTCGAAAGCAAAAAAGACGCCACAACACCGGGCCCTGGCCTTGGTTTTGACTGCAACGTGCAGTATCAGCGTGCGCAGTGCGCCATCCGTATCGATGCGTCGCAGGCAAAACTGACCGAACTGTTTAAGCGTCTTTCCGAAGAACTTCTGGTCGTGCGTGACAAAGGGATTTCTCAAGCTGAATTTGATGCGCTGATTGCGCAGAAAAACGATCAGTTGAGCAAACTTTTCGCCACTTACGCGCGCACCGATACCGATGTGCTGATGAGCCAGCGTTTACGTTCGCAGCAAAATGGCGTTGTCGACATCGCGCCTGAGCAATATCAGCAATTGCGTCAGCAGTTCCTTACCACGCTGACCTTGCCGGTACTGAATCAGGAACTCAAACAGCAGTTATCGCGTGACCCGGCGTTGCTCATTGCACAGCCGAAAGGGGAACCCGAGGTGAATGCCGGCGAGTTGCGGGCGCTTTACGATAAGATCATGGCACCGGCTGATGTTGCTCCGGTGGGGGATGCCCCGGCGGCGGCGACTGCTCAATAAGGGTTGTCGCTTGCCAGCGGGATCTCGCTTGCAGCGAACGGCCGGACCGAGAGTATTTCGGTTTTTCTATTGCTGTGACCGCTTAGCTTGTTGCGCCCAAACCGACCAAAAGGGGAAAGTGCTTTTCCCCTTTTGGATTTCCCCACGCTTTTTCAACACGCGCTCCGCTCGCTGGCATTTTTTCAGTAACTCCGGCTAGTGCCGCAAACTCCGCCGCTTCGCGGTACTCTCACTTCGGGTTCGAACCTGCTCGGAAAAGACTCTCGCTGTTTCTCACCACTCACTCGACGTCGTTTTGAAAGCGGCCACAAACTTTCTAATTCACAACCTCACTACTGAATGTTAATTATAAAACGAGTGAATTTTCTCGCCTGAAGTTAAGCAAGAAAACAGAATGCTGTTGAATTTAGATAAGCCTCCGGCCGCTTTCAGAAAGCTTGCCGAGCGAAGTGTTTCGAGACCTGTGGCTCGAAACCGAGCAAGGGAACCGCGTAGCGGCAAGATTTCGCGGCAATAACTGTCGTGGCTGAAACATAGCCAGCGAGCGATAGCGCTTGTTGAAAAAGCGGGGAGAAATCCAAAAGAGGGAAAGCACTTCCCTCTTTTGGTCGGTTTCGGCGCGAGTCGTTAAGTGATAACTGTTATTGAAAAACCGAAACTTCCTCGATCCGGCCGTACGCTGCAAGCGCCCCCGCTGGCAAGCGAAAAACCGCCCTTATGCCCGGTTTGGCATAAACTCCACCGGGATAATCGCCCCGCGATGCTGAATCACGGTACTCGCCGTCTCATGCCCGCGCACTGCGGCTTCCACCGCGCTGCCGCCGGTTAACCGAACGGCCAGATACCCGGCGCTGAACGAATCGCCTGCCGCCGTCGTATCAATCACTTTCTCTTTCGGTAACTTAACCGCCGGAACGTCGTGCAGATCGCCTTCGGCGCTGGACACGATGCAGCTGTCTGCACCGCGTTTCACCACGACTTCGCTGACGCCCAGCGCATGGGTGCGGGCAATCACTTCATCGTACGGTTTTTTGCCCCACAGCATATCTTCGTCATCAAGCGTCAGGAACGCGATATCGGTACAGGAAAGCATGGCGTTGTATGCCGCCTGCGTTTGCTCTTTGCTGGCCCACAGGCGCGGACGGTAGTTGTTGTCAAAAATGACTTTGCCGCCGCGTGAACGGCAGGCCTGCAGCAGCGTCATCAGACGTTTACGGCTTTCATCGTTCAGAATTGCCAGGCTGATCCCGCTCAGATACAGATAATCAAACGTCGCCAGCTTCTGGCAAATCTCTTCGGATTGCGGGCTGTCGAGCCAGTAACGCGCAGCGGCGTCGTTGCGCCAGTAGTAGAACGTGCGCTCGCCGGTGCTGTCCGTTTCAATCACATACAGGCCAGGCAATTTGTTTTCCAGACGCTGCGTCAGCGCGGTGTGGACCCCTTCCTGTTGCCACGCTTCCAGCATTTCATTACTGAAACTGTCATTGCCGAGCGCCGTCACGTAGTGAACGTTCAGCGCATCTGGCGAAACCTGGCGGGAAATATAAACAGAAGTGTTCAGCGTGTCGCCACCAAAACCGCGGTGAAGGGCATCGCCTTTCTGAGACAATTCGATCATGCATTCGCCGATAACGGCAATGTTTTTGCTGGTCATTGTACCTGGCCTATGTCTGAAGCATTAAAACGAAAGGAAAGAAAAGACCGTCATTATTGCGCTCTAGTCTCTTCATAAGAATGCGGTCAGTCAAATAAATTAAAACGAGGTTTTATTTTTTTAGGCGGGAAGCAAAAAAACGAAATAAAAAGAGGGAAAAAGTGGAAGCAACAGGACTTCCACCTGAGGCGTAGCAGGGGCGCTACTGACGTTCTCTGCGTACCTCGGTCACAGGGCGGCCACCAATGCCCCAGTTATCGGTATCGACTTCATCAATAACCACGACGGTCGTGGCCGGGTTCTTGCCCAGCGTATCGGCCAGTAACTGAGTCACACCGGCAATGAGTGTTTTCTTCTGTTCTGCGGTCGCGCCTTCGCGGGTGATTTTGATGTTTACGTAGGGCATTTTTTTCTCCGTATAGGGTAAGTAAAAGGGATATTGGGGGGGCCAGATCCCCACTGTAGAAGCTGATGAAAACAACTGCCAGCCGGCCTTTTTGGTTTTTTATGCGGGCAGAGCGGCGATAAATGCTGAGTGATTAAAGTTTCCCCGCGCAGCGCCGATAGATATCTCTACTAATGAAAGCCAGGAAATCGGGCTACTAATCACCTTGTAGTCACGCAACACATGTTGCCGCATGTCCCCTGATGATCTGATTCTTATTCATGACGGCAGAAAAATATGATAACTAAGATGATGTTAGGGCTGATTACGCCTTCTTTTACCGCCATCGAACGCGTAAAAGCACAGTCTTACTGGCGTCAATGTCAGAGAGTGTACCGTTTTCAGCCTATTTATCGCACCACTGGAAAACTGTTGGGGATTGAACTGCTGACCGGGGTTTTTCACCCTGCGAACCCGCACAAATTTATTTCGCCCGAAGAATATTTTGTCGCGATCGCCGTCGGTAAGCGCCTGCAAATCGTTCAGGAACAGCTCGACCTTTTACAGCGCTGGCAAAACCTGTTCATTGATAATGAGTTACTCGCTTCAATCAACGTTGATGGCCAGGTGCTGGAAATGTTGCAGTCTGATTCTGCGCTGCAAGCGCAAATCAACGCGATGCCGTACGTCCGTTTTGAGCTGGTCGAAAGTGCTGAGCATGCGCTGAGCATTCCGTTATCGCAGATTCAGCAGTCTGACCGGTTGTGGCTCGACGACTTTGGTCAGGGCATTGCCAACTTCTCTTCCTTCACCACCTGGCACTATGAATACATCAAAATTGCCCGCGATTTGTTTATTCTGCTGGGCCAGAGCGAGGAAGGCTCGCGCCTGTTTTACACGCTGGTGACGCTGATGAATCGCTACAGCAAAGGCGTGATTATCGAAGGGGTCGAAACCGCCGCAGAATGGGCCATGGTGCGTAATTCTGATGCGCTAGCCGCTCAGGGCTATTATCTCGCGAGACCGGTTGTTTTCGACCATCTGGATAATCTGCCAATACATTTCAAAGGATAATGAATCACACCTAACTTGCTGAGGCTAAGTCTCAAAATGCCGGGTGAGTTGATGTGGTGTGATGCATTATCTTCGCACTGATTTTAAAGGCTTTACCACTGCCTCTCCTTCACGTTTTATCCTTCCTAATGCAGGCCGTTTCCGGCAAGCTGCGACGAATTCAACTATGGTTAAACCTCGGGATTCGTTAACTGTTTGAAAGGAACAGCGTTATGACGCGCACAGGTAAAGTGATCTCCTGGGTTGTCGGTGTGATTGTTATTCTGTTGATTGCCATCGTAATTTTCATCGCGATGTTCGACTGGAACCGCCTCAAACCCACGATAAATCAAAAAGTCAGCACTGAGCTTAACCGGCAATTCGCCATTCGCGGTGATTTAGGGGTGGACTGGTCGCGGCAAAAAGATGAAGCGGGCTGGCGCGCGTGGGTTCCGTGGCCTCACATCCATGCGGAAGATATCGTGCTCGGAAACCCTGCCGACGTTCAGACCGGTGAAAAAGACGCGCAAATGGTGAAACTTGCCCGCGTCGATGCCAGTATTGCGCCGCTCGCGCTGCTGCATAAAGAAGTGCTGATCCCGCGTATCTGGCTGAAACAGCCGGATGCCTCGTTGCTGCGTCTGGATAATGGCAAAAATAACTGGACGTTTAACCTCGCCAACAGCGACACCAAAGATCCCGCGCAACCGCCGTCCGCGTGGTCATTTACCCTCAACGATATCGTGTTTGATCGCGGGCAGATTGACTATAAAGACGCCAAACTGAAAGCCGATTTCCGCGCCGTGATTGATCCGCTGGGTAAACCGCTGCCGTTTACGGAAGTGGTGGGCGATAAGAAAGATGCGCCGAAAACCAAAACCCCGCCTTACGTGTTTGGCTGGAAAGTGGACGGTAAATACAACGGAGAATCCCTGTCGGGCAGCGGGAAAATTGGTGGAATGCTGGCGCTGAAAGACCCTGACGCGCTGTTCCCGTTACAGGCAGATGTGCGTTCGGGGAAAACCCGCGTCACCGTGGCCGGGACATTGCAGGATCCGATGAACCTCGGCGGCCTGGATTTGCGCCTGAAATTCTCCGGGCAGACGCTGTCTGATTTGTACGGACTGACCGGCGTCCTGCTGCCGCAAACGCCGCCGTATTCCACCGACGGCCATCTGTCGGCCACGCTGCATGATAAAAACGGCGCGACTTACCGTTATCAGAACTTTAACGGTGAAATTGGCGACAGCGATGTCCACGGTTCGCTGACGTATCAGGCCACCAAACCAAGGCCAAAACTGACCGGCGATGTGGTGTCCAAACAGCTGCGATTCGCCGATCTTGCGCCACTGATCGGGGCCGATTCCAATACGGATAAAGCGAAACGCGGCGAAACGACACGCCAGCCTGCCGACAAAGTGCTGCCGGTTGAGAAGTTTGATACCAAAAGCTGGCGCGTGATGGACGCTGATGTGAAATTCAGCGCCAAGCGTATTGAGCACGGCAAATCGCTGCCGCTGAGCGATTTGAGCACGCACCTGAAACTCACCGACGGTGAAATCCTGCTCGACCCGCTTCGTTTTGGCGTGGCGGGCGGTAATCTCAATTCTACCATCAGGCTGGAAGGCGACAAATCGCCGATGCAGGCACGTGCGGATATTCATGCGCGTAAGCTCAAACTGAAACAGTTGCTGCCCAGCGTGCAGTCGATGGAGCGCAGTCTGGGCGATTTGAACGGTGATGCGACGCTGACCGGCACCGGGAATTCGGTCGCCGCATTGCTCGGCACCAGCAACGGCGACATGAAAATCCTCATCAATGATGGCGTGATCAGCCGCGGTCTGATGGAACTGGCCGGGCTGAACGTGGGGAACTACGTAGTCAGCAAATTGTTCGGCGATGACGAAGTCGCGATTAACTGCGCCGCCGCCAACGTGAACGTTAAAAACGGGCTGGTGACGCCACGGTTGTTTGTGTTCGATACCGAAAATGCTGTCATCAATATCACCGGTAGCACCAACATGGCGAAGGAACGTCTGGATTTGTCGATCAACCCGGAAAGTAAGGGGGTGCGTATTCTGACGCTGCGTTCACCGCTGTATGTTCGTGGCACGTATAAAAATCCGGACGCCGGTGTCAAACCCGGCCCGCTGATCGCCCGGGGTGCCGCCGCTATCGCGCTCGGCGCGGTAGTCGCTCCTGCAGCGGCATTGCTCGCACTGATTTCCCCGAGTGATAACGAAGAAAACCAGTGCGGCCCGATATTGCAGCAGATGAAAGAGAAGTGATTGATACGCTCCTCCCGGCGAAAGGGAGGAGCTGATTTCACCGGGGCACCGGATTCAGCACCGCGCAGTTATGGTCCTGGATTTCCTCGGTCGAAGCGTTGTTGAGTTTCAGCAAATCGCGCTCGCTGGCGAGCAGCAGGAAATCACCGCTTTGCAGGCCGACCATCGCCATGCCGAAGTGGCCCATTTTTTTATCTGCGTCCGGCACGCCCTGCGCCAGAATTCTGAATGCGCCTTTCTCATTGAGCTCGGCAGGCGTCACTTTACGTGCCAGATAGGTATGGCCCAGCAGTTTGTCCGGCAGTTCCTGCCAGTTATTACCCATCTGCGCGCCGTCTCTGGCCAGCGTGTCTTTTACTTGCGGTAACAGGCAGGAAATATGGATGTGCAGCTGATTCTGCGAGCGTCCGTATTGTGAATTAATCGCCAGCGAGACATTGCTGTCATCAATCGGTTTGCCGTATTTATCCGCCATAAAATGCCGCGCATTCCAGGCCTGATTGAAGAAGTTAGGCGTTTCCGGTTCGAGCAGCGCCGGGCTTTCCATACCGGTGATCCGCGCTGTGGGCATCAGTAAATACTGCAACGGCCCGTTCATATCCTTGAGCACCACAAACCCCTGTTGTTCATCTACCTGCGCGCAGGGATCGGGTTTGCCCGTGCTGTGCTGATTCGGTACGCATTTTTGGCTGATGATGTTCCACAGGGCATTAGGATTGGAAGAGTGAGGCCAGAAGTACCAGAAAGCGGCGGCAATGATGATGAGCAGTAACAGGGCAGGCAAAACGAATCGTCGTAAACGCATAAGAAACCTTCGCAGAAGGCACCGCGCCGGGTGAAAACCTGGCACGGTGTCCGGATCAGTTACAGCGACTGATGGGCAGTTTCCTTGGATAATAGCAGCGCGATCAGCGTCAGCGTTGCCATAAAGGCCAGATAAATGCCCACATAGAACAACCCGTAATGGGTCGCCAGCCAGGTGGCGATATAAGGCGCGACGGAAGCACCGAGTATCGAAGACACATTATAGGAGAAGGATGCGCCAGTGTAGCGGACTTCTGTCGGGAACAGTTCCGGCAGCAGTGCGCCCATCGGGCCAAACGTCAGCCCCATCACCATAAAACCACACAACAGGAAGACCATCACCAGCGCCTGCGAGCCCGAGCCGAGGATCGCCGGGAAATTCAGTGCGAAAACAATCATCAGCAAAGTAATGCAGATCATGGTCTTGCGACGACCAAATTTATCCGCCAGCTGACCGGCAATCGGTACCATCACGCCGAAACCGACCACGCCAATCATCAGCATCAGCAGGAATTCGTTACGCGGAATGCCCAGGCCGACCGGCCGCGCCGCCGTGCCGTAACCCAGTGAATAGACGGTCATGATGTAGAACAGCGTATATGTCGCCACCATGATGAACGTGCCAAGCAGGGTCGCTTTTTTATATTTGGTGAACAACGTGCCAATTGGCACTTTCACCTGTTTACCGGCTTTGGCGATTTTGGCGAAGACCGGCGTTTCGTGCAGGGAAACTCGCACGTAAAGGCCAACCAGCACCAGCACCGCAGAAAGCAGGAACGGCACGCGCCAGCCCCAGGAAATAAACTGTTCGTCGGTCAGCAGCCAGGACAGCAGCAGGAACATCCCGTTTGCGAAGAAGAAACCAATCGGCGCGCCAAGCTGCGGGAAAGAGCCGTACAGCGCGCGTTTTTTCGGTGGCGCATTCTCTGTTGCGAGCAATGCCGCGCCGCCCCATTCGCCGCCCAGACCGAGACCCTGACCAAAACGCGCCAGCGCCAGCAGCATCGGTGCGAAAACGCCAATCGTCGCGTAAGTCGGCAGCAGGCCAATGACAACGGTGGAAACACCCATGGTCAGCAGGGACGCCACGAGCGTCACTTTACGCCCGACGCGGTCGCCGAAATGCCCGAACAGCGCGGAGCCAATCGGACGCGCAATAAAGGCGATAGCGAAAGTAGCGAGCGACTGTAGCGTGGCGGCCGTCGGGTCGCCCTGCGGGAAGAATATATGCGGGAACACGATCACCGCAGCGGTGGCATAAATGTAAAAGTCGAAAAACTCGATGGCCGTCCCGATCAGCGACGCAACGATGACTTTTCCGCGTGAGTTCTGATTCACCAGATTGGCGTCAGCTTCTAATTCTTGAGCGATGGAGGCTTGCATAAGTGTTTCTTATTTGTTGTTGATGAAATAGAGGGTTTGTAAATAAATGTGTGGTGAAAGGGCATCTTATGCACAGCCAGACGGGTTTTCAACGAGGGATAAAAGCTCAAAAACGGTATTTCGGGCGGGATCGGGGGAATCTATTTTGGTGTCGCCCGTTTGCAAATCATAAGTTTGCTCAATGGAACAAATTCAGAGTAACTGACTGCAAAACCGTGAAATAAAAGTACGGCCATTAGTCAGTTATTCTGGTTTTAAGGGCAGTGAGAAGCGCTATCTGGAGTTATTCACTGCTTTTTGGTTTCATCTTCAGAATTAACGGTGGTTATATGGATTTCATCTGGCACGATGAGGTCGTCAGGCGTGTATTCACTGTCGTTTCCCGACGCCGCTTTTGCGTCTTTTTTCCTATGATCGGGCATGACCGGGTCATCTTTGTATTTCGCGGTGGCAATCCACGCGGCAACAAACAACGTCAGGCGGGCGAAGAAATAGAAGAACGCCATCAGGCCAATGACCGACCCGAACGCCGCGCCGGAAGGCGAGGTGGCCAGTTTCGGCAGCGTCATGGTCATCACGAATTTAATTACCTCAAAGCCAATCGCCGCCAGCAGCGTGCCGCGCAGCAGGGCTTTCTTGCGCGGTTTATGGCGCGGCAACATCCAGAAAATCCACAGGAACAGCAGATAGTTGGCCGCAATGGAAATCACCAGCGTAATACTGGTCATCACCGGTCTCAGCCACTCGATACCGCCGAGCCCCAGCGCATCCACAATGGTTTTTTGCGCCGCACCGGCAATAGACGTCAGCGACAGCGTGATGATCAGCGCCAGCACTAGCCCGGTCAGTGAAATAAAATCGCGGATGTAGCGGCGGTAAATCTTCTCCTGATCCTGCGGATTGCGTTCCCAGACGTCACGCGACTGCGCGCGGATCGCCTCGCGCAAATTCCCCATCCAGCTGATGCCGGAGTACAGGGCAATCAGCAGGCCGGATAACCCGACGGCGGTACGTTGCTGAATGGCCGTATTGACCGTGCTTTTCAGCGTATTCGCCAGATTCGGGTCGCTGATGCTGTTGACGATTTTATTGATGAGACCGGCCAGCAGGTCCGGATTCGACGCCAGCACGAAACCCACGGCGGCGAAGGAAACCATCAGAATCGGGATCAGTGATAGGAACGAGAAATAGGTAATCGCCGCACCAAACTGGCTGCCCAGACGATCGTTGAAACGTTCCGTGGCCCGCAGCAAATGCGCGACCCAGCCCCAGGACTGAACGTATTCCACCCCCCGTGAGAACCTGCCGATATTTTTATCCACCGTCGAATTGCCGGTTTTGATGTTAATCAGCGGAGCGGGTTTTTCCTGTTTTACCGGTTCTTGCTTAGAAATAATGGGCATTGATCCATGTTGTCCTTAAAAGTGCATCCAGCCTTAAGTATAGACGCCTGAGCCGTCCGGGCGATGTCCGGCGGTTTTAACCGCTCAGGCAATGAACGTTTGGGTGATTTCTGTCAGCCAGTCCATGAAGACTTTGACGCGCCGCGAAAGGTTCAGACGGTGCGGATAAACCAGCGTCACGGGCATCGGCGGAGCGCGGAATTGCGGCAAAATACTCACCAGCTGGCCGCCCGCCAGCGCGTTACGCACACCAATCAGCGGCGCCTGAATAATTCCCAGACCGGCCAGACAGGCTGAAACATAGGTTTCCGTGCTGTTGACCGTCACCGCACCACCGCTTTTGACGGTTTTCACCTGCTTGCCGTCGAGATATTCAAACGCAGATGTGTGGCTGCCAAGCGTTTGTTCGTAATGCACCATTGCGTGCTGCGCCAGTTGATCGGGGTGATCTGGCGTACCGTAGCGTTGCAGATAACCGGGGCTGGCGCAGTTAATCACGCTCAGATGCCCCAGCGGACGGGCGATCAGGCCGGAGTCTTTCAGGGTGCCGCTGCGCACCACGCAGTCAAACCCTTCCCGCACGACATCCACGCGGTGATCGGTGCTGCTTAGTTCGATTTCCAGCGCCGGATAGCGGTTCAGAAACTCCGCCAGACGCGGCAAAACCAGATGCGTCGCCATGCCGACCGACATATCCACGCGTAGCCGCCCGCTGATGCTCGCCGGGTTCGACTGAAACATCGATTCGAGTTCGTCCATGCTGGCGAGCAGTTCCTTGCAGCGCTGATAAAACACCTGGCCGTCCTGTGTCAGCTGTACGCGGCGCGTGGAACGGTGCAGCAAGCGGGCGGACATGCGGATTTCCAGTTGCTGGACCAGCCGCGATACGCTGCCTTTCGGTAATCCCAGACTTTCGGCGGCGCGGGTAAAATTGCTCAGTTCCGCGACGCGAACGAAAACCTTCATTGATTGAATTTTATCCACATTTTGCCCGATTGTTGTTGGTTTTGAGACAGTGAAACTCATTATGGACTATTTATCATTGCAGGGCAGTCCAATAGGCTATGTTTTAAACAACGAAAACCTACTAAATGCCAACGAGGTCTGAAATGAATCGTAAAATCGCTATCGTAACCGGTGGAAGTCGTGGTTTAGGCCGGAATGCCATTGAAAAACTGGCGAAAAAAGGGGTAGACGTCATTTTCACTTACCACAGTCAGATTGACGCGGCGAAAGCCGTGGTGCAGACCGTGGAAGCCTCGGGCGGAAAGGCGGTGGCTTTAGCGCTCAATACCGGCGAAACCGGATCGTTTGATGCGTTTGTGGCTGAGGTGAAAACGCAGCTTCAGAAGGTCTGGCAGCGCGAGACTTATGATTTTCTGGTCAACAATGCGGGCGTAGGGCTGCATGAGGCGTTCACCGACACCACCGAAGAACAGTTCGACCTGATGATGAATATCCACCTGAAAGGACCGTTCTTCCTCACGCAAAAACTGTTGCCGCTGATGGCCGACGGTGGCCGTATTCTGAATATTTCCAGCGGCCTGGCGCGTTTTGCGCTGCCGGGTTCTTCGGCTTACGCGATCATGAAAGGTGCAATCGAAGTGCTGACGCGTTATCAGGCGAAAGAGCTGGGTGCGCGTGGTATCACCGCCAACGTTCTGGCGCCGGGAGCGATTGAAACGGATTTTAGCGGCGGAATGGTGCGTGATAATCCGCAGGTGAACCAGATTGTCTCCGCGAACACCGCGCTGGGGCGTGCCGGCTTGCCGGATGATATCGGCGGCATGGTGGCGCTGATGCTCAGCGATGAAGCGGGCTGGATGAACGCCCAGCGCGTAGAAGCGTCGGGCGGGATGTTTATCTGAGCCGTTTTTATCAGATCTGAACGTTAACTTTCCTGGAAACGTCTGGCTTTGAGATGTTGCTGTTTTTCCAGCTCGAAAATTGCCCGTTGCAGGTCACGTTCCTGCGCGGGCGATAAATGCGGAAACTTAAAACTCAGCCGCTGCGTGCTGACCGTTTCGCCTTTGTTACTGACAGATTTACGTGGCATCGAGCCGATGTATTGCAAATCCAGCTTGAACGAGCCGAGTTCCGCCAGCTGAATCAGCGAATCTTTCAGCACTGCGCCGGAAGCCATTTCCGGTGGCGTTGTGCCGTCAATTTCCAGCCCAAGACCGCCGAGGGAAATATCGCGCACGCGATAGGCAAACTCTGACGCATCTGGCAGTTTTCCGCTGCAACGGTAATCCGGCAGCCAGGGGACGTTCACCCGGAAATACTCGCGGCGCTGGATAAAATACAGGACGGGGGGAATGTCGCAGGTAAACGTCGGCAAACCTTCGTACGTCACCTGACGTACCTGTCCGCAGGCAAATTCCACTTTCGCACCGGTCGGTTCCGCGACAAAGTTCAGCGTCCCGGCATTGATCGCCAGACCGTTTTCATAATCTGAACTGCCCAGGTCGAACAAAAACTGATGGTTATCGGAATCCACGTCCAAAATTTTACTGATAAATTGCCCGCGGGCGTGACTGACCATGACCAGCGTCTGGTTCTTCTTCAAGTCACGCAGTACGGACAAGATTGCCAGCGTGTTCCGCTTAGCAAACGACTCTCGGGATACTTCGCTCACCTGCCACACCTCATCAGAAATAAATGCAAAATTATGGCGCAGTCTTTGACGTATAAAACGCGCAATACGGTTATCGGCTACTCAGAACAAATCTTTATTGTGTAATAACTGATATTTTCTCCGACTTAAAGTGAAATTCCGTTCGCGTTGGGCCGGTGTTTGTGGCACTCCAACTTTATATATAGGCTATCTTTCACACTATTGAAGGCTATTTTCGTCCTCTGATTCGGATTTTCATTATCCGGTGAACGGCGGGAAACAGGAGTTGTATGGAACAGGTGATCAGGTCACTCAACGCGCTTTACATCAATTTGTGTGTGACTTACGCCAGCCTGGTGTTTTTCTATTTTTTCCTCAGCAGCGACAGCCCGCTCGGGCCGACTTCACCGCGCTACAAACGCGTGTTATTCGGGGTGCTTTGCGGTGCCGTGGCTGCTTTTTTGGATCGCGATTTGTACCGTCTCAGCGAAACGGTGTATTACAGCTTCGAGATGATTCCGCTGGTGATTTGCGTGTTCTACGTCGGCTGGTTCAGCGTGCTCTGTGGGTTTATGGTGAAATTTTTCCTCACCGGAATGTTCACCATCGATAACCTGTTTGTGATGGTGATGATTGCGGGGATCTGCTATTTCCGACCCTGGCGCGATAACAACATCCGGACATTTGCCATCGCGACGTCGATAGTGCTGGTGATCCGGTTTTTGGTCTCCATTCCTTATCTGGATTCCTGGGCGATCATCTGGCATTCGCTTGCCTATCAGCTGGTGACGTTGTTTTGCCTGTTCATCTGCTACCACGGGTTGGGGGGCAAATTCCGTTACGTGCGCGCGTTTTTCCGCGAGAAAGAAAACTCGTCGATGGATTTCCTCACCAAAACCTTTAACCGCATGGGGCTGGAAGAGCACCTGAAAGCGGTGCAGAAAAACCACAGCGGATTCGGGCTGGCGATGCTGGATATCGATTTCTTCAAGAAAGTGAACGATACCTACGGACATGCCATCGGCGATGATGTGCTGGTGCGCGTAGCGAATGTAGCGCGCATGATGCTGCGAAAAGACGACGTTCTGGCGCGTTTTGGCGGCGAAGAATTTGTGATTCTGATTGCCAGCGGCAACACCTACGAATGCGTGAAATGCTGTGAGCGTATCCGCCGCGCGGTCGAAAGTACGGTCTTTACCACCGCCGACGGCGAACCCTTCCAGATCACCGTATCGCTGGGCGTGGCGAACTATCAGACGGGCAAAAGTTTGCAGGAAAATATCATTGTGGCCGACGGCGCGTTGTATCAGTCCAAAACCCACGGACGCAACCGGACGACCAGCGTTTAACGATTTCTGAAAATTATTTTTCCCTCATACCGAATAAAAAGCGGTGCTCAGGTGTTTACCTCATATCGAACATTTACGGGCACCGTTTTTATGCAAACTTCCACTTCTGTTTCCCGCTACCGTTACGACGGGCTGACCATTCTTTTGCACTGGCTGACGGCGCTGTGCGTCATTTTCCTTTTTGCCAGCGCGCATATCTGGGAAGTGCTTGAGCGCGGCACGCCGCTGCGCAAAGGGCTGCAATCCGTGCATATTTCTGTCGGGATTTTACTGGCGGCGATTATCCTCGGGCGTTTGCTCTGGCGTCTGTTTACGGTCAGCACCGGGCGCAGCAAACAGGAACCTGTCGCCATGCCGGTGATGATGAAAGCGGCGGCGCATCTGACCCATCTGGCGCTCTATATTTTGCTGGTCACACAGATCGTGCTGGGCTTTTTGTTCCGCTGGTCGCAGGCCGAGCCTTTCTACTTCTTCGGGCTTTTCCCCATTCCCGACGTTTTCAATTTCGACAGCGTGATGACCCGAACCTTCGGCACGTTACACAACAATGTGGCCTGGGCGCTGATTGTTTTGGCGGGCGTACATGCGCTGGCCGCACTGTTCCATCACTACGTTCTTCGCGACGGCATTTTGCGCCGCATGCTGCCGGGCCGCGTCAGCCGCCCGTAAATAATCTCTCCCCTACAGGAAGACAAAAACTATGAAGACAAAAACGGTGATTCAGGCGTTGTCGGTGGTGTGTCTGGCGGGCAATTTGCTGATGTTCAGTGTCGCTGCGCACGCGATGGGTGATGATTCTGATGAGAAAAAAACGCCGGACTGCCCGAAAGGGCAAATCTATGACAGCAAAACCAAAAGCTGCATGGTGGATAAAGGCAGCATGATTTCCGATCAGGACAAAACGCAGTACGCCTACCATCTGGCGAAATCGGGCCGGTATCAGGAAGCGCTGACGGTGCTCGACACGCTGAAAGATCCGAACACCAAAGAAGCCTGGAACTATCGCGGCTACGCCACCCGCAAACTCGGGCGTACCGATGAAGGCATCAGCTATTATCAGAAATCCATCGCCATCGATGCAAATTACGCCAAAGTCCGGGAATATCTCGGCGAGGCTTATATGATTAAAGGGCGTCCCGATCTCGCGAAAGCGCAACTGGCGACCATTAAAGGCCTGTGTGGCACCGGCTGCGAAGAGTATCGCGATCTGAGCGCAGCTATCGACGGACATCCTGAATCCTGAAACGGGGAAACGCTAAATTTCACCCACCGACTTACGTCATGAACTGAGTCAGTGTCTGGCGCGTCTGTGGCGTTACGCGATGGTGTTATCGCGCAAGCCGGACGTGGCAGATGATCTGGTGCAATCGACCTGCGTGCGGGCACTTGAACGCTGCGCGCAGGTGGTTGATCGCGCCGGAGCCGATCGCTGGTTCTTTTCCATTCTGCACTCCATATGGGTCAACGAACTCAGGGCGCAGCACGTCCGTCAGGGGCTGGGATTTGTCGATGTCAGTGAAACAGACGTCCCCGCCGATGCGTTCTCTTTTGAAGACCGGCACTGGCATACGCAGGTGATGCTGCGGGTGAATGCCCTGCCGGAAGCCCAGCGGAACGCGGTATTTCTGGTGTATGTCGAAGGTTTTACCTATCAGGAAGCGGCAATGACGCTGTCAGTGCCTATTGGCACCATCATGAGCCGCCTGGCCGCCGCCCGGCTTACGCTGGCAAAAGACACCGGTTCCGGCGCTCAGCCACAACAGGGAGAGAAAAAATGACCCGCGAAATCCCCCCAGCGCCATTCTCCGATGAAGTTCTGGTCGCCTATCTCGACAACCGGCTGAGCGAAAACCAGCGGGCGCAGTTTGATTCCCGGCTGGCGCAGGACGATGTACTGGACGGGCGTCTGACGAATATGGCGCGCAGCAATTTGCCTTTCCACGATGCGTTCGGGTCGATGTTGCAGGACGCCCCGGTGGGCCGTTTGCAGGCGGCGCTGGACACGATACCGGATGCACCGGTTGCCCGTTCGCGCGGATTCAGCCGCCGTGCATTGCTGGCGGCGTCGGTCAGCTTTATGGCTGTCGGGCTGCTCGCCGGACGCTATTCCGCGCTGCTTTCCGGTGAATCTTCCAAAGACAACTGGCGCGATCGCGTGGCGGATTACATGTCGCTGTACACCGCGCAGACGCTGGCGGACGTCAATGACTCTGCTGAACAACAACAAATTCAGCTGGCGCGGGTGCAAAAAACGATGGGCATCGGGCTCAGCCCGGCGGCGCTGGAAGTGCAGGGCGCTGAGCTGAAAAATGCCCGCATATTGCATTACGATGACTACGATATTGCGCAGATCACTTACCTTGATGCCCGCTACGGGCCGATGGCGCTGTGCATTACCCGCAGCGAACACCGGGATAACACGGCGCAGGAAAGCGAGATCCGGCAAAAAATGAACGTCGTTTACTGGCGCGAGGCGGGTTACAACTTCATGCTGATCGGCCACAGTCCTGCAGCCGTTATGGCCGCGCAGGCCGCGGCTTTGCGGGATAATATCGCCTGATTGGTTTCTCCCTGAAACTAACTTATGTAATTATTTAAAGTATTAAACTATTTTTAATGCACGTAACGACGATGTTAAATTGTTTACGAAATCTCGATAATATGAGTATTCGGTAACATTTGTGTGGTTGATTTGTCGTTGTTCACCGCGGTTTTCGTTACTCCCCATTATTGTCCTTTCAGACTCTGAGGAAATAATCGCTTATTTCCCCACCGCACCGGGTTGTTGATTTCGTTTATCCAGGGAATCTGGATAGCTTTCACCTGCAAAACTAAAACTAAACATTCAGAGAAACAGACGTCATGAGAAAGATACTCGCCATGATCCTCTGCCTTAACGTGGTTGCATTCAGCCAGACAGCGTTCGCAGAAGATGAAAAGCCCGTTGATGTGTTACTGATCGGCGGCGGCATTATGAGCGCGACGCTGGGGACATACCTTCAGGAATTAGAGCCTGACTGGTCAATCGACATGGTCGAGCGTCTGGACGGTGTGGCGCTGGAAAGCTCCAACGGCTGGAATAACGCCGGTACCGGGCACTCTGCGCTGGCTGAAATGAACTACACGCCGGAAAAAGCCGATGGCAGCATCGACATTTCCAAAGCGGTCGAAATCAACGAATCCTTCCAGATTTCCCGCCAGTTCTGGACTTATCAGGTACAGAACGGCGTTCTGCACAACCCGCGTTCCTTTATCAATAGCACGCCGCACATGAGTTTTGTGTGGGGTGATGACAACATCAATTTCCTGCGTAAACGCTTCGCGGCGCTGCAACAAAGCACGCTGTTCCGCGGCATGGAATATTCAGAAGACCCGGCGCAAATCAAACAGTGGATCCCGCTGGTGATGGAAGGCCGTGACCCGAAACAGAAAATCGCGGCGACCCGTATTCCGATCGGCACCGACGTGAACTTCGGTGAAATCACCCGTCAGCTGGTGGCTTCGCTACAGAAAAAACCAAACTTCTCGCTGAGCCTCGGCCATGAAGTGCGCGGTATCAAACGTAACCCGGATAACACCTGGAACGTGACGGTGGCTGACCTGAAAAATGACGGCAAAGAAAGCGTCATCAAGGCGAAATTCGTCTTTATCGGTGCGGGCGGCGCGTCCCTGACCCTGTTGCAGGAATCCGGTATTCCTGAAGCGGATAACTACGGCGGCTTCCCGGTTGGCGGCCAGTTCCTGGTGACTGAGAACCCGGAAATCGTGAAACGCCATCTGGCGAAAGTGTACGGCAAAGCTGCCGTCGGCTCCCCGCCGATGTCCGTTCCGCACCTCGACACCCGTATTCTTGATGGTAAACAGGTTCTGCTGTTCGGGCCGTTCGCGACCTTCTCCAGCAAATTCCTGAAAAACGGTTCCCTGTGGGATCTGTTCGGCAGCGTGAATTTCTCCAACATCATGCCGATGACCCACGTGGGTATCGACAACTTTGACCTGGTGAAATATCTGGTCAGCCAGGTGATGTTGTCCGACGAAGACCGTTTCGATGCATTGCGTGAATACTTCCCGGATGCGAAGAAAGAAGACTGGCGCTTGTGGGAAGCCGGTCAGCGCGTGCAGATCATCAAGAAAGATGAGAAAGAAGGCGGCGTTCTGCGTCTGGGCACCGAAGTGGTCAGCTCCAAAGACGGCAGCATTACCGCGCTGCTGGGCGCATCACCGGGCGCGTCTACCGCGGCACCGATCATGCTGCACCTGATGGAAAAAGTGTTTAAAGACAAAGTCGCCACACCGGAATGGCAGGCGAAACTGAAGGAAATCATCCCTTCTTACGGCACTGAGCTGAACGGCAACGTCGCCGCCACCGAGAAAGAACTGGGCGACACCAGCCGCGTTCTGATGCTGGACAACCCGCAACCCAAAGCGGCTGAACCGGCACCGGCGGCAGAGACAAATGCTGCACCGAAAAAAGAGCAAAAAGTCGTCGCTGACGTCGCGCTCTGATCGGATTGGTTAAGCAGTGATTTTGAAGGCGCGGGAAACTGCGCTTTTTTTATTCCCCCTCTGTCTGCACTTTCCTAAAAACCCGATTTAGCACGAATAGCGCATTCTTTGTACGGCTCACATCCGCCTTAAAACCCTTTCACATGCCTAAAAAACCCAGTCAGGCTGCGGGCTGTGAGGGAGATCACATCATCAGCTACCTTTTTTTTGAAACGTTAAATCCTTTTTTAAATTATGTAGTGATAATGTTATATTCGTAGCCATCATTTGAAAAAATGAAGTTTCAGTAACGATCCCGCGTGTTTTTTTGCTAATTTCTTGTTCGATAGTCTTAACAAAACAGAACTGAACATTTAGAGAAACAGACGTCATGAGAAAGATACTTGGTATGCTTCTCAACCGTGACTCACTGGGTGCCAGCGAGCCTGCGGCCGCAGAAGACGAAAAATCCGTTGATGTATTGCTGGTCGGCGGCGGAATTATGAGTGCAACGCTGGGGACGTATCTCCAGGAACTCGAGCCGGACTGGTCGATCCACATGATCGAACGCATGGATAGCGTGGCACAGGAAAGCTCCAACGGCTGGAACAATGCGGGCACCGGCCATGCGGCGCTGGCAGAAATGAACTACACCCCGGTGATGCCCGACGGCTCTGTCGATATCACGAAAGCCGTGGCGATCAACGAAGCCTTCCAGGTTTCCCGTCAGTTCATGGCGTATCAGGTGCAAAAAGGTGTGCTGAATAATCCGCGCTCATTCATCAACAGCGTGCCGCACATGAGCTTTGTCTGGGGCGATGAAAACATCGATTTCCTGCGCAAACGCTTCGCTGCGCTGCAGGAAAGCACGCTGTTCCGCGGGATGGAATATTCGGAAGACCCGGAACAAATCAAACAGTGGATCCCGGCCGTAATGGATGGCCGTGACCCGAATCAGAAAGTCGCTGCGACACGCACCACGGCAGGCACGGACGTGAACTTCGGTGAAGTGACCCGTCAGCTGGTTGAAGCGTTACAGAAAAAATCCAACTTCACGCTGGCGAACGGCCAGGAAGTGCGCGATATCCAGCGCAACCGCGACAAGACCTGGCGCGTCACCATTACCGATCTGAAGCACAGTCACAAACACCACGTCGTGAATGCGAAATTCGTTTTCATTGGCGCGGGCGGTGCATCGCTGACATTGCTGCAAAAATCCGGCATTCCGGAAGCACGTGAATACGGCGGTTTCCCGGTCGGCGGTGAATTCCTGGTGACTGAAAATCAGGACGTGGTGAAGCGTCATCTGGCGAAAGTTTACGGCAAAGCCGCCGTGGGCGCGCCGCCGATGTCCGTTCCGCATCTCGACACCCGCATTATCGATGGCAAACAAGTTCTGCTGTTCGGGCCGTTCGCCACCTTCTCCAGTAAATTCCTGAAAAACGGTTCCCTGTGGGATCTGTTTGGCAGCGTGAACAGCTCCAACTTACTGCCGATGACGCACGTCGGCGTGGGTAATTTCGACCTGGTGAAATATCTGGTCGGGCAGGTCATGCTGAGCGATGAAGATCGCCATGCTGCGCTGAAGGAGTTTTTCCCGCAAGCCGAGCAGAAAGACTGGAAACGCTGGGTTGCCGGGCAGCGCGTGCAGGTCATCAAAAAAGATGGCAAGCGCGGCGGCGTTTTGCGTCTGGGCACGGA
Source organism: Rahnella selenatireducens (assembly GCF_046449555.1). Lineage (NCBI taxonomy): Bacteria > Pseudomonadati > Pseudomonadota > Gammaproteobacteria > Enterobacterales > Yersiniaceae > Rahnella > Rahnella selenatireducens. Next base: position 145,264 of record NZ_JBKEZJ010000006.1, read on the forward strand.
AGTGGTCAGCGCGAAAGACGGCAGCATTGCGGCATTGCTGGGCGCCTCTCCGGGCGCGTCCACGGCAGCGCCTATCATGATGAAATTGCTGGAAACGGTCTTCAAAGAGAAAGCCGCCAGCGCTGAATGGCAGGCGAAATTCCGCGAAATCATTCCGTCCTACGGCACTAAGCTGAACGGCAATGTGGAAGCGACCCGGAAAGAGCTGCTGGAAACCAGCCGCATTCTCGGGCTGGAAATCCCGTCAATGGAAACGACGCCGGTTGCCGATGTTGTGCAACTCCGTCCGCTCGATGTGCAAACTAAAGAAGAACCGAAACAACCTGCGGATATCGCGCTGTAGGTTCGGATTCCAGAAAAACAAAAACCGCCTTGATTTCTCAGGCGGTTTTTTTATGTTCAGAATTCCGATCTACGCGCCGGAAAGCGGTTTTGCGATATTCGCTGCTTTCACACGCGCCGTTTCGTTCTGTGATTCCAGCACTATTCTCGCCAGCGGTGTGTCTTCGTGATAACGCGTTTTATCATCCAGCCCTTTGGAATATTTGTTGTATTTCCACCACGCATAGCCGAGGAAAAGCACCAGCCCGCCGACGTTGTAAAACACGATGGTAATAATGCCGGCACCGGTCGGGAAGGTCGAAGCAATAAACCCGACGGTGAAAATCACAATCAGCGTACTGACGATGGTGATTCCCTGCATTCTGGAACCCATTTTAAAATCGCGTTCGACGTTATCGTATTTCAGCCGCAGGTTCAGGTACGCCAGCATAATAAACAGCGGCGGAAGCATGGACGCCGCGGCGGTCATGTTAATCAGCGTATTCATTAATTCCTGTACGCTGTCGGAGCCTAACGTTGGAATTAACATCAGCGGGATGACGATTAAAAACTGGATCCATGCCGCACGCGTCGGCACGCCATGCTTATTCAGACGGATGGTTTTCTCGCCAAAAATCCCCTTAGGAATTTCAGTAAAGAAGATTTTCACCGGCGCTGCCGTCCACATCAGCAGTGATCCAAACATCGCGGTGAAGGAGACCACGCCGACAAAACGGTTCATCAGGACGGCCGGTAAACCAAAGTGCGCCGATAATCCTTCAAAAACCTGTACCGTGCCGCCGGTGAAATGCAGTGCGGACTGCGCCACAAAAACGTTGATCAGCAATGACGCGATGGAATACAGCACGCCAATTACCAGCCCGGAAATAATAATGACTTTGACAAACGAACGGCTGCCGCCTTTGACGTCATTCACATAAACCGCGACGGATTCCGCACCGCCTGCCGCCTGGAATATCCACGCGATAATGCCTAAGAATGCCCAGTTAAAGTGCGGCGTCATGGCCTCCACGTTAATCGGGTTCGCCGGTTCCACGCCCCCCATTAATGCCGCGCCTGCCAGCACAATATAAGAGAACGTCAGCAACAACATTAACGTGGACGTTACCGATGTCATTGGACCGAGTAATTTCGCGCCGCTGTTGGAAATTAATGTCGAAAAAGCGAACAGACAGATGCTGATAATCGCCGTGGTGATTGGCGTGAAGATATAGTCGTGCCCTAAAAAGGCGTACGACGCATAGGCAATGACGCGCGGAAGTAATGCCGTGAAGAAGAACAAATTCACGAACCAATAAGTGTATGCGGTCATAAATGCCCAGCGTCCACCGAGTGCGCTTTTTACCCAGGCGTAAACTCCGGCTTCCGAGTTTTTATTCAGCGAGACAAACTCGGCGATGATCAGACAGAACGGAATAAAGTAAATGATCGTCGCCACCAGAAAAACCGGCGCAGAGGCGATGCCTAACTGAATATTGTTATTAATGACGTTATTGAAGCTAAAAACGGCGGCAAATGTCATGGATAACAATCCAAATTTACCGATTGTGTTTCTGCTCGACCCGGCCATAGATTCTCTCCAACTGCTTTTTGTAGGATTAGGTTTTTTATTATTTATTAACGAAATAACTTTCTTCGATGGTCACTTTTAAGATGACTTTTTTGACGTCTTTTTCCGGCCTGAACCGGCTGGCTTCGTGGTTTTCAAAGATAATGACATTGCCTTTTTGGGCCGTAATTTTTTCTCCGCGGCCGGAAAACAGTTCGCGGTCGGTTTCGTCGCAATAGGGCGCGCAATTTTGCAGAGAGGATTTGGCGGCGAATTCGATTTCTTCGCGTCCTTCGAGGTAATAATGCACGTCGAAATAACGGCGGTGGCCTTCGAACGTTTCCCGCTGAGGTTCCGCGCCGGATGCCAGCCGGTACACCAGCGAATCCCCGATGGAGTGAAAAACGCCGGGGCGGATTTTTTCAATATTATTAATGGCTTCCCTACAGCGCTGCCATTTTTTCCCTGCATGATAAAGCAGCTGAAATTCAGCCAAAGACCCGAGAATAATCATCAGTTTACCTCCTTTGGCTGGATGCTGAATTGCGCGAGACGCAGGCTGTCGTTGTCCTGCTGGCGGAACGGCAGCATCGTGAAGCCGTAGCGAAATGCCGTGAAATACACGCGGTAGGAATCGAGCACTTCCGAACCCCACGAGTTCGAGCCGAGACCCATGATCTGGTGATCGAGATTGAGCGTCAGGCAGCTGTCCGGCGTGAGTTCGTCGATGTGTTGCGCCTGTTGCAACATCTGCGAACTGTACGGCCACAGGCTGAAATTGAGCGGCTGGCGCGGCTGAATGAAAATGCCGTTGCCCGCGTTGTCGCGCAGGCTCAGCCAGCGAACGTCCTGTCGGTTGCCGTTGTCCTGCGGCATCGGGTAGTTTTCAAACAGGCTGGCCGCCGGTTGCTGATAATGGCCGATCAGGTTGGCCTGACGGCTGTCCGGATAGTTTTCACCCGGTCCGCGCCCGTAATATTCCACCTGTCCGAAGCGACGGCTGAGGCCAAAATCCAGCCCGATTTTGGGGATCACGTGGCTGAAATCGCCATACGGCGTGCCGGATAAATCGAGGCTGACCGCGCCCTGCGGCGATATCTGCCAGCGGTAAACGCAGCGCATCCCGAAATCAAAGACCGGTGGCGCGATGATGCTGTGAACTTCAATCACCACGTCGTCATTTTGATTTTTCCAGCTCAGTGAGCGGAAATGTTGCTGCAGGATTTGCAGATGATTCGGCTGCCAGATGCCTTCGAACTCAGGTTTATGGTTGTCGATAACCGGCTTGAAGAAGTTGAGTTTCGGCGCGCGCCCGACGATTTCTTCGCCGTCCGTCTGCCAGGATTTCAGTTCGCCGTCGAGACGGGAAAATTCGAGACGGAAGTTTTCGCCGCGAACGATCAGCTGATGTTTTTGCTCGTCGCAGACCCGCGCTGCCGTGGCTTTTAGATCCGGTAAAATCTCCAGCGGCTGAGCCGCCTGCAACAACACCTGATAATGGCCGAGCGGATAATTCGCGTCGCTGTAAGCGGTCGGGCTGTTTTTGCTGATGCGGATGTTCAGGAAGGTTTCCTGCCCGCCGGCGTTGAATTCCGGCAGAGGAACCGTTTCGCTTTCGCCGGATTGCAGGTGTGGCAGAGCGATTTCGCGGATTTCCTGACAGCGGCCTGCCACCTGCACGGTGAGCGTCAGCGTGATGTCTTCCAGTGAGCTGTACCAGTAACGGTTTTTGACCCGCAGCGTATTGTCGTCGTGGCTGATTTCCACCGGGCACAACACCTGTTTGTATTCGCGCAGGCCGGGGCCGGGAGTCTGGTCCGGATAAATCAGTCCGTCCATGCAGAAGTTGTAGTTGTTCGGATAATCGCCGTAATCACCGCCGTAGGCGTAACGCGACTGACCGTTTTCACCGGTTTCCAGCAGGCCATGGTCGCACCATTCCCAGATGTAATGCCCCTGAAGGCTGGCGTGGCGGTTCATGACGGCCTGGTATTCCGCTAATCCGCCGGGGCCGTTGCCCATCGCGTGGGCGTACTCGCAGATGATGCGCGGTTTGGCGTGCGGGTATTCGCCGAACGCATTCATCATTTGCACGCGGGAATACATGGTGCTGATGACGTCGGTGACGTCGGCGTCGCGATCTTCTTCGTAATGGATCAGGCGTGTCGGGTCGAGGGCTTTGCAGCGCGCGGCCATCGCGCGGATGTTACAGCCATAGCCGGATTCATTGCCAAGCGACCACATGATGATGGACGGGTGATTTTTCTGCGCCATCACATGCCGCTCGATGCGCTCAACATAGGCGTGTTCCCAGCGCGGATCATCGGTGATGCGGCTCAGATCGCCGACGTTGGCGAAACCGTGGCTTTCCAGGTCGGTTTCGGCCATCACGAATAAACCGTAGATATCGCACAGTTCATAAAAGCGCGGATCGTTCGGGTAATGCGCGGTGCGCACCGAATTGATGTTGTGCTGTTTCATCAGAATGATATCGCGCTCAACCCGCGCCATATCGACCGCGCGGCCTTTGCGATGATCGTGATCGTGACGGTTTACGCCGTGCAGTTTGAGGTAGCGCCCGTTGACGTAAAACAGCCCGTCGCGCACGCAGATATCGCGAAAGCCTACGCGCTGCGGCACCACGGAAATCACATTGCCCGCCTCGTCGTACAGCGTTAAAAGCAGCTGATATAACGCGGGATGTTCGGCGTTCCACTGGCGTGGCTGGCTGACCGGAATTTCAAGATGGCAGCGGGTTTTATCCGCGAGATAAAGGTCAGTGAGAAAAAGCTCTGCCACGCCATTTTCGCCATCCAGTAACTGTGCGTGCAGGCGATAACCCTTCACCGGTTCACGCTGATTATCCAAAACGGCATCAATTTTCAGCGTGGCGTCGCAGTAGTTTTCATCGAACGCGGTGACGACTGTCAGGTCCTGAAGATGCACGGCATTCTGCCCGGTCAGAGTCACGTCGCGGAAAATCCCGGCCATCCACCACATGTCCTGATCTTCGATATAGGTCGAATCTGCCCACTGCAAAACGCGCACCGACAACAGGTTTTCGCCCTGCTGCACAAAAGCGCTGATGTCAAACTCCGCGCACAGGCGGCTGCCTTTGCTGAACCCTGCGTAATGGCCGTTCACGTACACTTCAAAGTAGGTTTCGACACCGTCGAATTTAATGAGGGTTTGCGCATTTTCCCACGTTGCATCGAGATGAAATATCCGCTGATACGCACCGGTCGGGTTATTGGTCGGAACATAAGGAATATCGATCGGGAAGGGAAAACCTTCATCGGTGTATTGCAGCTGGCCGTGGCCTTCCATCTGCCACATGCCCGGCACGTTAATGTCGCCCCAGCCGGATACCGGCTGATTATAGAATTCGTCGGGGACTAAAGCCGGGTGCTCAAAATAGCGGAACTGCCAGCGGCCGCTGAGCAGCTGGAAATGCTGACTGGCCGCACGGTCAAAGCTGAGTGCCTGCTGCGCATTTTTATAGCTGAAAAAGCAGGCACGCGGCGGTAAACGGTTTTCTGACTGTTTGTCTATATTTTCCCAATTATTCACGTAATCTCTCCTGAGACGTGTTTCTATGGGAAATAAGATAGTAAATATTTAGTAAAAATAACTAAAATCATTTACCGATTGTTCAGGGGATCACAAAAATTAAAAAATAGGCAGAAGGATCATGCAGTTAATTTTTACTGCAACTGATGATCCTTTTGAAGGCTGGGGAATTTAGCGGCGGGTGGTGTCGCGCAGCTGGAGAGAGCTGGGCACAAACACGGAAAGCGGGACGCTGCGTTCATCACGCAGACGTTCGGTCAGCAGGTTAACCGCCTGCGCGCCCATGGTTTCGGACTGGATGCGGACCGTTGATAAAGATGGGAAAACAAAGCGTGCGGTCGGGATGTCGTTGACGCTGATCAGCGCGATTTGCTCCGGAATTTTCACGCCGTGTTCAAGCAATGCGCGGGTGACGCCCAGCGCCATGGTATCGGTGGCGATCAGCAGCGCCGGTGGAAACGGCGTATTCTCCTGCAACATTTTCTTCGCGCACTGGTAGCCGGACTGGCTGGTGAAATCGCCGTAGTAAATATCTTGCGGCTGCACGACGTTTTTCAGGCGACCATATTCCACAAACGCCTGTTCCCGCTGATCGGCAAATTCCGGGTGATCGCGCCCGCCGATAAAACCGATCCGCGAATAACCCTGGCCGATAAAGAAGTCGATCACTTTCTGGCTGATCTTAAAGAGATCGACGTTCACGCAGTCAAACCGCGCGTCTTCCATCACGCCATCAATGAAAACCACCGGGCTGGATTGCTGGCTGAGCTGGGTGTGCAGCGCCGTTTGCGGCTGGCCGATAACCAGAAAACCGTCTGCGGCGGGCAGCGGCTTATCACCGGTGAAGTCATAGCCAGAAATCAGGGTCACGCCAAGTTTTTCGCACTGTGTTTCAATGCCATAGCGCATGGAAAGGTAGTAAGGATCGTCGATTTCCAGCCCCTGGCGGTAGGTGAAAAGCGCGGCGAAGGTCATCCGGTGCGTGGCGTTACGTTTGGACGATGACAGTTTGTATTCCAGGCGTTCTGCCGCTTCTAAAATCTTCTGCCGGGTTTGCGCTTTCACGCTCAGGCTCGGATCGTCATTTAGCACACGTGAAACTGTCGCAACGGATACGTTCGCGGCCTCAGCGATTTCCTTCAAAGTAGCCATCAGCGTCTCATAAACAGGTAAACCAAAGCCGTAGCTTAATGTGATCAGCGGCTTATGTACACCCGCCCCGGATGCGTAAGCCCCCAAAATCTCACTGTGACAGGGTTAACGCTTTACCGATATTTAAGTATATTTTAGTAAAATATTTACTAGACTGCGTTTTACTTTTTAGCTCAGTTCCTCTGAATTCTAAATACTTACCTTAAGTGAAGCGCATACCATGAAGAAAATATCATTCCACAAAATGTTCATGATTTTATTATTCGCCTCGCCAATGAGTTCATGGGCGCAGGAGTCCATTGTGCCCGCTGAACATAATGTTTTACCGCCACCGGAAATAACGCCACAAAGCGAAAATAACACCGCCTACCGTTTTTATGGCGAAATGGGTGGCGGTGGCAGCGTATATTTAAACGGTAAAGACCAGCATAAATACAGCGACGGCACCTATATTGAAGGCGGCCTGGAAATAAAGCACGGTAACTGGTTCGGGCTTATTTATGGCGAGGGCTGGACGGTGCAGGCCGATCATCATGGAAATGCCTGGGCGCCGGACCACAGCTGGGGTGGATTTGAAGGCGGTCTGAACCGTTTTTATGGCGGCTACCGCACCGATAATGGCACAGAAATTATCCTCAGTATGCGCAACGATTCCTCACTGGACGACCTGCAATGGTGGGGCGATTTCACGCCAGAATACGGCTACGTCATCCCCAATACGCGCGATTTGACGCAGGCGGCAAAAATCCAGAATCTCACCGGAAAATTCCGCTACAGCGTGACTGCTGCACCGGAAAGCCGCGTGAATGAAAGTACCGCGTTGCTGCATTTCGGAAAATATGACCGCTATTCAGATAAATACACGTACCGCGCGATGGTCAACGGCTACACGCAATATGACCTGACGGAAGGACTGACGCTGCTCAACGGCCTCGAACTTACCGACGGCACCGGGCAATTATTCCTCGCCGGATTGCAGGGCAAAAACCTCGCCGGGCGCGTCTGGCATCACACCGGTAAAGGCGACGGCAATCATCCGGGGAGCGAATCCGGTGCGATGGTCAGCGCCATGGTTGAAGCGGTATCCGGCCTCTATTTCTCCACCGCTTACAGCTACGCCGAACATCATTTAGATCACGCGGCGGACACCACCACATCCTACGCACAGGCCGGTATCTGGTACGAATATTACGGTGGCCGGTTCGCCACGGCGCTGGACAGTAAATTTTATATGAACAACGACAATACCGGTGCCAGCAATTCCATATTTCTGATGCAATATTTCTATTGGGGAAAATCATAATGAAAACCGTCAGCAAGCCTAAATCTGTTGCTTTATTTATCGTCGCGACATTATTTATTTCCGGCAATGTTCTGGCTGAGGCCGAGAATATCTTGCGCGCTGGTGAATATAAGAATGTGATTAACCGCACAGGCGCGCCGCACTTTATGCTCGATTATGATTTTGATGAGCATCAGCGTTTTAACCCTTTATTTGACGATGGTTCGTGGCACGGACATTTATTGCCAGCCAGCGCGGAAGCGGCAGGCGGATTCCCCGGTCCGGCATTGCTGACGGAAGAGTACATCAACTTTATGGCGGATAATTTTGACCGCCTGACGGTGTGGAAAGACGGCAAAAAGGTCGCGCTGAGCATGACCGCTTACAGCATTCCCGGCGCATTAATTCAGACGCTGACCGCGCACGGCGTTAGCATCGACATGACGTTGCGGTTTGTCACCAACCGCACCTCGCTGCTGGAAACTAAAATCACCACCGACGCGCCGCTGGAGCTGGTCTGGGGTGGCACATTGCTGGAAAAACTTCATGCTCAGGATGGAAAGCCGCAGTCCGATAAAACCATCGAACAGGAGTACCCGGGGTATACCCGAAAAATCATCACGACCGCTGATGGCCTGAAAGTGACGTTCGGCAAGGTGCGTGCGGCCTCGAGCCTGATGACGTCCGGTGAGTCGGAATATCAGATCCATAAATCGCTGCCGGTGCAGGCTATCGCGCAAGACCATGAGTTTACCGCGAAGGCCAAAATCACCGGTTCCACCACGATTTACACCACCTATTCGCATCTGCTGACCGCCGCCGAAGTGCAGCGAGAACAGCCGAAAATTGCCGACATTCTGGCGCATCCGCAAACCTATCTCGCTGCCTCCGAAAAGCGCTGGGAAGGTTATCTCAGTAAAGGGCTGACCAATCCTCACGCCACGGCGGCGCAGGAACGCGTGGCGGTGAAAGCGATCGAAACCCTGAACGGCAACTGGCGAGGCGCTGCGGGTGCGATGAAATTTGATTCCGTGACACCTTCGGTCACGGGCCGCTGGTTCTCCGGTAATCAGACCTGGCCGTGGGATACCTGGAAGCAGGCCTATGCGATGGCGCATTTCAACCCCGACGTGGCGAAAGACAATATTCGTGCGGTATTCGCGTTTCAGGTTCAGCCCGGTGATGCAGTTCGTCCGTGGGATGCCGGTTTTGTTCCCGATCTCATCGCCTATAACCCGAGTGCGGAACGTGGCGGCGACGGCACCAACTGGAATGAGCGCAACACCAAGCCCAGCCTGGCCGCGTGGGCGGTGATGGAGGTCTATAAAACGACCGGCGATAAACAGTGGCTGGCAGAAATGTACCCGAAACTGGTCGCCTATCATGACTGGTGGCTGCGCAACCGCGATCACAACCACAATGGCGTACCGGAGTACGGTGCAACGCGCGATAAAGCGCACAATACTGCCGACGGGAAGATGCTTTTTACCGTCAAAAACGGGCAAAAAGAACAGACAGAATCAGGGCTGGAAAACTATGACCGCGTGGTGAAATCCGGTAAATACGACAGTATTGAGATCCCCGCGCAGGTCGCCGCTTCATGGGAATCTGGCCGTGACGATGCTGCGGCTTTCGGTTTTATCGATGCGGAACAGTTGGCGAAATACGTCAAAAATGGCGGTAAAAAACAGGACTGGCAGGTAAGCTTCGCCGAAAACCGCGCCGCCGACGGCACGCTGCTGGGCTATTCGCTGCTACAGGAATCGGTCGATGAAGTCAGTTATATGTTCAGCGATAACAAATATCTGGCAGAAATGGCTGACATTCTGGGTAAGAAAACCGACGCCCAAACCTTCCGCACCAAAGTCGGCAAACTGGCGGATTACATAAATACCTGCATGTTCGATGACCGCAGCGGCTTCTTCTACGACATCAGAATTGAAGAAAAACCGCTGGCGAACGGATGCGCAGGCAAACCGATCGTCGAACGGGGAAAAGGCCCGGAAGGCTGGTCGCCTTTGTTTAATGGCGCGGCAACGCAGGCACACGCCGACGCCGTGGTGAAAGCCATGAAGGATGTACGTGAGTTCAACACTTACGTGCCGCTCGGCACCGCAGCGCTGACCAATCCGGCGTTCGGCGCAGATATTTACTGGCGCGGCCGTGTTTGGGTCGATCAGCTTTATTTCGGTCTGAAAGGCATGGAACAATACGGCTATCGCAACGACGCCATTGCCATGGCACAGGCCTTTTTCGACCACGCCGACGGCCTGATGACTGATGGCCCGATCCGCGAAAACTACAACCCGCTCAACGGCCAGCAACAGGGCGCACCTAACTTTTCATGGAGCGCCGCGCATCTGTATATGCTCTACAACGATTTCTTCGGACAGGGGAAATAAGAGAAGATTCACTGCGTAATGGCTGAATTTCAGGCACAAAAAAACCGCTTCGAAGAGCGGTTATTTTGTTGGGCGATTCAGTTAGCGCTAAATCATCCCAGTTTTGATTCGCTAAAAATAAGCGAGGACGAGCAATCCCAACTCTGCTTGTCCTTCGTCAGTCGGTCCCAGTGCTTATTGATGAAACGCGGTTTTAAAAGGCCGCTTCAATGAAAAAGTGTATTTATGCACTGTTCGTTGTACTGGGTTCTTTGATGACGTCTGCGGGAGATGGATGGAACGTTAACGTTTCTGATATCAACATTAACGTCAGCTTGGGATCGGGTTTATAGCAGTAGAGGAGCCGCCCTTCGGGCGGTTTTTTTACATACAAGGCCACGACCCCAAACTCCCTTATTCCAAGTGCCGCTATTTCGAAAAGATCACAACCACGCCCAGCTTCTCCAGCAAATGGCTTTGCTGCCAGTCGTCGATTTTCACACCATCGAGATCGACTTTGCGGAGGTTTAATTCGCCCAGGTCGGAATTGGTCAGGTCGCAGTGGGTGATGTTCACATTATTCCAGTCGAATTCGGTGAATTCTCCGCCGGAAAGATCGGAGCCGCTGAGGTTAGCGCCTTGCACATTGGCGCCGGTCCAGCGGTTTTCCCACAGCTCGCATTTTTCCAGAATTACTTTGCTGAAGTTGGCGTAGCTGAAGTTATTCTTGGTCATGAACGCGCTGCAAAACCAGGTGCGCGTGGTGATCATATTCATAAAGCTGGCGCCGCTGAAATCTGCGCCAGTGGCTTTGCTTTCGCGGATTTCCAGCCCGAGCGCCTGGATGTTTTTGAAATCAGCCATCGTCAGGTCGCAATGTTTAAAACTGGCGTCCTGTAATTTTGCGTGCTGGAACGAGCAGCCCGACTGTTCTTCGTCATCGTAAAAGAGACAGTCAGTAAAAGCGGTTTCTGATAAATCGCAACTGTCGAAACGGCAGCGGTAAAAGCGGCAGTTTTCCAGCGTTTCGCCGGTGAATTGTTTCACACCAAAACGCTGGCCGGTGAAAGTCTGGTCTTTAATCATGATGTTTTCCTGCCAATTTTACGCGCTGCGAAGGGCAATATCCTGACAGAAAAATTCCCCTGAAAATATTGAAACCCCTTGTCATCACACGATTTCCTTACGCACTTCTTTTGCCGGATCGGTGAGCGGGGTCTATTCTCAATGGCTTAACGGAACAATTTCTCTTAATCAGATAAGGAAGACTGAAATGCGTTTGTCCTACCTCTTTTTGGCAACCAGTCTGGCCATGAGCCAGTTTGCAGGCGCTGCGCAGAGCGTGCAGCCCGCCACGCAGGAGCCCGTCATGAACCATGCCATCAGTAAAGATAATCCGTTTCTGAAACCGAGCCCGCTTGAATACCAGGCACCGCAATTTAACCTGTATAAAGACAGCGATTACGAACCGGCGCTCCTCGAAGGCATTCGCCAGAAACTCGCTGAAGTCGATAAAATTGCCAACGACTCTTCACCGCCGACATTCGAAAATACCTACGTTGCGCTGGAAAGATCGGGCGGCACGTTGCAGCGTGTACAGAGCGTTTTCGGTGCGATGACCGGCGCGAATACCAACGATACGCTGCAAAAAATTGATGAAGACACTTCGCCAAAGCTGGCGGCGATGGACGACAGCATTCACCTCAATAGTAAATTATTTGCCCGCCTGAAAACCGTGTATGACCAGCGCAATACGCTGAAGTTGGATGCGGAATCGCAGCGTCTGATTGAAGTCACGTATAAAGATTTTGAGCTGGCGGGCGCGAATCTTTCGGATGCCGGTAAAGACAAACTCAAGGCACTGAATCAGCAGGCGGCCACGCTGAGCACGCAGTTCACCAATAAACTTCTCGCGGCGACCAAAGCGGGCGGACTGACGGTAAAAGATAAAGCACAGCTGGCCGGGCTGAGCGAGGCCGAGCTTTCTGCCGCGGCGCAGGCGGCCAAAGACCGTAAGCTGGATAACGCGTGGTTGCTGGTGCTGCAAAACACCACGCAACAGCCTTTGTTGCAGTCGCTGGAAAACCGCGATACCCGCAAGGCGCTGTACGACGCGTCCGTCAATCGCGCCGAAAAAGGCGATGCTAACGATACACGTGAGCTTATCGCGAAGCTGGCGAAAGTTCGCGCGGAACAGGCCAAAGTGCTTGGATTCCCGAGCTATGCGGCGTGGAAATTGGAAGACCAGATGGCGAAAACGCCGCAGGCTGCGCTGGATTTCATGCACAAAATTGTGCCAGCCGCGACTGCCCGCGCTGAGCGTGAGGCGAAAGACATTCAGTCAGAAATCGATAAACAGAAGGGCGGATTCAGCGTAGCGGCCTGGGACTGGCAGCATTACGCCCAGCAGGTACGCAAAGAGAAATACGATCTCGACGATGCGCAGATCAAACCCTATTTCGAGCTGAATAATGTGCTGGAAAACGGCGTGTTCTATGCCGCGAATCTGCTGTACGGCATCACGTTTAAAGAGCGCAAAGACCTGCCGGTCTGGAACCCCGATGTGCGGGTTTTTGAAGTCTTCGATAAAGACGGCAAATCGATGGCGCTGTTTTACGCCGATTATTATCAGCGTGATAACAAAGGTGGCGGCGCGTGGATGAGTAATTTCGTCGATCAGTCCAAACTGCTCGGCACCAAACCGGTGATTTATAACGTCGCTAACTTCCAGAAACCGGCGGCGGGGCAACCGGCGTTGTTGTCGTGGGATGACGTGATCACGATGTTCCACGAATTCGGCCATACGCTGCACGGGCTGTTTGCTGACCAGCAATACCCGAGCCTTTCAGGCACCGCAACGCCGCGCGATTTTGTCGAATTCCCGTCCCAGTTTAACGAGCACTGGGCGAGTGACCCGAAAGTGTTTACTCACTTCGCGAAGCATTATCAGACCGGCGAAGTCATGCCACAGGCTTTGCAGGACAAAATCGAGAAAGCCAGCAAGTTTAATAAAGGTTATGACATGACCGAGCTGCTGGCCGCCGCGCTTCTGGATATGCACTGGCACAGCCTGAGCGCCACGGAACCGCAGCAGGATGTCGATAAATTCGAAGCCGAATCGCTGGCGAAGGACAAAGTGAATCTGGCTTATGTTCCGCCGCGCTACCGTTCCAGCTATTTCCAGCACATCTGGGGGAATGGTTATGCAGCCGGGTATTACGCGTATCTGTGGACAGAAATGCTGGCCGACGATGCCTTTGCCGGGATCACCGAACAGGGCGGGCTGACGCGGGAAAATGGTCAGAAATTCCGCGATCAAATCCTCTCGCGCGGGAACAGCGAGGATCTGGAAAAACTGTATGAAACCTGGCGTGGAAAAGCACCGTCTATTGAGCCGATGCTGAAAAACCGGGGGCTGGAAGAGTAATTCGCCCCGCCATGAAACTGCCCTGACCGCCGTGCGCTAAGGGCTTTTTTACGCCATCCGTGCCGCCAGCCGGTGCCCCATCCAGAAGAACACCAGCCCGCCCGCCGACGCGGCAATCAGCGCAATAAACATCACCGGCGGCGCGGCGTAACTGAGCAGGAATCCGCACATCACCGGGTTTATCGCGCCGCCAAGATTGCTCAGGTTTTGCATGCCGTAGTAGCTGCCTTTCATGTTTTCCGGCGCGATATAGTCGATAAACATATATTCGACCGGAATAACGATCAGTTCGCCAAAGCTGAAAATCGCCATCGCGATGATCCAGAACAGCACGGATTGCCCGGCCGTCATAAAACCAATCAGGCCGATGATGAAGAAAATCGTGCCGAGCAGCAGCCATTTCAGCAGGCTTTTTTGTTTCATCCGGCTGCTTAAAACGTACTGGAAGGCGATCACGATGACGGCGTTGGTGATCATGACGACGCCGATAATTTTGTACGCAAACGCCGCGTTGGAAACCAGAATCAGATATTGCGACAGATAACCGGCGAACTGCCCGAAGACGACCGAACCCAGCGTGCTGCCGAGCGTGAAGTAAATCAGGCGGCGATCATGAGCCAGAATGCTGAGCGTCTGGCGCAGGTTAGGCTTGGGCAGCGGTTTTTGCTCCAACTCAGTTTGCGGTGGTTTTTGCGGAATATTACGCAATCCCCAGCCCAATGAAATCACGGTGCCCAGCGCCAGAACGCCGGAAATAATAAACGGCAGTATCGGGCTGAAACCGGCCAGCCAGACGCCCAGTGACGACCCGACGGCCCAGCCGACGTTCACCAGCGTATAGTTCATCGAGAACGCTTTGACCCGTTTTTCAACCGGTAACCAGCTGGCGATACAGGCTTTAAGCGTAATACTCAGCAGGGCGTAAGACGCATTGAGCAGCGCCAGCACCAGCAAAACGCCGGTGACATCCGGCAGCATCGGCAGCAATAAAAAACTCAGGCCGAACGAACTGATCGACACCGTAATCAGCGTCCGGTGATTAAATTTATCCACCAGATAACCGCCGTACAGGCTGCTGAGAATTCCGATCGCCAGGCTGGCGCCCAGAATAATCCCGACGCTTTTGGGCAGCAGATGATAGTGCTCGGTGAGATAAATCGTGATAAACGGCAGAGTGACACCACGTCCGATAGTAAGCACTAACGAACTGGCGAGCAGCGCAAGGATCAGCGGTGGCATTCCCTTCATTGTTAAAGGCATTCCCTAATTCAGAGCAACATTTTCGCTACATGATAGTCGAGTCTGCGCAGTATTTTTCGGTACAAAAAGAAGGGATTAAAGAGAGTTGCGCGGGAGTCACCCGCGCGGTCAGAATTTCGCTCAGCGCTTCTGCGGCCCCAGCCCGTTAAAGAGCAGCAGGGAGACGTGCTGACGCAGCATGTCGGGAGAAATCAGCGAGCCGCCTTCTTTTCTCATTTTCATGGAAGCCATAGGAAACAGCGTCAGGCCGAACAATGAAATAAACAGCAGAGCCGGATTCAGATCGGGGTTCAGACGCCCTTCGGCCTGCCAGCGGGTTATCGATTCATGAACGACTTTGCGGTTTTTGTCGCCGTTACGTTCTTCCATACGCTTTTTCAGCATGCCGCTTTCGCTGATTACTTCCCGCACCCACAGCGGCGCGACCCATGGGTATTTTTCTGCGGCATCAATCATGCATTGCGCCATGTGCGTAATCGCCATCAGCGGATCGTCTGCGTGGGTTTCAAAAATATCGGTAAATCCGGCGCGCACCGGCTGAAAACGTTCTTCGATCATGACGTCCAGCAGCTGCTCGCGCGTATTAAAATAGTAGTGCAGCATGGCGGTGGTCACGCCGGCTTCTTTGGCAATCTGGCTCAGCGGCGTTTCGGCGATACCGTATTGGGCAAACAGTTTCAGAGCGGCATCCAGCAGTAATTCACGCTTATCCGCGCCTTTTTTTACACTACGCGGACGTCCCGGACGGCGTGCGGGCGTTTGATCCTTTTGTGCGGATCCTGTCGTTTCTGAGATTTTTCTGTCTGTCATAAGCGATTTGATCCATTGACCGGATGAAGTGGATGCTTCAATATTAATTATACAGTTAATTAATTGCAAGTCAGGAAGCTATTCATGACCACTATACATTCAGCGCAGAGTGATGTCGCAGAACAGAAGCCGTCGATAACGCTGCTGTTCTCCGCACTGATGCTGGTAATGCTGCTGGCCGCGCTCGACCAGACGATTGTTTCCACCGCGCTGCCGACGATTGTGAGCGAGCTGGGCGGGCTGGATCAGCTTTCGTGGGTGGTGACGTCTTACCTGCTGGCGTCCACCATTGTCGTACCGCTGTACGGTAAATTCGGCGATTTGCTTGGCCGCAAAATCGTCCTGCAAACCGCCATCGTGGTGTTCCTGCTCGGCTCGGTATTGTGCGGGCTGGCGCAGAACATGACGCAGCTGATCCTGATGCGTGCCTTGCAGGGGCTGGGCGGCGGCGGGCTGATGGTGGTCAGTATGGCCGCCGTGGGTGATGTGATTTCACCGTCTGAGCGTGGGAAATATCAGGGATTATTTGGCGGCGTGTTCGGCCTGGCGACGGTTATCGGGCCGCTGATCGGCGGTTTCCTGGTCGAACATATTTCGTGGCGCTGGATTTTCTACATCAACCTGCCACTGGGTATTTTCGCGCTGCTGGTCATCGGCGTGGCGCTGAAATCGCAGACCGCGCGCATCCGCCATGAAATCGACTTCCTCGGCGCGGGCTATCTGGCGGCGGCGCTGACCTGCATCATTTTATTCACCAGCGAAGGCGGCACGGTCTATCAGTGGTCTGATCCGCAGCTGTGGTGCATTCTGGCGTTCGGACTCGTCACGCTCGGCGGCTTTATCTATGAAGAAACGCTGGCGGCAGAACCGATTATTCCGCTCGGGTTATTCCGCGACCGCACATTCCTGCTGAGCTGCGCCATCAGCTTTATTATCGGGATGTCGTTGATGGGATCGATGACCTTCCTGCCACTGTATTTGCAGGTGGTAAAAGGCTCGACGCCTTCACAAGCCGGGATGCAGTTACTGCCGCTGATGGGCGCGCTGCTGGTCAGTTCGATTATCAGCGGACGGATTATCAGCCGCATCGGGCGTTACCGAATTTTCCCGATCCTCGGGACGTTACTGAGCTTTGCCGGGATGGTGTTACTGGGCTTTCTGAAAGTCAGTACACCGCTGCATATGTTGTATCTCTACATCGGCGTGCTCGGTTTCGGGCTGGGCATGGTGATGCAGGTGCTGGTGCTGGCGGTGCAAAACTCGGTTTCGATGAAGCAAATGGGCGTTGCGACGTCCGGTGTTACGCTGTTCCGTTCAATCGGCGGTTCGATTGGCGTGGCGATGTTCGGCGCGATTTTCACACATGTTTTGCGTAATCAGCTCGAGGTGCTGATCCCCGAAGGCACACAACTGCCGCGCTCACTGGGTGCGCAGGCCGTTCAGCAATTGCCCGCAGCCATCCGCGACGATTATTTGCAGGCATTCGGCACGGCGCTGCACTCGGTGTACCAGATTGCCGCAGGCGTGATGGTGCTGGCGTTTATTCTTTCGCTGCTGCAAAAAGAGGGCGTGCTGAAGAAATAAAAACGCGCTATGAAGTTTACATGGGCGGTTGTGATTTTTTTCTCACGCCGCCAAAATTTCAATTCAAAAATCCTCGGACGATCTCCTTTCTATTATTAATACGTTTTGATGTTTTTCCAATCTGTTATTATCTTTGAAGGGTGTTTATATTATTTTGATGAATGTTTATCAGCGATGCCCATTTAATAATATATAAATCACTGATCGTTATTTCATAGCAATAAGGATATTGATATGTTTTCATCATTAAGTCGAAGTGTCGGATATTTTGGCGTCAACTTATTCCATGACGTTATCGAGGTACAGTATCGATTGAAGAATTCCGGTTTCCCTGATCTGGTGGTTGATGGCAACTGTGGTCAGAAAACTGTCGCGGCAATAAGAGAATTTCAGCGTCGTTTTATGTCTTTGCCTGATGGCCTGGTTGAAGTTAATGGCGCAACGATTCGCCGGTTACAGTCTACGGCAATTTCACAAGGAAATGCTCGTCCGGATGCCCCTGTACCGCAAGCGAGTAACGCGCCGGTGTCCGGTGGTGTGAGACGGAATGTTAATGAGTTATCGGTCAGCCCTCAGGCTGAGGCACTGTTAAAAAACTATGAGAGTTTGAGATTAAATATTTACTCCGATAAAACTAAACAGGAAATTACTCAATATGAAAAAGGGGCTACGATTGGTTACGGGCACCTTATCTGTTCGCAACAAGAATTTGAAATATACAGGAATGGAATCTCGGAAATGAAAGCTAATGAAATGTATCATGCTGATGCATCACGTTTTGAAAAAGATGTTAAGAAATTAATCACAGCTGAAATTACTCAAAATGAATATGATGCTGTTTTGATCTTGGCTTTTAATATTGGATCTGGAGATCCTGAAAAAAATCCGGACTGGCATCATCTACTGTTCTTAAAATAATAAATGGAACATCGAACAGCGATCTTGATAGTGCTTGGATGGCCTGGAAAAAATCAGATGGCAGAGTATCTAATGGTTTGATTAACAGACGTAAATCAAAGTTAAACATCTTCCACAATGGAGTCTATGCCCGATGAAAAGAATACTATTGTCATTTCTTATTATGGGTTCCATAACTTGCCATGCTGAAAATTATAAGCTGCATCCCGGACATCCTGATTTCGAAGGGCAACGCTTTGATATTGATTTAAAATACAATTGTCCTGAAGGTGAAATGACTTGCAAGGATGTGGATTACGACGGGATTAATAAGAAAACAGGCGCGAGATTGCATCTCAAAGGCCGCGTAATGTTCAATTCTCATAGCTATGATTTTCAGGGATATATATTTGACAACGGCGAGTATAGTTATGTCCTGAATCCTGATAATTCTAAAGAGACAGATTCAGGACAAGTTTGGATTTTAAACGTATTTTATAAAGACAAGGTCATAGCAACTGATGAAGGTATTATGCAGTAATTTTTTCCTTGGAAACGGAATTTATAATTTATGAAAAAATCAATGTTAATAGTATTTATATGCATGTGTAGCATGAGTTGTTTTGCGAAGGGATACAGACTTCACTCAGGACTCCCCGATTTTGAAGGCCAGCGTTTTGATATCGATCTCAAAGACAATTGCCCTGAAGGTGAAATGGATTGTGATGATGTAAGTTATGACGGGATTAATAAAAAACGGGGGCGAGACTGCATCTGAAAGGTCGTGTTATTACAAATTATTATAGTCATGACTTCAGGGGGTATGAGTTTAAAAATGGAAACTATACTTATACATTGCGGCCGGATTCTAAATCTTCCAATGATGTATTTCAAATCTGGAATCTGAACGTTTCCTTAAATGACGAAGTCATAGCAACCGACCAGGGTATCATGCATTAACGTTTCACGATCTCTGTCTGATAGTGCCATTTGAGATCAACCAAAATGGCACTGACGGAACCGTTAAGAAACTCTGTCAATCCATAAGCTATAACCAGAAGTTCCCGCGATATGATGCGTGACATCTATGGTTTCATAGCGTAATGAAAGTGTCTCATAAGGCTGTGAATCTCCTCCCGGAAGCGTGCTGGGATTGGTCGAGGAAATACTTTCAATGGTGGCATCAGTCAGTTTGATGGTTAAATACTTCTCCTGCACGCCGTATTGCGAAGTTCTGTAGTAATCCAAAATACACTGAATACGTTCGTTATTAGAAATAGCGACCAGCAGTAATGGCGTCGATTTATCCAGAGGTTTAGTGACATGCATCGGGTGATGATTAACGTTTTGTTCACGGGTAATATCATGCTGAGATGAATAGATAAGTATCTGATCTGCATGCCCTGCCTGGAATTTGTTACCGATTGAATTGTAGCTTCAACAACCGGCTGATATCAGGCCCTGAGTCGTTCCATTTATGGTTAAATATGTACAGTTTGACATTCTTAAAAGTCCTTTTATAAGCGATTTATAGATATATTTCAGTGTGAGATTTTCATGCGTTTATTTTCTGCGAATTATTCTAACACGGTATATTTTTAATCATGAGCCTCTGATCGGATTATTTATTGTTTTAAATAACTCCCCGTATTTATTGAGTTGTTTATTTAACGCAAATCAATAAGCCAAATGAATATTATTTTCTGGGTAAAGTGTCAGAAATCTTCTACGCTTAAAGGTTCTGTAACGTCATGCAAACCAGAGCATCAGGGCAGGACAGCCCTGACGATAAATCCATTAAGAGGTGTACCATGCTTTTTCGCCGGTTCGAGCGAATGATCGACATTTTTCGGGAAGCGCCGGGGGGTGAGCCGCCGGGTAAAGTCTGGCCTTTTTATCTTTATTATCTGCGTCAGGTCTGGCCGAGTTTTGCGGTGTTGCTGGTTGTTGGGTTGGTAGCGTCACTGATTGAGGTGTCGCTGTTCAGCTATCTCAGCCAGATTATCGATCTCACCAAAGACACGCCGCCGGGCAGTTTTTTCTCTGACCATATGGGCGAACTGCTGTGGATGGCGGCGGTGGCGATGATTATGCGCCCGGTGTTTTTCGGACTGAATGATTTGCTGGTTCATCAGACGCTGACGCCCGGCATGACCAGCATGATCCGCTGGCAGAATCATAAATATGTCCTCAGGCAGAGCCTCAACTTTTTCCAGAGCGATTTTGCCGGGCGTATTGCCCAGCGCATCATGCAGACCGGCAGTTCACTGCGCGATTCCGCAGTACAAATGGTCGATGCCATCTGGCACGTGGTGATTTACGCCGCCAGCGCACTGTTCCTGTTTGCCCAAGCCGACTGGCGTCTGATGATCCCGCTGATTATCTGGATTTTCTGTTACGCCATTTGCCTGTGGTATTTCGTTCCGCGCGTGAAGCAGCGTTCGGTTGAATCGTCCGAAGCCCGTTCAAAACTGATGGGCTGCATTGTGGATGGCTATACCAATATTTCGACGCTGAAACTCTTTGCGCATACCGATCTCGAGCAGCAGTATGCCCGCGAAGCCATCACCGAACAGACCGTCAAAACCCAGCTGGCTGGCCGCCTGTTAACCGGCATGGCGTTTGCGATCACCACGCTTAACGGTCTGCTGATTGTCGCCAGCACCGGGCTGGCGCTGTGGCTGTGGACACAATCGCTGATCACCGTCGGGGCTATCGCGCTGGCGACGGGGCTGGTGATTCGTATCGTGAATATGTCCGGCTGGATTATGTGGGTGGTGAACGGCATTTTCGAGAATATCGGTACGGTGCAGGACGGCCTGCACTCTATCGCGCAGCCGCTGACCGTCACGGATAAACCGCAGGCGCCGGCGCTGAAAGTCGATCGGGGGGCGATCCGTTTTGATCACGTGGAATTTAATTATGGTAAAGAGAACTACGGAAAAGGCAGCCCGGTGATCCGGAATCTGGATCTGGCGATCCACCCCGGTGAGAAGATCGGCCTGATCGGGCCTTCGGGCGCGGGGAAATCCACACTGGTGAACCTTTTGCTCCGGCTTTACGACATCGACGGCGGGCGGATTCTCATTGATGAGCAGAATATTGCCGACGTCACGCAGGGTAGTTTACGCGCGCAAATTGGTATGATCACGCAGGACACGTCGCTGCTGCACCGTTCGATTCGCGACAATCTGCTGTACGGCAGACCGGGCGCGACGGATGAAGAATTGCAGCTGGCGATACGTCAGGCGCGTGCCGACGAATTCATTCCGCAGCTTTATGATTCACTGGGGCGAACCGGGCTGGATGCGCACGTCGGTGAGCGCGGCGTGAAACTTTCCGGCGGGCAGCGTCAGCGTATTGCGATTGCGCGCGTGTTACTGAAAAACGCACCCATCCTGATTATGGACGAAGCCACGTCGGCGCTCGACTCGGAAGTGGAAGCGGCGATTCAGGAAAGCCTGGAAACGCTGATGGGCGGCAAAACGGTGATTGCGATTGCACACCGGTTATCGACCATTGCCAAAATGGACCGTCTGGTGGTGCTGGAAAAAGGGCAGATTGTCGAGACGGGAAGTCACGCCGAACTGCTGGCGCACGGCGGTCTGTATGCCCGTTTGTGGCAGCATCAGACCGGCGGATTTGTCGGGATGGATTAATCTTCGTTTGAAGACGGAGCGTGCCGGTAGGGCAGCACTTCACGGGCTTCATCGGCCCAGCGCTGCACACCGGCACGTTCTTCCACCAGAAAATCTTCAACGGCGTCGCGTAAACCCGGATGCCGTAAATAGTGCCACGAGTCGGTGATCACCGGCTCAAACCCGCGCAGCAGTTTGTGTTCGCCTTGCGCACCTGCATCGAACCGTGCCAGCCCGTGTGCAATCGCATATTCCATCCCCTGATAGAAACAGGTTTCGAAGTGCAGCCGGTCGAACTCCGCCAGACAGCCCCAGTAGCGGCCATAAAATGTATCGCCGCTGATTAAGCTGAACGCCATCGCCACGTCGCGGCCATTTTGCTGCGCCATTACCACGCAGATCGCCTCCGGCATTCTTTCTGCCAGCAGGCTGAAAAAATCGCGGGTCAGATAGGGTGACTGGCCGCGGATCCGGTAGGTATTGCTGTAGCAGGCGTACACGAAATCCCACTGCGTTTCGGTCAGCTCTGCGCCTTCCCGCCACACAAATTCGATGCCCTGCGCCGCGACCTGTTCGCGTTCCTTGCGGAATTGTTTACGTTTGCGCGAGGTGAGAGCGTCGAGATAATCCTGAAAATCGCGGTAGTCGCGGTTTTGCCAGTGATACTGACAACCCAGCCGGTGCTGCCAACCGGCTTCATCGCCGAGCAGCCGGTTAGCGCGGGTATCTGTGAAATTGATGTGCGCACCGGTCAGCCCGTTTTCAACGAGATATTCCGGCAATGCCTGTATCAGGTTTACCGCCGCCGCTTCATCGCCCAGCAGCCGTGCGCCGGTCACCGGGCTGAATGGTACAGCGCCCAGCCATTTCGGGTAATACGCAATACCCGAGCGCTGGCAGGCATCCGCCCAGCCCTGATCAAACACATATTCGCCGTAAGAATGGCGTTTTCGATAGCCGGGAATGGCCGCCAGAATTTTGCCATTTTCCCGCCACAGAAGATGCTCCGCACGCCAGCCGGAATTCGGCCCCAGGCTGCCGCTGTCTTCCAGCGTAGATAAAAACGCATGGCTGAGGAACGGTTGTTGTGCGGGCACCAGCGCATCCCACTGCGCGGCGGGCAAATCGGCCAGACGGTTTAACGGCATAACGGGCATCAGTTTTCTCACTCTGGTGGAAAAGGCGGTGGCGCGTTCAGATTATAATGAGTGTCGAGTTAACGGGCGCTGATTTAGTGCTCTGGAAAGGATTTTCAAATAACGAACGGCGTGATGCTTTGATTTGTCCTCCGGAATATTACCCACAACATCCCGGAGGAATATTAATTTACTGGTATGCGAAAAATTAATTAACTGGCTCTGACTTCAGGATTATCTGACAGCGAAATAAAGCTGGCGCTCTTCGCATCAAAGGCTTCGATACAGCCTGATTCAATATCGTATACCCAGCCGTGCAGGGTCACTTCGCCTTTCGCTAATGCCACCGCCACGCAAGGGTGCGTGCGCAGGTTGCTCAGCTGTGCGACCACATTCTGATGCACCATGCCGTTGACGCGCGCTTCCGGCGTGGCGTGTTCAGTGGCTTCGTTGATGGCTTTCGCCGCATCGGAATAACGCAGCCAGTGAGCTACCGCTGGCATGTGATCCAGGCAGGTGCAGTTGGCGATTGCGCCCATCGCGCCGCAGTTGGAATGCCCGCAGATCACGATATCTTTTACGCCCAGCGCCTTCACAGCGTACTCGACGGTGGCAGAGACGCCGCCCGGTTCCGGCCCGAATGGCGGCACAATGTTACCGGCATTACGGATAACAAACAGTTCGCCCGGCTCACGCTGCGTGACTAATTCCGGCACTAACCGGCTGTCAGAGCAGGATATAAACAGGGTCTTAGGATTTTGGTTTAATGCGAGTTCTTTGAATAATTTAGAGCGTTGCGGAAACGCTTCTTTCTGGAATCTGAGGAAGCCTTCAATTACGTCTTTCATAGGGGGGATTTCCTGTATTTCAATCGCAACGATACTGCCATGAAAAAAAATGCAGATCAATCAGACGGAAAATCACTACTCTTTATAAGGTAAATCAGTTTGCCTAAAATATTATAAATTTCAGCGCTGAAGAATTTCATTAAGCGTTTTTTAATATCTTCTCTTTATCTCTGCGTGTTCCGCCCCCATTATTTCTCTGTCCTCTAAATCAAGGAGTCTGTATGACAATCGAATACGCTATTTTCGGTGGCGGCTGTTTCTGGTGTACAGAAGCGGTGTTCAAAGACGTCATCGGCGTGGAGTCGGTGGAAAGTGTTTACACTGGCGGCGCGCGCCCGAATCCGACGTATGAGCAGGTCTGCACGGGCGTAACCGGTCACGCAGAAGCCATTCGTGTCGGTTTTGACCCGGCGAAACTCAGTTATGGCGATTTGCTGGATATTCACTTCGTCACGCATGATCCGACCCAGCTCAACCGTCAGGGAAATGACGTCGGTACGCAATATCGCTCGGTGATATTCCCCGCCGGTGAGCAGCAAAAAGCCGAAGCGGAAGCCGCCATTTTGCGCGCGCAGCAGGACCATAACGATCCGGTTGTCACCAGCATCGAACCGCTGGGCGAAGTGTTTGTGGCGGAAGGTTATCATCAGAATTACTGGGAAGGCGCGGGGCAGCAGAACCGCTATTGCATGGCCGTGATCCCGCCGAAGTTACAAAAGCTGCGTAAGGGTTTTGCGCAGCGGACGAAATCGTTGAATCCGTAAACGGCAGAAGCCAGAACATTCGTTCTGGCTTTTTTGGGCTTAAAATCCGTAACGGATGGCGTCCTTACTTTTTTGCATCAGCGCATCGATTTTCTCCGAATACACCTCCAGCCCCTTGCCGTCACCGGCTTGTGAACACTCGCGACGCCGCACGTTGTACGCCTTCATCAGCTGCGCCTGTGCGAAACCGGGCTTTCCGTAGCACGCCATACTTTGCTCCCAGCAGGCAATGGCGTTCTCCAGATCCTGTTGCTCCTGATACTCTTTCCCCAGTTCGTTGAGCGCTTTGGCCGATTCCTGCGGCGGCAGCTGTTGCGATAAAATTTGCTCAATACGCGTATCCATTATTTTTTCCATCTGGAATACCCTCCGGCTCAGTTAATGGAAGAAGTTAAGAATATGGCCGAACACCAGCCCGACGCTGATGACGTCCGAGTCGCTGAAGGTCACGTTCGAGAAGCCGAATTTACCCAGCAGCGGCAACAACAGCGCCGGCAGCAACGTGATAAACAGGCCGTGGAAGATGCCGCCGATAATCGCGCCGCGACGCCCGCCGACGGCGTTACCGAAGATACCCGCCGTACCGCCCGCGAAGAAGTTGGTCAGCATGCCCGGTAAAATCATCGCCAGCCCGAGACTCGGGAACAGGAACATGCCGATAACAGAACCGATGGTGGTTGAGATAAAGCCGATGATGACCGCGTTCGGCGCGTAAGGGAAAAGCACCGGGCAATCGAGCGCCGGAATGGCGTTGGGCACGATGCGCAGGGCAATCCCGCGGAAAGCCGGGACGATTTCCGCCAGCAGCAGGCGTACACCGGAGAGCAGCACGTAAACGCCGACCACAAACTGAATGGATTGCAGGAACGAGTAGACCAGATAGTTAACGCTGTTGGCGAAAGGCGCGACGACTTCCGGGCCGGCGGCAATGGCGGGGATCAGGTAAATCGGGATCATCACCACCATCATCGACAGATAGGTGTCTTGCAGGAAGGAGAGTGCCTGCGGCAATTCGAGATCTTCGGTGCTTTTGTTGACGTTACCGGTGATTTTCGCCACGCCAGCCTGCACGATGTAACCGATAGTGCAGAAATGGCCGAGCGCAAAGTCATCGGAGCCGGTAATTTTGCGCACAATCGGTTGTGCCAGCACCGGCATACCGACCGCCATCACACCGGCAATGACGCCGCCGGTAATGATCAGCTCTGCACCGCGCAGGCCGCCCATATAGCCAATGACGGAGCAGACGGTCGCCATCCACAATGACGCCTGACCGGTGAGGAAGATATATTTAAAGCGGGTCAGACGGGCAATCAGGATATTGACGATAAACGCCAGTACCATAATTAAGGCCGTTTCCCGCCCGAGCGTTTGTTGTGCGATACCGGCGATTGAACCGACGTCGGTGACCACGCCGCGCATATGAAAACCTTTCTGGAATATTTCACCCAGGAAGGTCAGCGCATTGACAATAATACTGGCGCCGGAAAGTAAAACCAGAAATCCGAGCAGCGTTTTTAAAGTGCCGGTAATAATTTGCCCCGGACTTTTCTTTAATGCAATCAGGCCAATCATTGCGATCAGAGAAATTAATATTGATGCCTGGCCTAATACATCATTGACAATAAAGTGAAGGAAAGACATAAGTGTCCCCTGTAGAGTTCACGGTAATTGTTCTGTCGGTTTATACGTTCTGTGAGTCAAAACGTTATTATTATCAGATTGCCAGATGACCCATTTCCTGTAGAACCGGCGTCAGCTTGGTTTTTATTTCATTTTTATCCACCAGGCGTTTCAGGTAAATAATATTGGCGCTGATGGTGTAATGCTGGAACTGCGATCTGAAGTTTTCGCCGGTCATAATAATGTCAGCTCTGGACGAGGTGGCGCTGGAAATATCGCAGTGCGATAAATCCGCCTCCACGCCTAAATCTTTGAGCGCGGCTTCGATACTCATTTCACAGGCAAAACTGCTGCCCAGACCCGCACCGCATACCGCAAGAATAGATAACTTTTTCATCACGTTTCCTTAGGTTCTTTGTAGGCGTTCATTAAGGGTTATGTTTATCTCTCTACACTTCACGTCTAAAACTGCCGGATAATATCTAACGCTTCCTGCTTGTTTTTACTCTGTTTTAATTTTTTAGCCGCTTCATCATCACAGAACAGATGAGAAAGGCTGGCGATCATTTCAATGTGCGAATGGCTGTCAACGGCGGCCAGCGCGAAGATGACATAGACCGGATCGTTATCTTCGCTGCCGAATTCAACACCTTCTGAAACAATCACCAGAGACAGTGCGGTTCTGACAGCACCTTCTTCTGGCCGGGCATGTGGCATGGCAATTCCTTCACCCAAAACATAATAAGGGCCGATTTCCCGGTGCATGTCATATATCGCCTGAAGATAGCGACTTTCGGCGGCGCCGGAATCAATTAAAGGTTGCACTGCTAATGCGACGGCGCTTTGCCAGTCTTTTATTCTGGTGATAATAGTGGTGTTATTTTCATTAATCCAGTCGCTTAACATAATACCTCTTCACATTAATAGGGTCATTTCTCAGTATGATATTTAATTAAAATAAAAACTGTGATCTATCCAATCCTATTTGCCATTAATGAAAGATAATAATTTCAAACGACATGAAGGAATTAATAATAGTAGGGCATTGTCCTGGTCGTGATATCAGAATTCACTGACTTCTCAGTAAATGAATTTTTCCTTTTGTGGATGTTTATTGAGTCTGGGTATGAAATGAATTTAATATCCATTCATGTATATCAACAATATTTACAGGCTTATTTTGTGCAATAACATTCTGGTCAACAGAATAAACTGGCCCCAACGCCATTGGTCGTGCATTTCCGGCGAGAATTTTTAATTCGGGAATATATTCTGCCCCGACGTGTCCGGGTAAACGTTCCCCGAGTCGTGAAGCAAAACGTTCCGCTGCAAGTTCTGCATCAATCTGACACCAGATTTCCAGAACCTGCGTGACGCCTGCCCGTTGCAGATAATCCTGCAACACGTCTTTTGGCTGGAAACCAAACCACGCATCGGCAATAAAGGTGCTGCCCTGCGGCGCGCCGCCGATGATATCCCAGATAACCTGGTAACTTGCCAGCCCGAGCACGCGGTTAAAAGGGCGATCGACATTTTGTAGCCGCTGAAGAAACGGGTTTTTGATGCCATCAAGCGACAGTTGCAGCCAGCCGCTGTATTCAGAAAGCTCAACGGCGAGCCGGCTTTTACCTGACGCCGGGATCCCGTTCACCAGGATGACGCGTTTGCCGGTAAAGCCATTTCGTGAGGCGCTTCTGTTTTCAGACATGTTCCACCTGTTCAGTTTGGTTGCGGGCCGGGGCATGGAAATATTGCTGAATGACAGCCTGAAGTTCGTTCAGACGCGGAACCGCCAGCGATTCGAGCCGGGATTTTGTCGCGCTGCGATCCAACGAAATGCAGTCTTTCCACAGGGAACGTCCGGCAATCACGCCAGATGCGCCTTCGCTCATGGCATCTGCCACTTGTTTGAGGAAAGTGGCGTGGTCAACGCCCGCGGAAAGCACCGCCCAAGGCACGTCTCCTGCCAGTTTAGTGATGTCTGCGCAGGCCTGTTTTGAACCCGGATAAGGCAGTTTCAGCACCTTCGCCCCGCATTCCAGACAAATCTTTGTGCCGCCATAAATCAGGGACGGGACTTTTTCTTTATATTCTTCCTCGGTTTCGTTGTCGAGTTTATAGGTGAGGAACTCCACCACCAGCAGCAGATCTTCGCGGGCGAAATCGTCGATGCACTGACGCAGTATTTCAATGTTATGGCGGTTGGCGGCTTCCTGATCCGAACGCAGATACACCATAATTTTGCCGCCAGTCGCGCCCAGTTCACGCACGCGGCGCGCATCAACGTTCGCCACTAACCGCGACAGACGGTAGCCTTCCGACGAATTATCCCAGCCTGATGCGTCAAGGCCGATCAGCAGCGCGGTATCGCGGGCAATAATGCCGTTGTCCACCAGCTGCGGTACCGCACAGACCGGATCTACCAGCACGCAGGAGGCTTTGCTGGCGAGATATTGGGTGATGTCGGCTTTGATGAGGCCCAGTTCGTGTTCGGAAATCGCGGATTGTTGCTGAGGGTCGCTGGCGAGCAGGCTGCGCATGGCACCGCGCTGGTCACAGGCGATCACCAGCATTGCGCCATTTTTACCGCAAATCTGCTGATAGCTGCGTAATTCTGAAGTAGACATTTTTGACATGAAACTCTCCTTTGCGTGAAATTTATTACAGATGAAAAAATCTCGATTACACTGGACGTTCTGTCTTTGCCCCCTGGCTGAAAGGGGCGGAAAAATCGCGTAACACGCCGTTTTATAAGGGTTGAATCTCGATCCGGCACATTGCATTTTTACAGGTGTTGCGCAATAATCCCTCAATCGACGATTTGAGTGTAATTCATTACTGAAAGGAATTTCAAGCTGAAAGAGCCAATTTTGCAAGATATTGCAGCAACGCGTGCCATGATGCATCTGGTGGCGAAGCTGCATTACGAGTCTGATATGTCTCAGGTAGAGATTGCGCGCAAGCTGGATGTTTCAACGGCGACAATCTCGCGGCTGCTGAATAAAGCCCGTGCGGCGGGCATTGTGCGTATCGAAGTGGTGGGATTATCTTCGCCGGAAGACATGACGTCTGACCTGATTAACCGCCTCGGACTGAAGCACGCGTATGTGGTTGATGCGCCGCCGGGCAATGTGCTGGGCGCGCTGTCGACGCCGCTGGCCGCTTTGTTGCAGGAAGCCGGTTTAGGTGCCGGTTCGGTGCTGGGCATTGGCTGGGGAAGGGCGGTGCGCGAGGTGACGCTGGCCGGAATGCCGCGCCTGCCGGGCATTATGACCGTGGCGCTCAATGGCGGAATGCAGCAGTCTGCGCCGCATTTTCAGATCACCGAGTTCGTGCGCCGCGCGGCTGAACAGATGGAAGGCACGCCGTATTTTCTGCATGCGCCTTACATTTCTTCGGCAGAATTGCGTGATGCGTTTCTCGCCGACGGCAGCGTGCAGGAAATTATTTCCCTGTGGGACAAGCTGGACGCGGCGATTGTCGGCGTCGGCCTGACGCATACGCCGAAACCGAGTGAATCAACCACGGCGACGCCGGGGGAACAGGCACTCAGCGACGCGGCGGGCGACGTGCTGCGCCACTACTTCACGGAATCCGGTGAGTTATTGCACTGGGAAGGCGAGGAGCGAATGATTGCGGCATCGGTGGAACAGCTGCGCAAAACGCCGCTGACCATTGGCGTGGCCGCGACGCCGGAAAAAGCCGCCGGGATTATCGGCGCGGTGCGTTCGGGCATGATTAATTCGCTGGTGACCGACGTGAATACTGCGCAGGCGATTCTGGATAAACTGCCGGTGGCGTGAAACGCTGTTTTCTTCACCAGAATATGCGCCAAAGAAAAAGGCATTCCCTTTGCGGGGAATGCCTTTTTAGCGTTCAGCGGCGGCGGTTACAGGCTTTTCAGGAACGCCAGCAAATCGTCATTCAGCTGATCCTGATGCGTGACCGCGAAACCGTGCGGCGCGCCTTCGTACACTTTAAGCTGTGAGTTTTCGATCATCTCAGCGGCCAGTTTGCCGGTGGCTTCGAACGGTACAATCTGGTCGTTGCTGCCGTGGATAACCAGCGTCGGCACGGTAATTTTTGCCATATCCGGGCGGAAATCGGTTTCGGAGAAAGCGGTCACGCAATCCACGGTGCCTTTGAGCGAGGCCAGCAGCGCGATATTCAGCGTCTGCGTCATCACGCCGTCGGAAACGGTCATGCCCTGATTGGTGCCGTAGAACGGCGTCGCGAAATCACTGATAAATTGTGCACGGTCTTTCAATAAACCGGCTTTGATGCCGTCAAAGGCAGCTTTATCAATGCCTTGTGGATGATCGTCCGTCTTAATAAACAGCGGGGTCACCGCGCCGAGCAGCACTAAACTGGAAACGCGCGCTGTGCCGTAGCGGCTGATATAGCGGGTTACGTCGCCGCCGCCCATGGAGAAACCGACCAGCGTAACATCGTGCAAATCGAGGTGTTCAATCAGATCGTTGATATCTGAGGCAAATGTATCGTAGTTGTACCCTTCCCACGGCTGGTCTGAACGGCCAAAACCGCGGCGGTCAAAAGCGATGGCGCGATAACCGCGTTCGGCCAGGAAATTCATCTGACTGTCCCACATATCCGCATCCAGCGGCCAGCCGTGGCTGAATAAAACCGGCTTACCTTTTCCCCAGTCTTTGAAATAAATTTGAGTGCCGTCTTGCGTGGTGAATGTGCTCATTTGTCTTTCCTCAGCGAGTGATTTTGCAGGTTTTTAAGTGAATGTGTGTTGTGCTGCAATAAACAGTAGACGCTTCTTAGGAATAGTCATAGTGCGTTATTTTTAATAACTCGTTGAAAGATTTTGTTAATACTAACTCACTGACTGTATGGGATATTTTTGACTGTTTATATAGGCGAAAGCCTGTCAAAAAAAACTGAACAACTTCGCAAATTCTTTCCGCTATCTGCGTTTTAACCTCTGCCGTATTGTGATTTCCAGCAGCACAACAACACAACGTTAAATACAAACACACAACCCAACAATGCACTCTGAGAGGAAATGAAAATGTCTAAATTCGATCTGCTGGACCCACAGAACTCCACCCTGATTTTCATCGACCATCAGCCACAAATGTCTTTCGGCGTCGCAAACATCGATCGCCAGCAGCTTAAAAATAACACCGTTGCTCTCGCTAAAGCAGGCAAAGTTTTTAACGTGCCGGTGATTTACACCTCCGTCGAAACTGAAAGCTTCAGCGGCTATATCTGGCCGGAACTGCTGGCGGTTCACCCGGATGTAAAGCCGATTGAACGCACCTCCATGAACTCCTGGGAAGACGCGGCATTTGTGAAAGCCGTTGAAGCAACAGGACGTAAGAAACTGATTATTTCCGCATTGTGGACTGAGGTGTGTCTGACTTTCCCGGCTCTGATGGCGCTGAAAGAAGGCTATGAAGTGTATGTGGTGACCGACACTTCCGGCGGCACCAGCGTGGATGCGCATGAACGTTCCATCGACCGCATGGTGCAGGCCGGTGCCATTCCGGTGACCTGGCAGCAGGTTCTGCTCGAGTACCAGCGCGACTGGTCACGCAAAGAAACCTACGACGCCGTCATGGATCTGGTTCGCGAACACAGCGGCGCCTACGGCATGGGCGTGGATTACGCCTATACCATGGTGTATAAAGCGCCGCAGCGTAAAGCCTGATACTTAAGGTATTTAATTCTTTAATAACGCCGGAACCGCGCTGCGAGCGGGTTCCGGCAGGAGAGAATGATGCGTAACGCACCTGTTTCCGGCCTGTCGGTTCCCGTTGTTCATTTTGCGTTTATCCGCTGGTTCGCCCTGCTGGCCCTGGCAATGTTTACTGTCGTCGCCAACTTTATGGCAAACGCCTTCTGGCAGGCATCTGGGCACGATCGGGCGATGCTAATGAACGGTTTCTTTGAATACATCGGTCTGGCCGGCGTATTTATTTATGCCGCGTGGGATGACCTGAAGGAGCGCGCATGAGCCAGAGTAACGCCGCATCTGGCGCATTTTCACCGCTGAAACAAGGGCTGTTCGCCACGATTTGGGTGGCGACCATTCTCGGCAATACCGGCAGTTTTATGCGCGATGTCGCCAGCTCCTGGCTCGTCACCGGGCTGTCGTCAAACCCGGCGGCCGTCGCGTTGATGCAAACCGCCGCCACGTTGCCCATTTTTCTGCTGGCCATTCCGGCAGGGGTTTTATCCGACATTCTTGACCGCCGCCGTCTGCTGATTTTTGTGCAGTTGCTGCTGGCGAGCGTCAGCGGGACTTTGCTGATTTTGTCGCACAACAACTTACTGACTGTCTAATATCTGGTGGCGCTGACGTTTATCGGCGGTATCGGTGCCGCCCTGATGGGCCCGGCGTGGCAGGCTATTGTGGCGGACCTGGTGCCGCGCACGGATTTGCGTAACGCTGTGGCGCTGAATTCGCTGGGCATTAATATCGCCTGCGCCGTCGGTCCGGCGGGGGGCGGTATATTGTTAGCCAGCCTTGGCGCGGGTGCGGCTTACAGCGCGGATGTCATGAGCTACGTCTTCGTGATTGGCGCACTGCTGTGGTGGAAGCGTCCGGTTAAAGCGAAAAATGAGCTGTCAGAACATTTTCTTGGCGCGTTCCGCGCGGGGCTGCGTTATGTGAAAGCCAGCCGTGAACTGCACCGCGTGCTTTTCCGTGCCGCGATTTACTTTGCGTTTGCCAGTGCGATTTGGGCGATGTTGCCGCTGATTGCCCGCAATATGTTGCACGGAACCGCCGGTTTCTACGGCATTCTGCTCGGTGCAGTGGGCGTCGGGGCGATTTTCGGAGCGCTGTTGTTGCCGCGTTTGCGGCAGAAACTGAGCGTTGACGGGCTGGTTCTGCTTTTCGCACTGTTATCCGCTACCGTGATGTTGCTGCTGGCGACGTCTCCGGCGAAATGGCTGGCAGTTGTGCTGATGGTGGTGCTGGGCGTGGGCTGGATTATCGCGCTGACCTCGATGAACGGCGTGGCGCAGGCGGTATTACCTGACTGGGTGCGCGGTCGCGGACTGGCGGTTTACCTGATGGTTTTCAACGGCGCGATGGCGGCGGGTAGCCTGTTCTGGGGGCTGGTTGCGAGGGAAACCGGTCTGGTCGGCGCGTTAATTCTGGCGGGTATCGGGCTGACCATCGCCACTCTGCTGTGCTGGCGCCTGAAATTACCGGCCGGTGAAGCCGATTTGCAAAGCGAGGTGACGCGTTATCACCGCGGTGAAAATAAGCCGGTGGTTCAGCATTATTTGTCCGTGAGATAAAAAGCAGGAAAGAAAAAAGGCCGCGCAATGCGGCCTTTCGGCTTAACGGGTAACGATTATTCCCGGCTGTAAACGGAGCAGATGCCGTCGAAATTCTGTAAATGTTCGCGCCACCACATGGCGGCGTTGCCAGTGGCTTTTTCGTTCCAGGCCATAAAAGCCTGATCGCGGCGGGTTTCAGTATCCAGACGGCGTTCAACCAGCGCGCCGCTTTCCAGATACGGCGCGGCCAGATAACGCGGCAGATAACCGCAGCCCAGACCGGCGACCTGTGCGTGAACTTTGGCGTTGAAGTCGTGAACGCTCAGCATTTTCTGCTCGTCCAGCACGCGTAAATCCGTGCCTGCGCCATGACGCGACGTATCGTGAACCACCACCGCGCGGTACTGACGGATTTGTTCACGCAATAACGGCTCCGGCAGCGAGGCCAGCGGGTGATGCGGCGCGACGGCAAACACATATTCCAGCCAGCCGATAGGGCGGTATTCTATGCCGCTGCGCGTGACCGGTTCCTGCACTGCGCCGAAAACAATGTCGGCTTCGCCGTAGCTCAGCGCTTCCCAGCAGCCAGCGAGTACGTCGTGGCGAAACAGAAGTTGCGTGTGCTGATGTTGTTCGTAAAAGCGGTCGATAAGCGGTGTGAGCAGGGCGAAGGGGACGGAAGCATCGACGCTGATCGTCAGTTTGCTTTCCCAGCCGCTCTCGACATATTGCGCCTGTTGTTCCAGCTCACTGACCGCACGCAGTAAAACGCGGCCCTTTTCCAGCATCAGACGGCCGGTTGGCGTGAATGTCGCGCGGTGCCCGGAACGATCCAGCAGTTTGATACTCAGGTCACTTTCCATTTTCTGCACGGTATAACTCAGCGCAGACGCGGTTTTAAACAGTCTGGCCGCTGCCGCAGCAAAAGTGCCGTGACGATCAAGCGCATCCAGGATCAGCAGCGCTTCAAGGCTTAGTCGCATTATTTACCCACCCCAAAAATTGTTTAACAACTTCCCAAAAAATTTCCGTTATCAATAACTGTTCGCCTTTCATATTGTTCATCAATATAACGCAACAATCAGTTAACCAGAACAGCGGTTAACCAGAAGGAATATCCTGTGACTTACCCACATCAGCCCGAACACATCACCCTGGTGATTACGCACGGCGTGCAGCGCGATAAGCTGTCGGAATACGAAGGCTGGCTGGAAAAGCTGAAGGCGGATTCGGCCCGGTTTCCAGGTTACGAAAGTGTTAACGTCTTACGCCCGATACATGGCGAAACGATTTACACCGTGCTGGTGCGTTTCGATAACATCGATAATCTGTATGGCTGGATCCAGTCAGACCAGCGCGAAACCCGCGAGGCTGCTTTAGCCAACTTACTGAATGCTCGGGAATATATTGAAATGCGCACGCAGGCGTAGTTTTCGCCGGTCAGAATTTACACTTTATTTTAGCCGTATTGGTTGAAGGCTGTACGGATAGCCAGTATTATCGGCCGTTGTTTTTTTAAACGATATCTTCTCCGATAACAACAGGTCAGCGATTTTGTGGAATCCGGAAAAAGAGCTTTTCACCGAGCTTTATAAGTACCCTGAACATCTTCGTCATACGCTCGAAAACTTACCGTCTCGCTCCGGGGTTTATATTTTCTATGGCGACGATAAAACCTTTCCGCTGTATATCGGCAAAAGTGTGAACATCCGCAGCCGCGTGATGTCGCATTTCCGCAACGCCGACGAAGCCAAACTTTTGCACATGACGCGGGATATCGAATACATCGAAACCATCGGTGAAGTCGGTGCGTTATTGCTGGAATCTGACCTGATTAAAAACCGGCGTCCGCTGTTTAATAAGCGTCTGCGCAACACCCGCAAGCTGTGCTCAATCCGCCTTCAGGGCCTGACCGCCACGGTAGTTTTCAGCAATGAAGTGGATTTTTCCCACACCGATGATCTGTTTGGTTTGTTCAAAACCAAAATGTCCGCCCTGGAAAAAATCCGCGATATCGCCGATCAGGAAAAGCTGTGTTATGGCGCGCTGGGGCTGGAAAAACTGGCAAAAAACCGTGCGTGCTTCCGGTTCTCTCTGGGGAAATGCGGCGGTGTGTGCTGCGGAAAAGAATCGCCCCTGGCCCATCAGGAACGCCTTAAAAATGCGCTTAGCACCCTGAAAATCCGCAACTGGCCGTATCCGGGGCGTATTGCTATCGTGGAAGAAGCCAGCGGCGTAACGGAATATCACGTCATCAATCACTGGTTCTATCTGGGCACGGTGAAAACGCTGGAAGACGCTAAAAAGTTTGATATCGCCGTTCCACACTTTGACCGCGACAGTTATAAAATCCTCTGCAAACCGTTGTTTGAAACTGACAGCCCAAAGGTGATTTTGCTGGACTGAGGGCAATAAAAAGGCTTCAGATCTGAAAATCTGAAGCCTTATTTTTACGACTTACACGTTCTTCGCCTTACCAGCTGTATTTCCCACCGAACTGCCCCTGCAGGCTGGAGTAGTCGTTTTCACCGGCCTGAACGCCCGAATTAATCCACACTGTCCAGTTTTCACTGGTCTTGAGCTGAGCCCCTACTTTGGCTTCATAACGGTTGACCGGGATTGACTGGTCGACGGTCTCCGTATCCATTTGCACGCTGTTACTGCTGCCGCCGTGCCACCAGTTCAACTCGACAAAGGGCTCTGCTTTACCCGCGTCATCCAACTGACCGGAAAGACGAGCACCGAGGCGGGTTGTGACGCCACCGGCATCCTGAGTGCGGATCCGCGTGCCGTTATCTTCGGTATGATCGCCCTGGCTGTAGTTCGAGTAAATCGTCTGGAATTGCGGTTGCACGTACAACTCATGTGTACTGCTGACAGGAATGCGATAGCCGGCTTCCAGTGAACCCGCCCAGTTATGCGCATGGTATTTTTCCTCGGCTAAATCATTGCCTTTGACCGTGTTGTGGAAGGTGCCGTATTGCACCCAGCTGTCGATATAAGGCCCGGATTTTTCATCCGCACTCCCGCCAAACCATGTACCGTAGACACCAACGTTGTAACCTTCCAGCGTACCCTTAGCGGAGCCGCTGACGTGTTTTGCATTGCTGTCGGTATCAACATGGGCATAACCCGTCATCAGACCAGCTTTGATCTGCTGATTGCCGAAGTCATGGCGATAGATGTCGCTGCCAATGCGTAAAACAGTGCTGTTGGATCCCATCGACAACTGACCGCCTCCAGCCTGGCTGTTGATGCGGCCTGTATCCAGATGTGCCCAGCCTGCAGGTGAATCTTCGCCGGTCTGACGATTTTCAGCATTGCGGTCATGCATCGTCGACATAAATACGCTGTTCGCCAGGCTCTGGTTTGCCAGATAAACACCCGCCTCAGGGCGCAGTACCGGTGATTCAGGCGCAGGATTCGGTGGTGTTGGCTCCGGTGGTGTTGGCTCCGGTGGTGTTGGAGCTGGCGGTGTCGGCTCCGGTGGCTCTGGATTTGGCGGCGTAGGATCGGGGGGGGTTGGATCCGGTGGCGTCGGATCCGGCGGTGCAGGGGCGTCCGTGGTCGAACGCAGATACCAGTTTCCGTTATTGTCCGTTGACGTGCCCTGATAGAGTTTGTACTCGTAGGCCCCGGCGACTGCGCGGCCTTGTAAAGCAAACGTGCCGTCAGATTGCCCCTGCACATTGATCAGTTCGATACCATTCACCGTTTGCGCGCCCAGCCCGTGCATGTCTTTAACGGTCACGTCCGTATTGCCGCGGGTGCTGCCTGTTACAAACAGTTCATCATGCGCCGAGTTGTCGCCGTTTAGTTCACTGCTGACCCAAAGCTGTCCGTTGTTACTGCTGTAATCACCGTTAATGGTGAGCGTATTCCCCGGCGTGGCGGTCATCAGATTGATGACGCCATTGTTCACCACCGAACCGGCGACGCTGCCGTAACCTGTTAATGCCGCTGACGGCTCAACATATATTGTGCCGGTGCTGCCAAAATCCCCATTAACCTGCAAAGCGCCCTGATTGATATAAGTATCGCCCGTGTAAGTCATGTTCTGGTCAGCAATGAGCGTGCCGGTGCCGTTCTGGTTCAGGCTGCCAGTGCCATCCAGCTTACCCTTAAGGCTGATATTGTCGCTGCGGTTAATATTTAATGAACCGTAGTTAACAATATCCCCCGCGACGTTGCCGGTGGTTCCGCCATTACCCAACGCCAGCGTAGTGTCGCTGTTGATGATGGTTTGCCCGGTGTAGGTATTGTCATGGGTTAAGGTGAGCGCGCCTGTTCCTGACTGGATTAGAGAGCCGCTGCCAGAAATGGTATTCGCGAGAGTGCTGGCATTGCTGTGGTTAAACACCAGCGTGCCATTATCTGTAATATCCCCCGCGACGCTGCCGGTGGTTCCGCCGTCGCCCAACGCCAGCGTGGTGTCGCTGTTGATGACCGTTTGCCCGGTATAGCTGTTCTCGCTAGTTAAGGTCAGAGTACCTGTACCCGACTGAATAAGAGAGCCGCTACCAGAAATAGTATTTGCGAGAGTGCTGGTATTGCCGTGGTTAAACACCAGCGTGCCATTATCTGTAATATCACCCGCGACACTGCCAGTGGTTCCGCCGTCGCCCAGTTGCAGCGTGCTGCCGATGTCGATGATTGTTGTGCCGGCGAAGGTGTCGTTACCCGCTAAAGTCAGGACGCCAGTACCACTCACAATTATCTCACCGTCGCCTGTAATGAGTTTCGCGTAGAGAATGTTACTACTGCGGTTAAATATCAGGGTGCCGTTATTATAGATAGTCCCCATGGCATTAATACTGCCTGTCGCGCCGCCGTTACCCAGCATAAGAGTACTGCCGCGGTTGATAGTCGTTGATCCCGTGTAGGTGTTATCGCCTGTTAATATGAGGATACCTGACCCGGAGTCGGTCAGAGAACCATTGCCCGAAATAATATCGGCGAATCCAAAATTCTCAGTTTTATTAAAGTTCAGGACACCATTATCGGTGACCGGTCCCTCCAGCATGTCACCATCATTCACTGTGAGCGTGCTGCCCTGAGCAATGGTTGTGGCCTGCGCTGTATCCGATAATACGGCAAGGATTGCTATAGAGAGAATACACATCACCGGTGTCTTGGGATGCTTCTGGGGACTTCCTGTCATAATAAGCGTTTTCCTTAAAATAACCGCATAGATTCTTTTGTATTTTTATTTTCCATATTTTTGAATAAATAAAGTCTACAAAGTGAGTGTGCGTTCGAGCATAAGGAAACGTATCTCTTTATCAACTTAATGATTGATTAAATATTGTTAATCAATGATTTTATAAGGGGTTTAATTTATTTGTTTCATTAATGTGATTGAGTGTTTTTATAGAATTGTTTTTAGTTATTCGGCATTTTTTTGAGATTGTGTTACGAGTGTGTCATTGTTTTTTAAGGATTATTAAAAAAGGCCAAATACCGAAGTATCTGGCCCATCTTGAATTTATTAACTGATAAGGTACCGAATACCTTTCCGCGTTATTAACGCATTGTCACAAACTCTTCTGCGCCCGTCGGGTGAATTGCGACGGTATTGTCGAAGTCTTTTTTGGTGGCGCCCATTTTCAGTGCGACCGCAAAGCCCTGCAACATTTCATCCATGCCGTAACCGATGCCGTGGATGCCGACGATTTTCTCCTCTTTACCGACGCACACCAGTTTCATGCGGCAAGGCTGACGATGCTGCGTAACGGCGGTGTACATTGCGGTGAACGCGGATTTATACACTTTCACGTTTTCTGCGCCGTACTGTTCGATAGCCTGCGGTTCGGTCAGGCCGACCGTGCCGATTGGCGGATGGCTGAACACGACAGTCGCGATGTTGCTGTAATCCAGATGCTCGTCCGGCTTATTGTTGAACAGACGCTCGGAAAGACGACGACCCGCTGCAACGGCCACTGGCGTCAGTTCAACAGCGCCGGTGTTATCGCCCACTGCGTAAATGCCCCGAACGCTGGTGTTCTGGAACTTATCGACGACGATATAACCTTTTTCGTTGGTTTTCACGCCGGTCGCTTTTAGGTTGAAATTGTCGGTTTCCGGTTCGCGGCCAATCGCCCAAACCAGGCTGTCGACTTCAAATTCCTGACCGTTTTCCAGTTTCAGCGTCAGGCTGCCATCAGCATTTTTCACCACTTCTTTCGGAATGGACTCTTTGTGCAGCGCAGGGCCTTCGGCTTCCATGATTTCTACCAGCGTATCAACCATCAGCGGATCAAAGGTGCGCAGCGGCGCATGTTTGCGCACGAACAGGTGAGTTTCCGCGCCCAGTCCGTTCATCACACCGGCGATTTCCACGGCGATGTAACCTGCGCCAACAACCGCAACGCGTTTTGGCATTTCGGTCAGATCAAAGAAACCGTCGGAATCGATACCGTATTCTGCACCTGGAATATTTGGATGGCTCGGGCGACCGCCGGTGGCGATCAGGATGTGATCTGCGGTGATCTTCTCGCCGTTCACTTCAACGGTGTGATCGTCAACAAAGCGTGCAAAACCTTTGATCACATCAACGTTATTTTTACCCAGCACGTTGTCGTACGAGGTGTGGATACGGTCGATGTAGGCGGTACGGTTGGCGACCAGCGTTTTCCAGTTGAAACTGTTCACGGTGGTGTCAAAGCCATAATCCGGGCCGTAGTTGCGGATAGCTTCTGCGATTTGCGCGGCGTGCCACATCACTTTTTTCGGGACACAACCCACGTTGACGCACGTACCGCCCAGCTCTTTAGCTTCGATCAGCGCACATTTTTTCCCATACATAGCTGCACGGTTGATTGATGCGATACCACCGCTGCCGCCGCCAATTGCCAGATAGTCATAATGTTTGGTCATCGGATTTTCCATGAGTTGTCGAAAATGAAGTACGCCTTACCGGCGTCGCTAATCTTAAAAATTGCCTAAGAGTTTAACTGGTTGTGGAAAAGATTGGATCAATGATTGCGATAGGTTTGATAGCTAAGGCCTATCCCCGTCACCCTTCAGGTTGCCCCTGCGTTGGCTGCCTTCTTTCACCCCGGTCACTTACCTGAGTAAGCTCCCGGGGATTCATTCAGTGGCCGTCTTGATGCAACCCGAATGATTTAGGGGATTACAGAATTCAGGAGGGAATTATTTACTCGGGCACAACCCAATTCACGGTGGTGTGGCCGGTGCCGGAAGGAACCAGCACTTTCAGCAGCCACGGCAGCACGTTGTTCATCTGCTGTTCGAGCTTCCATGGCGGGTTAATGACGATCATGCCGGAAGCCGTCATGCCGCGCTGATCGCTGTCCGGGCGCACGCCCAGCTCGATTTGCAGAATACGGCGGATGCCGGTGGCTTCGAGATCACGCAGCATTTTTTTGATTTGCTGGCGCATCACGACCGGATACCACAGCGCGTATGTGCCGGTGGCAAAACGTTTGTAGCCTTCCTGAATGCCTTTTACCACGTCCTGATAATCGGTTTTCATTTCGTACGGCGGGTCCATCAGGATCAGTCCGCGACGGGACGGCGGCGGTAACTGAGCTTTCAGCTGCTGATAACCGTCGGCACGCGCAACGCGGGTACGGTCATCTTTCTGGAATTCACTGCGTAGCAGCGGGAAATCGCTCGGGTGCAGTTCGGTCAGGTGCAGTTTGTCGTCTTCACGCAACAACTGACGGGCAATCAGCGGCGAACCCGGGTAATAACGCAGGTTTTCGTTGCGGTTAAAGTGATTCACGACGGACATGTAAGCCGCCAGTTCTTCAGGAATATCATCACGTTGCCAGATGCGGGCGATGCCTTCCAGATATTCGCCGGTACGTTCGGCGTGTTCGCCACTCAGCTGATAGCGCCCGGCACCCGCGTGGGTGTCGAGATAAAGGAAGGGTTTTTCTTTTTCTTTCAGAGATTCAATGATCAGGCTCTGAACGGTGTGTTTCAGGACGTCGGCATGGTTGCCGGCGTGAAAACTATGGCGGTAACTCAACATAAATTTAGTGTTCCGGAGTGGCTATTGCGGACAGTATAAACTGTTTGCTCCCTTCATACTTCACGTTACAGATGCGTTGGCTGCATTCACTCACCCGAATCACTTACTTATGTAAACTCATCGGGATTCACTCATTTCCCGCCTTCCTGCAACGCGAATTATTTTGGGTGCGCCCTTATACGGATGCTTACTTCCCGACCCAGCTGTTCTTAATTTTGAACATGTCCGCACGGTTAAAACTGATGGAGTAGTTGAAGGCTTTACCGTCTTCAAGCTTAGTGACGCCGGAGACTTTCAGCATCGGGCTGCCGGTTTCGATGTTCAGCAACGCCGACAGGGTTTCGTCGAACAGCGCGGCTTCAATCACCGAGTTGTAGAATTTAATTTTCCGGCCGGTTTTATTTTCAATATATTCATATAAAGATGCTTCCTGTAAAACGGCTTCTGGAATTGACGCTATGACAGCGCAGGGAATATACGAGTCTTCAATCAGCACCGGGATATTATC
The DNA here is from genome assembly GCF_046449555.1 of Rahnella selenatireducens. Taxonomy (NCBI): domain Bacteria; kingdom Pseudomonadati; phylum Pseudomonadota; class Gammaproteobacteria; order Enterobacterales; family Yersiniaceae; genus Rahnella; species Rahnella selenatireducens. The sequence continues at coordinate 187,297 of NZ_JBKEZJ010000006.1, forward strand.
AACCAGCCTGATACGGCGGATATAATGAATATCGTCATCTGCGTGAATATCCAGTTGAATGGCGATATATTCACCTGCGGCGATTTTTTTCAACGTGATGAGTTTGCTCGAGACTTTGACCTGATTTTTAAATTCACGCGAAAAGCCCAGAATAGAATCGCTGGTGCCGTTGTTGAGTAAATAAACGTTATCTTCAATCACTTTGGTGACATACATGCCTTTGCCGTGGATGCGCTCGATAAAGCCTTCCTGTTCCAGCACATGCATCGCTTTTTGCAGAGTGACACGCGTAACGTCGTAGTGGAGCGCTAGTTCCCGCTCAGAAGGAATTTTGTCCCCGACACGATATTCTTTATTGAGGATCGCCTGTTTCAGGCTGTTTTTAATATCAATATAACGGGCGGCCATGGCGTAACGCCTTCTTGCAGCGGTTTATTTTCGGGCAGTATAAACAGAACACGCAGAGGTGTCATCCGGGCGCACCGCCGTGAAAAACGGGCGGCGCGCTGAGGAGGTTAACGGAGTTTAATCAGCGCCGGAGCGGGTTGTTCAAAGGCACGATGCAATATTTCCATGGTGGTCACCACATCCAGTTGTGGCACATAAGGCGGTTTTTTATGAACCAGCGTGTCATAAACGGCGTCATAAACCCGGCCATAATCGCCGGCTCCGGCATCCACTTTTTCAGTGATTATTTCGCCCTGCACATTCTGATATTTCAGCACACCCAGCTCCGGGTCTTTGCCGAAATTTTCGCTGCCCGGCATTATCCCGGCTTTAAGCGATGTTTCCTGCGGGTCGATATTCAGTTTGATAAATGACCCGTTTTCGCCATGAACAATGAATTTTGGGTAAGGCTGCATGACCAGATGGCTGCATTTCACAATCGCTTTGATATCGCCGTAATAAAGCTGCAATTCAAACGTATCGTCAGGGTTATTTTTATTCCGGACAGGGCGGATATCGTAATGCACAAATTCCGGCCGCCCGAAGAGACTGACGACCTGATCGATAAGATGCACGCCCAATCCGTAAAACGCGCCGTGAGTGAAATCACCCGGCGCGTCCGGCGCGTCGGGGCGGAAATAATCGAAATGGCTTTCGAACTCGACGAGTTTTCCAAGCACGCCGCTGTTAATCACTTTTTTAGCGGCCAGAAAACAGCTGTCATAACGGCGGTTCTGGAAAGGGGTGACCGTTAAGCCCTTTTCTGCAGCGAGAGCAAACAACACCTGTGCTTCCGCCAGCGTGCGGGTAAACGGTTTTTCGACGATGACGTTTTTCCCGTGCTCCAGACACTGACGGGCGTAATCGTAGTGCGTTTCCGGCGGCGTACACAGCGTCACAAGCCGGATGCTTTCATCGAGCAGAATGTCGTTCAGGTTGTCGGTGAAATGAATGCCCTGATATTCGCTTTCGGCTTCGAGCGCGGGGCGGCGGGCCACATCAAAAATCGTTTTTACGCGAAACGTGTCGCGGCGCTGAAAAACGTAAGGCAAATGGTAACGTGTGGCGCTTTTGCCGAACCCTATAAATGCACAGTTTATCATCATGATAACGAACTCCCTTTGAGAAGATTTATGCACTGACCTGCGGTGCATTTACTGGAGTTTCGGCAGATTCATCCGCCAGTTGTTTCTTTTCCAGCAAACGGAAGAAGGGATAATAAATGATTGTCGAAATAATAATCATGACGCCCGACCAGATTGCCGCAGGAATATTCCCACCGGTGGCGAAATAGGCATTCAGAAACGGCGGCATAGTCCAGGGGATCTGCAATACCGGGCGGCCAATAATATTAAATTCCATCAGGAAATAAGACATCGTACACAGCAGCATCGGCGTGACAATTAACGGCAACATCATCAGCGGATTGAAAACCATCGGCACGCCGAATATTACCGGCTCATTAATACAAAACAGGGAAGGGGCGAACGCCATTCTGCCGAGCGATTTGTAATAACGGCTTTTGGATACCATCATCGCCAGCACTAAGCCCATCGTCGCGCCCGAGCCGCCGGTACAAATGAAGAAGTTATAAAACCCTTCGGCAAAGATATGAGGAATGGGTTGATGGCTCAGATAAGCCTGCGTATTTTCGACGATGAATTTCAGGAAGATTGGCGCGGTAATGCCGGATAACACGTTGGTGCCGTGTATTCCGCAACACCACAGTAGCGAAATCAGAAACACCAGAATCAACATGCCGGGCAATGTCCCCAGCCCAATCACCAGCGGGCTGAGGATCATCGTGAAGAACGCATTGATATCAAAGTGCAAAATCACTCTCACGAACCAGACCAGTGCCAGGCAGACAAATGCCGGGATCACGCTGACGAAAGACTGCAACACCGCAGGTGGCACACTTTCCGGCAGCCGGATATAGATTTTATGCCCGATGAAAAAGCGAATAATATAAACCGTCAGCACCGACAGAATAATGGCGGAAAATAATCCCGACGCGCCGAGGTTATCGACATTCAGCAGGTAATTATCATCGAGCTGCGCCATCAGAAAAACGGCGACGGTAATACTGCTGCACGTCAGGCCATCGAGTTTGTAGTGTTTCGCGAGGTTGTAGCTGATGCCGATTGCGGAGATCAAACCAATAATGCCGAACGTGACGATAACCGGCACATTCAGCGCCGTGCCAAAGGTGCCGAGATAATCCGTCCAGCCGGGAATCGGCAGGTTGGCGATAATTAAAAACACGCTGCCGGAAATGATAAACGGCAACGTGAGCGTGATGCCATTTCTGACGGCGACCAGAATCACGTTTTCCCCGACTTTCACCAGACAAGGCACCACGCGGGATTCTAAAAACTTCATCATGATATTTTCCCCGCCTTGCCGAATTTGTACTGAGGCAGGAAAGGCCGGTTTACCGCCAGATATTCATCGAGAATTTTTCCGGCAATATCCACGGACGGGATCAGCGGATGCACCGACAGCGCCATTAATGCCGTGGAATAATCGCCGGTGACGGCGGCCTCAACGGTGAGTTCCTCGAACGCTTTGACGCTCTGAATCAGCCCGCGTATTTTCACCGGCAGGCGGCCATAAGCCAGAGGATGTGCGCCCTGACGGTCAATCACGGCATTGGTTTCCACTACGCTTTCTTCATCCAGATCGCTTGTTGCGCCCCGGTTTGGCGTATTCACAACGTGGATTTCTTTTTTATTGTTATAAATTGAGCTGATGATGGAGCAGGCCGTTTCCGAATAATACGCGCCGCCGCGGCTTTCCAGCTCTTTCGGTTTGGTATCGAGCTGAGGATTTTTATAAATCTCAAAGAGCTGGCGTTCAATTTCACGGGTTTGCTCGCCGCGTGTGCCGTGGTCTTTGCTGTCCTGAAGACTGTGTTCCAGCATTTCCCGGCTGAGATAAAAGTATTTCAGATAAGAGAGCGGGAACAGGCCGAGTGCGCGGATAAAATCGGGCGGTAAACCGATATCGGGGATATTTTTTAATGAATTTTCCCCGGTGCCTTTCGCCAGCTTTTCAATAAATCCGGCGGTAACATCATGGCCTTTTACCGCAATCTGATCGGCAAAAATTAGGTGATTCAGCCCCATCACTCTGGCGTAAACGTCGCGGCGCTCAACGCCGTAAACACCCGCAATGTCCAGCATCATATTGTTGGCGCCGCTGCAAATACCCAGCGTTTTGATCGGCGAATATTTTTCGATGGCTTCGGTGACAATCCCGGCGGGATTGGTGAAATTAATCAGCCATGCATCCGGGCAAAGCCTTTCCATATCTCGGCATAAATCTAACAACACTGGGATGGTGCGCTGCGCTTTCATAAAGCCGCCCGCGCCGGTAGTTTCCTGCCCGAGAACCCCATATTTCAGCGGGATCGCTTCATCGTGAATGCGCGCTTCCTGCAGGCCAACGCGTAACTGCGTGGTGACAAAATCCGCGTCAAACAACGCTTCGTTGCGGTTGGTGGTGAGGTGAACCGTCATCGGTAATCCTGATTTCTTCACCATGCGTTTCGCCAGTTCCCCGACAATTTTCAGCTTCTCCGCGCCCGCGTCGATATCCACCAGATAGTAATCGGTGACTGGCAATTCATCATAACGGCGGATAAAACCTTCAATCAGTTCCGGCGTGTAACTCGACCCGCCGCCCAGCGTGACAACCTTGAGTTTTTTCATTTTTATCTCTTTCCCTGATGTGTTTTGGATTTTTTTAACTGGCATATGCCAGATTGAAAATAACACGATAAACCTTGCTGTAAATAAGGTTTATCGGGTGAACAGAACCTATGCTGAAAAATGCGAGGCGGATCTAAAATGAGAGTGATGTTTCAGATGTGAGTGATTGATATGACGAATAACTTCTTCTGGCGGGACAAATTCGCCGGATCCATTGATTTCCCCGTCACTTGACCGCATGTTAGAAGTTACGTCATCTTTAAGACGACCCGAATTCACGGCGTGGTGCGCCACAGGCCCATCAGCCCCAAACGCTATAACGAAGGACTGGCCCTATGACTGAACAGCAAAACGCGTCGAACAATCCGCTCTTAAAACCGTTCTCCCTGCCGCCTTTCTCTGCGATCCAACCTGAACATATTGTCCCTGCGATGCAATCTGCGATCGAAGAAAGCCGCCAGACGATTGAACGCGTGGTCGCACAAGGCGCGCCTTATACCTGGGAAAATTTGTGCCAGCCGCTGGCAGAAAGCGACGATCGTCTGAGCCGTATCTGGTCGCCGGTCGGGCATCTGAATGCCGTCAAAAACAGCCCGGAACTGCGTGAAGCGTACGAGCAATGTCTGCCGATTTTATCCGAATTCAGCACCTGGACCGGGCAACACGCCGGTTTGTATCAGGCTTACCGCGATTTGAAAGACAGCGATCATTTCAACGCGCTGTCCGTCGCGCAAAAGAAAGCGATTGATAACGCGCTGCGTGACTTCGAGTTATCCGGCATTGGTTTGCCAGTCGAAAAACAAAAACGTTACGGCGAAATTTCCGCGCGTCTGTCTGAGCTAGGCTCGACGTACAGCAACAACGTGCTCGACGCCACGATGGGCTGGAGCAAGCTGATTACCAATGAGGCAGAACTGAAAGGCCTGCCGGAAAGCGCACTCGCGGCGGCGAAAGCGCTGGCGGAATCGAAAGAACAGGAAGGCTGGCTGCTGACGCTGGATATCCCGAGCTATCTGCCAGTGATTACCTACGGCGAAAACCGCGCGCTGCGTGAAGAAATGTACCGCGCGTTCGGCACCCGTGCTTCCGATCAGGGCCCGAATGCCGGTAAGTGGGACAACAGCGAAGTGATGGCAGAAATTCTATCGCTGCGTCACGAACTGGCGCAACTGCTGGGCTTTGATTCCTACGCGGATATGTCGCTGGCCACCAAAATGGCCGAAAGCCCGAAACAGGTGATTGATTTCCTGAGCGGTCTGGCGACGCGTGCCCGCCCGCAAGGCGAACGTGAACTGGCCCAACTTCGTGCCTTCGCCAAAGAACATTTTGGCGTGGACGAAATGGAAGCCTGGGATTTGCCGTTCTACGGCGAAAAACAGAAACAGCATCTGTTTTCCATCAATGACGAGCAACTGCGTCCGTATTTCCCTGAACAGCGTGCGCTGGAAGGGCTGTTCGAAGTGGTGAAACGCATTTACGGCATCACCGCCAAAGAACGTAAAGACGTGGAAACCTGGCACAAAGACGTGCGTTTCTTCGATTTGTTCGACGAGTCCGGCGATCTGCGCGGCAGTTTCTATCTCGACCTGTACGCCCGCGAACACAAACGCGGCGGGGCCTGGATGAATGATTACGTCGGCAGCATGCGTAAAGCCGACGGCGAACTGCAAAAGCCGGTCGCGTATCTGACCTGTAACTTCAACGGCCCGGTCGGCAATAAACCGGCGCTGTTCACGCACAACGAAGTCACCACGCTGTTCCACGAATTCGGCCACGGTTTACATCATATGCTGACCCGCATCGACACCCCGGGGGTCGCCGGTATCGCCGGTGTGCCGTGGGACGCAGTCGAGCTGCCAAGTCAGTTCATGGAAAACTGGTGCTGGGAGCCGGACGCGCTGGCGTTTATTTCCGGGCATTTTGAAACTGGCGAACCGCTGCCAAAAGAGATGCTGGATAAAATGCTGGCAGCGAAGAACTATCAGGCGGCGCTGTTTATTCTTCGTCAGCTGGAGTTCGGCCTGTTCGATTTCCGTATGCATGCGGAATATGACCCAGCGAAAGGCGCGCAGATCCTGCAAACGCTGGCAGAGATCAAGAAGCAGGTTGCGGTTGTGCCGTCACCCGCCTGGGGACGCTTCCCGCACGCATTCAGCCATATTTTCGCCGGCGGTTACGCGGCCGGTTACTACAGTTATCTGTGGGCCGAAGTGCTGTCTGCCGATGCGTATTCCCGCTTCGAAGAAGAGGGGATCTTTAACCGCGAAACCGGGCAGTCGTTCCTCGATAATATTCTGTCGCGCGGCGGTTCCGAAGAGCCGATGGAGTTGTTCAAACGCTTCCGCGGGCGTGAGCCGCAGCTGGATGCTATGCTGCGCCATTACGGTATCAAAGGATAATTTCTGCCTGTGAGTGTGTGTTTACTCTGTGAAGAAGGCGCCGATGAAGGCGCCTTATCTGTTCTGGCGCAGCGCTGGAATCTGACGTGTGATCCGGACGCCGTCATGGCGCTGGTGCTGACGCCTGAGCGTCTGGAATTACGCAAACGCGACGAGCCAAAACTCGGCGCTATTTTTGTCGATTTCGTCGGCGGCACGATGGCGCATCGCCGTAAATTCGGCGGCGGACGCGGTGAAGCGGTAGCAAAAGCCGTCGGCATCAAAGGCAAATATCTGCCGGATGTCGTCGATGCCACTGCCGGTTTGGGTCGTGACGCGTTTGTGCTGGCGTCTCTGGGCTGCAAAGTGCGAATGCTGGAGCGTAATCCGGTGGTGGCGGCGTTGCTCGACGACGGGCTGGCACGTGGCTATCGCGATGCAGAAATTGGCCCGTGGCTGCGTGAGCGCATGACGCTCCTGCACGCTTCAAGCCTGACTGCACTCTCTGATCTTTCGCCAAAGCCGGAAGTGGTCTATCTCGATCCGATGTATCCGCACAAACAAAAAAGTGCGCTGGTGAAGAAAGAGATGCGCGTGTTTCAGGGACTGGTTGGCCCGGACGAAGATGCTGACGGCCTGCTGGAACCGGCGCGGCGGTTAGCGACCAAACGCATTGTGGTGAAACGCCCGGACTATGCGCCGCCCATGGCGGATATTGCCGCGCAGGCCGCCGTGGTGACCAAAAGTCACCGGTTTGATATTTATACGCCGCTGTAAAATCCCCATAAAAAAGAGGTGCCATTGGCACCTCTCATTCAACTCAAGCTCAGACGGTTTGTCTTACGCTTCTTCTTCCTCGTCACGTAATGGCACGATCAGCATGTCGATATGGACAGTGTTGATCAGCTGGCGCGCAGAGGACATCAGCTTGCTCCAGAAATCCTGGTGATGGCCGCACAGCACTAAATCCACACCGTATTTGTTGATGGCATCGACCAGCACTTGCGCCAAATCGCCGCTGCCGCTCAGCGTTTCTGAAATCGGATAACCCGCGTTTTGCGAAAGCTCATTCAGTGCGTGGTGCGTTTCTTCGGAAATGCGTTTCTGCATGTCACCCAGGTTCACGTCAATCAGGCCGGTGTAGAGGTCTGAATAGTTCACATCAACGTGGATCAGGGACACTTTGGCGTTGTACGGTCGCGCCATGGAAACGGCTTTCTCGACCAGAACCTTGCTCTCAGGTGACAGGTCTACAGCGATAAGGATGTGTTTGTAAGCCATAAGAAAACTCCTTCCATAAGTCGGTTAACAGCAATATCAGCATCATGCGAATCTCATGAGATCAGTATAGCCCCAAAATGGTGAGAGAAATCAAGCATACAGATCCCATTTCCTAATCTGACAATCTATAGATACAAATAATATGAACAGTTACAGATTCGTTTCCTACACTCAATAATGCAGGCTTCTCCTGCTTTAGCATTCTTCTGTGATAAGAAAAGAGGGCGGGCGAATGTTGCCCGGGGGTGTGAAATCGCGGAAAGGCAGGGCGAAACGTCGGGTGTGCGGCAGATTTTGAGCGGCATTGCGCGGTGTCAGTTCGCCTTGAGGGGGAATCATGATCAGTCCCGTTGCGCTGTTTTGGGCTTTATGTTTTGTGTGTGTGGTGAATATGCTGCGTTATTACTCGTCTTTGCGCGCGTTGCTGGTGGTGCTGCGGGGCTGTGATCCGTTGCTGTATCAGTACGTGGATGGTGGGGGATTCTTTACTTCCCACGGCCAGCCCAGCAAGCAGATAAGACTGGTTCGCTATATTTATGCTCAGCGCTATGTTGAACATCACGACCCTGAGTTTATTCGCCGGTGTGAAAGAGTACGCGGCCAGTTTGTCCTGACGACATGTCTGGTTGGACTGATTCTTATCAGTATGCTGGCCATGTTGATCTGGTACTGACACGTCTAAAGCCGTTGTGAGGAATGTGTGAAAAAGGGAATAAAAAAAGGCGACCTGTTCTGAGAACAAGGCCGCCTTTTTTACATCCGCGCCTGAGCACGCAGGTTTATCAGATAAGCTTCAGCGCAATCCAGTACAACACGCCGGAAAGAACAATCGACACTGGCAGGGTTAAGATCCACGCCATCGCGATGTTTTTCACGGTTTTAGCCTGAACACCGCCGCCATCCACAATCATGGTGCCCGCAACGGCTGAGGACAACACATGCGTGGTGGAAACCGGCATACCGGTGTAGCTGGCCACACCAATCGAAACCGCTGCGGTCATCTGCGCAGACAGGCCCTGTGCGTAGGTCATGCCTTTTTTACCAATCTTCTCACCGATGGTGGTCGCAACACGCTTCCAGCCAATCATAGTACCCAGCGCAAGTGCCAGGGCTACCGCGATGATGATCCAAATTGGCGCATATTCGACGGTTTGCAGAATGTCGGTTTTCAGCTCGCCGAGGAAGCGTTTATCCGCTGCGGAGGTTTCCGGCAGCTTAGCGACTTTATCGGCCGTATCAGAAACACACATCAGCAGACGGCGCATATGGCTGCGTTCTTCCGGTGCCAGATCGCTGTAAGACTGAAGATTGGTCAGAAGTGTCTGTGCGCGGCCAATCGCGTCAAGCGCATGGCTGCTGTCGCAATGGAAAACTTTTGTCTCATCGGCTGGGGCGATATTGACGTCCGGTGCAGGCACCAGAGGCGTCTGAGCCACAACATGTGGAACGGCATCAACATGCTGCTGATAGTACTGACCGAGGTGGGTCACGGCGTCGCGGGTACGGGCAATGTCGTAACCGGTCGCGCTCATGTTCACCACGAAACCTGCCGGAGCCACACCAATCAGCACCAGCATGATCAGGCCGATACCTTTCTGTCCGTCGTTCGCACCGTGAGAGAAACTCACACCGATTGCGGACAGGATAAGGCCAATACGGGTCCAGAATGGCGGCTTCTTCTTGCCGTCTTTCTTTTCACGTTCTGCCGGCGTCAGGTGGATACGGGCGTGTTTTTTATTCCCGCTCCAGTAGCGACGCAGCAGGAAAATCATGGTTCCCGCCATAATCATCCCGACCAGCGGTGAGACGATCAGTGAGGCGAAAATGCCAATCATTTTCGGGATGTTTAACGCATCAACCACCGACGTGTGGGTCATCAGTGCGTTAGTCAAACCCACGCCGATAATGGCGCCAATGAGGGTATGGGAGCTGGACGCCGGCAGGCCAAAATACCAGGTGCCGAGGTTCCAGATGATCGCCGCCAGTAACATAGAGAACACCATGGCAAGGCCATGCGCGGAACCTACATTCAGCAACAAATCGGTTGGTAGTAAATGGACTATGGCATAGGCCACGCTCAAACCACCGAGCAGGACGCCAAAGAAGTTAAATACCCCTGCCATCACGACCGCTAATTGCGAACGCATTGCCCGGGTGTATATGACGGTTGCTACTGCGTTGGCCGTATCATGGAAACCGTTAATGGCTTCATAGAACAGAACAAACAGTAACGCGAGAATCAATAACGAACCGGTATGAATATCCAACCCGGCAAATAGATGCAGCATAATTGTTACGCCAGTTAGTGGTCATGAACGCCGCGCATTATCTGCGAGAACAGGGGGACGGGAAAAGGAAAATATGACATTTTTTTGACTAAAAACAGTTCAATATTTAGGTTTGTTTCAATTAATTTTTTATATATCAAAATCTTATTCCTCCTTTGGGCGTTGAAACATTTACTTACGACGTTCAGAAAACCACCTCCCTGACTGGTTTAAGGGGCGTCTGTCCCTTACAATCCGCGTCGCAATGCGGCTAAAGCCCATTGGCACAGGGGGAAGCCCTGTCTAAAACGTAGCTGAAATTTCCGGAAAGAGAGGCCAAAAGTGGAACAGGTAGATGTGGTAGTCATTGGTGCGGGTGCGGCAGGCATGTTCTGTGCAGCGCAGGCCGGACAGGGTGGCTGCCGGGTTCTGCTGCTGGATAATGGCAAAAAAACCGGACGAAAAATTCTGATGTCAGGCGGCGGTCGCTGCAACTTCACCAATCTGTATGCCGAACCGGCTGCCTATCTTTCAGAAAACCCGCATTTCTGTAAATCTGCGCTGGCGCGTTATACCCAGTGGGATTTCATCGACTTGGTCAACCGCTACAACATCGCCTGGCACGAGAAAACGCTCGGGCAACTTTTTTGCGATGATTCAGCGACGCAAATTGTGGCGTTGCTGGATAAAGAATGTGAACTGGGGAATGTCGATGTGCGTCTGCGCAGCGAGATTTCAGACGTTCAGAAAACCGACGATGGCTTTATTATCAAAGTGAACGGCTCAACTGTAAGCACTCACTCACTTGTGATTGCCAGCGGCGGACTTTCTATGCCGGGGCTGGGCGCCTCGCCATTCGGTTATCGTCTGGCCGAACAGTTTGGCCTGAAAGTTTTACCGACCCGCGCCGGTCTGGTGCCGTTTACGCTGCATAAACCCCTGCTCGACCATTTACAGACGCTTTCCGGCGTCTCCGTGCCCGCTGTGCTGACAGCGCAGGATGGCACGGTGTTCCGCGAAAGCATTCTGTTTACGCATCGTGGCATGTCCGGTCCGGCGGTTCTGCAACTTTCAAGTTACTGGCAGCCTGGTGAGTTTGTGAGCGTTAACTTACTTCCTGATGTCGATCTGGCGGCGTTTCTCAATGCGCAGCGGCAGGAACATCCGAACCAGAGCCTGAAAAATACGCTGGCGATGCAGCTGCCGAAGCGTCTGGTGGAATGCCTGCAAACGCTCGGGCAACTGCCTGACGTCACGCTGAAACAACTGAACGTGCCACAGCAGGCTGAACTGGTTGAGCAATTGCAAAACTGGCAGGTGCAGCCGAATGGCACTGAAGGATACCGCACGGCGGAGGTCACGCTGGGTGGCGTCGACACGCGTGAGTTGTCTTCCAAAACCATGGCAGCGGCAAAAGTGCCGGGCCTGTATTTCATCGGTGAAGTCGTGGACGTGACCGGCTGGCTGGGAGGCTACAATTTCCAATGGGCGTGGAGTTCTGCATGGGCGTGCGCGCAGGATTTGATTACCCGACCGAAAGGCGCGAAATAGCCATATGACAGGGGGATCCCACCGTTTCTTCATTTTTCTCCCCCTGTTTCTGACATCCTGCGGGACGTTATCCGACATGCAGGTGAAAGAGCACCCTGACGCCGTGCGGGAACTGGCCTGTTCGGGCGATCTCGATGACATGGTCAATCGCGTTGTCCGCCAGTATCAGAAAAAAGAGAAAGCCTCAGGCCTCGCGATAGGCATTATCAGAAATAACGGCGAGGCCAGAACCTGGGGATTCGGCTACACCAATTCCACGCATCGTTACAAAATCGACGGGGAAACCCTGTTTGCTCTCGGTTCAGTCAGTAAAGGCGTAACGGGAGAAGTGGTGGCCGGGCTGGTCAACAAAGGCCAGTTGCGCTGGGATGATAAACTTTCCGATTTGCTGCCGAAAAATATCCCGCTGAGTGACGATGCGAAAAATATCACGCTGTTACAGCTGGCGACGCACACCTCTGGCCTGCCGCGACAAAACATGAATAAAGATATGCTGGAGAGTTTTCTCCGTTATCTCTACACCGGCGATAATTTCTATCAAGAGCTGGACAGCGACTCCGTCGTCAACGATCTGTCCGGGTTCAAAAAGCCTGAAAAGCGTGAACCGCAGTATTCCAATTTAGGCTATGCGCTGCTGGGCTATATTCTTAAACTCAAAACTGGTGAAGACATCCAGCAGCTTTCATATGACTTTATTTTCAGCTCGCTGAAGATGAACAGCACCAGTTTTTATGCCACGCGCCTGAAAGATTATCCCTACCGTGCCATCGGCCACGCAGGCGATCAGCCGAAATTTATCCCGCGCGGCGAAGTGGTGCCTGACTGGCATTTTTCCAATAATATGGTGGCCGCCGCCAGCCTTTACAGCAACGTGGATGACCTGCTTAAGTACTTGCGCGTGCATATCGACGGATCGAGAAACGACGATCTCAATCTTGCTATCAGCGCCACGGAAAAAGTGTATTTCCAGCGAAATATCGAAGCGGCTAATATCGCCTGGGTAACGGATCATATTAATAATCAGACGATTACCTATCAGGTCGGCTACATCGGTGGTTATTCCAGTTACATTGGTTTTGATAAACAGCATCAGAATGCTGTGGTGGTTCTACAGAACACCTTTAACTGGAGTAATTACATTGGCCATGATCTTTTACTGAGAATGGCGATGGCTGATGATTACCGTGGAAAGTGTCATTGATATTTTTCATGTGAATGCATTTGGTTTTGCTATTGATTAAACTTATTGAAATAAATACTTTTACATATTAAGCCATATTCTTACTTGTTGTTTTATCATCGTTTTATTTTTAATCTCCCTCGACTTTGCGCCGAATCAGATATTTCTTCTGCGGAAATCATATAACCTGCGGGAAAATTATCGTGCCCTTCGGGGACCCCTCCTTTCTAAAGGCTGATTATGTTTACTCTTTCATATAAAAAAGGTGCCTGCCTTGCGGGTATTCTGATGCTCTCTGGCGCTGCGGTTGCAGAAGAAACTATTCCGGTTGCGACGTCCGTCCCCGCCCCGGTAACCCTTGAAAAACCTGCGCCTGCTGTTGCGGCAGAACCGGCTCCGGCCGCGGTTGAACAATCCGCGCCTGCTGTTGCGGCAGAACCGGCTCCGGCCGCGGTTAAACAATCCGCGCCTGCTGTTGTGGCAGAACCGGCTCCGGCCGCGGTTGAACAATCCGCGCCTGCTGTTGTAGCAGAACCGGCTCCGGCCGCGGTTGAACAATCAGCGCCTGCTGTTGTGGCAGAACCCGCTCCGGCCGCGGTTGAAAAATCTGCGCCTGCCGTTGCGGCAGAACCGGAACCTGTTGTGACGAAAACCCCGGCTCCGTTGACGACGCTACCGACCTCTGAGGCGACGGTTCCTGTAGCAAAAGAGGAACCGAAAGCGCCGGTGGAGCCCGCATTCAGTTTAAGCAGCGAAGAACAAAAACGCGCTTACGCCAGCGGTGTCGCGATGGCGCGTTATATTGAAGATCAGATTGAGCAGCAGAAGGCGCTGCATATCACTCTGGACAAGGACATTATGCTGGCGGGGATCGCTGATACCTTTAATAAACAGGTGAAAATGAGTGATCAGGACATTCAGGAGACGTTGGCGGCGTTTGATGAGCAGGTTAAAGTTCTGACGAAAGCGGAAATTGATAAAAAGAGTGCGGCAGATAAAGCCTTCCTCGCCGATTTCACCAAACAGGATGGTGTGAAAAAAACCAAACAAGGCCTGCTGTATCTCGTCAAAAACAAAGGGCAGGGCGACGCGCTTAAAGATACGGATACGGTCGAAGTCAGCTATCAGGGCAGACTGGTGGACGGCACGATTATAGATGGCCCGCAGGTTGAGCATTCTAATCAGATTTTCCGCGTGGCGAATATGCCGCCGGTTCTGCGTGACAGCGTGAAGCTTATTCGCAAAGGCGGAGAGATTCAGGTGGTGATTCCGCCTGCAACCGTTGAAAATACGAATAATAAGGGGCCGAACGTTGTTGTGATTTACACCATCTCTGTGGTGAACGTGAATAAAGTACTATAATCGCAATTCAACAAACGCCCCTTAAGTCAATAAGCGGGCGTTTGTTGTAATAGGCTGGAATTAGCCATCAATAATAGGTAATTGTCACGTTAGCTTTTGCGGTGATATTACCGGTGAATTCATGGTTATCTGAGTCGGTAATATTTTCGGCTTCCTGAATGATCGCGGCCTGGAAAGTGGTGGTGTTTTTCCCTTGTACCGCTGCACCAATATTTTGTTTGACTCCCATTCTGACAATATTGCCTTCATTATTATATAAACCCACGGCAACCCCACTCAGTGCTTTTCCGCTGCTCGCGTCATGAACGACAAGAGTCTGTTTTCCTGGAATGGCAGAATTGGCATCGTCAAAGGTGAACTCAACATTATTCGTCTGGCTGCTGCAGGTAAAATTCATCCCAAAATGCGTGAGAGGCCCGGACTGCGGGAAACTGCCATTGCCCGTTTTGTGGAGGGTGCCGAGTTCAACGGTTTGATGTTTGTTATCAAGCTGGCAGGAAGGCGCCGCCATGTAAACCCCGGATCCCAACGGAACGTCGACAGTCGAAATACCGGACATTCCGTCAATGGTAAACGTTAAATGTGCGCCGGCTGGAATTACCGCCGCTGAACTGTATTCTATCCAGCCAAATTTAATCAACTCAGCACGCATTGATTCAATCGCGTAATTATATTGAGTGTCATATTTATAAAGGGTCCTAGCGGCATTGTATTGCGCACCAAACTGAACCAGCGTGGTGTCATCTTTGCCATTGATTATGGGATATTCCACGCCAAGGCGTTTTCCCTGAGCCATGGCTGCGGGCGGATAACTGTTCGACAATGTTTGCTCATTAACAGACACCGCTTTGATATACATTTTCAGCTTAATACCGTTATTCGTGGTCTGTGCTTCCCCCGTCCAGTCGAGTGCGTTGTCATTGACTGCGCTGAGGCTGAGTGAAATTGTTCCGTCGAAAGAAGCCGGTGCGGAAAACTCGTGGCCATCGGAAGTACAGGACAGCCGCATATTGGGCAGAAACTGAGCGTAATCAAGCGCCAGCACAACGGTATAATCCGGTGTGTTTTCATCGACTGCAATTGGATTTTCCCGCGTAAACGGTGAAAAAGGCGCAGCGCCACCCGAATCAATTGAGCAATGTAACGCCGCCTGGCACAAGCCAGGGAGCGCACTCAATAACATGAAAATCAGTAACGAATTCACAGCACGGCAGGCCAGTCTGTTTCTCATTACGCTTATCCGTCAGAAGTTAAGGGTCTGATGCATCACTGGCGTGTCGCCGCCAAAATCATTAATAACAGAATAATTCAACGAACCTGATTTTCCGGAAACTGTGCCGGGCAGGACGTAACGTGTTTCGCCTTTCGCCGGAACCATGACACTTTTGTCGGCGACAGGAAGTTTTTGTCCGCCCGCCGTGACGGAGAGTTCAGAGAAGCTTGCGTAGTATTCCGTCGGGTTTTTGACCGTCAGCCACGTTTTCCCGCCTTCATGCGAGACTTGCCATTGCAGTTTGCCGACCATGTCTGCAGACTTACCCGTCAACGTCGTCGGGCGAATGAAAACTTTCAAACGCGTCCGCACCGCGACCTGCAGTTGGTTGCCTTGTGTTTTGCTGACAGGCGGCACTTCCTGGATCCACAGCCAATACACGGATTCACGATCCTGAGGCAGTTTTCCCGGAATAACCACCATCCTGAGTTTACCTTCACGGCCGGCGCCTATTTTAAATAACGGAGGCGTCAGGATCAGAGGAAGGTTTTTATCGTTACCTTTTTGATCTTCAATCCAGGACTGAACCAGATAGTCCTGAGATTTATCATCATTAATCAGCTTAACTGACGTCTCTTTATCACTTTCCAGCGCAACAACTCTTGTCAAGGCCGGACGTACCGCCGCAGAAGCAGCGTTGGATAATAATAGGATGCTCATCAGCACCGGTACTGCAATTGTAGTCAATTTCATCACTTTCTCTTTTAGCGGCAAACCGCAGTAATTTGTTGATACCAGGGAGTGGCGTCGTTTTGGGCCGCCGGTATAGCGAACTGGCACCGGGTATCATTTTCCAGTGTCACGCTGAGCGTTGTTTCCTCGTCGGCGAGAACGCCGCTGAGATATAACAGTCCGTTATCCGCAACCATCCCGACCTGCTCTTTTCCTTGCCATACCGTTGCCCCGAAAGGCGCGGGTTTGCCGTCAGATAGCGATAGCATCACTATAGCCCGGCGTCCTACTTTTGTTTGGAAGCGGCGAACAACAACCGCTCCATGCGTGGGAATGACGTTATCAGCGCCATCTGTAAGTTCGATATTGTCTGCCGCGTGGCGAGTGTCCAGTGACAGCGGATTATCACGGTAGGGTGAAATAGATGGCAACACAGCACGTCCCCAGCGATTGGTGGAAACCCCCGGCTGGCCTTCCACACTGATATTCTTCGCCCCGGGTGTCTCAATAATGGCGATGGTGTCGCCCAATTGCTGGGACAGTACAACGCCATGGCGATACGCCACGATCCCGCCGGAAATCCCTGCTGAATACTGACGGCTACCCTGACCCGCACTCGCGCTGGCATTCATGTTTGCCATGCTGTTTTGGTATGCCACAGAGCCGGAGGGTGAATAACCATTGCTGTCGTGTTGTGCAGAAAGGGAGTAATTCATCGCGCCTTCCTGCTCGGTTCCGGATACGGTCGCGATTTGCGAATCGCCGGAATGGTTGCTGCTGTTGGTGCTAAACGAGACGTTGCGGCTTCTTCTTTCACCAATATCGAGTGGCATTGAGAAGTTGAGTGAAATCTGGCGATCCGGGCTGATGCTTTCGGATGAATCGTAGCCGGAGCCTGAATTCGCCTGATAGCTGTAACTGACGTTGACACTTACCGCTTTGATATTGAAGCTATATCCCATTGTCAAAGAGGTGTCTGTCGCTCCGGAGTCGTAATAACTGTCACGTTGTAGAGTCAGATAGCCGTTGCCGTATTTCCCGAGTTCCTGATTAAGCGTAGCCTGAACTTCATTTTTTCGATGATGGCGCACATCATCAGAACCCCATCTCCATCCGGCGTATTCAGGGAAATCCATAAAATCGGCGGATTGATAACGGTATCCCATAAGTTGCAATGAGGTATCGGTGGTATCGAAACGGCGGGCGTAGAGTAATCGCAATGCGCGACCCCTCTCTCCTGCTTCATTCTCCGGCGTTTCATCTTTCATACGCACAGAATCCGACACTGACTGATGGCGTTCCAGAGCAAGATCCAGAGAAATACTGCCTAAATATCCCAGGTTAAAAGCGCTGCCCACAGCCATGGACTGGTAGCCTTCACCAGCCAGAATCAGGTCGCTAAGCGTGACATTATCCCAGCCATATTGCAGGCTTCCCTGAGCAACCCACGGCTGATAAGAAATCCCATCATCACGGTAGCGGCCACCGCTCAGGCTGTAACGCCAGCTTCCCGGGCGAAGCATGTTGGGCAAAGATGTGTAGGGCACGGTGAATTTTTGCTGGCTACCGTCACTTTCTTCTACGGTTACCTCAAGGTCGGCCCCAATCTGTCCGTTATTCAGATCCGTAATGGCAAAGCTGCCTGGCGGCACCGTTTTGCTGTAAATAATATTGCCACGCTGGCGAATAACGATGCGGGCATTACTTCGCGCGACGCCACGGATGACCGGTGAATAACTGAAAGTATCTGCCGGCAGCATCTGGCTATTGGTTTCAAGTGTCATACCGCGTACAGGCAAAATACCGAGCACATCACTGGAGGTGCTGGCGTAAACGTCTCCCACGGTGAAACGAGAGACCAGAGAAGCAATATCTCTTTCGGCATACGCACGATCGTGGTTTTGTTCCCAACCTGACGGGGACTTATCAAACGTGTCAAAACTATAGAAGCGCCAGCTTCCAAGATTGACACCAGAATTCAGGCTCAGATAAGCCGTGTCGCTGCTGTCAGAACCCGCATCACCGCTGTGGTTTTCAGTGTGATAAATATAACCGGAATAACTTAAACGCAGTGCATTCACGCCCTGGTCCCATAATGACGGGTCGATCATTTCGCTTTGTGATGTCGCATTGCTCGCGGCTTGTGGCGCGGTGACAATAAGTTGTTGCATGGCGTCATCGTATTGAATTTTTGCATCTGGCCATTTCCCTAGCAGGTCATAGCAAACTTCATCACCGGATTTACCCAGCTCTTTTAAATCGTGATCCAGCCCCATCTGGTGTAATAATGCCTGTGTTAAACAGGGGGTAGCATTTTCACTATTTTTAAGCGGGATAAAATCGACTTTTGTTTTAAAAAGTGTCTGCCCGTTCAAAATAATATCTGCTGTTTTTATACCTACTGCGATCTGATCGGGATGATAAAATTGTTGAGGTATCTCCTGAGAATCCTTGCGTAAAAAGTCCGCGTCAAATCCTGAGTCATTATTTGCACTATTATTTTCCGTGGCATAAACAATAGAAGAAAAAAAAGCAGTAGCAAAAATGAAAGCTTTCATTATAAGAATACAATGATATCTAAACATTTATGTCCTGCTTTTATTTGATTTATTTATGGGGGTGTTTTTTTCTATTACTGATAGAAAATATCGATAAATGTTTTTGCCTGCACGTTACCTGAGGTTACCGCTGGAGTAGAGGTATTAGCCTTATAAGCAACTTTAAATTTCAAAGTGGTATTCCCTTCCGTTAGCGTTTGACTGTCAGATGGCGTACCGCCATTAATATCAACCAGTTTTGTTCCGTTATTCTCAAGGATCGCGATGCCCACGCCGGTTGCAGCATTTGAATCTGACATATTTCTCAATATTGCATTATCAACTGTATCGGGCGAACCACTAAAGGTAACACGAGCATTTTGCATGGTAGAAATATCACAATTTCTCAGGTCTATTGTGAAATCTTTCATGCCTGCATAGCCACCGCCACCTGAAAAAGAAGCGGGGGTCACTGCCGGTAAAGTCATTACTGCCGACGTTGCAGCAGGACCGCCGTTGAAGCCGTTCAGAGTACAAGCCGAGGCTTCAACAAGACCTACGAAGGTAATATCACCATCGGATGCAAATGATGCTAAAGGTAACATTCCCGTAATAATTAATGGGATGGCTTTAATTTTCATAAATTGATTCCTACGTTACATGTATAAATTCTACCGGAAGGTAGATGTTGTTCAGTTCTTAATATGCATAAGAATGATGAATGGATTATAAATATTTAACGTCTTTAGTAAATACATCAAAACTTATTTAATAGTTAAGGATTTTATAACTTGATTGGATTTTAGATGTGCGTAGAAGGAGTCGGGTGATTGACTGGCGGAATTTGGCCTGTAGTCTCCGGCCTTTTTATCTATCGGGTCATTACCCTCATCACTTAAACATTTTTCTAATACGGTGACATCACTGACGTAGTATCATTTGAATGACATATTCCAGTCAGACGACAACATAAGTTTCAAATGAATAGTTTAAAAATTACACATTGCCACTTTCTAAATACCAGTATTAATATGCGCGATAACATCAAATTGGGCGCAGCAAGGGCAGGACATGAATATAAAATTTTTACGCTGTAGAGAGGATTATGATAAGTGGCTTGCGCAAAGAATTAACCCTGACGGCGATACAGCGGTTGCCCGATTTTTGAGTCAGGTTGAAGTCGATGCTGCCTTTTCTGAGTCACCTCCGCGCGCTTACCCCTGCCTGGTTTACCTGGAAACGAGCGAAAATAATTGTCTTGATGAAAAAACTATTTATGTCTATGAAGATGAGTTCTCTGAGTGGATCCATCTGATGGGACTTTGACGCAGGAGAGTGTGATGGCGAATCTAAAAATCAGTGCTAATATTCAAACAACTGAGAATGATGATGAAAAAATGGTGGGGTTGGCCATGAGTATAAAGGGTACTGAACGTATTGAATCGCCAAAAATAAGAAAATTTGATCTCAACCTTTTGATCGTTCTTGATGCCGTTTATATGACCGGAAGCGTGAAAAACGCCGCAGCGCTACTCAACACTTCCTCTCCCAGCATCAGCCAGTACTTGCTGAAGCTAAAAGACTATTTTGGAGATCCGCTTTTCCTCCGTGATGGACAAAAACTAAGTCCGACGACAATCGCGACAAAATTGCATGGGAAGATAAAAAGCAACCTGGATGGTTTAATTTCAGGTGTCGAGGATTTTGAGAAAGACGAGTACCATCAACAGCTTGTTATTCAGTGTCCTATTTATCTTTCTATAAAAATCATCCCGATTATTGGTGAGTTTTTCGAAAGGGAAAATATCACATGTGAAATTGTCCACCGAGTGAGTGATAATATGGTGGATGGTTTCAGTGATTTACTCTCTTTACGGCAGGTTGATTTGATTTTTGGTGTGAGCAAAACGCTGGGTTTATCTACAAAGTCCTTTATATTAGATTCCGAGAAGCTTGCATTTATTTGTAAAAAAAATCACCCCAGAATGCATGATGTGTTTACTGAAGAAGACGTGAAAACGGAGTCATTCTGTTATATCCATACCGATGAGTTACCTGCCGTGATCACCAGGCAAAAGGTTGAAAACTCGATTCAGTCCGGGCGTATATTTTCGCTCAATAGTCCTTCATTTCTGTCAATCCTGAGTCATGTGGAATCGTCAAACTCTATTGCCATTGTTCCCCAGTGGTTGTTTAAAAAGTTCGGTAGTTCATTTAATATTAAGTTGCTGGAGACTGATATTGATTTGCCTACAGTCGATATCGCAATGAGCTACAACAAGGTCAATCTTAATAAAAAGATGAACCATTTACTGTTTGAATATCTCAGGGATAACTTCCCTCGTTATATGGACTGAGCCTGCGTTTAAAGGGCCTTAGGGCACAGGCTTGTCCAGCGTTTATGTCTGATCTATTTTCAACTGATGAACCGCAATATAGCGCTCGAACTTAGTGGGTTTCAACTGACTAAGATCCACCAATACCAGCCCGTCAATACAGTGGTTAAATTCCGGATCACTGCCGAAATCGATAAACTGCACACCGCCTGTTTCGCAAAGTTCTGAATACTGCTTATAAAGCGCTGGAATGCTGCAACCGAGGTTTGCCAGCAGGCGTTTCAGGCGCTGTAAATCTTCCTGATAATCATCTCCGCAAAACTGCGCGAGTACGTCGGGCAATGACGCCGGATAAGGGCGACGCGACGTTGCCAGCGGCAAGGCTGGCGCGAAGTACAGTCGATAAAAGGCTACCAGCAAATCGCGCGCGGCCAGCGGTAATCCACCGGAAATCGACACCGGGCCAAACAGGTAACGTGTTTGCGGATATTTCGCCAGATATGCACCGATGCCGAGCCACAAGTAATCCAGGCCACGCTTGCCCCAGTACGCGGGTTGAATAAAGCTGCGGCCCAGTTCAATGCCCTGCGCCAGAATCAGATCCATCTGGTGGTCGTACTGGAAAAGGCTCTGGCTGTAAATTTCCTTCGGCCCTTTGCTGGCGACCTGTTCTGCGGTCGGAATAAACCGGTAAGCGCCAACGATTTCTAATGCCTGCGGATCCCACAAAACCAGATGATAATAATCGTCATCGTAACCGTCCAGGTCGCGGCGGCGGCCGCTGCCTTCACCCACCGCACGGAACGCGATTTCGCGCAATCGGCCCAGTTCGCGCAAGATAGGTACGTAATCTTCGCCGTGGCGACGATAGAGATAAATCATTTTGCCGTCGGGGGTTTTGCCCAGTACTTCGCTGGCTTCCAATGCATGTTTCAGTACGGCGCGATCTTCGGCGCGGGCAATGGACGTTTCAGTATGAAACAGTTCGGGTTTTCCGCTGCCGAGACGATAAACGTGCTTTCGGAAACGCGCTGCCAGATCGCCAGCCGTCATCTGGCCGTCGTGCCAGCTGGAATACGGGATGCGTGCGCCGATTTTCAGCGTCAGGCTGTTTCCGCGCTGTCCGAACATTTCGTGGACCAGGAGTAAAGTACTCAGCGGGCGGTAAATCATTGAGCTTAGATAAAACAGCGCGCTGTTGCTGCCGCCGATATGTACCGGGACAACGGGCGCACGCGCTTTGGCGGCGAGACGGATGAAACCGGTATGCCATTTGCCGTCGCGAACGCCCTTCGAGCTCATACGCGATACCTCACCGGCCGGAAACATAATCAGCACGCCCTGATTCGCCAGATGTTCCTGCATTTGCGTAACCTGATTTCGGCGTGTGCGGTTGCCCATGTTATCTACCGGGATCATCAGACTGCCGAGCGAGGTCACCAGCGACAATATCTGGTTAGCGACCACTTTGACGTCAGGGCGTACCGACGCTACAGCATGCAATAATGCCAGGCCGTCGAGTGTGCCAATCGGATGGTTAGCCACGATAACAACCGGGCCGTAGCTTGGGATTTGCTCCCGATCTCGCTCCGTCAGTTCGCAGCGAATATCAAAATGCTCAAGCACCTGTTCGGCCATATCAATGCCTTTCAGATGTTGATGTTGTTCGGCAAAACGGTGGAATTCTTTTTCGCGGAACAGGGCTTTTAAGAGACGGCGTTGCCAGGAAGGGGTTTTGTGCTGCGGGTCGAGATCCTGAAACAGGGTATCCATGCTGAACATAGGATGTCCTCCGGTTGAAGTCCTCTGAACATAATCAGCCTGTGTGACAGCGATGTGTCATCAAAATGACAGAATGGCGAACCTTGTCAGGGCGCAAATATTCCTGATGTTCACTTTGGCCGAACTATAGTTTATTGATGACTTAATAGCTTCAGGGGAGGCTCGGGAAATGGTGACCCATTCTGTTCCAGATTTATTGACCCCTATGCCAAAACCGACTGAGGCGATTAATAAACTCATTGCGGTATTTCGTACAGCTTCTGTTCCTCTTGAGATTGAAGAGAAGGATTATGTTATCGATTTACAACAGGGAAACAGCGAGCCCGACGTTATTCTGGTATTAGACGGGGCACTGAATATTTACCGGACTGCCGATAATTTGCGATTCGTCAGAGCCAGTGCGCCTAATTTATTTGGAATGCAGGGTTCTCCGTTCCGCTACAACCTTTATCAGTTCAGAAGTGAAGAGGGGGCAGTGATTGAATTCCTCCCTTATTCTCGTGCGGTTGAGCTTGTCAGCGAACATCAACTTTTCCAAGAAGTGTTGGATTTCCAGGCGTACCTCAGCGATTTTCAGGCATATCGTACAAATCTGCTGATCAGTAAATCGGCATATCAGATAGTTTGCGCATTTCTGATTGAAATAGAGATGATGTCGCCGGAGCAAAGGTTTAACACCAGCGTCTTTAATTATATTCACGAGCATACTCACCTGGCCCGGAGCGGGGTGATGAGAATTTTGGCCGATCTTCGGCACGGGGAATATATTAATATCGAGAATGGAAAACTTATTGCGATCCTGAAAAAATTTCCCCGCGAATATTAAACTTAATAATGTCATTGACTACATTGCCTGATATCTCCGGCAGGGAGTCATACTGATTCTGTTTTTTTCGCACGGGTTTGGATCGCTTTGGCGCGGGCCCTGCGGCGTTTACCGCATGAAACCAGCGCCTCTGTCAGAATAGATTAAACACCGTGGATGCGCCCCATGTGCAGCGTATCCACCAGCTCGCCGTCGCGCAGGGCGTAGCACGGGCTGCGCCCCTCAATGCTAAAACCATACTTCTTGTACAGCCCGATGGCTGCTTCGTTATCGGCGTAAACGGTCAGCTCGACGCGCTTCACCTGCAACCACTTGTCGCAGAGTTCCAGCGCTGCTGCCAGAAGCTTACTACCGACGCCGCGCCCCTGAAAGCCGGTATCCACGCCAATTCCGAAGGTCGCCACATGACGACGTCGCCACGGCTGCTCGACCATCAGCGTGAGATTGCCGACGAGTTTTTCGTCAATGCAGGCCACCAGCGCAAATCTTCCCGGCGCAGAGTTTGCCAGACGGTCTTCCCATAGCGAGGCGGGTGGATAAGGGAGCTGGAGAGTGTCGCTGTAAACAGGAACCTGAGCGTATAGGTGTTGAAGCGCTTCGGCGTCTCGGGCTTCTGCGTGACGGATGACTATTTCGCTCATGGCGACACTCCTCTTTTTGTGGTTACTGTTTGAATATCCTCTACATTTATCAGGAATTGGATAAGAGTCAATCGAATGTTGGGTGAAAAATAATGCTTTACAAGTGCGAATGATAATGATTATTATTGCCATGCGTTCCGGGGATGGCCTCACACCAAGGTCAAACGGGTCCCCAAGAATGCACGACATTGCTCACATTGCTTCCAGTATTACTTAGCCAGCCGGGTGCTGGCTTTTTTTTTGCCTTTTTCCTTCATATTTCCGGCTGGTAGTGCGTTGGCTGTACTCGCTCACGCCGGTCACATACTTATGTATGCTCCCGGGGATTCGTTCCTTTGCCGCCTTCTCCCAACCCGAACTATTTTGGAAAAACCTTTTTTCATCTTGCCCACAACCCGAACTATTTCGAAAAAAAACGCACCTTTTCTCTTTCTAACTTTTCGACAAATCCTTTGGATTTAATCATCTGCGTTTGTTCATATTTTTTGAACAGAGGGGTGAAGTTTTTACGCTTTCTTATTCTCAGGCGTTGACTAGACTAGAGAAAACATTGAGGAGAGTTGAACATGATCTACTTACGTCAGGCACAAGAACGCGGTCACGCAAATCACGGTTGGCTGGAAAGCTGGCATACCTTCTCTTTCGCCGATTACTACGATGCAAACTTTATGGGCTTCTCCGCGCTGCGGGTAATCAATGAAGATTTCATCGATGCAGGGCAGGGTTTTGGTAAGCACCCGCACAAAGACATGGAAATTCTGACCTACGTGCTCGAAGGCACCGTGGAACATCAGGACAGCATGGGCAACAAAGAGCAGATTCAGGCGGGTGAATTCCAGATTATGAGCGCCGGGACCGGTGTGACGCACTCCGAGTACAACGGAAACAGCGACCGTAAGCTGCACCTTTACCAGATTTGGATTATTCCGGACAAAAAAGGGCTGGAGCCACGCTACGAACAGCGTATGTTCGACGCGCCGCAAGGCCGCCAGCTAGTGCTTTCTCCGGATGCCCGCGACGGTTCACTGAAAGTGTTCCAGGATATGGAACTGTCCCGCTGGGCGCTGAAAAAAGACGAACAGTCGGTTTATACGATCCAGGCTGAACGCCGTGTGTGGATCCAGGTGGTGAAAGGCACCGTATCCATTAACGGTCAGAAAGCCGGTCAGAGCGATGCGCTGGCAATCTGGGATGAAACGGCGTTGTCCGTGCATGCCGATGAAGACAGCGAAATTCTGCTGTTTGACCTGCCACCGGTCTGATGATTTCCGATACCACTGTTAAAGGCGACTCCGGTCGCCTTTTTTGTTTTTCCCCATAGTCCTTTTCCCCGCGTTTGCATTGCTGAATTTTTCGGCTTCGTGACGCCATTCACACCCGCAACAAATCGACCGGCAATTCTTTGACCCCCTTCGCACATTGCTTTTAGTTCTATGGAAACCGGTTTCCAAAGTGATTCAAATACCCTCAGCAAGAGAAACGGGCAGAACATAAATCATCTGGGAGTGAAGCAAAAATGAAAAGAATCATGCTTTGTTGTTCGGCGGGAATGTCGACCAGTTTGTTAGTTCGCAAAATGAAAGAGGTTGCGGCGCAGCGTGGCGAAGATGTGCAGATTGATGCGTTCGGAGCCAGCGAGTTTGACGAAAAATTCCGTGACTATCAGGTGGTGCTGCTTGGGCCGCAGGTGCGTTACATGCAGGGCGATTTGTCGGCGAGAGCGGCGGAATTCAATATTCCGGTCGAAGTTATCAACATGATGGATTACGGCATGCAGCGCGGCGATAACGTACTGGACTTCGCCTTCGGCCTGATCGCACAGGAAGGAAGCCGCGTATGAGTGGCCTTTATCAGGCGATGGTTAACGTCATCGAAAAGCACATCACGCCGCTGGCGGGCAGCGTTGGCCAGCAGCGGCACGTGATTGCGATTCGCGACGGTTTTATCGCTGCGCTCCCTTTCATGATTATCGGGTCGTTCATGCTGGTCTTTATTTTCCCGCCATTCTCGCCGGATACTACCAACGGTTTCGCGCGCGGCTGGCTGGATCTCTCGCTAAAATACCGCGAACAGTTGATGCTGCCGTGGTATCTGAGCATGGGTGTCATGACCTTTTTCATTTCCGTCGGTATCGGCGCGAGTCTCGGTAAATATTACAAACTCGACCCGATCATGACCGGTTTGCTGGCGTTTATGGCCTTTCTGCTGGTTGCCGCGCCGTATCACGACAAACAGATTTCAACACAATATTTCTCCGGCGAAGGTATTTTTACCGCGATCCTGACGGCGATTTATGCCGCAGAAGTGTATGCGTTGCTCAAACGCCGCAACATTACGATCCGCCTCCCAAAAGAAGTCCCGACCGGCGTGGCGCGCTCGTTTGAGATCCTGATCCCGGTCGTCGTGATTGTCGCCACGCTGCATCCGCTGAACCTGTTTATTCAATCCACCACTGGCATGATTATTCCTGAAGCGATTATGCATCTGCTCGCGCCGCTGGTTTCCGCGTCGGATTCCCTGCCGGCGATTCTGATTTCGGTGTTTATCTGTCAGGTGCTCTGGTTTGCCGGTATTCACGGCGCGCTGATTGTCACCGGCATTATGAACCCGTTCTGGATGACCAATCTGGCGCTGAACCAGACTGCGTTACAGGCGGGCGAACCGCTGCCACACATTTATTTGCAAGGTTTCTGGGATCACTATCTGCTGATTGGCGGCGTCGGCTCGACCCTGCCGCTGGCGATTTTGCTGTTGTGCAGTAAAGCCGTACATCTGCGAACGATCGGCAAAATGGGCGTCGTGCCGAGCTTCTTTAACATCAACGAACCGATTCTGTTCGGCACGCCGATTATCATGAATCCGGTGTTTTTCCTGCCGTTCACACTGGTGCCGATGCTCAACGCCGTTTTCGCTTATACCGCCACAAAACTCGGCTGGGTCGCGCAAGTGGTGTCGCTCACACCCTGGACAACGCCTGCGCCAATTGGTGCGTCATGGGCCGCAAACTGGGCATTCAGTCCGGTAATTATGTGCCTGTTCTGTATGGTGTTATCAGCAGTGATGTATTACCCGTTCCTGAAAGCGTACGAACGTACTTTACTCAAACAGGAAGCGGAAAAGGCCGGTGCTCAAACGGCGGGTAACGCCGTACCGGTCAACAGCTAAACGCAAAGCAACGGACAGCGAGGATGACGATGAAATATGCATTTCCAAAAGAGTTCTGGTGGGGTAGCGCCAGTTCTGCACCGCAAACGGAAGGTGAAACCCTGAGCCACGGTAAAAGCGCGACGGTCTGGGATCACTGGTATTCGCAGCAACCGACGCGTTTCCATAATGATGTTGGCCCGCAGGACACATCGACGTTTTATAAAAATTGGCGCGAGGACATCGCGCTGCTGAAACAGCTTAACCACAACACATTCCGCACTTCGATTTCCTGGGCGAGGCTGATCCCGGGCGGAAAGGGCGAAGTGAACCCGGAAGCCGTGGCGTTTTATAATCAGGTGATTGATGAAATGCTGGCGCAGGGCGTGCAGCCGTTTATCAACCTGTTCCATTTCGATATGCCGATGGCGATGCAGGAAATTGGCGGCTGGGAAAACCGCGACGTGGTTGAGGCTTACGCAAAATATGCCGATACCTGTTTCGCGCTGTTCGGCGACCGCGTCAAACATTGGTTCACGTTCAACGAACCGGTCGTGCCGGTGGAAGGCGGTTATTTGTATGATTTCCATTATCCGAATGTGGTGGATTTCAAACGTGCCGCGACCGTGGCCTATCACACCATGCTGGCGCATTCGCTGGCGGTGAAAGCTTACCGCGCCCGTCAGCAGGGCGGCGAAATTGGCATCATTCTCAACCTCACGCCGTCTTATCCGCGTTCACAAAATCCGGCAGATTTGAAAGCCGCGAACATTGCTGACCTGATGTTTAATCGCAGTTTCCTCGATCCGGCGCTGCGCGGTGAATATCCGCAGGAACTGGTGGAATTGTTGAAAAAACACGGGCAGCTTCCGGCATGTCAGGAAAGCGATGCGGCGCTGTTGCAGCAGGGCGTGGTGGATTTACTCGGCATCAATTATTACCAGCCGCGCCGTATCCAGTGCCGCGACAGCCTGGTGAATCCTGAAAGTCCGTTTATGCCGGAGTGGTTCTTCGATAACTACGTGATGCCGGGCCGAAAAATGAACCCGCACCGTGGCTGGGAAATTTACGAACAGGGGATCTACGATATCCTCACCAATCTGCGTGAAAACTACGGCAATCCGCGTTGTTTTATTTCCGAAAACGGCATGGGTGTGGAAAATGAACTGCGCTTTGAACAGGCGGGCCGGATTGATGATGACTACCGTATCGAGTTTGTCAGCGGACATTTGAAATGGTTACACCGCGCGTTACAGGAAGGTAGCGGTTGTCTCGGCTACCATATGTGGACATTTATCGACTGCTGGTCATGGATGAACGCGTACAAAAACCGCTATGGTTTCGTGCAGCTGGATCTCGCCACCCAAAAACGGACGGTGAAGAAAAGCGGCGAATGGTTCGCGAACGTGTCTAAAAATAACGGTTTCGATTAACAAAGGAACGGCATGGCAAACATAAACGACGTCTCGCGGCTGGCGAACGTGTCGAAAGCGACGGTTTCCCGTGTCCTGAGTGGCAGCCGCGGAGTAAAAGAGGAAAGCCGCCTGGCCGTTATGCAGGCGGTCGAAACGCTGCAATACAAGCCGAGCGTGATTGCGCAGTCTCTCTCCACGCAGTCCACTGGCTGTATCGGCGTGATTTGCGCGGCAGAAAACATCAACCAGTCCACCGGCTATCTGCATGCGCTGGAAAAAGAGTTACGGCTGAACCAGAAATATTTGCTGCTGAGATTCGCCACGGATGCGGCGGGTCTGGCGCATTCGGTTAACGAAATCGGTAGAGGATTATGCGATGCGATGATCGTCATCGGCGCACGCTTTGAACTGCCGCCGTTGCCGGAAAATGTGATTACCATTGATTGTCTGGATGAAGATTCTGACCGCAGCATTCACTTTGACCGCAGCTTTGCTGCCGAAACCGCCTGCCAGTATGTGTTGCAGCAAGGGCGCAGGCAGATTGCGCTGATTAACGCAGAAAACGGCGAAACTGCCGGGCAAATTTTGCAGGGTTATCATCAGGCACTGGAGAAATTCCTGCTGCCGTATGACAGGCGGCTGGTACACAGCGGCGAGCAGGCGCTGGCGCAGCTGCTGGCGCAAAACGTTCCGTTCAACGCATTGCTGGTGCCGGATGATGCCAGCGCGCAGGACGCCCTGCGCCAGCTCGCACAACACGGGCGCGCCGTGCCCGCCAGCGTGATGGTTTTCAGCCTCGACAGTACATTGCCGCCGGGGATTTCCGCCGTTCCTGCGATCACGTATCCGCTGGAAACGCTGGCGCAAACCGCCATAGCGCTGCTCGCCGGGCAATTTTCAGCGAACGCGTGCGCACCGGTGCGCGGGCAGCTTTCTATCCCTTTCTGACCCACATCTCATGTCGCGCAGCAACGGATACCCGCCTGCGCGATTGTTTGCTACCATTACGCTCTGATCCCCTTAATCCAGTTCATTGAAAAACGTGAAGAAAAAAAGGCCCGTACTCCAGGATGTTGCCGACAAAGTGGGCATCACCAAAATGACGGTCAGCCGTTATTTGCGCAATCCCGAACAAGTTTCCAGCGCCTTGCAGGAAAAGATTTCGGCTGCGCTCGATGAACTGGGTTACATCCCAAACCGCGCTCCGGATATTCTCTCGAACGCCAAAAGTCGCGCCATCGGCGTGTTACTGCCGTCACTGACCAACCAGGTGTTCGCCGAAGTGCTGCGCGGCATCGAAAGTGTCACGGATATTCACGGCTACCAGACCATGCTGGCGCACTACGGTTACAGCCAGGAGCGTGAAGAACAGCGTCTCACGTCGCTGCTTTCTTACAATATCGACGGCCTGATTTTGTCCGAACGCCATCACACCGCGCGTACGCTGAAAATGATCGAAGTGGCCGGTATTCCGGTGGTTGAGATGATGGACTGCGTCTCGCCGTGCGTGGATCTGGCGGTCGGCTTTAACAACTTTGAGGCCGCGCGGCAGATGACGCAGCAGATCATCGCGCACGGGCATCGGCATGTGGTGTATTTCGGTGCACGCCAGGATGAACGTACGATCATCAAACAGCAGGGTTACGAGCAGGCGATGCGTGAATCCGGGCTGGAGCCTTACAGCGTGATGACCAGCCGTTCATCCAGCTACAGCGGCGGCGCGGAATTACTGCGTCAGGCGCAAAAAGACTGGCCGCAAATCGACAGTATTTTCTGCACCAACGATGACCTCGCGGCGGGCGCATTCTTTGAATGTTTACGGCAGGGGTTGAGCATTCCGTCACAAATGGCGATTGCCGGTTTCCACGGTCACAACATGGGACAGGCGATGGAGCCACCGCTCGCCAGCGTACTCACGCCGCGCGAAAGAATGGGGCAGATTTCCGCCGAACGCCTGCTGGCGAGATTACGCGGTGAAGAAGTCGTACCGAGGATGGTGGATGTAGGGTTTACCATCTCGGCAGGCGGAAGTATCTAATCTGCATGAGCCTGGTTTACTTGCCACTTTGAATCCGGGTGGTGCTCGTCCTCCTCACGTACTGCGTGTACGCTCCGGGGCCTGCGCTCCATCCGAATCCAAATTGGCTGCGCCACCGACGGCTCAGCGGCGCAATTAATAGCCAGTTACTTCTGCAATGTTTTCAAGGCAGCTACGCAGCGATCGACCACACCTTCAAACTTATGATCGATATTTACGCGCAATACATCCGGCTCATCTTCGCCGGGTTCTTCGAGTGCATCGAACTGGCTTCTCAGTAAATCGGTCGGCATAAAATGCCCGGCGCGCGCTTTCAGGCGCTCGGCAATCACGTCAAAACTGCCTTTCATGTAGATGAAAACCATGCCTTCGTTGTCTTTGCGCAGTGCGTCGCGGTAGCGGCGTTTTAGCGCGGAGCAGACAATAATACCGGTTTCATTTTTATGGCGCAGGCTGTAAGCCGCGTCATTCAGACGTAATAACCACGGCGCACGATCGTCGTCATTCAACGGCGTACCGCTGGCCATCTTTTGAATATTGGCACGGGGATGAAGATCATCACCGTCGATGAATTTTGCGTTAATTTCACGGGCCAGTGCCGCGCCGACGGTGGATTTACCGCTGCCTGACACGCCCATCAGAATGATGCTTTGTCCTGCCATAAGTATGATCTCTATCCCAAAATGAACATTTCGACTGCGTAGTGAGTCCTAATATTAGCATGTTACCGGTATCATGATACCGGTAACAAATGGAGATGTGACTAATATCACAAAGGAATGCACTGCTGTTTTAGCGGTCGCGGTCTGTACCCGTTGCACTGTTAATTCCTACAACATGTTGAAAATTAAAAACAATGCGTCATCTGTCTGGCCACGATGCCAGGGTGACCGCATGAGGGGAAGAATATGCCAATAGTTATTGTAGCGGTGGGCGTTGCACTGCTGTTGTTACTTATGATCCGATTTAAGCTGAACGGCTTTATCGCGCTGATCCTGGTCGCTCTGGCGGTCGGGATTATGCAGGGTATGCCGGTCGATAAAGTTATTACGTCGATTAAAAACGGGGTAGGCGGAACGCTGGGCAGCCTGGCGCTGATCATGGGCTTCGGGGCCATGCTCGGTAAAATGCTGGCAGATTGCGGCGGCGCGCAACGTATCGCGACGACGCTTATCGAAAAATTTGGCCGTGAGCACATCCAGTGGGCCATCGTGCTGACCGGTTTTATCGTCGGTTTTGCTCTGTTCTATGAAGTCGGCTTCGTGCTGATGCTGCCGCTGGTCTTCACCGTTGCCGCGGCTGCGCGCTTGCCACTGTTGTACGTGGGGGTGCCGATGGCTGCCGCGTTATCTGTGACTCACGGCTTCTTGCCTCCGCACCCGGGCCCGACCGCGATCGCAACGATTTTCCATGCGGATATGGGCAAAACGTTGCTGTACGGTTCGCTGCTGGCGGTACCGACGGTGATTCTGGCCGGTCCGGTGTTTGCGCGCTTCCTGAAAGGTATCGATAAACCGGTGCCGGAAGGTCTGTTCAATCCGAAAACCTTTACTGAAGAAGAGATGCCAAGTTTTGGCGTGAGCGTCGCGACTTCTCTGGTACCGGTGATTCTGATGGCATTCCGCGCGGTCTGCGAAATGATCCTGCCGAAAGGCCATCCGGTTCTGGCGTACGCTGAATTCTTCGGTGACCCGGTGATGGCAACGCTTATCGCGGTGCTGATCGCTATCTTCACCTTCGGTCTGAACCGTGGTCGTAAAATGGAAGATGTCATGGCAACCGTGACTGATTCCATCAAAATCATCGCGATGATGCTGTTAATTATCGGCGGTGGCGGTGCGTTCAAGCAGGTTCTGGTCGACAGCGGAATTGAGAAATATATTGCAGCCCTGATGGATGGCAGCAATTTATCACCGATCCTGCTGGCCTGGTCAATTGCCGCCGTTTTACGTCTCGCGCTGGGTTCCGCAACCGTTGCGGCGATCACAGCAGGCGGTATCGCGGCTCCGTTGATTGCGACCACCGGCGTCAGCCCTGAGTTAATGGTGATCGCGGTCGGTTCCGGCAGCGTCATTTTCTCTCACGTTAATGACCCGGGCTTCTGGTTGTTCAAGGAATACTTCAACCTGAGCATTGTCGAAACCTTCAAATCCTGGTCCGTGCTGGAAACGATTATTTCCCTGTGCGGCCTGGCGGGATGCCTGTTGCTGTCGATGGTCGTTTGATAACAAACTGCAGCTACAAAAAAGGCGAACCCTCGGGCTCGCCTTTGCTTTTTTTACGCACCCACTAAATCTTCAAATACGCCCTGATCCCATCTAAGAACATCTGCGTGGAAAGCATGACCAGAATCAGGCCCATCAGGCGTTCGAGGGCGCTGACACCTTTATCGCCGAGCAGGCGCAGGAACAGATTCGACAGCAGAAGAATGGCCATCGATAAACCCCAGGCGATGAACAGGGCCAGCGTAAGGTGGCTCATCTGATTCGGATACTGGTGCGAAAGCAGCATCAGTGTGGCGAGAATCGACGGGCCGGCGACCAGCGGGATCGCCATCGGCACGAGGAACGGTTCTTCACCGGCAGGCAGGCCGCTGCTGCTTTTCTCTTCCGACGGGAAAATCATTTTGATGGCAATCAGGAACAGAATGATACCACCTGAAATCGACACGGTTTCGGTACGCAAATTCAGGAAGGACAGAATTTTTTCCCCGGCGAACAGGAAAATCAGCATCAGGATCAGGGCAATCAGCATTTCGCGGATCAGCACCACGCGGCGGCGTTTCGGATCAAGATGTTTTAGCACCGACATAAAAATCGGTAAGTTGCCCAGCGGATCCATAATTAAAAACAGCAAAATGGTTGCTGAAATCATTTCGGTCATGACTACCTCAGAATGATGAAATTCGGGTTAAAAACGCTTGTTATAAGTTGTGCTGCTATTAATGGCGGCACTATTGATTAAATTCACTTGCCACTTTTAGTACATTTTGTAAGGTGGTAGACCAGCGCGTTAACAGAGCAGGGTGCCTCATAAAAAGGCACCAACGTAGTGCAAAACGCGCGTTAAGCTTTTTAAGCCGTTATCACCCTCAGGGCAGGACAGATATTATGAAAAATGTAGGTTTCGTTGGCTGGCGTGGAATGGTCGGTTCTGTACTCATGCAACGCATGATTGAAGAACGCGATTTCGACGCTATCCGTCCGGTATTCTTCTCCACCTCTCAGCACGGTCAGGCCGCGCCTTCTTTCACGGGGCAGTCTGGTACCTTGCAGGATGCCTATGATCTGGACGCACTGAGTGCGCTGGACATTATCATCACCTGTCAGGGCGGCGATTATACCAATGAAATCTACCCGAAGCTGCGTGAAATCGGTTGGTCTGGCTACTGGATTGACGCAGCATCTTCTCTGAGAATGGAAGATGACGCGATAATCATCCTCGACCCGGTCAATAGCGCGGTTATTCATCAGGGTATCGACAAAGGCATTAAAACCTTTGTGGGCGGTAACTGTACCGTCAGCCTGATGCTGATGTCTCTTGGCGGTTTGTTCGCCAATGACCTGATTGAATGGGCGTCGGTTGCCACCTATCAGGCCGCTTCCGGCGGCGGTGCGCGCCACATGCGTGAACTGCTGACCCAAATGGGCATGCTGCATAACAGCGTCGCGAAAGAACTGGAAAACCCGGCTTCTGCCATTTTGGATATCGAACGTAAAGTCACGGCGCTGACCCGCAGTGGTACGCTGCCGACTGACAACTTTGGTGTTCCGCTGGCGGGCGGTCTGATCCCGTGGATCGACAAACAGCTCGATAACGGCCAAACCAAAGAAGAGTGGAAAGGCCAGGCGGAAACCAACAAAATTCTCGGCACCTCCAGTATCATTCCGGTGGATGGCCTGTGCGTCCGTATCGGTGCGCTGCGCTGCCACAGCCAGGCGTTCACACTGAAACTGAAAAAAGACGTGTCGATTCCAGAAATCGAACAAATGCTGGCTTCGCATAACGACTGGGTTCGTGTTATCCCGAACGACCGCGAATTGTCGATGCGTGAACTGACGCCTGCGGCAGTGACCGGCACCATGAATACGCCGGTGGGTCGTCTGCGTAAACTGAATATGGGCCCGCAATATCTGTCTGCGTTCACCGTCGGTGATCAGCTGCTGTGGGGCGCGGCAGAGCCACTGCGCCGCATGTTAAGAATTTTGCTCTAAGGGCATAATTACCCAGATTTCATCCCAACGGGACACCAGCACGGTGTCCCGTTTTTATTTCTGTCTTCAATCACTTCACCGTTAAACCGCATTTTGCCAGCGCAACCCTCTGAATTTCATTTTGCGAAAAATTCATCAGCTTCTGCCCACTGATTTACCGAACCTTTGTCTATGCTTAGTAGAAGAGCTCTGCCTCTTTGAGAAGCTGAAACAGAAACTTATTTGGAAATTGTGAACATAAGCGCCATCGCGCATTTTTTGGCAAAACGAAATCACGCCAGATCACAAAGTGACAGGAAAAAGGGGAGCACACTGGGATCACGTTTCGTATTGAATACCTGAATGATTTTATTGGATTTATTGATTTAATTAATCATAGGACGAAATTCATGTCTGTACTTCCCGATCAGCACGTCATTAATCAAATTATATCTGGCCATTACGCTGATCCTTTTTCTCTTTTGGGAATGCATTCCGTGAGCGCCGGGCTGGAAGTTCGTGCGCTGTTGCCGGATGCCGATCAGGTTTGGGTCATTGATGTAGAAAAAGGTAAGCAGGTCGCAGAACTGCGTCGTTATGACGATCGCGGTTTTTTTGTCGGCCTTATTCCGCGTCGTAAAAATGCCTTCCGTTATAAGCTGGAAGTGCGTTGGGGCGACGATCTTCATGTGATTGATGACCCGTACCGCTTCGGCACGTTATTGCAGGAACTGGATATCTGGCTGCTGGCAGAAGGGACACATCTGCGGCCCTACGAAAAACTCGGCGCGCATCCGCAAACGCTCGATGATGTTGATGGCGTCAGTTTTGCCGTTTGGGCACCGAATGCGACGCGCGTTTCAGTCGTGGGTGAATTCAACTTCTGGGACGGTCGCCGCCATCCGATGCGGCAGCGTCGTGAAAACGGCATCTGGGAGCTGTTCATTCCGGCCGTTCATGAAGGTCAGCTGTATAAATTCGAAATTATCGATTGTCGCGGCCATGTCGGCCTGCGTGCGGATCCGTATGCGTTCGAAGCTCAGATGCGCCCGGATACTGCGTCCTGCGTGCGAAAAATCCCGGACGTCGTGCCTTTTTCAGAAACCAGAAAGAAAGCCAACGCGCTGAATCAGCCGGTTTCGGTGTACGAAGTTCACTTAGGTTCGTGGCGACGTCATACCGACGATAACTTCTGGCTGAGTTACGGCGAATTAGCAGAGCAACTGGTGTCTTACGCCAAATGGATGGGCTTTACGCACATTGAGCTGATGCCGGTTAACGAGCATCCGTTTGACGGCAGCTGGGGTTATCAGCCGTTGGGCATGTACGCGCCGACCCGCCGTTTTGGCACGCCGATGGATTTCAAAGCCTTTGTTGATGCCGCGCATGACGCCGGTCTGAACGTGATCCTCGACTGGGTACCGGGGCATTTCCCAAGCGATTCCCACGGCCTGGCGGAGTTTGACGGCACCGCGCTCTATGAATACGCCGATCCACGCGAAGGTTATCATCAGGACTGGAACACGCTGATTTATAACTATGGCCGTCACGAAGTGCGTAACTATCTGGCGGGAAATGGTTTTTATTGGATTGAGCGTTTCGGCATTGATGGCCTGCGCGTCGATGCGGTGGCCTCCATGATTTACCGTGATTACAGCCGCAAAGCCGGGGAGTGGATCCCGAACTATTACGGTGGCCGCGAAAACCTCGAGGCGATTGCCTTCCTGAAATATACCAACCAGACCATCGGGCGCGAACTGGGTGGCGCGGTGACGTTAGCAGAAGAATCGACGGATTATCCCGGCGTCACCATGCCGCCGGATGCAAACGGGCTGGGCTTCCATTACAAATGGAATCTGGGTTGGATGCATGATTCGCTCCAGTACATGCAGCTGGATCCGGTTCATCGCAAATACCACCACAATCTCATGACGTTCGGCGTGCTTTACGCCTACAGCGAGAATTTCATTCTGCCGCTTTCGCATGACGAAGTGGTTCACGGCAAAAAATCCCTGCTCGACAGAATGCCCGGCGATACCTGGCAGAAGTTCGCCAACCTGCGCGCGTATTACGGTTTCATGTGGGCGCATCCGGGCAAAAAATTGCTGTTCATGGGCGGTGAATTTGCGCAGGGGCGCGAGTGGAATTTCGACGCCAGCCTCGACTGGCATCTGCTGGATGACCCAACCGGCTGGCACAGCGGCGTGCAGCATCTGGTGCGTGATTTAAATCTGACGTACCAGGCCAACGCGCCGCTGTATGAGCTTGATTACAACCCGCGCGGCTTCGAATGGCTGGTGGTCGACGACCATGAGAACTCCATTTTTGCCTTTGCGCGCCGTGATGAAAATGGCGGCGAGATTATTGTCATCAGCAACTTCACGCCGATTCCGCGCGAACACTACCGGATTGGCATCAGCCGCCCTGGGCGTTATCACGAAATTCTCAATACCGATTCGCACTTCTACCGTGGCAGCAACGTCGGAAACTGCGGTGACGTTTACAGTGAAAACATCGGCCATCATCAGCGTGAGCATTCGATCAGCGTCACCATTCCGCCGCTGGCGACCGTCTATTTGCGAAGAGAAGAGGCGTAATGAAACAGCTCGAAACCGGTCAGGCCGCGCCATTTGGCGCACATCTCAGAGATAACGGCGTGAATTTTTGCCTGTACTCCGCGCATGCGGAAAAAGTGGAGTTATGTCTTTTTGATGAGACCGGCAGCGAGCAGCATCTGCCTTTACCGGGCCGGACCGGCAATCTGTGGCACGGTTTTTTGCCCGAAGCGAAAGCCGGGCTGCGTTACGGTTACCGCGTTTACGGGCCTTTTGATCCGCAAAACGGCCACCGCTTTAACCCGAAAAAAGTGCTGATTGACCCCAGCGCGCGGGCGATTGACGGCGTGCTTCTGGATAACGCGCGTTTCACCGGCGGCACCGATGCGCCGGACGATAAGGACAGCGCCGTAGTGGCACCGAAATCGGTGGTCGTCGCCGGTAAGTTTGACTGGGAAGACGACAAACCGCCCGCCACGCCGTGGGGCGAAACCGTGATTTACGAAGCGCATGTGCGCGGGCTGACGCGTCAGCATCCGCGTATTCCGGCGGCAATCCGCGGTACTTACGCCGGGCTGGCGCATCCGGTCATGCTCGAATATTTGCAGCATCTGGGTGTCACGGCTATTGAATTATTGCCGGTTCAGCATCATGCCGACGAACCGCGTCTGCAACGTCTCGGCCTGAGCAATTACTGGGGCTACAACGTGCTGGCGCCTTGTGCGGTTGAACAAAGTTATGCCAGCGGGCTGGGCGGCGTGTCGGCGCTGAGCGAATTCAAATCCGCGGTGAAAGCGCTGCATCAGGCGGGCATAGAAGTGATCCTCGACGTGGTGTTCAACCACACCGCGGAGCTGGATATCGACGGGCCGTTTATTTCGTTTCGCGGTATCGACAATGCCAGCTGGTACTGGCTCAACGACGATGGTTCGGATAACAACATGACCGGCTGCGGCAACGCGATGCGCCTGACAAATGACGAAGTGATCGCCTGGACACTCGATTGCCTGCATTACTGGGTGCGCGAATGCCACGTTGACGGTTTTCGTTTTGATCTTGCGACGCTTCTCGGCAGAACGCCGGAGTTCACCGCGCAATCGCCGCTTTTCGATGCGATTAGACAGGACACTGTCCTTTCAAAAATCAAATTGATTGCTGAACCCTGGGACATCGGCACAGGCGGCTATCAGCTCGGGAATTTCCCGGCACCTTTCGCCGAATGGAGCGACATCTGGCGCGATGAAATGCGTCAGTTCTGGCTGCACGGCGATATCTCCATCGGGCAGTTTGCGGGGCGTATCGCGGCGTCGGCGGACACATTCAATCCCGCTCAGCGCGAACCCTATGCCAGCATCAACATGCTGACAGCGCACGACGGTTTTACGCTGCGCGATTTAGTGAGTTTTAACCAGAAGCATAACCAGGCCAACGGTGAGGAAAACCGCGACGGTCATAACGAAAATTTCAGCCAGAACCACGGCGAGGAGGGGCTGGAGGCGTCTGCCGATGTATTGCGACAACGCCGTCTCAGCCAGCGGGCATTGCTGGCGACGCTGTTTCTGTCACAGGGCACGCCGATGTTGCTGGCCGGTGACGAACAAGGCAACAGCCAGCAGGGAAACAATAACGCCTATTGTCAGGACAATCCGCTGACCTGGCTCGATTGGGAAAATGCCGACGAAGGCCTGATGGCCTATGTCTCCGCGCTGATTGCGCTGCGCCGGAAAATTCCTGCGCTGACGCAAAACCGGTGGTGGCAGGACGGCGGTGATGACGTGCAATGGTTGAATCAGCAGGGGCAACCGATGAGTACCGGCGACTGGGAGCAGGGGCCGCAGCAATGGCTGCAAATCTGCCTGTCGCGGCGCTGGTTGTTGATCGTGAATGCCTCACTGCATGAGGTTGAACTGCATCTGCCGCCGGGAAACTGGCAGCCGGTTGCGCCGTTTAACAGCGTGCTTTTCGATGAGGAACCCCGGCGCGTCATGGAAGGCTCGCAATGGCGGGCAGCAGCAAAAACCCTCTGTGTCCTACAAGATTTTACTCCACAGAGCCGGTAACTATAAAAATGAAGGAGTCAGATATGGCGACATTAGATAATCGGGACCCGGTCATGCTGGCGCGACAATTGCCGCTGAAATCCGTGGCGTTGATTCTGGCCGGGGGACGGGGTTCAAGACTGAAAGATTTGACCTCTACCCGGGCAAAGCCCGCCGTTCACTTTGGCGGGAAATTCCGCATCATTGATTTTGCCCTGTCGAATTGCCTGAATTCAGGGATCCGCCGCATCGGCGTGATCACCCAATATCAGTCACATACGCTGGTTCAGCACATCCAGCGAGGCTGGTCTTTCCTCAATGAAGAAATGAATGAGTTTGTGGATTTGCTTCCGGCGCAGCAACGCCACAGCACCGAACACTGGTACAAAGGCACCGCCGATGCGGTGTATCAGAATCTGGATATTATCCGCCGCTATGACGCCGAGTTTGTGGTGATTCTGGCCGGGGATCATATCTACAAAATGGACTACTCGCGGATGCTCATCGACCACGTGCAGAAGGGCGGAGAATGTACCGTCGCCTGCCTCGAAGTGCCGATTTCACAAGCCAGTGAATTTGGCGTGATGGGCGTGACGGAAGATTATCAGATCACCAGTTTCGTCGAGAAACCGAAAGATCCGCCGCCGATGCCGGGCAATCCGGACATGGCGCTGGCGAGTATGGGCATCTACATTTTCAATGCAGACTATCTTTTCCGCATGCTTGAAGAAGACATGGCGAGCGAGGAATCCAGCCATGATTTCGGCAAAGACCTGATCCCGAAACTGACCCGTCAGGGGGTGGCGCGCGCGCATCCGTTTGGCCTGTCCTGCGTGACGCAAAACGACGAACTGACGCCGTACTGGCGGGATGTGGGCACGCTCGACGCTTACTGGCGCGCGAATCTGGATCTGGCGTCGGTGACACCGGAACTGGATATGTATGACCGCAACTGGCCTATCCGTACACATATGGAGCCGCTGCCGCCCGCCAAATTTGTGCAAGACCGGTCGGGCAGTCACGGTATGACCATGAACTCGCTGGTGGCCGGTGGCGTGATTGTTTCAGGTTCGGTGGTGGTGCATTCCGTGCTGTTCCCGCGGGTGCGCATCAACTCTTTCTGCAATATTGATTCGACGATTATTTTGCCGGATGTGAATGTCGGACGTTCCTGCCGTTTACGTAAATGTGTGATTGACCGCGCCTGCCAAATCCCGGAAGGCATGGTGATTGGTGAGAATGCCGATGAAGACAGCCGTCGTTTTTACCGTTCGGAAGATGGCGTTGTACTGGTGACGCGCGCAATGCTGGCGAAACTATAAAGACACGTTAGAGAGCAGTATTTTTCGTCATCCCGGTGAACGCCGGGATGACCGGGATAATCAGGAGCGCGAATGCAGGTTTTACATGTTTGTTCCGAGCTGTTTCCGCTGTTAAAAACGGGCGGCCTTGCGGATGTCGCAGGGGCATTGCCCGCCGCTCAGATTGCGGAAGGTGCTGACGTCCGCGTGCTCATTCCGGCTTTCCCCGATATCAAAAAAGGGCTGGGAGAGACGAAGGTCATCGGCACGCTGGCGACCTTCGCCGGGCATGTCACCCTTTCACTGGGCTACTTTGACGGCGTGGGCATTTACATCATTGATGTGCCCGGTTTGTACGACCGGCCCGGCAGCCCTTATCACGATCAATCGTCTTTCGCTTATCCGGATAACCATCTGCGTTTTGCCTTGCTGAGCTGGATGGCGTGCGAACTGGCGCTGGGTTTTGACCCGCACTGGCAACCGAATATTGTGCATTCTCACGACTGGCACGCCGGGCTGGCGTCGGCGTATATCCGCGCCCGCAACGCGCCGGTGCGCACGGTATTTACTGTACACAATCTGGCATTCCAGGGGCTGTTTGGCGCGCATCATATCGATGAGCTTTACCTCCCGCGTGAATTCTTCCAGATGCACGGGCTGGAGTTCTACGGCCAGATTTCCTACCTGAAAGCCGGGCTGTTTTACTCCGATCACGTGACCACCGTCAGCCCGACGTACGCCAAAGAAATCACGCGTCCGGAATTTGGTTACGGCATGGAATCCCTGCTGCGGGAACGTGAAATGCAGGGGCGACTGACCGGTATTCTCAACGGCGTTGATGAGGCTATCTGGCAGCCGCGCGATGACGTGCTGCTTTCTGCCCGCTATGACGCGGACGATTTGCGTTCCAAAGCCATCAATAAAGCCTATCTGCAACGCGCGATGGGGCTGGATGTGGACGATTCGCGGCTGGTTTTTGCCGTGGTCAGCCGGCTGACCAGCCAGAAAGGGCTGGACCTGGTGCTGGAAGCGTTGCCTGATTTACTCGAACGTGGCGGCCAGCTTGCGCTGCTGGGCGCAGGCGATGCCGTGTTGCAACAGGCATTTCTGGCCGCCGCGGCGGATAATCCGGGGCAGGTCGGCGTTCAGTTGGGGTATCACGAAGCGTTCTCCCACCGGATCATCGGTGGCGCTGACGTCATCATGGTGCCGAGCCGGTTTGAACCGTGCGGATTAACCCAACTTTACGGACTGAAATACGGCACGTTGCCGCTGGTGCGCCGTACCGGCGGGCTGGCGGATACGGTCGTGGATTGTGCGCTGGAAAATCTGGCTGACGGAACGGCCAGTGGTTTTGTTTTTGAAGAAGCAACGGGGAAATCGCTGGGAAATGCGATCCGCCGGGCCTTTGTTTTGTGGAGCCGTCCTAAGCACTGGCGACACGTGCAACAACACGCCATGGGTATTGATTTCGGCTGGAAGGTGGCAGCGCAGGAATATCTCACGCTGTACAACCGTCTGTTGTCCTGAACCCTGAACATAGCTAACCAGATCGGGAATGTAACGTTATGACTTCACCGTTTAATTACAACTCACCGACAGTCAGTGTCGAAGCGCTGAAACACTCTATTGCCTATAAATTGATGTTTATCATCGGCAAAGATCCGTCCATTGCGACGCAACATGACT
This sequence comes from Rahnella selenatireducens, assembly GCF_046449555.1. Classification (NCBI taxonomy): domain Bacteria; kingdom Pseudomonadati; phylum Pseudomonadota; class Gammaproteobacteria; order Enterobacterales; family Yersiniaceae; genus Rahnella; species Rahnella selenatireducens. The sequence continues at coordinate 229,917 of NZ_JBKEZJ010000006.1, forward strand.
GGCTGAATGCCACCTTGTTTGCGGTGCGCGATCGTATGGTGGAACGCTGGCTGCGCTCCAACCGGGCGCAAACCTCACAGGACGTCCGGCAGGTTTATTATCTGTCGATGGAGTTTCTGATTGGGCGGACTCTCTCCAATGCGCTGCTGGCGATGGGTATTTATGACGATCTCAAATGTGCGCTCGATGAAATGGGTTTTGATCTCGAAGAACTGATCGGCGAAGAGAATGACCCCGGTTTGGGCAACGGCGGTCTGGGGCGTCTGGCAGCCTGTTTCCTCGACTCGCTGGCCACGCTGGCACTGCCGGGGCGCGGTTACGGCATCCGCTATGAATACGGGATGTTCGCGCAAAACATCGTCAACGGCGAGCAAAAAGAATCACCTGACTACTGGCTGGAGTACGGTAACCCGTGGGAGTTCCAGCGCTACAACACCCGTTATAAAGTGCGTTTCGGTGGTCGTGTGCAGCATGAGGGCGTGAAAACCCGCTGGCTGGAAACCGAAGAAGTTATCGCCTGCGCCTACGATCAGGTCATTCCGGGCTACGATACCGACGCCACCAACACGCTCCGGCTATGGGGCGCGCAGGCCAGTAACGAAATTAATCTGGGTAAATTCAATCAGGGCGATTATTTCGCGGCAGTGGAAGATAAAAACCATTCCGAGAACGTATCGCGCGTTCTATACCCGGACGATTCCACCTATTCAGGCCGTGAGCTGCGTCTGCGTCAGGAGTATTTCCTGGTGTCGGCGACCGTGCAGGACATTCTCAATCGCCATTACACCACGCACCATACCTTCGACAATCTGGCTGACAAAATTGCTATTCACCTCAACGACACGCACCCGGTGCTGTCGATCCCTGAGCTGATGCGGTTGCTGATTGACGAGCATAAATTCGAGTGGAAAGACGCGTGGGAAACCGTGTGTCGGGTGTTCTCGTACACCAACCACACGCTGATGAGCGAAGCGCTGGAAACCTGGCCGGTGGATATGATTGGTAAGATCCTGCCGCGTCATCTTGAGATTATTTTCCAGATTAACGATCATTTCCTCAAAGAAGTCGCGGAACAGATCCCCAACGATAACGGCCTGCTGTCCCGCGTGTCTATTATCGATGAAGGCAACGGTCGTAAAGTGCGGATGGCGTGGCTGGCGGTGATTGCCAGTCATAAAGTGAACGGCGTGTCTGCGCTGCATTCCGATCTGATGGTGCAGTCGCTGTTTGCGGATTTCGCGCACATTTACCCGGATCGTTTCTGCAATAAAACCAACGGCGTCACCCCGCGCCGCTGGCTGGCGCTGGCCAATAAACCGCTGTCGGCGGTCATTGATGACGCCATCGGCCAGACCTGGCGTTCTGATCTCAGCCAGCTTTCTGAACTGAAACAAAATCTGGATTACCCGAGCTTCCTGCAGGCGATCCGAAAGGCGAAGCTGGATAACAAAAAACGGCTGGCGCTGTACATCGCCCAGAAGCTGAATATTGTCGTCGATCCGAAAAGCCTGTTCGATGTGCAGATTAAACGTATCCACGAATATAAACGCCAGTTGATGAACGTGCTGCACGTCATCACGCGATATAACCGCATTCTGGAAGAGCCTGATGCAAACTGGGTGCCGCGCACGGTGGTTTTCGCCGGTAAAGCGGCGTCGGCGTATTATGCAGCCAAACAGATCATCCGGCTGATCAACGACGTAGCGGCGGTGATCAACAACGATCCGCGTATCGGTAATAAACTGAAGGTGGTGTTTATTCCGAACTACAGCGTCAGCCTGGCGCAACTGATCATTCCGGCAGCCGATCTTTCCGAACAGATCTCGCTGGCGGGCACCGAAGCATCGGGCACCAGTAACATGAAATTCGCATTAAACGGCGCGCTGACGATCGGTACGCTGGACGGCGCGAATGTCGAAATGCTCGAACACGTGGGCGAGGAAAACATCTTTATCTTCGGCAATACCACGCCACAAGTCGAAGAACTGCGACAAAAAGGCTACAACCCGCATACCTACTTTGAACAGGACGCCGAGCTGCATCAGGTGCTAACGCAAATCGCGACCGGCGTATTCAGCCCTGGCGAGCCAAAGCGCTACACGAACCTGTTCGATACGCTGGTGAATCTGGGCGATCACTATCAGGTGCTGGCGGATTACCGCAGTTATGTTGATACGCAGGATAAAGTCGATGAGCTGTATAAACTGCCGGAAGAGTGGACGCGGCGCACGCTGCACAACATCGCCAACATGGGCTATTTCTCGTCTGACCGCACGATTCAGGAATACGCGGATGAGATCTGGAACATTAAGCCGGTGAAGTTGTAGGGGGTTGGTGCAGAGAAAACGCTGAAATGAATCCCCGGCAAGACGTCGGGGATTTTTTTAGACTCTGTAAATAGTCCAGTGTAACCAATATAGGGTTACCGCCGATATGGTCGGCGAATTCAATAATAAAACGACTCATCGCCAGTTTTAAGTCACCAGTTCTGGATTGGCATGTTTGATTTTTTACTTTTAAAAATCAGGTGATTCATATTTTTTAATATATTCACAAGCGAGTCTGTTTGCTTGTAAGTATTCAGTGTGAGTTAATTTTTTAGCTATTATTTCTCGCGATTCTTTTGCGCTTTCTTTCCCGTTTTTAAATGCTACTGAATACCATGCATAGGCCTGCTGATTATCAACGGGTAGTTCATCTACTCCATCTGAGTAAAGAATTGCTAAATTATTTTGAGCCTCCGGATAGCCCTGCTTGGCTGAATCTATTATTAACTTTAAAGCCTGGCCTCTATTAATAGTAAGACCTCCAAGCCCTTGCGCATAAAATAATGCTAATGAATTTTTAGCTTCGGGGGATCCTAACTTTGTTGCTTGAAGATAGAAACTTGCCGCAAGCGTATAATCTTGATTCACGCCTAATCCATAATTGTATATATGTCCTAAATTGTAAATTGCAGTCGGATTATTTTTTTTCAGCTGCTTTTGTAAAAAGAACGCGGGATTTTTCATAATCTATATCCCCACCTAAGCCCTGGTTATACAAAACACCAAGGTTTACCTGGGCCTTTGTGAAGCTTTGTTCGGCGGCTTTACTATACCATTCTCTTGCTTGCGGGTATTCTCCGGATTTTTCATATAAGAGACCCAGATTAAATTGAGCCTCTGCAAACCCTTGCTTTGCTGCTTTCTCATACCAGTAGCGTGCTTTAGTATAGTTTTTCTGCATACCGTTTCCGGTACCATAAGCAAGTCCTAAATCTGTTTGTGCTTTCATATCTCCGTGATCTGCTAATTTACGTAATTCATCAAATTTATTTTTATTCATATAAATTTTGTTGTTTAGAATGTCTAACTTATCTTCGTTTATGAAAGTCCTTAACTGTATTGTTAATGCTAGTGACAAACCTGCAATTATAATTATCATTGCCAGTGTTGATTTCTTTACATTTCTCATTTTTTATACTCAGAATGCATTCTATTGTTTCTGTTCGTATTCGGATAGGCTATCAATAAGGTAATCTGATATTTTCCCTTGCAATGATGACGATTCTTTATTTATAAAACCTTTTGTGCAAGTTAGTGCCAGTTTTTTAGGATTTCGCTCTTTTTCAATTATCATCTCTTTAGCTGTGTCTTCAATACATCCAGCACTCTTATTTATTAGTGCTAAAGCGGTTACTGGTCCACTAATACCAGCCATCCCGACAACGGCTGAACCGACACTTAACCCATACACATATTCGCCAAGTGGGTTGTAGGCATTATGCATTGTTTCTATATCATGTATTTCGGCCTCAGCCATACTTTGAGGCAGCCTGCTACCTGCTGAGCCTACTTGTTGACAAACCGCTCCAAGGCCTCCATTACCCAGGCTATCCCATCCTGCCAATCCAAGAGGGTCAATCTGTTTTGTGGGATTTTTTGTATATTGATACCCATTCCATCCCCCGCTCAACCCAATCGGATCCTGCGTAATATACCGTCCCTGCATCGGGTCATAATAACGATGACGGTTATAATGCAGCCCCGATTCGTCGTCGTAATGTTGCCCAAGCAGGTGAATCAGTTACTGCAAATTTTCCAGGTTCTCTTCGTGCAGCACATATCCTCCTGCCAAAAAAGGCTGCCATCTTCATTGATTAGTGCCAGCTGTAGTCTCCGGTGTGCGCTGTGGAACATGTTGAGTTTCCTCGGCCAGGCTGCATTCCGGCTTCATTTTATTTTCATTTTCACAGGCGCTTCCGGGCCACCAATTACTGACTCTGTTCGCTAAGCCGGTCAGCTCGGAATTAATGCTCAAGATATTAGCATCGTTCATGCTAAAAATAATTCAGTCTCAAGCTACAATAACATCAAGAATGCTTACGAAATATTTACTTTGAAAGTATTTTTTTCAACAAGATGCTGAGTATAAATCCCACAAAAATATCAATAAAACTCAAACTGAAAAAAATCACCAATAACCATATACTACCAATCCATCCAGGGAAGTCTGTAGATTGATTCTGCTTATATACATAAACATTGTATGTTGCAATGGAAATTGCTATTAAAAACGCATATGTGCAACATAGCCACCATGCACTAAAATTAATGCGCCATGCAACCCTAATCCCACAAATAAATGGCAATGACCAAATGAATGCCGTAATGGTATTATCAGATAAACCCAAACGGTCATATGAGTAAATGGGAATGTTTTTCAATTCAAAAAGTAAAAAAACAAACAGAAATATCCAAACTAATTCTGAAAAAATATCTTTTTCATTTTACTCTCCACCCAAGCTTGATCCAAATACCGGATCGCGGCTATAACCAGATTCTCCCGGTTGAGGTCCCGGATTTGCTGGAAAATTGGGCCATGATATTTTAGGGAGAAATGCACCACAAGATTTCATTGCCTGTTCTGCACAATGACAACAGTTAAATTCAGTGAAATTATAATCTTTCCCTTTGCAATTTTTCATGGCTTCCCTAATGCATTCATCTAATGATGAATTTTGGTGTTCTGTGCAAATCGTTCCAGCTTTATTAGGCGCGGGATCTGCATGAACCCCTTTATTGTCAAAGCTTGAGGTTGTTCCATTTTCAAATTTTATGTAACAGTGTCTTGCATATGGGACTGGAACAGGGTCGAACTTCCTGTGACACACTTGATAAAGACCTAGTGGGTCTATGAATTCAATTGGATCCAACGCATAAGTATATAAATTCCACCCGCCTCTCAACCCAATCGGATCCTGCGTAATATATCTTCCCTGCATCGGGTCATAATAACGATGGCGGTTATAATGCAGCCCTGATTCCTCGTCATATTGCTGCCCCTGCATTCTTATCTGCTGGCGCAGTTTGTACGGGTTGAAAACATCGACTGCGTTGCCCCAGACGTCCAACACCGCACTCCATTCCACTTTGCTGGTTTTGTGATTAATCAGCGCAATCGGCGTGCCGAGGTGGTCGCAGTGATAAAGGTGTAGTTTGAGTGCGTCACCCTGTGGCAGCGGGTCGAGCCACAGCGCGAGGTTTTCGGCTTTCAGGCCGACGGCGTCCAGCCATTGCTGATTGTCGTCGCTCAAGTGATTTTTGCGGATGTCCTTTTCGACTTCATTCAGGCGCAGATGCAGTTCGGTCGGGAACGCGCTGCCGTTTTCTTCTTCCAGTTTTTCCGCCAGCGAGCGGTGGCTGTCTTCCATCCGCACGTGCTCGGCGCGCAGCAGCGGGACGAAGCTGTTCGGGTGATAAATGGTATGCAGCTGCGTGTCGCGGTTTTCGGTCAGCACCAGCCGGTCGCCGTCCCAGCCGAACCAGATGTTTTGGGTTTCTGTTTCGGCGGATTGCGGATTGATTTGCGTGACGAGCTTGCCGACGCGACGTCCGAGCGGGTCGTAGATATAGCGCGCCTGCGTCAGTGTCTGGCCGTCCTCTTCTGCCGTGAAACGCGTCAGCCGGTGCGCCTGGTCGTAGGCGAAATGGCCGATGGCGCCGCGCGGTGCTTCCCGCCAGCCGTTGCGGTACGGGCGTTTTTCCGTCAGATTGCCAAATTTGTCGTATTCATAAACATACCGTTCGTCGCGCTGGATGCGGTTGTGGTACCAGACCGGCAGCGTATTGGTCAGCGGCGTGTTCAGGTCGGGGTGCGTGCAGTTTCGGTTGCCGGCGTCGTCGCTGCGGATTAGCTGACCGGCGGCGTTGTACTGATAGTTTTGCACGCGCCCGTCGAAACCGACCTCCTGAGTCAGCCGGTCCATGGCGTCGTAGCTGAATGTCGTATCGACGCCGTTTTCGTTGACCAGCCGCGTCAGCCTGCCCGCGCTGTCGAATTCAGTCTGTCGGGTCAGCCCGCCCTCGGTTTGTACGGTTGGATTACCGCGCTCATCATAGGTTTGCGTGGACTGACTGCCGTCCGGTCGGGTGACGGTGACGCCGGTAATCTGCCCGGCGAATTCGCCTTCTGCGTCGCGATGATAGTTAAGCTGATTGCCGAAACGGTCGGTCAGTCCGAGCAATAACCGGCTGGCGGGCAGCGGGCGCAGCAGCACATCTTCTGCGGTTTCGGGTAACTGCACGCAGCCCAAAATCCACCACGGGCCGGTGGCGTCATTGGCGACAAAATAATGATGCGGGCTGTGGCGCAGTTCCTCCGGCAGCGCCTGCCAGAGCTTGCTGAGCGGATGAGCCTCGATTTGTTTATCGACGCCGCCGCGCGCCAGCCAGAGTTTTTCGCTGTGGCTGAAGGCAATCTGGCCGGGAGGCAGATGATGGAAATGAATGCTGCGCCCGGCGTTGTCGTTAAGGATAAGTTCATCGGTGCGGATTTGCAGGCGGATATCCGCCGCCGCCGACCAGCCGGGGCCAAACATCCCGACCGGCGCGGGCGTGTCCGTTTTATAACTGCTGTAGGCACGCGAAAGGAAAAACGGCAGCTGCGCGGGCAGCGCGATATCGGTCTCGCCGGGCAGGACTTTGGCACCGAGCGACGGGTTAACCGGGTTGCCTTCCAGCACACCGCCGGGGCAGACGGAACACGCCACGCCGGTGGGCGCACCCATCATCACGCCCAGCGAGCCCTGAACAATCGGGCCGCCAATGGGGTCATATCACCCCGGCGGGCAGCGGGAAATCCGGTCATGGGTGAAGTCCTTTTGGGTAAAGCGTCCGTGGAATGATTGATTTTAAGGTGGGGTATTTATCGTTTTATTCACAGTATAAATACAACTAAATCAATTAGATGGAGGAAGTTAAACTTTTAAAAGTATATGCGTTGTGAGGCGGTTCACAGGTGTGAGGAAAGCAGAAAAAGTGAAGGGGAACAGATAAAAAAATCCCCGACGCAAGGTCAGGGATTCACGTGTTTCATAAGCAATTTTTACGACGCCAGCGACAAATGTTTCTTCTGCTGTTTGTGCGTTTCCAGCCATTCGGCGACGCGCTGTTGCTGCGCTTTATCCAGCCACATACCGAGTTTGGTACGACGCCAGATGGCATCATCTAGCTGTGAAACCCACTCTTTTTCAACCAGATAACGCAATTCGGCTTCAAAAAAACCGTGACCGAAATCTTCGCCCAGCGATTCGATGCCGGTCGCGTCATTCAGGAACAGTTCTGTCTGACTGCCGTAGGTGCGGGCATAACGGCGGGCCAGTGATTCCGGTAACCATTTGAAGCGACTGCGCAGATTTGCGCTGTAGGTATCGCGATCGCCATTCAGCTTCCCGCCCGGCAGGACGGCAGTTTTCGTCCAGGCAGGGCCGGCTTTCGGATAGTACTTCACCAGTTTTTCCAGCGCGTGCTCGGCCAGTTTACGGTAGGTCGTCAGCTTGCCGCCAAACACGGAAAGCAGCGGCGCTTTGCCATCCTGATCGTGAACATCCAGCGTGTAATCACGGGTGACGGCTTGCGGAGAATCTGACTCATCATCACACAACGGACGCACGCCGGAGTAAGTCCACACAATATCTTCAGTGGTCAGCTGCTTTTTAAAGTGGTCGTTATACACTTTCAGCAGATAGCTCACTTCGTTATCGTCGATTTTCACGTCTTTCGGATCGCCGTGATATTCCACGTCGGTAGTGCCGATAATCGAGAACTCATCCAGCCACGGGATGACAAAAACAATGCGATGATCTTCGTTTTGCAGAATGTAAGCCTGCGGCTGATTGTGCGCGCGCGGGACCACAATATGGCTGCCTTTGATCAGGCGGATGCCGTACGGCGATTTCAGCTTCAGGCCATCGTCGAAGAAATGTTTAACCCACGGGCCGGTCGCATTCACCAGCCCTTTGGCGCGCCAGGTGAAGGTTTTGCCGGTATCGATATCTTCGGCTTCCACCATCCACAAACCGTCTTCACGCCATGCGCGGGTGACGCGGGTGCGGGTACGCACTTCACCGCCGCGCTCTTCCACTTCCTGTGCGTTGACGACGACTAAACGCGCATCGTCAACCCAGCAGTCTGAGTATTCAAAACCTTTGGTCAGTTCTGGTTTCAGTACCGATTCGCTGCCGAATTTCAGGCCTTTACTGGCGGGCAGGCTGGTACGTTTACCCAGATGGTCGTACAAGAACAGACCGGCGCGGATCATCCAGGCCGGACGCAAATGCGGTTGATGCGGTAAACGGAAACGCATCGGGAAGGCAATATGCGGTGCCATTTTTAACAGCACTTCACGTTCAGCCAGCGCTTCGCTGACCAGACGGAATTCGTAGTGTTCCAGGTAACGCAGGCCACCGTGGATCAGTTTAGAACTGGCCGAAGAGGTCGCGCAGGCCAAGTCTTGCGCTTCAAGCAGCAGAACAGACAGCCCGCGGCCAGCTGCATCTACTGCGATGCCGGTACCATTAATACCGCCACCAATTACGATCAAGTCTTTGGTTTCCACGTCATCTTCCTCCAGATGTTCGCAATAGCTCTTTTATGTTCGTTTTCGCTCACGATTGTAATCGAGATTCGACAAACAAGCCAAGAGTTAACCAAATAAAAACAATTATGCGTGATGGAGGTAACATTTTTGTGTCAGTAACGAGCAAAACGGTGAGGCGGGGACAAAACCGAACGCGACAACGCGTGGAATTTTTCGAAATTGTTCGTTTTAAGCAGAAGCGGGGAAGGGAGATAAAGCAGGAGCGCCCGGGTGACGCTCCCTGAAAGAGTGGGAAATCAGCAAAGCTCGAGGTGTACGTCGTACTTATCGATGATTTGCTTCACGCTCTCGGGTGGCTGTTTGTCGGTAAAAAGATAGTGAATCAAATCCATTTTACCGAGGTTAACCATTGCGTTACGGCCAAACTTGGAATGGTCAGTCACCAGCATTACACAGCGGGAGTTTTCGATAATCGCGCGCTTGGTTCGCGCTTCGTGATAGTCGAATTCGAGCAGCGAGCCATCCATATCAATACCGCTGATGCCAAGAATGCCGTAATCGAGGCGGAACTGGGAGATAAAATCGAGCGTCGCTTCACCCATCACACCGCCATCGCGGGCACGGACTTCGCCACCGGCGAGGAACAGACGGCAATCGTCTTTGGCGCTGAACAGTGTCGCCACGTTCAGGTTGTTGGTTACAATCCGCAGATCTTTATGATTGAGCAGTGCGTACGCCACGGCTTCCGGCGTGGTGCCGATATCAATAAACAGTGTGGAACCGTCCGGGATCTGATCCGCGACGCGTTGAGCAATGCGCGCCTTCGCTTCTGACCACATCACTTTACGGTCGTTATAGGCTGCGTTAACGGAGCTTGATGGCAGCGCTGCACCGCCGTGATGGCGGTGGATTTTATTCTGCTCGGCCAGGTCATTGAGATCGCGGCGGATGGTTTGCGGGCTGACCGCGAAATGATCGACCAGTTCTTCGGTGCTGACATAACCCTGCTGGCGAACTAACTCGATAATCGCGTCATGGCGTTGTGTTTGTTTCACCCAAATCCCCTACTTGCGTTTTTTGCGCGGTAAGCGCGTATCAACAAATGCCATCACCAGACCCAGACCCAGGCCAAATGTGTGGGCGGCATTAGCCACCGCTGCACCGCCTGTGGCATAGCCGATGAACATGAAGATCAGCGAAATAGCCAGTAATCCGCCGGGAACGTACAACCGGCTTTCAGGTTTCAACACGCCGGTCAGCCAGACATAACCCATCAGAGCGTAGACCACGCCGGACAAACCGCCGAACCAGGAACCGTTGACCATCGACTGACCCCAGCCGCTGATCAGCGCCGCAATCAGCGTGACGGTGAATAGTTTTCCGCTGCCGAGATGCTGTTCAATCTGGCTCGCCATATACCACCACCAGACCAGATTAATGAGCAATGAAAATAAGGAAAAATTCATCAGCGCAGGTGTAAACCAGCGCCAGACCTGCAAATACCGCGAGCTGTCCGGCCATGCCAGCCAGTTCATGACCTGCTCAAAACCGACCATCTGCTGAAGAATATAGACGGCGATACACAGCACGATCATGCCAATCGTCAGCGGGCCTGCACGGCTGCGCAGCGTTTTCATAAAGGGGGTATGCGACATCCGCAAACCCGGCTGCGCCTTGCCGGTTTGCCAGCTGGCGGCCTGATAACGTGGATGCAGCGGATCACGAACAAACAGCGCGACCTGCTTTTCTGCCTCTTCCAGACGTGATTCGTCTTCCAGCCAGAGCTGGACTTCCTGACTTTCGTGTTTAATCGTCAGCGTAAAACCCTGCGTCGCCATGTAATCGACAAAAGCCTGAGCGAGGCGAGGGTTGTTCAGGTTAAGAATGCGCACCATAGCGTTAAGTGATTTCCCTAATTGTTTGATTTGTTGCCGCCATTTTAGGGCAATACCTTATCTGCCAGCGTGGGGGAAGTCGATTATAACGTCAGTCGGGGGAAGGAGGGGAATTTACGGGTGCGGTGCTGCCTGCTGTGAACAAATAAATGATGTGGGTGTGAGATGGATCGAAGTCTGTTGCAACGTCGCCGGGCGGCGACGTTGCATATGCGGATACTTAAAGCCCTTCCAGCGCCTGTTCCAGATCGGCAATCAGGTCGTCGGTGTCTTCGATACCGATGCTGATACGTACCAGACCGTCGGTAATCCCGCTCTTACGGCGGACTTCCGGCGCGACGGCGCTGTGAGTGGTGGAGGCCGGGTGGCAGGCGAGCGAATCGGTATCGCCGAGGGAAACTGCCTGCGTGATGATGTTCAGCTTATCGAGGAAAGTCCGTGCAGCGTTCAGCCCGCCTTTCAGCTCAATCGCCATAATCCCGCCGAACAGTTTCATCTGACGCGCTGCGACGGCATGGCCCGGATGTTCCGGCAGCCCAGGATAGAATACCGTTTCCACTGCGCTGTGACTGTCGAGGAATTCCGCTACCGCCTGTGCGCTCAGTGAGCTTGCTTCGACGCGCAACGGCAGCGTTTTCAGCCCGCGTATCAGTAAACTGGCTTCGAACGGGCTCAGGCAACCGCCGAACTGTTTCAGGCTCAGCGTGCGGATGGGCGTAATTAATGCCGCAGAACCGGCCACTACGCCGCCGGTCGCATCGCCGTGACCGCTGATGTATTTGGTCGCCGAGTGCAAAACGATATCAATTCCCAGCGCCAGCGGACGCGTCAGGTAAGGTGTCGCAAAGGTGTTATCCACCACGCTGATGGCGCCTGCCGCTTTGGATAAACGCGCGATTTCTGCCAGATCGGCAATGTCCAGCCCCGGGTTTGCCGGTGTTTCAACCAGCACGACTTTGGTTTTTTTGGTGAATGCCCCTTCCAGTTCGCCGACGTTCGCGACGTGTACCGGTTTGATGCCATAACGTGGCAGAAGATTTCGCACCACGCCTTCGGTTCCGCCGTATAGCGTGCCAACATGAATGATTTCATCGCCCGGCACCAGCAGGGCAAACAATGTTGCGCTGATCGCCGCCATGCCACTGGCGCAGGCCACAGAGGTTTCAGCGCCTTCCAGCGCGGCCAGTTTCTGCTCGAAAACCGTCACCGTCGGGTTAGCAAAGCGGCTGTACATATAGCCCGGCTCTTCACCGCTGAAACGACGTGCGCCGCTGTCAAAATCCGGGTAGGAGAACGCGGAAGAGGCGGTAATCGGTGTCGCGACGGCACCGGTCTGGGCATCGGGCTGCTGGCCACCGTGAACGGCGAGCGTACGCATACCCAGAGAACGAGTTGTGTTCAGTTGTTTCATCTTGAAATCCTGTCGATAGTAGGCGGAAATTATATCAACACTGGAGAAATGTAGCTTTTTCAGCTTAAGAACATTTTCGGCGCAAACCCGATAGCCTGGTTATAAAGACTCGGTTTATAAAGACTCGGTTTCTAAAAACTATAGTCTGCGCCGGAGAGAGGTGAGGTTCAGGCTTCGATATCTTTCGGGAAGGTTTGTGACCAGGCTTCAAAGCCGCCGTCAACGCTGTAAACCGACTCAAATCCCTGACTGATCAGGAATTGTGCCGCGCCACGGCTGCTGATGCCGTGATAGCACATGACCAGAACCGGCGTTTTGGCATCGGCCTGTTCCATAAAGGCGTGCATGCTTTCATTGCTCAGATGGAATGCGCCGGGCGCATGTGCGGCACCAAAACTTTGCGGGTCACGAATATCGACCATAACCGCTTCGCCGGATTTCAGGCGGGTATGCGCCTGTTCAACGCTGATTGCTTCAAACTGTTTCATTCTGATCGAACCTTATAAAGTGTTATGCCGCCATTCTACCCAATAATTGCCCGGCGAAGACCAGAGGGATTGCAGGGATAAAGGTTAAACCAGAATCACTTTCACGCCTTTGAGGCGTAATTTTTCGATAATTTCGCCGTCGGCTTCTTTGCCGGTAATGAGCACATTGATTTGTTCCGTGCGGCTGAACAGCATACCTGCGCGTTGCCCGACTTTACTGCTGTCGACCAGAACCGCCAGATTTCCGACGTAATTCAGCATCTTCTGCTCCGCCATCGCGGTCAGCATATCGGTTTTATACAGACCATCAGTGGTCAGCCCTGCGCCGCTGGTAAACATCCAGTGCCCGGCGTAAAGGCTCGCATCACCATCCTGCGGCGCCAGCGTAATCGACTGACTTTTATTGTACTGACCGCCCATGATCACCACGCTGTCGTGTTCCTGCTCAATCAGGTAATTGGCCAGCGGCAAATAGTTGGTGATCACCTGAATGTCTTTCCCGCACATCTCGCGCCCCAGCAAAAACGCGGTTGAGCCGCAGTTAATCACCACGCTTTCGCCCGGCTGGCACAATTCGGCCGCGGCTTTGGCGATACGCATTTTTTCGTTGAGATTATGGGTCTGGTGAATATTGAGCGGAGTCCAGTTCTGGCGCGGCTGGTTAACGGCTTCAGCGCCGTTACGCACTTTGCGCAATTTCCCCAACTCATTGAGTTTAGTGATATCACGGCGCGCTGTGGCCGGTGAAATATCAAAATGATCAATGACATCAGCGACAGAAATCTGGCCCTGACGCTGCAAAAGATCAAGGATGGCATTGTGGCGTTGTGGCTCTGTCATGGTGTCTCCGCGGGGGAATCCGAAAGTTGATGATTACCGCGTGATTATAAACGAGCAGTAATGCGAATAACATCGTCATTATTGCCCGTCATCCTTCGAGCTGCCTCTGCGTTGGCCGCCTTCGCGAACCCCGGTCACATACTGATGTATGCTCCCGGGGATTCACTCAGTTGCCGCCTTGATGCAACTCGAATGATTTAGGGCCTAAGTTCAGGCAATTATAAAAACGATTTAAACGGTAAGTCGGTGTCTGTCGTGAAGCAATCTTCGAACCCGCGCGGATAGTGATATTCGAAATTATCTTTGTCATTCGGATACGTGAACTTGCCCCCAACCTGCCAGATAAAAGGCTTGAAGCCGTATTTCAGGCGGTCTTTTTTCATCTCCCACAGCACCCGGATTTCCTGCGGGTCGGCCTGGAAATTCGACCAGATATCATGGTGGAACGGGATCACGACTTTTGTATTCAGTGATTCCGCCATACGCAGCATATCGACGCTGGTCATTTTGTCGGTCACGCCACGGGGGTTCTCGCCGTAGGAGCCGAGGGCGACATCAATTTTGTACTCGTTGCCGTGTTTCGCGTAGTAGTTGGAATAATGTGAATCGCCGCTGTGATACAGGTTTCCGCCCGGCGTTTTGAACAGATAATTCACTGCACGCTGATCCATCATGTCCGGCAAAACGCCCGCCGCTTTCTGGTCGGCAGGCAACGTGATCAGCACGGTGCGATCGAAAGAATCCAGCGCATGAATTTCCACATCTTTGATTTTCAACACTTTGCCCGGCGTCATCACGATGCAACGCTCTCTCGGCACGCCCCAGCTAATCCATAAATCCACGCAGGTTTGCGGGCCGATAAACGGCACATCGGAAGCGCAATTTTGCATCACAGCGGCCGCGACGTTCACATCAATATGATCGTTGTGATCGTGGGTGGACAATACGGCGTCGATCTCTCTGATCGCAAAAGGATCAAGCACAAACGGCGTGGTGCGCAGGTTCGGTTGCAGCTTTTTCACGCCCGCCATGCGTTGCATCTGGTGGCCGGTTTTCATCAGCGGGCTGCTGTGATTTTGCTTGCCCACGCCACACCAGAAATCGACACAAATATTCGCGCCGCCCTCAGATTTCAGCCAAATCCCCGTACAACCCAGCCACCACATCGCAAAAGTGCCCGGCGCGACTTTTTCCTGCTCGATTTCTTCGTTCAGCCAGGTGCCCCATTCCGGGAAAGTGTTGAGGATCCAGGATTCGCGGCTGATCGTTTCTACTTTGCTCATTGTATTCCCTCATCTGAGTTTGGTTTGAATGATTAAGTCACAATGAATCATTAAATGATTATATATGACTTGATTGTGAGAAACTTATCATTGAAATTTTGTCGTGACAATGACTTTAATCGCGAGTTCTTGACCGGTTACGGGCAATGGAATGACAGGTTATCTGAATAAGCACGAAGTGTATGTAATAAGTATTCTTGTTTATATATATGATAAATATACTAAATATTAATTCAGTGATGACGAGGTGACAGGTGGGATAACGATATCTTGCGAGACCGCTCACAAATAATCATTGTGAATCTTTATCTGATTCGATGTGAGCATTAGAGTGCACCTGTCCCTCACTTTTTAGTGCAGAGCCCTGCGCCGAGAAGATCAAACAAGGTCAGACGGAGAGTTTTATGGAATTCCTCTACACCCTCTTTACCGTATTTTTTAATCAGGTAATGACCAACGCGCCGTTATTGCTGGGGCTTGTCACCCTGCTCGGTTACATCCTGCTCAGAAAGAGCGCGACGGTTATCATCAAAGGCACCATCAAAACCATCATCGGTTTTATGTTATTGCAGGCGGGATCCGGCATTTTGACCGGCACATTTAAACCTGTGGTGGCAAAACTTTCTGAGGTCTACGGCATTAACGGTGCCATTTCAGATACCTACGCGTCAATGATGGCGACGGTAGAACGCATGGGTGATGCCTACAGTTGGGTCGGTTATGCGGTGCTTATCGCGCTCGCGCTGAACATCCTGATGGTGGTTTTCCGCCGTATTACCGGTATCCGCACCATCATGCTGACGGGCCACATCATGTTCCAGCAGGCGGGTCTTATCGCCGTCTTCTTCTTCATCATTGGCTGGCCAATGTGGACCACCATCTGGTCGACGGCGATTTTGGTTTCGCTGTACTGGGGGATCACCTCCAACATGATGTACAAACCGACGCAGTCCGTAACGGAAAACAGTGGTTTTTCTATCGGGCACCAGCAGCAGTTTGCGTCATGGATTGCCTACAAAATCGCACCGTATCTCGGTAAGAAAGAGGACAGCGTTGAAGACCTCAAACTGCCCGGCTGGCTGAATATTTTCCACGACAATATCGTTTCTACCGCCATCGTGATGACCGTGTTCTTCGGCATTATCCTCTGCTCGTTTGGCCTCGATACGTTGCAGAAAATGGCCGGTAAAACGCACTGGACGATTTACATCCTGCAAACCGGCCTGATGTTTGCGGTTGCCATTTTCATCATCATTCAGGGCGTGCGTATGTTCGTCGCTGAACTGACCGAAGCCTTTAACGGGATCTCCCAACGCTTAATTCCTGGTGCTGTTCTGGCGATCGACTGCGCGGCGATTTACAGCTTCGCGCCAAATGCGGTGGTCTGGGGCTTTATGTGGGGCACCATCGGCCAGCTGATAGCCGTCGCCATTCTGTTTGGCATGGGTTCTTCCATCATGATCATTCCCGGCTTTATCCCGATGTTCTTCTCCAACGCCACCATCGGCGTATTCGCGAATCACTTCGGTGGCTGGCGCGCCGCGCTGAAAATCTGTCTGGTGATGGGGATGATCGAAATCTTCGGCTGCGTCTGGGCTATCAAACTGACCGGCCTCAGCGCCTGGATGGGCATGGCCGACTGGTCAATTCTGGCGCCGCCAATGATGCAGGGATTCTTTAGCGTTGGCATGGCCTTCATGGGCGTGATTGCCGTGATCGCAGTGCTGTATATGTTCTTCGCCGGTCGCACGCTTCGTGCCGAAGAAGATGCAGAAAAACAAGCTCTTAATGAGTCCACTACTCACTAATCAACGAGGTTCCCATGACAGTACGAATTCTGGCAGTTTGCGGTTGCGGGCAAGGCAGTTCGATGATCATGAAGATGAAAATCGGGCAGTTTCTGACACAGGAAGGCGTGGATCACACCATGAACAGCTGCGCGGTCGGTGAGTACAAATCTGAGCTTAGCGGCGCGGACATTATCGTCGCGTCCACGCACGTCGCCGACGAAATCACCGTCAGCGGCAACAAATACGTCGTCGGTGTACGCAACATGCTTTCGGCGGCGGATTTCGGCCCGAAAGTCATGGAAGTCATTAATGCTCACTTCCCGACCTCACTGAAAAAGTAAGGAGCGCGCGATGAAACTGCGAGATTCGCTGGCCGAGAATAACTCGATCTGTCTGAACGCGGAGGCAGAAACCTGGCAGGAAGCGGTCAAAATTGGCGTCGATATGCTGGTCGCCGCTGATGTCGTCGAGCCACGTTATTACCAGGCAATTCTGGATGGTGTTGAGCGTTTTGGACCTTATTTCGTGATTGCGCCGGGTCTGGCAATGCCACATGGCCGCCCGGAAGAGGGCGTCAAAAAAACCGGTTTTGCGCTGGTCACGCTGAAAAAGCCGCTGGTGTTTAACCATGAAGATAACGATCCGGTGGATATCTTGATCACGCTCGCCGCCGTGGATGCCAACGCGCATCAGGAAGTGGGCATCATGCAGGTCGTGAACCTGTTTGATGATGAAGCCAACTTCGACCGCCTGCGCGCCTGTACCACCGCTCAGCAGGTACTGGATTTAATCGACCTGACATCCGCTTCGGCGGCTTATTGATTCATTATTTAGTCATCAGAGAAGGAATTCACTATGTCTCACTCATTACCGATGTTGCAGGTTGCACTGGATAACCAGTCCATGGACGACGCTTACAAAACTACGCGCCTGATTGCCAACGAAGTCGACATTATCGAAGTCGGCACCATCCTGTGCGTGGCCGAAGGTGTGCGCGCGGTGCGTGACCTGAAAGCGCTTTATCCGGAAAAAATCGTGCTGGCTGACGCCAAAATTGCCGACGCGGGCAAAATCCTTTCGCGCATGTGTTTTGAAGCCAACGCCGACTGGGTCACCGTGATTTGCTGCGCCGATATCAACACCACCAAAGGCGCGCTGGACGTGGCGAAAGAATTTGGCGGCGACGTGCAGATTGAACTGACCGGTTACTGGACGTGGGAACAGGCGAAAGAATGGCATGACGCGGGCATTCAGCAGGTGGTTTATCACCGCAGTCGCGACGCCCAGGCCGCCGGTGTGGCGTGGAGCGACGCCGATATTACGGCAATTAAACGCCTTTCGGATATGGGCTTTAAAGTCACCATCACCGGCGGTCTGGCGCTGGAAGACTTACCGCTGTTCAAAGACATTCCGGTACACGTTTTCATCGCAGGACGCAGTATCCGTGACGCCAAAGACCCGGTAGATGCGGCGCGTCAGTTCAAAAAATCCATCAGCCAGCTCTGGGGCTAAGGAAAATCGCATGATGCATAAAGCCGTTCCACTCGGGATCTATGAAAAAGCTTTGCCTGCGGGCGAAGACTGGCTGATGCGCCTGACGCTGGCGAAAGAGCTGGGTTTTGATTTCGTCGAAATGTCGGTCGATGAAACCGATAGCCGGTTGGCGCGGCTTGACTGGTCACGCGAGCAACGTTTGCTGGTTGTCGATGCGATTTCTCGCACCGGCATCCGCATTCCGTCGATGTGCCTGAGCGCACACAGGCGTTTTCCGCTGGGCTCTGAAGACGATGACACCCGTAATCAGGGGCTGGAAATCATGCGTAAAGCCATCGTGCTGGCGCAGGATTTAGGCATTCGCGTCATTCAGCTCGCCGGTTATGACGTCTATTACCAGCAGGCCAACGATCATACCCGTGAGCGTTTCCGTGCCGGTTTACAGGAATCCGTCGAAATGGCCAGCCGGGCGCAGGTCACGCTGGCGATGGAAATCATGGATTACCCGCTGATGAATTCGATCAGCAAAGCGTTGGGATATACGCATTACCTGAATAACCCGTGGTTCCAGCTGTATCCGGACATCGGCAATTTATCCGCCTGGGACAACGACGTGCAGATGGAACTGGCGAGCGGCGCCGGGCACATCGTCGCAGTACATATTAAAGATACGCAGCCGGGCGTATTTAAAAACGTCCCCTTTGGCAGTGGCGTCGTGGAATTTGAGCGCTGTTTCGAAACGTTGCAAAAAAGCGGCTATCGCGGGCCATATCTCATCGAAATGTGGAGTGAGACCGCGGCCGACCCGATGCAGGAAGTCCGCAATGCGCGCGCGTGGGTGGTGGAAAAAATGCAGAAAGCCGGGCTGGATATGGGAGAAGTCGCATGACGGAATCACTGAAACAGCGTGTCTTTGACGCCAATATGGCGCTGCCGGCTTACGGTCTGGTGACCTTCACCTGGGGCAACGTCAGCGGCATCGACCGCGAGCGCGGGCTGGTGGTCATCAAGCCGAGCGGTGTGGAATACGAAAAAATGCAGGCCAGCGATATGGTGGTCGTGAATTTGCGCGGTGACGTGGTGGAAGGGCGTTACAGACCGTCATCGGATACCGCGACGCATCTTGAGCTTTATGCCCGTTTCCCTGAACTCGGCGGTATCGTTCACACCCATTCGACGCATGCGACATCGTGGGCGCAGGCCGGGGTTGCCATTCCCGCGTTAGGCACCACGCATGCAGATTATTTCGCGGGCGCTATTCCGTGCACACGTCCGCTGTCGCGTGAAGAAGTGGCCGGTGAATACGAACTGGAAACCGGCAAGGTGATCGCTCAAACACTGCAAGGCATCAACCCGATGCACATGCCCGGTATTTTGGTGGCGCAGCATGGCCCGTTCTGCTGGGGAACCACGCCGGAGCTGGCGGTGCATAACGCCGTTGTGCTGGAAGAAGTCGCAAAAATGGCGTGGATCACCGGCACGTTGCAACGCTCGCAGCATCCGATGGATGATTATCTGCTCCACAAACACTTCAGCCGCAAACACGGGCCGGACGCCTATTACGGGCAGAAATAGAAAAGCATTACATAAATTCTGAATCGCCAGGCAAATCCCCTCCCATCCCCCCCTTCGCAGGGGGAGGCGCATAAAGCCCGATCAGCTCCATGCCTTTCGCAGGGAGGCGCAAAAAAACTCGATCAGCTCCCTCCCCTGCGAAGGGGAGGGTTGGGGTGGGGTATTAACGGCATCTCCGCCCATGCCGAAACTCCCTCAGACATGATTTTATGCATTTTTTGCCGTTCAGGCAGTGAGCATTTTTTCGGCATTGGGTTTATACATAAGTGTGTAGAGATCACACTTTTGCCCTTCATACTTCAAGTTGCAGGTGCGTAGGCTGCTCTTACTCACACGAATCACTTACCTGTGTAAGCTCATCGGGATTCGTTCGTTTGCCGCCTTCCTGCATCTCGAATTATTTTGGGTAAATCACATTTGCATTTTTTCTCACGGAAACGTTCCGTCCCCACTGACAGAAAAGAGACTGCCCTATGTCGAAAATCACGCTCAAGCAGGATGTTTTTTTGGCGGCACTAACCCGCCAGTGGCAAGCGTTTGGACTTACATCAGCCAGGGACATGACCCGGCATCAATGGTGGCACGCGGTCAGCGCCGCCGTGGCTGAGCAACTCCCGCCGCAAAATGAGTCCGTGAGCAGTAAAAGTAAAAAGATCACCCGTCACGTTAACTACATATCGATGGAATTTCTGGTCGGGCGCCTGACCGGTAATAACCTGATTAATCTCGGCTGGTACGAAAAAGTTGCCAGCGCGCTTGAGCAGTTTGATATCAACCTGACAGACCTGCTTGAAGAAGAAATCGATCCGGCGCTCGGTAATGGCGGGCTCGGGCGTCTGGCGGCCTGCTATCTCGATGCGATGGCGTCGGTCGGACAACCGGGCACCGGTTATGGCCTGAACTATCAGTACGGTTTATTCCGTCAGCGTTTTGTCGATGGCAAACAAAAAGAGTCGCCGGATGACTGGCACCGCAGTGAATATCCGTGGTTTCGACATAACAGTTCGCTGGCGGTGAATGTTGGCATTGCCGGGAAAATTGTGAAAAACGAACAGGGCGTTTCCCGCTGGGAACCCGAATTTACGCTGCGCGGCGAAGCTTGGGATTTACCGGTGATGGGCTATCGCAACGGAATTACGCAGCCGCTGCGTTTATGGGAAGCCACGCATCCACACCCGTTTGATCTCGAAAAATTCAATGACGGCGAGTTTCTCAAAGCCGAGCAGCAGGGAATTGATGCGGCCAAACTCACCAAAGTGCTGTATCCGAATGACAACCATCAGGCCGGTAAACGCCTGCGCCTGATGCAGCAATATTTCCAGTGCGCCTGTTCGGTGGCAGATATTTTACGGCGTCATCATTTCCTTGGCCGCAAAATCAGTGAGCTGCCGGATTACGAAGTGATTCAGCTCAACGATACCCATCCGACCATCGCGATCCCGGAAATGCTGCGTGTTCTGATCGACGAACATCAGCTGAGCTGGAACGATGCCTGGCATATCACCAGCCGCACGTTTGCGTATACCAACCACACGTTAATGCCGGAAGCGCTGGAAACCTGGGACGAAAGTCTGGTGCGCAGCCTGCTGCCGAGACATTTTCAAATCATTAAACAAATCAACGCCAACTTCAAAAAGCTGGTCAGCAAAACCTGGCCGGGCGATGAGGCGGTTTGGGCGAAACTGGCCGTGCATCACGACAAACAGGTAAGGATGGCGAACCTCTGTGTGGTGGCCGGTTTTGCGGTAAACGGGGTGGCGGCGCTGCATTCTGATCTGGTGGTCAAAGATCTGTTCCCGGAATATCACCAGCTCTGGCCGGAAAAATTCCACAACGTCACCAACGGCATCACACCGCGCCGCTGGCTGAAACAGTGTAATCCGGCGCTTTCCGCGCTGATTGATGAACGCCTGAAAACGGATTCCTGGGTGAATAATCTGGATCTGCTGAAAGGTCTGGAAGACGGCGTTAAAGATAAAAAATTCTGTAAGCATTACCGCAAAATCAAGCACGACAACAAAGTCCGGCTGGCGGAATACGTCTGGCATCGCATGGGCATCAGGCTCAATCCGGATGCCATTTTCGATTTACAAATTAAGCGCCTGCACGAATACAAACGTCAGCATCTCAATTTGCTGCACATTCTTTCACTTTATCGCCAGATCCGCGACAACCCGAAACTCGATATCGTGCCGCGCGTTTTCCTGTTTGGTGCCAAAGCGGCGCCGGGGTATTACCTGGCGAAAAATATCATTTATGCGATCAATCAGGTCGCGGAGAAGATCAACAACGATCCGATCGTGGCCGATCGAATCAAAGTGGTGTTTATCCCGGATTATTGCGTGTCGGTAGCGGAACTGATGATCCCGGCGGCGGACGTTTCCGAGCAGATTTCAACGGCGGGTAAAGAAGCGTCGGGCACCGGCAACATGAAACTGGCGCTTAACGGCGCGCTGACCGTTGGCACGCTGGACGGTGCGAATGTCGAGATTGCCGAACAGGTGGGTGAAGACAATATTTTCATCTTTGGCCTGACCGTTGATGAAGTGAAAGCCGAGCTGAAGAAAGGCTATAAGCCGAAAGCTGTGGTGAAAAAAGACAAACATCTCAATGCGATCCTCGATGAACTGGCCAGCGGTTTTTATGCCAACGGTGATAAAAAGGCTTTCGATCTGATGCTCAACAGCCTGCTCGATGGCGGCGATCCGTATCTGGTTCTGGCGGATTTTGCGGCCTATTGCGAAGCGCAAAAAGAGGTCGATAAATTGTACCGCAACGCTGACGAATGGACGCGCCGCACGCTGCTTAACACTGCGCGCGTCGGGATGTTCAGTGCCGATCGTTCAATCCGCGATTACCAGCAACGCATCTGGCAGGCAAAACGTTAGGAGCAGGCATGGAGGATAAGCAACTTGTTGAGGCTTCGCGTCGGGCAGGTATTTTAGACAGCTTTATCAATATGTCGGATGAAGTGGAAACGGTGTCCAACGAAACGCGGGCATCGCTGCTGGCGGCCATGGGGCGTGATCCGAAATTTGTGCCCGAGGTCACGCCTTTGCCTGCGGTAAAAGTATTCACCGAAGGCAAAAAAGTGCTGCTGGCCCCGGAGGGTAGCGGCGGATTCGACTGGCAGTTCACGCTTGAAAACGGCGACCAGACGGAAGGAACCGTTGAGGTTGGTAAAGTTCTGAATCTCAGTGCCGGATTGCCAACGGGCTATCACCAGCTGACATTATCGCAAAAAGACAAAATCTGGTCGTGCCGGATTATTGTTGTGCCGCCACGCTGTTATGAGCCGCCCGCGCTGCTGGCAGGTAAAAAACTATGGGGTGCAACGATTCAGTTGTATACGTTGCGGTCGGAAAATAACTGGGGCGTCGGCGATTTTGGCGACCTGAAAAAAATGGTGGAAGAAGTTGGCCAACGCGGCGGCGCGTTCGTCGGGCTGAACCCGATACACGCGCTGTATCCGGCCAATCCTCTCAGCGCCAGCCCGTACAGCCCGTCATCACGACGCTGGCTGAATCTGGCGTACATCGACGTGAATGCGGTGGAAGAATTTACTGCCAGCGATGTAGCGCAAAGCTGGTGGCATTCCATCGAAACGCACGATGCGTTGTTGCAGGCGCGTAGCACTGAGTTTGTCGATTATCCGCTGGTGATGCGGCTGAAACTAAATGCGCTGAAACTGGCGTGGCCGCTCTTTGGTGAACTGCCGGAAGCCAGCCAGCGCAAGCGGGATTTCCGTCGTTTTGTGCTGCTGGGTGGCGAAAGTCTGCGCCAGCAGGCGCTGTTCGATGCGCTGCATGTTCATCTGCGGGACTTAGATCTGGGATTGTGGGGCTGGCCGGTATGGCCCGATGCGTATCGTGACGCCAAAGGGGCGGATGTGGCGG
This sequence comes from Rahnella selenatireducens, assembly GCF_046449555.1. NCBI lineage: Bacteria > Pseudomonadati > Pseudomonadota > Gammaproteobacteria > Enterobacterales > Yersiniaceae > Rahnella > Rahnella selenatireducens. Next base: position 253,451 of record NZ_JBKEZJ010000006.1, read on the forward strand.
AATTCGGCCAGCATTATGCCGGTGAAATTGAGTTCTACCAGTGGCTGCAATGGCTGGCGCATACGCAATTTTCAGCGTGTTATCAGCGCAGTGTGGAGCTGGAGATGCCGCTGGGTTTGTACCGTGATCTGGCGGTCGGTGTGGCGGAAGGTGGTGCGGAAACCTGGTCAGATCCGTCGTTGTATTGTCTGAATGCGACAATTGGCGCGCCGCCGGATATTTTGGGGCCGCAGGGGCAAAAATGGGGCCTTCCGCCCATTGATCCTCACGAAATGAAAGCCCGTGCCTATCAGCCGTTTATCGATTTGCTACGTGCAAATATGGCGGAATGCGGGGCTTTACGCATCGACCATGTGATGGGACTGCTGCGTCTGTGGTGGATCCCGTTTGACGAAGAGGCGGGCAACGGCGCGTATGTCCGTTATCCGCTGGAAGACCTGCTCGGCATACTGGCGCTGGAAAGCCAGCGGCATCAGTGCATGGTGATCGGTGAAGATCTGGGGACTGTGCCGAAAGAGATTGTCGCCAGCCTGCGTGAAAGCGGCGTCTATTCCTACAAAGTGCTGTATTTCGAGCACGATAAAACCTTCACATACCGGCCGCCTGAAAACTATGTCGTTCAGGCGATGGCGACGGTCACCACGCATGATTTACCGACCTTGCGCGGCTACTGGGAAGGCGGGGATTTAACGCTGGGTGCCACGCTGGGCATCTATCCGGATCCTCAGGTGCTGGAAAATCTGCGTGCCGAACGCGAGCGCAGCAAACAGGGGTTGCTGGATGCATTGCATCTGACGCATTGCGTGCCAAAATCCACCGGACATACGGCGGAAAAAATGCCGATGACGCCTGTGCTGAACCGGGGATTACAGCGTTATCTGGCAGACAGCGCCAGTGCGCTGCTCGGGCTGCAACCGGAAGACTGGCTGGATATGTCGACGCCGGTTAACGTGCCCGGCACGAATACTGAATATCCCAACTGGCGGCGAAAACTGACGCACACGCTGGAAGCGTTGTTCAGCGATGAGCATATTAATCTGCTGCTGGCGGATTTGAACCGGCGACGGTTGGCGACTTCTGAGTCGTCTGCTAAACCCCCTCCCAACCTCCCCCTTCGCAGGGGGAGGAGCTAAAAACCAAACCTCAAAGGGAGCTTCGGGCGGCTCCCTCCCCTACGAAGGGGAGGGTTGGGGTGGGGTATTAATGGCGGCACCCGTATTCAAACCATAAAAAAAGCACCCAACGGAAGGGTGCTTTTTACATTCTGTCTGATCAACGGTTAATCAGTAGAAAGAGTGCTCGCCGCGCTGGTGTTCGGTCAGATCGCGAACGCCTTTCAGTTCCGGGAAGTTTTGCAGCAGTTCTTTCTCGATGCCATCTTTCAGGGTGACATCAATCATAGAACAACCGTTACAACCGCCACCGAACTGGAGAATAGCGATGCCGTCGTCGGTGATTTCCATCAGGGAAACGCGACCACCGTGGCTGGCCAGCTGTGGGTTAATTTGTGACTGCAACTGATATTCAACACGTTCCATCAGCGGCGCATCGTCAGACACTTTACGCATTTTGGCGTTAGGCGCTTTCAGCGTGAGCTGGGAACCGAGCTGATCGGTAACAAAGTCGATCACCGCGTCCTGTAAATATGGCGCGCTGAGTTCATCGATGAAAGCGGACAGTTTCTCGAACTTCAGTTCGGTATCCGTCGCTTCCACGGCGTCAGGTGGGCAATAGGAGACACCGCATTCAGCGGTTGGCGTACCGGGATTGATCACGAATACGCGGATTTGGGTGCCTTCTTCCTGGCTTGCCAGCAATTTGGCAAAGTGCTCTTGGGCAGCATCGGTAATAAGGATCATAACATTCGCTCAATAGTTGACTACTCTAGTTGGTTATAATACGCCCTTTGTTTTTACCCGTCACCCTTCGCGTTGCCAGAGTGTTAGCAGCACGTGCTCACGTCTGTAATGTCCGGCAGATGCACGCGATTTGCACTGAAGCAACACCCTGATTGGTGAGCATTTTGCTGATTTCCCGCACCGTGCTGCCGGTGGTGACCACATCATCAAGCAGCATCACGTTTTTACCGCGCAAATCAGCATGGCAGGTAAAGGCTTTACGCAGATTCCACTTTCTTTCCCGCTCGCTCAGGCTTTGCTGCGGCACGGTGCACCGGTCGCGGCTCAGGGTGTACGGGCGGTATTCGCAACGCAGCCAGCGAGCCAGCGGCCGGGCGAGTAATTCACTCTGATTGTAGCCTCTGGAGAAATAGCGTTTCTGATGCAGCGGCACGCTGAGGATGATATCCGGGCGCGGCAGATTGCCGGACCGCCAGCGCGCCAGCCAGCGCAGGAGAAACAGGCGCGCGAGCGTGGTATCCAGCTCGGGAAGATGGGCGAATTTTAGCCGCAGCACCAGCCCGCTGACCGGCGGTTCATACGGGCTGGCGAAAACCAGCGCGTTCCACGGCGGCGGTTTCAGCAGGCAGCGCCCGCAATCGAGATTGCCTCCGGCGCTGGGTAATCCGCAGCGCGGGCAACAGGGGGGGGTGGCGGGCAGATGTTTGAGACACAGACTGCAAATGCCCTGTACCGCCAGATGAAGCGGACACTGACATAGCCAACAGCGGCTGGCAATTGTTAGCATAGCGGCGGGTTCCTTTTGCCATTTTTATGGATTGAACAATCAGACTGAAACGGACAATACGCTATGAATGAGCTTTACCGGGAGACAATCGGCGAAGGAGATCGCCATCTTGTGCTGCTTCACGGATGGGGATTGAACGCAGAAGTCTGGCGTTACACGGCGGAGCGACTTGCGCCGCATTTTTGTCTGCATCTGGTGGATTTGCCGGGCTATGGCCGCAGTGAAAACTTTGGTGCAATGACGCTGGCAGAGATGGCCGGAATCGTACTCGACGGCGCACCGGAAAAAGCGTCGTGGATGGGCTGGTCTCTGGGGGGACTGGTTGCCAGCCAGATTGCCCTGAGCGCACCGCAGCGGGTAGAAAAACTGATTACCGTGTCTTCCTCACCGTGTTTTGCCGCGCAGGAAAACTGGCCGGGGATCCGCCCCGATGTGCTGCACGGTTTTCAGCATCAGCTGAGTGAGGATTTTCAGCGCACCGTGGAACGTTTTCTGGCATTGCAAACATTGGGCAGCGACAGTGCGCGGCAGGATGCGCGGTTGCTGAAAGCCGTCGTGCTGGGGCAGCCGATGCCTTCTGTGGACGTGCTGAACGGCGGGCTGGAGATTTTACGGCAGGTCGATTTACGCCAGCCGATGGCGGCGCTGAACGTTCCGCTGTTACGGATTTACGGCGCGCTGGACGGGCTGGTACCGAGGAAAATTGTGCCGTTGCTGGATACGTTGCTGCCGGGTTCTCGTTCGGAAATCATTGAAAAAGCGGCCCATGCGCCTTTTATTTCCCATCCTGAAAAGTTTTGTGAAATTGTCGAACGCTTTCTGATTTCAGACTGAAAACCAATGTAAAAATATTTGTCTAATTTCTGGCTAATTCCCAAGGGTGATTAATACTTAAGCCGATGATGACGGGGTAAGGCTGGCGTGAGTTTTTACGTGTACCTGTTTGCGTCTCTGGGGAGTTTACTGGCGTTTAACCATGAAGGTCATGCCAGCGCAAATGTACCTGCTGTTCATATCTTGACTGCTTTCTTTGAAAATTATTCATCCAATTTAGAGGTAATGTCATGAAATCAAATAAAATTATTATTGCTGCCGTTCTGGCCGGTTTCTTCTCGGTCAACGCGATGGCCGCCGATCTGATTACGAAAGAAGAAGCGAAAGAAAAAGGCTATACCAGCCTGGGCGTCGTCACGACAACCAATGAATACACTGCGCCGATGGATGCCCGTGAAGAACTGGCAAAACTGGCGGATGAAAAGGGCGGCAAATACTTTGTGATTATCGCCGCTCAGGAGAAGAGAAAAATCAGCGCAACGGCTGAAGTGTTCAAATAATCTCTTCTTTATCCTGAAAAATCCGGGGGATGCCTGCGCGCATCCCTTTTTATTTTCTCTAATTCTGCGTCATCTCACTTTTCAATTTTACTATCTTCCTGATTTTAAAGAATTCTCTTGAATCATTACTCTGAGAGTAACGAAGTGTCTGTCCGCTTAATTGATAGGATGGGCGAAGATTCCTACACTTAGCAGGCTACTTAAACAGGTCAAATGTGATGCAACCGCCACTTGACTGAACTTCCCACCGTTCTCTTTGTTTCATCACGCCGGGAAAAATTCAGCAAGCTCAACCCAGGGAGGTTTGGCATGCCGCAACATCCGCAGACCACGAAAGCGTGGGACACCCGCCGCAATGAAAAACAACGGCGTATCGACAGTGTCCGTTCCGTGGCCGAGGGTAAAGTATTACCCACAGATAAAATCATTCCTGTCCTCGAAACGCTGATTGCCTCCGGTGACCGCGTGGTGATGGAAGGTAACAACCAAAAACAAGCTGACTTCCTTTCCCGCTCACTGGCGAAAGTGAACCCTCAAAAACTGCATGATTTGCACATGATCATGCCAAGCGTCAGCCGCGCAGAACATCTGGATCTCTTCGAGCGTGGCATTGCCCGTAAGCTCGATTTCGCCTTCTCCGGGCCGCAAAGTCTGCGCATCGCGCAGCTGCTGGAAGATGGTCAGATGGAAATCGGCGCGATCCATACCTACATCGAACTGTATTCCCGTCTTTACGTCGATCTGGTGCCGAATATTGCCCTGATCGCCGGCTTCAAGGCTGACCGCAAAGGTAACCTTTATACCGGCGCAAGCACCGAAGATACGCCGGCGCTGGTCGAAGCCGCAGCCTTCAAAAACGGCATCGTCATCGCTCAGGTTAACGAACTGGTTGACGAAGAAACCGATCTGCCGCGCGTTGATATTCCGGGCGACTGGATTGATTTCGTGGTCGTCGCCGACAAGCCATTCTTCATTGAACCACTGTTCACCCGCGACCCGCGTCTGATTAAACCGGTTCACGTGCTGATGGCGATGATGGCGATCAAAGGCATTTACGCCAAACACAACGTGCAGTCGCTGAACCACGGCATCGGGTTTAACACCGCGGCAATCGAACTGCTGTTGCCAACTTACGGCGAACAGCTCGGCCTGCGCGGCAAGATCTGTAAACACTGGACGCTTAACCCGCATCCGACGCTGATCCCGGCTATTGAAAGCGGCTGGGTCGACACCGTTCACTGCTTCGGCGGCGAACTCGGGATGGAAGAGTATATCCGCGCCCGTCCGGACGTGTTCTTCACCGGCTCTGACGGTTCCATGCGTTCCAACCGCGCGTTCTGCCAGCTGGCAGGTCAGTACGCGGTGGATATGTTCATCGGTTCCACCTTGCAGGTCGATGGTCTGGCGAACTCCTCAACCGTGACCCGTGGCCGTCTGGCCGGTTTCGGTGGCGCACCGAACATGGGGCATGACCCGCACGGACGCCGTCACTCAACGCCTGCGTGGCTCGACATGATTGAAGAGCCGGATCCAATGGCACGCGGTAAAAAACTGGTCGTGCAGATGGTGGAAACCTTCCAGGCCGGTGGTAAACCGACGTTCGTTGAAAAACTGGAAGCGGTCGATGTGGGTAAAGAATCCGGGATGCCGCTGGCGCCTGTGATGATTTACGGCGACGACGTCACGCACGTGCTGACCGAAGAAGGGATTGCGTATCTGTACCGCGCCCGTTCTCTGGAAGAACGCCGCGCGATGGTCGCAGCGGTTGCCGGTATCACTGACATCGGTCTGGGCGTTGACGCCAAACGCGTTGCCGATCTGCGCCGTCAGGAGCTGGTGGTCTTCCCGGAAGACATGGGCATTCGCCGCACTGATGCAACCCGTTCATTACTGGCGGCTGGCAGCGTGAGCGAGCTGGTTGACTGGTCCGGCGGTTTGTATAACCCGCCAGCCAAATTCCGTAGCTGGTAATTGATGATGCCGCAGACTTTAACGATTGGCGCTGTACTCACAGCGCAAGAGCTGGCCGAAAGGCTGGCAGACACGGCGACGCAGGCGCTGATCGACGAAGCGCGGCTTAGCCCGAAACCGGGGCTGGTGGACAGCCGGAGTTCCGGCGCTCATCAGGATTTGACGTTAGACCTGATGGTGCGTTCGGCACGCAGTCTGACCCCGACTTTTTATGCGCTGGCGTTACACAGCTGGCAGCGCCCGGCGGATATCGCCCTGCGTCAGGAAGTCGGTCGTCTGGGCCGTGCAGGTGAAGCACAAATGATGGCAGAAACCGGCGGAGTGAATACTCACCGGGGCGCTATCTGGGCGATGGGGTTGCTGGTCAGCGCCGTTGCCATGCAGCCGGAAAATCTGATCCCGCAGCACATTGCACAACGTGCCGCGAAAATCGCGAAATTACCCGACGCCTTCAGCCCGAAAAAATTCAGTAAAGGTTCGCACGCCGTGCAGCGTTATCAGGTGTCCGGTGCCCGCGAAGAGGCGCAGAGCGGCTTCCCGCACATTCTCGATTGTGCGTTGCCGCAGCTTCATCACAGCCGCATGCGCGGTGCCAGCGAAAGCGAAGCACAGGTCGATGCGTTACTGGCGGTGATGGCCCAGCTTTCCGATACCTGCGTGTTATCGCGCGGCGGATTACCGGCGCTGGAAGCCATGCATCAGGGCGCGCAGGCCGTGCTGGATGCAGGCGGACTTCAGACGTGCGCAGGCAAACAACGGCTGCACCATCTGGAACAGCGGATGCTGGCCGATAACACATCGCCCGGCGGTGCCGCCGATTTACTGGCTGCCACCCTGTTTCTCGACCGCGTCAGCGTGGCCTGACTGAACCGGATACGAATTAACTAACATCAGTACAAAGAGGTGTTATGGAACGTTTTGAATTTAACTACCCGGCGGCAAAAGCGCTGCCAGGCCGCGCCGAAGCTGGCGTAGTGGGTTCCGGCGATTTAGAAGCGCTGTATGAACCCAAAGCAGAAGCTGAGCTGAAAATTATTGTCACGACCTCCGTCGATGGCAGCCACAGCCTGTGGCAGCACTTTTTCGACCGTCTGAACGCCCTGCGCGAATTACCGGCAGGCCGTCTGGACATTAATGATTTTGGCGCCACACCAGGGGTTGCCCGTCTGCGTATCGAACAGGTCTTTGAGGAGGCTGAAAATGCCAACTGATACTGATCAGAGCTTTATCGAACTGAGCGCCCGTCAGCGCGCCCGCAAATTGCTGGACGCCGGGACTTTCCGCGAACTGCTGGGGCCGTTCGAACGCATTATGTCGCCGTGGCTGGAACCGCAGGGCATCGTCCCGCAGGCCGATGACGGCATGGTTGTGGCGAAAGGCCAGATCAACGGCCAGCCCGCAGTAGTCGTCGCGATTGAAGGCAGCTTCCAGGGCGGCAGCATGGGCGAAGTGTCCGGTGCCAAAATGGCCGCTGCGTTGGAAATGGCAGCTGAAGATAACCGTAACGGCACCCCGACTCAGGCAGTCCTTCTGCTCGAAACCGGTGGTGTGCGTTTGCAGGAAGCCAATCTGGGCCTAGCGGCTATCGCCGATATTCACGCCGCCATCGTTGATTTACGCCGCTACACGCCGGTGATTGGCGTTGTTGCGGGCACCGTCGGTTGTTTCGGCGGGATGTCTATCGCTGCCGCTTTGTGCAGCTACCTGATTGTCACCCGTGAAGCGCGTCTGGGCCTGAACGGTCCGCAGGTTATCGAACAGGAAGCCGGTATCGACGAATACGATTCCCGCGACCGTCCGTTTATCTGGAGCATGACCGGTGGCGAGGTGCGTTATCACAGCGGTTTTGTGGATGCGCTGGTCAAAGACTCCCTTGCACAAGTGAAAGACAACGTGCTCGCCTTCATCAAAAAAGGCGTTCCGGCGACACATCGTTCTGATAATTATGATTATTACCTGCCAAAACTGACCGGTTTTGACACCGCGCAGCAGGCCAGCCGCGAAGTAACGGAAGCCCTGTTTAACCGGGAGGATCGCGCATGAGCAACGTAGAAAGCAACACCGTCAGCCGGGGTGATTACTGGTTTGCCGAACTGACCAAAGAGGCTACTCCGGTCAGCGGTCTTTGCCCTTCGGTGAAAGCCGCCGATGGCAAACTCAACGATCAGGCTGTCCGTTTCATTACGGTCGTGCCGGATAAAAATAATCAGTATCCGCGCGCAGCGGGCGGTGAAGTCGGTCTGCTGGAAGGCTGGACGCTGGCAAAAGTCGTTAACGATGCTATTGCCGCTGATGCAAACTCCGACACTAAACGCGCCATCGTGGCAGTGATTGATGTGCCAAGTCAGGCTTATGGCCGTCGCGAAGAAGCGTTTGGTATTCATCAGGCGCTGGCCGGTGCTGCAGGCGCTTACGCTAAAGCCCGTCTGGCCGGACATCCGGTGGTCGGTCTGATTGTGGGTAAAGCGATGTCCGGTGCGTTTCTGGCGCACGGTTATCAGGCCAACAAGCTGATCGCCTTCAAAAACAACGGGGTCATGATCCATGCGATGGGGAAAGAATCCGCCGCACGCATCACGTTACGCTCTGTGGATGCGCTGGAAAAACTGGCTGCCACCATCCCGCCGATGGCTTACGACATCGAAAACTACGCCACTCTGGGGCTGTTGTCGCAACTACTCGACATCGCTAACCCGGACAGCGCAACCCCCGACGACATCACGCGCGTACAAAGCGCGGTATGGCAAAACATCCAGGACGCTCGCAAAGAAGGCGTTAGCCTCAGCAATCGTCTGGGTGCAGAAAATCGCGCAAGTTCGCAGCGCGTTCGCCAGCAGATGCGTCAGGAATGGTAATTCGTTAACAACTTTCAGTCTCAACCGGTAACGCACCTGCAAACAGCGTGACGCAGCCGCATTTGCAGGTTCCCGCCCCTGGCGTTCAGGGGCGAGGGCCTGCTGTTGTCTGCAACTGGACTGTCATACTAAAAAAACCATCGCACCGGCGCCGACTGAGCATTCATACTTTGCCTCAGGAAAAACGCTATGACTTATGTAATATTGCACGCGCTTGCCCCTATTTTCGTCATCATGATCCTCGGTTTTTATGCCGGGAAAGCGAAAATGGTGGATAACCAGAATGTCTCTTTACTTAATATTTTCGTGATGGATTTTGCTTTACCCGCTGCGCTGTTTGCAGCAACCGTACAAACGCCGTGGGCCGGCATTGTTGAACAATCACCGCTGATTCTGGTGCTGGTTCTGGCGATGTGGATCACCTACGCTGCGATTTACTTTATTTGCACCAAAGTATTTAAGAAATCTCCGCAGGATGCTGCCGTTTTGACGCTGACTGTGGCGCTGCCAAACTACGCGGCGCTCGGCCTGCCGATTCTGAGCAGTGTTCTGGGTGATGCGCCGTCAACATCATTGTCCGTGGCGGTGTCGATCGCCTGTGGTTCCGTGCTGATGACACCGTTCTGCCTGCTGATTCTGGAACGTGAGAAAGCGCGTCTGAGCGGCGAAAATCAGGGTTCATCTCTGGCGCTGTTGCCGGTTCTGATGTGGCGTTCAGTGAAGAAACCGATCGTCTGGGCACCGCTTCTGGGTGTGATTCTGGCGGCATTTGGCATTAAAATGCCGGAGATCTTCCTGGCCTCAATCAAACCGCTGGGCCTGTCAGCGACCGCATCTGCGCTGTTCCTGACCGGTGTTATCCTGTCAGCCCGTAAGCTGAAAATTAACGGTCCGGTGTTGTTGTCCTGTGTCGCGAAAAACCTGGTTCAACCGTTTATCGCCTGGGGGCTGGTTCTGGCATTCGGCCTGAGTGGTCAGGTGGCGGTAACCGCAATCCTGATGATTGCGCTGTCTGCCGGTTTCTTCGGTATCGTGTTCGGCAACCGTTTCGGCGTTCAGTCTCCGGATGCAGAAGCTTCACTGCTGATCAGTTCCGTGTTGTGTATTGTGACACTGCCGCTGTTCATTTCACTGACGGCTGCACTTCACTGATAAGACAGGATTTATAAAGATGTCCGACCCGCACCCCCATGATTTTATCTGGATTAGCGACCGTTCTGCGCTGGAAAGCGACAACGTTTTACCCGACTGGGTCAACAGCAGCTGGCGCACCGCGCTTCCGCTGGTGGTCCGTCGCGACCAGCGTGCGGACGGGGCCATTCCGGTTGGGGTCCGCGGGCTGACCCGCATTCAGCGTGCGGCGGCCTGGGTGAGCCCGGCCGCTGTGGTGCGGGTTGTCACGCCGGAATCGCTGGTCAGTGACGTCAATGCGCTTTTGCAATCCCCGTTTGTTTCACAGCAACCGGTGCAGGCATTGATTATGTTAAGCAGTCTGCAATTGCCTTTCCCGTGGGGCGTGACAGGCAGTTGCGCGTTTGCGCTGGCCAGTGATATTCCTGTTATGCATGCTGACAGCGATCTGGATTTGCTGGTGCGCTGCGATTCTCCGGCGACACCCGCGCAGTTTCTCGATTTTTACGACCAGCTTCAGCGGCTTCCGTGCCGTGCCGATGTTCAGATCAATACGCCGCAAGGGGGATTTGCCCTCAGCGAATGGTTGCGCGGCGGTGATGTGATGCTGAAAACCGCGACCGGCCCGTTCCGGGTGCGTGATCCGTGGCAATCGCTGACAGGCTGATGTCTGGCAAAAGAAGCAAGGAGCACGATGAAAATCTTATTTACCTTCCCCGGTCAGGGCCCGCAGGTGCCGCAAATGCTGCACAACTTGCCCGATAATCCCCTGACACATTCCCTGATTGAACAGGCGAGCCTGGCACTTGGCGAAGATGTACTCCTCCTTGATAACGCCGACGCTTTTCATTCCACCCGCGCGGTCCAGCTCTGTCTGCTGATTGCCGGTGTCGTTTGGGCAAAACAATGCCAGGCCGAAGGCATCGACGCTGATTTTTGCAGCGGGCTGTCGATCGGGGCCTTTCCTGCTGCCGTCATCGCGGGGGCGCTGGAATTTTCCGATGCTGTAAAACTGGTTGCCCTGCGCGGCGAGCTAATGCAACAGGCTTATCCGCAAGGCTTTGGCCTTTCTGCTATCACCGGCCTGCGTCAGACGCAAATTGAAGCGCTGGTGGCGCAGGTTAACAGTGACGCACTCCCTGTGTATCTGGCGAATATCAATGCGGAAGATCAGCTGGTTATCGCGGGCAGCGATGCCGCTATGAAGCAGGTGATGCAGCTTGCGAAAGAGCAGGGCGCGCAGAAAACTCACCGGCTGGCGGTCACGGTGCCGTCGCATTGCGCGCTGCTTGATGAACCCGCCGCGAAACTGGTTAAAGCCTTTGAACAGGTGAATATTTCCCGCCCGGTTTGCGGTTATCTCAGCGGAACCACCGGGCGCGTTTACTGGCAGCCGGAGAAAATCGCTGATGATCTGGCGATGAACATGGCGCGCACCGTGAACTGGCGCGACGCCATGGTGGCGGCTTATCAGCGAGACGTCCGTCTGGCACTCGAAATGCCGCCCGGCTGTGTGCTGACAGGCCTGACAAAACGCGCCATGGATCAGGGCGAAGCGCTGTCCGTATGCCAGTCCGGTATGCATGTTGCGGGACGTCTCGCAGCGCGGTTACGTGAAAACGAGCGTTAGAAATTAGTGTAATAGGTTGGCGCAGCTACGGAATAAAAGCCTTTCCTGAGTGAAAGGCTTTTTTGTTTTTATCCACGGATGACACAAGGATGTTAACTGCATGCCAGTGATTTTGCGCTTCAAAAACTACCGTTTTTTCTTTTATTCCAATGAAGGAAACCCTCTGGAACCCGGCCACATTCATGTAAGATCGGATCAGAAAGAAGCCAAAATGTGGCTTTCTCCCGTGACGATTTGTCGCCAGACAGGTTTTTCGACACGAGAGATTAAGGAGATTATTACGTTAACTCACATTTATCAGCGTGTATTTCAAGGAGCATGGAATGACTATTTCGCCTAAAAGCGTTCGTTTTGATGAAGGTACGATGTGGGTAAGCCTGGAAGACGGGCAGATTTTTCCTGTGGCGTTAGCGCAGTTTCCGGTCTTGTTGAATGCAACGCAGCAGCAGCGTGAGAAATACGAAATCAGTGCTTATGGTTTGCATTGGGAAGATCTGGATGAGGACATTGCAATCGAGGGCTTGCTGATGGGAAAGCAGGTCGTTAAACCCGCCATCTCTCCCGTTGATTCAACGCTTTCTGCTCGCTAGCGCATACATCCGGCTTTCAGCCGCCAGCGCGAGTAAATTCGGATCGTGTTCGCGGCTGTGCGGAAACACCAGCGCGATGGTCTGGCGCATCTGATAGGCTTCGGCCAGCGGCAAAAGTCTGACCGTATTTTCATATACCCCTTTCATCCTGCCCGGGATTAACGTGTACCCGACGCCCGCCTGCACCAGACTCAGCATCGAGAAAATATCGTTCACACGGGTGACGATATCCGGTTCGAAACCGGCCACCTGAAAGGCTTCCTGAAATCCGTGATAGGTCGCGAAACCTTCCGCCAGCGAGACAAATTTCTTCTGTTTGAAATCGCGCAAATCGGCGGTGCCTTCACATGCCAGATCGGAACTGGCGGGTGCGGCGAGGAAGATATCGTCCTGAAATAGCGGCAACTGGTCGTAACGCTGGGCATCGACGCTGGAATCGCTGGTGGAAATCAGAATCGCATCCAGCTGTCCGTCCTCCAGCTTTTGCAGCAGGTCGTTGTTCGAGCCCATCACCAGTTCCAGTTCAAGCTCGGGACGCCGCATTTTCAGCCCCATGATTAAACGGGGAATGGTTTCCAGCGTCAGCGAATAGAGCGTGCCGACTTTAAGCCGTTTATCACCAAAACCGGCGGCGCGCTGCGTGGCTAAAATACCGTGTTCCATCTGCTCGATGACCTGGGTCGCGTGTTCCAGCAATGCCTCGGCGGCAGGCAGCGGCAGCAGGTTGCGTCCGCGATGGATAAACAGCGGACAGCGCAAACCCTCTTCCAGCGAATGCAGGGCGCGATGCACGCTGACGCTGCTCAGGCCGAGTTGTTCGGCGGCGCGGGTGATGTTTTGCTTTTCCATGTAGGCGAGGAAAATTTCAAGTTTACGGAAGGTAATTTCACTGTCGATCATGCAGGCTCCTGCGGCGCATTCATGGCCGTTGCGACCTGTGGATGATAGCTGAATAGCCGCGGCGCGACTATTCAGTAAGGGCGAAAGTCGGCGTCAGTTAATGAGCGTGTAGGAAACCGTCAGGCATTTTTTGCCGTCGGCGCAGCTTTTACAGCTGCCGCTCAGGCAGCTGTCATCGGCGTCGACCGTTTTCGCTTTTCGCATGGCGACCAGCCTTTCGAGCATCGCCTCAATCAGTGGTTGAGGCGTATTCAGCTGGCGGCTGAGCTGGCGGGCATCTGCCCGCCCGGCCAGCGCAAGGCTGTCGCGTACCTGAATCAGACTGGCCATCATTTCTCCTAGTGGCAATCGCTGCCGGTGGCGGGTTCACAACAGGCCGCCACGTTGCGCGGTTGCAGATGAACGCTGACGCGGCTGCGCGCTTTGCGCAGGCTGGTGAGCACCACGGCGTTGAAGATTAGCACGATCAATATGATGAGTGCGCTGTGCCCCGGATGATCGCTGAACGTAGCGGCCTGATAGAACAGCGTAGCCAGCGAGTAGGCAACATTCAGCCCCCAGAAAATGGAGAATGTCATCCAGCTGCGGCTGGTTTCGCGGGCGATTGCGCCCATTACGGAAACACAAGGCACGTAAAGCAGCACGAAAATCAGATAGCTGTAAGCGGAAATCGCTGAGCCAAATTTCGTGCTCATCACGCCCATTGAGCTGACGCCCATTTCGCCGTCGCCCTTACTGGCTTCGATCGGGTTAGAAAGTACGCTGATGCTGAAGGTATCTTTCAGGCCCTGCCAGGTTTGCTGAACCGCGCCGTTCAGTTCGCCTAACAGGTTGAAATTCGCAGCATCAAACTCTTCATTGGTGATGTGTTCGGCGGTGTACAGGGTATTCAGGGTTCCGACGACGACTTCTTTCGCCATCGCCCCGGTGACCAGCCCGACGGTGGCCTGCCAGTTATCCGGATGAACGCCCATCGGGATAAGAACCGGTGTCAGCACTTTACTCACCGACGCCAGCGCTGAGTCATTAATGTTATCGACCGCCTGACCGCTGAAGGAGAAGCTGTTCAGCGCTCCGATGAAAATACTGGCGACCACGATGACTTTACCGGCACGCAGCACGAAACCTTTCAGACGCTGCCAGGTTTGCAGCAGCAGGCTTTTCAGATGCGGAACGTGATACACCGGCAGTTCCATCACAAACGGAGACGCTTCGCCGCGCATGATGGTGTATTTCAGCAAAAGCCCGGTCAGGATCGCGACGACAATACCCAGCAGATACAGCGAGAAGACGATGGACGCGCCGTCCTGCCCGAAGAAGGCGGCTGAGAAAACGGCGAAAATCGCCAGACGCGCACCGCAGGACATAAACGGTGCCATCATGACGGTGATCAGACGTTCACGTGGGGCATCCAGCGTGCGGGCACCCATAATCGACGGCACGTTACAGCCGAAACCGACAATCAGCGGCACGAAAGATTTGCCGGGCAGGCCGAGTGATTGCATCAGGCGATCCATCACAAATGCGGCGCGCGCCATGTAACCTGAATCCTCAAGGAAAGAGAGGAACAGGTACATCATGCCGATTTGCGGAACCAGCGGCAGAACGGTGTTGATACCGCCGCCAATGCCCTGCGCAAGGAAAATCGTCAGCCACTGCGGGAAGTGCAGCGTAAAGCCAATCCACTGCATGCCCTGAATGAAAATGGCTGCGGATCCGATATCAAAAATCGGTTGCAGCGCGCCGCCGATGTTAATCGCCAGCACGAACATCAGGTACATCACCAGCAGGAAAATCGGTACGCCGAGGAAGCGGTTGAGGATCACGCGGTCGAGCACCTGCGTCAGTTTATTTGGCGCGGTGAGGTGTGAATTACTGACCGCCGCGCACAGGGACGCAATGCTCTGATAGCGCGCATCGGCAATCAGCAGGGCAGGGTCAGTCAGGTCTTGCTGCGCCAGACGCGCTTTTACTTCCTGTAATAACGCCTGCGCGTTGCCCGCATGAGTCTGGCTGTAAATATCCCCTTCGAGAATCTGCAGCGCCAGCCAGCGGCGTTGCTGCATCGCCATGTTTTCCGGCATGGCGGTGGCCAGCACATCCACTTCCTGTTGCAGAACCGGATGATAGGTCACGCGTTCGAGTTTTTCGACCTGCGGGATCGTATCAATCGCGGCTTTCAGTTCTTTGATACCGCTGGCGCGGGTGGAAACCAGCGCGACGACCGGGCAGCCCAGACGGGCAGACAGCGCCGGGATATCAATATTGATGTTCTGGATTTTGGCGATGTCGAGCATATTGAGTGCGACGATGCAGGGAACGCCGAGCTCAAGCAGTTGTAAGGTCAGATACAGGTTGCGTTCAAGGTTTGAGGCATCAACCACGTTGATCATCAGATCCGCGTCGCCGCTCAGAATGTAATGACAGGCAATTTGTTCATCGAGCGAGGTTTGCTCGGAAATGGTCGTCAGGGAATACGTGCCAGGTAAATCCACCAGCGTGACCTGATGGTCTTCTGTGGAGAAGTGGCCTTCTTTGCGTTCAACGGTCACGCCAGCCCAGTTGCCGACGCGCTGGCGGGAACCGGTCAGCTGATTAAAAAGCGTCGTTTTACCTGAGTTGGGGTTACCAATCAGGCCGATAGTTAATGGTTTCATACGTTAAGGTCTACGTGTGAGAAAGGGAAAACGCGGGGAGTCAAAGCGGCCCGCCCCAAAAAAAGGTCAACATGACAACGCGGCATGATGCTTAAGATCAGGCCATCATCTCGAGCATGAGCAAATCGAGGTCTTTCTTTCTGACCACAAGGCTGGTGCGGCGGGTTTCGATTTGTACCGGGTCACCCATCGGTGCGACGCGGATGATATTGAAGAATGACCCCGGCAGCATGCCCAGTGAGAGCAATTTCTGGCGGTAGGCCGGGCTAATCTCATGGGAAAAGCCGGTGATTTTATAAGCACATTTTGATTTGAGTTGCATAGTTTCCTCGCGAAGCGATCCGGTAAATGTAGAGACGGCGGCAGGAGAGTTAAAGGTCCTGCAATGCCGCGCTTCCTTGCCCGGTGTTCCCACTTAACAGCGATTAGTGTGGCAAAAAGAATTGCTCAGAAATTGTCCCTGGTGCGAAGTTGTCAGCCTGAAACTGGCGGCGTAGCGAATACGCAAAGAAGTACAAACGAAAATAGTTATCATAATTAATACGCATGAAGAGACAAAAGAAAAGAGGTTAACCTCTTCACGGGTATCTCCACCGCGAGGCTATGCTATGCCTGTAGGACGCCTGTTTTATTGATTTACCTCAGTGATTGATTCATTAGGACTGTGTTTAAAAAGTGTCGAAAAAAAGTACATAAAAAAAGCCGCTGATTATCAGCGGCTTTCGTCAGGCAGAAAAAAACGAAAGAATTAGCGTTTTTTACCCATCGCGGCGGCCAGTGCATCGGCCATCGCATTATTCCCTGCAGGTGCTGCATTCCGGCCTGCCGGTTTGCTGTACGCAGGACGTTTTTGCGCATCGCGGTTATTGCCTGCTGCCGGTGCGGAGGAGCGACGCGCCGGGGCTTCGCCCGGTTGTTCGTCCAGGCGCATGGTCAGGGCAATACGTTTGCGTTGCAAATCGACTTCCATCACTTTGACTTTCACGATATCGCCGGCTTTCACTACGGTGTGCGGATCTTCGACAAATTTGTTCGCCAGAGAAGAAATGTGCACCAGTCCGTCCTGATGAACGCCGATATCCACGAACGCACCGAAGTTGGTGACGTTAGTAACCGAGCCTTCGAGGATCATGCCCGGCATCAGGTCATTCATGGTTTCCACGCCATCGGCAAAGGTCGCGGTTTTGAACTCAGGACGCGGATCGTGCCCCGGTTTTTCCAGCTCTTTGATGATGTCGGTAACGGTCGGCACACCGAATTTGTCGTCGGTGAATTCACTGGCTTTCAGGCCGCGCAGCGCGTTGGAATCGCCCATCAGCTCTTTCAGCGCCAGCTGTGAGGCGGCCAGAATACGTTCGACGACCGGATAGGTTTCAGGGTGAACCGTTGAGGCATCGAGCGGGTTATCGCCATGGTTGATACGCAGGAAGCCCGCGCACTGTTCAAAGGCTTTCGGCCCCAGACGGCTCACTTTTAGCAGCTGTTCGCGGTTGCGGAACTGCCCGTTTTCGTCGCGCCAGTTAACGATATTCTGCGCCATCATGCGGGTCAGGCCTGCAACGCGGGTCAGCAGCGGAACCGATGCGGTGTTCAGATCTACCCCCACGGCGTTCACGCAGTCTTCGACGACCGTATCGAGTTTCTTCGCCAGCAAACTCTGGCTGACGTCATGCTGGTACTGACCGACACCGATAGATTTCGGGTCGATTTTCACCAGCTCAGCCAGCGGATCTTGTAAACGGCGGGCAATGGAGACCGCACCGCGAATCGACACGTCCAGATCCGGGAATTCCAGTGCGGCCAGTTCGGAAGCGGAATAGACGGACGCGCCTGCCTCGCTGACGATCACTTTCTGCGCAATCACTTTCGGGAATTGTTTTTGCAGATCAAGGAAGAAGCGTTCGGTCTCGCGTGAAGCGGTACCGTTGCCGATCGCCACCAGTTCAACATTATGTTTGATGCACAGCGCGGCAACCTGCTGCGCCGCTTTCGCCGCCTGACCGGTATGGGGATAAACCGTATCGATATCCACCAGTTTGCCAGTGTTATCCACAACGGCGACTTTTACGCCGGTACGCAGACCTGGATCAAGGCCCATAGTGGCGCGCATTCCGGCTGGTGCAGCCATCAGTAAATCATGCATGTTGCGGGCGAAAACGTTAATCGCTTCGTCTTCGGCGCGTTCACGTACGGTGCCCATCAGCTCGGTTTCGAGGTGCAGCAGCACTTTGATGCGCCACGTCCAGTTCACCACCGCACGACGCCAGACGTCGGCCGGTGCGTTGTTCAGACGCAGGCCCAGATGATCGATAATCAGCTGTTCGGCGTAGCTTTCTTTTGGCGGTTCATCGTGTTGCGGATCGGCATTCAGCGCCAGTTGTAAGATGCCTTCGTTGCGGCCGCGGAACATCGCCAGCGCACGGTGAGAAGGCACCTGAGATATCGGTTCATGATGATCGAAATAATCGCGGAATTTCGCGCCTTCCTGCTCTTTACCGTCGACCATTCGGGAAGTCAGATGCGCATTTTTCCACAGGTAATCGCGGACTTTCGCCAGCAGCGATGCATCTTCGGCGAAGCGTTCCATCAGAATGTAGCGTGCGCCATCGAGCGCCGCTTTGGTATCGGTGACGCCTTTTTCGGCATCGACAAATTTAGCGGCAGTGGTTTCCGGCTCGTTCTGCGGTTCATTCCACAGCAGATCGGCCAGTGGCTCAAGGCCCGCTTCAATCGCAATCTGCCCGCGCGTACGGCGTTTGGGTTTAAACGGCAGATAAAGGTCTTCCAGCTCGGTTTTGCTCAGCGTGGTGTTGATCGCTTTAGCCAGATCGTCGCTCAGTTTGCCCTGTTCTTCGATGGATTTCAGGATGGTCTGGCGGCGGTCTTCCAGCTCACGCAGATACCCCAGACGTGTGTCTAACTGACGCAACTGGGTATCGTCCAACCCACCGGTGACTTCCTTACGATACCGCGCAATAAAGGGCACGGTATTACCTTCATCCAGCAGACGCACCACGGAAGCAACCTGCTCCGGGCGAACCTGCAATTCACTTGCGATAATGCGGCTCAGTTGATCATTCATAGGTCGGGTATCAGTTTTTTCGTTAGTGAGTGACGTAAATACAGGGCACCGTTATACGATTTGAAGGCTGAAAATGCCAGCCGTCGGGACGATGTGCCTCACGTTTTGGGCGTTATCTGATTATTTGCCGTAGTCAATTTCATTGACATACCACGTCGCATCGCCGACCGGCGTGGTGACCACCAGGCTGTCGCCGACTTCCTTTTTCAGCAGCGCACGCGCCATCGGGGAGTCGATAGAAATGTAGTCTTTGCGGCCAAAGATTTCGTCATAACCGACGATGCGGAAGCGCTTGATGTCGCCATCGTCGTTTTCCACTTCCACCCACGCACCAAAGAACACTTTCCCGTCCTGTTGCGGTGAATAATCGACGATGCGCAGCTGTTCCATGCATTTGGTGAGATAGCGGATACGGCGGTCGATCTCGCGCAGGCGCTTTTTGTTGTACTGGTAATCGGCGTTTTCACTGCGGTCGCCCAGGCTGGCGGCCCAGGTCACCTTTTTGGTGACTTCCGGACGCTCTTCGCGCCACAGAAAATCCAGCTCAGCTTTGAGCTTGTCGTAGCCTTCGCGGGTAATCAGTTTGGTCTTCATATCCTCTGCCACCGTCCTTAAAATTCTTTCGCCATTGTTTCACACAATTGCGTTGCTGGCAGCGCAGAAATTGGTCGAAAAAACGGTCTGGCTGCTACGCTTTATCTGATGGCTTTTTCGTCGGATAGTTATTATCCTTCGCCGCGCTTCTTGCGAATATTATCTTCAGTAAAAACTTTCGCAATATTCTGAATTTAAAAATATTTTTCTTAAATATCACTTCAGATTATGGGTCATAGGGATTAGGGGTACAGCTACAAATGGATTTACTCAGATTCTTACTTCGTTTGCCTTTTACACTGATAAAAGGCGTCCTCCGCGCGCTGGCTTTTATTTTAGGCCTGCTCGGGCGCGTCATTAAACCTGTGGTCGGCAATATCGACTGGCGTGCGCCAGTCTGGTGGACGGCAATGTCCGGCTGGCTGAAGCGCGGATTTACGCGCATGGAAGACGGCGTCGATAAACACCCGAAAGCCATCAGCCTGACGATTCTGGTGCTGCTGTGCGCGGCCGGTGCGGGAATTTACGGCTGGCACTGGTGGTTAAACCGTCCGCAGCCGATCGAACCGGCACCGATGGTGTATCAGGAAACCAGCGTGCGGGTCAGTAACCCGGAAGCGATTAATTATGCTGCGCAAAAAATTGCGCCTCAGCAGGCCATATTTAATTTTAGAAATTCTGCTGCGCCGCTGACAGATGTCGGCAAAGTGGTCGAAAAAGGCATTTCGCTGAAACCGGCAACCGAAGGCGAATGGAAATGGGTCAGCGGTTATACGCTGGTCTTCACGCCAAAAAATCCGCTGCCCATGGGCACAAAATACGAAGTGAGTTTTACACCTGACGTATTGCTCGCGCCGCAAATCAAACTGGCGTCCACGCGTTATGAATTCACCGCGCCTGCCTTCGATTATCAGTCCGGGACCGCCGAGTATTATCAGGACCCGCAGGATCCGCAAAAACGCAGCGCGATTTTCAACGTCAAATTCAATGCGCCGGTGGATGTGGCCAGTTTTGAGAAACAAATCTCTCTGGGCCTGAGCGAAGGGAAAGCCAAAACGGAATCCAAACTCAATTATTCCGTGGTCTACGACCAGAAAAAACTCAATGCCTGGGTGCATTCCGAACCGCTGAAATCGCTTGACCACGGCGGCTCTGTACACATGATGATAGGCGAGGGCGTGAAGGCGTCGGTGGCATCAAATGCAACCACGCAGGCGCGTAACGTCTGGGTTTCCGTGCCAACGCTTTACAGCCTGACAGTGAGTGACGCCAGCGCGCAGGTGGTCGATGCCGACGGCGCAAAAGGTCAGCGTGCGTTGATCATCGGGTTTAGCGATGCGGTGAAAGACAAAGATATCCGCCGCGCCGTGAAAGTCTGGTTGTTACCACAGCACGATCCGAACGATTCAGACGCTGCAACCGGCCCGGATGATTACGCCAGCTGGAATGTGGACAGCGTCGAAAATAACGTGCTGGAACAATCCACGCCGCTGAATATTCAGCTGAACGAAGCCGAAAGCGACTATCAGCCGCAGTTCAGTTTCCGCTTCGATGCGCCCGCGCACCGCGCCATGCTGGTGGAGATCGACAATGTGCTGACGTCTTCCGGCGGCTATAAAATGCCGGAAAAAGTCTACCGCATTGTTGAAGTCCCGGATTATCCAAAGTCTCTGCAATTTATGTCGCAGGGTTCGCTGTTGTCGGTGAACGGTGACAAACAAATCAGCGTGGCCGCGCGTAACGTGCCGGGAATGCGTCTGGACATCAAACGCGTAATCCCAAGCCAGCTGCAACACATCGTGTCATTTAAAAGCCGTGAATATTCGTCTGCGGAATTTAACCGTCTGAATGATGAGTATTTTACCGAGCATTTCAAATATCAGACGGCGGTGAATAACGACAAACCGGGTGAAGTGAATTATCAGGGCGTCGATCTTTCCCGTTATCTGTCCACTGATCCGAGTTCGCATCGCGGCGTATTCCTGCTGACGCTGTCGGAATGGGATCCGAAGAAGAAAGAAGAAAAACCGGCAACCGATGACGACGGTTATCAGTATCAGGATGACGAACAGAACGGAGACGAAGCGCCGGTCGGCGATTCCCGCTTTGTGGTGGTCACCGATCTGGGGATTATTGCCAAGCGTTCACAGGATAAAACCCGCGACGTATTTGTGCAGTCGATTCACAGCGGTACCCCGGTCAGCAACGCCAAAGTCTCGGTTATCGCGAAAAACGGCGTCACGCTGCTGACGCAAACCACCGGCGCTGACGGGCATGTGCGTTTCCCTGCGCTGGATGTTTACACCAGCGAGCGGCAACCGGTGATGTTCCTGGTCGAAAAAGAGGGCGATGTTTCGTTCCTGCCTGCCGACCGGAATAATGACCGCGGCCTCGACTTCTCGCGGTTCGACGTGGATGGCGAAGAAACCCCGAACGACCCGCGCACGCTGAGCAGTTATCTGTTCTCCGATCGCGGCGTTTATCGTCCGGGCGATACCTTCAATATCGGTCTGATCACCCGCGCAGCCGACTGGAGCATGGGTTTAGCCGGTGTGCCGGTGCGCGCTGAAATCCATGACCCGCGCGACAAGCTGATGAGCACTCTTCCGCTGACGCTCGGTGCCAGTGGTTTCAACGAACTGAGCTATACCACCGACGACAATTCGCCGACCGGTGAATGGAACGTATATCTGTATCTGATCGGCAAAGACAACGAATCTTCCGTGCTGCTGGGCCACACCTCAGTCAACGTGAAAGAGTTCGAGCCGGATCAGCTGAAAGTGAAACTGCAACTGACGCCGGAGCGTAAGCAAGGCTGGGTGAAACCGACGGAATTGCAGGCCAATATCGACGTGCAAAATCTGTTTGGTACGCCAGCGCAGGATCGCCGCGTGACGTCGAAACTGACGCTGCGTCCGATGTATCCGAGCTTCGACGCGTTCCCGGACTATGCGTTCTACGAGAATCGCCAGAACAGTGACGGCTTTGAAACCAATCTGGAAGACCGCACGACCGATGAGAAAGGTACGGCGAATATTCCGCTGGATCTGAAATCGTATGCCGATGCGACCTATCAGCTGCAACTGCTGTCAGAAGCTTTTGTGGCCGGTGGCGGGCGTTCAGTTTCTGCGACCGCACGGGTTCTGGTCTCGCCGTACGACTATCTGATTGGCGTGAAACCGGACGGGGATTTGGGGTACATCAACCGCGGTGCAGTGCGTCACCTGAACGTGATTGCCGTTGATCCGACCTTGAAACAGATTGCCCTGCCAGCGCTGAAAGTGGCGCTGATTGAACAGAAATACATTTCGGTTCTGACCAAGCAGGATTCCGGCGTTTATAAATATCAGTCGAAAATGAAGGAAGTACAGCTTTCGGAACAACCGCTTTCGCTCACCGCGCAGGGTAATGAGCTTACGCTGACGACTGATAAGCCGGGGGATTTCGTGCTGGTGGTGGAAGACGCGCAGGGCAAAGTGCTTAACCGCATCGCGTACACCGTCGCGGGCAACGCCAACCTCAGCCGTTCGCTGGATCGTAACGCCGAGCTGAAACTGAAACTCAATCAGGCGGAATATCAGCCGGGTGAGGAAATCGAGGTATCCATCAACGCGCCTTATACCGGCAGCGGGCTGATCACCATCGAGAAAGATAAAGTCTACAGCTGGCAGTGGTTCCACACGGATACCACCAGTTCGGTACAGAAAATCCGCGTGCCTGCCGGAATGGAAGGTAACGGCTACATCAACGTGCAGTTTGTGCGTGATGTGAATTCCAATGAAATCTTTATGAGCCCGCTGAGTTACGGCGTGATGCCGTTTAAAATCAGCACCAAAGCGCGCCAGAACTATCTGGAAGTGGATGCGCCGGAAGTCATTAAGCCGGGCGAAAACCTGGCGATGACCGTCATGACCGATGGCCCGCAGCAGGTTGCGCTGTTTGCCGTGGACGAAGGTATTTTGCAGGTGGCCCGTTATCGCCTGAAAGATCCGCTGGAGTATTTCTTCCGCAAGCGTGAGTTGGGCGTGGAAAGTTCACAAATCCTCGACCTGATCTTGCCGGAGTTCAGCAAGCTGATGCAACTGGCGGCTGCACCGGGCGGTGACGGCGGTGAAGGGCTGGATCTGAACGTCAATCCGTTCAAGCGTAAACGCGACAAACCGGTGGCGTACTGGTCAGGCATTACTGAAGTGAACGGCGAGAAGCAGTTTGATTATCAGGTGCCGGATTACTTCAATGGCAAAATACGCGTGATGGCGATTTCCGTCACACCGGACAAAATCGGCAAAGCGCAGACCTCGGCGACCGTGCGCGATAACTTCATCATGACGCCAAACGTGCCCGCAATGGTCGCGCCGGGCGATGAGTTCGATGTCAGCGTCGGCGTGAGCAATAACCTCCAAGGGCTGAACGGCAAGAGCGTGGCCATCGCCGTGCATCTGGCGGTGCCGCCGCAGCTGGAGGTGGTTGGTAAAGCGGATCAGAACCTGTCTCTGGCTGAAAAACGTGAAGGTCTGATTAATTTCCGTCTGCGTGCCAAAGCCGTGCCGGGCGATGCACCGCTGGTCTTTGAAGCAATGTATGCCGATAAAACCAGCCGTCGCACCATCAGCACATCGGTGCGCCCGGCCATGCCGTTCCGCACGCAGTCAGTGATGGGGCGCATGAGCGGCAGCAGTCAGACGGTCGATAATCTGCGTCAGATGTTTGATGCCTATGCGGTGCGCAAAGCTGCGGTTTCCAACTCACCGCTGGTGCTGACCAACGGGCTTTCACAGTATCTGGCGGATTATCCGTATTACTGTTCTGAGCAGATTGTCAGCCGTTCGATTCCGATGATCCTTGAAGGTCAGCATCCGGAAATGAAAGGTTCGCTGAGTCAGGCGGAGACTAGCAAAAAACTGAAAGATATGCTGGCGATCCTGCGTTCACGTCAGAACGACAATGGCGCGATTGGCCTGTGGCGTTCGTCGCCGCAAACCGATCCGTTCGTCACGCCTTACGTGGTGCAATATCTGCTGGAAGCCAAAGCCGCCGGCGTTGCGTTACCGGCCGGTATGCTCGATGAAGCCAACGCGGCACTGCGCGAGCTGGCGGCCAACCAGAGTGATGATTTGTATACCCTTCGTCTGCGTGCGTGGGCGGTGTATCTGCTAACGCGTCAGGGCGAAATCACCACCAGTTCGCTGGCGTCGGTGCAGGACACGTTGCAGCAACGCTATCCGGGCACCTGGAAAACCGATCTCAGCGCGCTGTATCTGGCATCGTCCTACCGCATGCTGAAAATGGATGATGAAGCCAATACCCTGTTGCAGCCAACGTGGAAGCAGCTGAGTAAGGCGTATGACAAAGCCTGGTGGACACAAAGTTACTTTGACCCGCTGGTTCAGGACGCGACGCGTTTGTATCTCATCACGCGCCACTTCCCGGAAAAAGTGTCTGCCATTCCGCCGCAGGTGCTGGAAAACATGGTCAAATCGCTGAAAGAGGAGCGCTATACCACCTATTCTTCGGCAATGAGCATTCTGGCGCTGGAAAGCTATTCCGCACAGGTCGCGGCGCAGGCAACGGCACCGGACGCGCTGAAAATCACGCAGATCAGCAAAACCAAAAATGTTGAACCACAGCTGATTTCCAGCGTACAGGGACTGTTTGCAAAAGCCAATTTCACCGCCGATGCGAAGGCATTGCGCGTGGAGAATGGTAACGACGCACCAGCGTGGTACGTGGTGACGCAGGCCGGTTTTGACCTCGCCGCGCCGAAGAAAGCCATTTCGCGCGGGCTGGAAATTACCCGTGATTACACCGATGAACAGGGTAAACCGGTCACGCAAATTACGCTGGGGCAGAAAATTAACGTTCACCTGAAAATCCGCGCCAATTCGAAAGAAGGGCAGGATAATCTGGCGATTGTCGATTTACTGCCGGGCGGATTTGAAGTGGTACAGCAAACGGCACCGGAACCGGAATCTGACAGCAGCGATGAAAACAGCGATGCAGAGGCTTCCGCATCCTGGCAGTCACCGCTGGCAGCCTCCGGCTCGACGTGGGCGCCAGATTACAGCGACATTCGCGAAGACCGCGTGGTGATTTACGGCAGCGCCAGCAGCGATGTGCAGGAGTTTGTGTATCAGATCAAAGCCACGAACACCGGCAGTTTCATCATCCCGCCGGCCTATGGCGAAGCGATGTATGACCGCGAAGTTCAGGCGCTGTCCGTCAGTGATCAAAAACTGGTGGTCGTCCCGGCCGACGAACCGGCTGTTGCTAAAAAATAATAGACCGCAGACTACGCCCCGCTGTTTTAGCGGGGCGTAACTGACGCTGAGTAGCAAGATGAACACCTTTCCTCTTTTTTTCAAAACAGCCAAACGCCTTCTGCAAAATATCGCCATGGCGTTTTTTTTACTGTTGCTGCTGCTTCTGGCGTGCCGTCTCTGGCCCCATCCGCCGCTTTCTCAGGGGCAACCTTTTTCATCCGTCTATTATGACCGGCAGGGTACGCTGATGCGCATCACGCTGGCGAATGACGATCGTTATCGGGTGTGGACACCGCTAGAACAGGTTTCGCCGCTGGCGATAAAAGGCTTGCTGCTGCACGAAGATCGCTGGTTTTACGTCAATCCGGGTTTCAATCCGTTTAGCCTGATGCGGGGGTTCTGGCGCAGCTATGTGGCGGGCGGAAAAATGCAGGGTGGATCGACTATCACCATGCAGCTGGCGCGGATGCACTGGCATCTCAACACCCGCACGCCGACGGGAAAAATCATGCAGGTTTTACGCGCTGTCCAGCTGGAGCTGAGTTATTCCAAACACGATATTCTCGAAGCCTATCTGAACTACGCGCCCTATGGCCGCAATATTGAAAGTATCGGCGCGGCCAGCCTGATTTACTTTAACAAAGCCCCGAAAGACCTGACGCTGCCGGAAGCGCTGACACTGGCCGTTTTGCCGCAATCTCCCAGTTACCGCATCGACGCCAAAACCGGCGTGCTGGGGACTGCACTGACGCAGGCGCGTAACCGGCTGTTTGGCCGCTGGCAGGCACATTACGCGACCGACAGCAGTCAGATTTCATTGTTCAAACTGCCGCTGGCGCTGCGTCAGCCGGAGCAGATGCCGTACATTGCGCCGCATTTTATCGAGCAGCTTCGCCAGCAAAATCAGCAACTGGTTAAGACCGATAACCGCGTAGACACCACGCTGGACGCCGGTTTGCAGCGGTTGATTGAGCGGCAGGTCAACGCTTTTATCACGCGCAATGAAAGCCGAGGGATCCATAATGCCGCCGCACTGCTGGTGGATACCCGCGACATGGGCGTGCGGACGCTGGTGGGATCGGCGGATTATTACAACCGCGGTATTCAGGGGCAGGTAAACGGCACGAACGCCAAACGTTCGCCGGGCTCGGCGCTTAAACCTTTTATTTACGCGCTGGGAATGGAGCAGGGCGTGTTGCATCCGATGACCATCCTGAAAGATGTGCCTTCAGCATTCGGGGCCTATGCGCCGGAGAACTTTGACCGCCGTTTTCTCGGGCCGGTGACGGCGACCGACGCCCTGAACTTCAGCCGCAATATTCCGGCGGTGTTCGTCGCTTCACAACTGCGGCAGCCAACGTTCTACCAGTTTCTGCGGCTGTCCGGCATCGCGGATATGTCGAGCGAAAACCACTATGGTCTCTCGCTGGTGCTGGGCGGTGGTGAAGTGACGATGCAGGAACTGGCAAAACTGTATGCGCTGCTGGCGAACCGTGGCGTGTTGCAACCGCTGCGGATGCAAAAGAGCGATCCGGCTGTCACGACGCCGGTCAGATTGCTCAGTGAGGAGGCCAGCTTTATGACGCTGGACATGTTGCGTCAGCATCGTCGCCCCGGTGATACGCTGGCTCAGCAACCTTCCTCGTTACCGGTTTACTGGAAAACCGGTACCTCGTGGGGGTTCCGTGATGCCTGGAGCGTGGGGATTTTCGGCCCTTACGTTCTGGTGGTCTGGGAAGGTAATTTCGACAGTAAAGGCAACAACGTGTTTGTGGGCGCTGAAGCCGCTGCACCGCTGTTCTTCAATATCATCGACAGCATTAATGCGAGTTATCCCGCTTTGCAGGAACCCCGGCACCCGTTCCCGAAACAACTAAAACGGGTTGATATCTGCCTCGCCAGCGGAGATTTACCGACGCCGTGGTGCCAGCAAAAAGGCAAAACCTGGTTTATTCCCGGCAAATCACCCATCAAGGTCGATACGGTTTACCGCCCGGTCAGGCTGGATAAGCTGACGGGTGAAGTCGCGTGCCCGCCTTATGAAGAAAACGAAACCCGCACGGAAGTGTTCGAGTTCTGGCCGTCAGATCTGGCCAATGTGTTCGCTCAGGCGGGGCTGCCAAAGCGCAAACCACCGGTGAACCACTGTAAAGATGAGGGCGTGGAGGTCAGCGGAAATCCGCCGCGCATTACGTCTCCACTCAAAAACACGGTCTACACCCTGCGGCAATCGCAGCAAGGGCGCGACAGGATTTCGTTCAACGCGGTGACGGATGCGGACAGCAAAACGGTCTACTGGTTTGTCGATGATATTTACCTCGGCAGTTCCGCCAGTAAATCGGCCATCGACTGGCGGCCCATCAATAACGGGCAATATCGAATCCGCGCCGTCGATGATCATGGCCGCGCCGACAGCCGGTTAATCAGTATTGAAATTTTGAATTAAGAGGAAGAATCAGGCCGCAAAGCCGCTGCCTGATTTTATTATCGGATATCGACTTTCAGCGTCGCCGTCGCTTCGAATTCGCCGGTATCGAGTTCGCCACCGACGAGGTTTATTGGCACTGCGGTGAGCGATACTTTCCCCAATCCGTTCTGGTTCATGGGTAAAACACCTTGTGCAAAAGGAATGTAGGTTCCGCCAGTATCCTGTAAGACAATCCCTATATCAGCTTTGTTATCGGAAGGGCGGCGGCGTGCAACCAGGTAATATTGATTTTCAACGTCCTGCCCCTCCAGAATCATTTCTAATTTATCGTTGTTGGGGATGACCGGAAGCCCGCTTTTTGTGCAGTCATATTTGATATCAAAGGTTACCGGCCGGTAGCCGTCCGGTGGCGTATTTATCTTAGTGAAACGGCTGGCCTGAATTGTGCCGAAGTAAACGGAGATAATTTCCCCCTGATTGATCTCACAGTTTTGTGGCACCGTAATTGTTCCGCTGAGATATACAATTGCAACGGGTGATCCCAGGGGAGGCGCAGTGGTGTTTACCGTTGCGGAAGAGGCATAAATCCGGGCAATTTCAGTGCGTGGGAGGGTGAGTTCGCCGATAAAAGGCGTTGTAATATAAAAGTCTGCTTTGCCCTGCGAACCCGTGGTCAGATTATCTTGTGTGCTCTGTTGAGCACAAATTCCTGTGTTTTCCTTGTCCCAGTGATGCGTCCCGTCACTGACCGCCCTGCCCGTAGGAACGGTAACGTTGCCATTTTTAGGAATGGCGATCTGAGTCATCACGTCGAGATGATCATTGATTTTGAAATAGTTAGTGGCATGTCCGGCAGGAAGTGAAGTTTGTAAACTGTACATTATCAGCACACCATTCGCACCTGATGCATCTGTCGCCGAACAGTTACAGGTTATTTGATAGCTTTGCTGGCTGCTGTTTAATGCTTCGGTGAAGAGACTGCCCCGCGAATTCTCATCGCCGCGCAGGTCACGAAAAAGGGAACTTTCATAAGCCGCCGCGCTGCCATTTTGCGGTTCGCAGGTGGCAGAACCCGCAAATGCAGGCAATACAGAGAACCCTGAAGTGCCCACTATCAGTGCAAACAACGCGTTAATTTTGTGGTTCATGTTTTATCCTTAAATGCATGAGGCCGTGACGGATTGCACCGAAGACGCAACGGGTTTCAAATTTATGCTGGCTTTACACTGCTGGTTTGCCGCGATCCCCCACTTCACGTGCAACCCCACCTGTTCGTCCGTTTGTATCCCGGAGAGGTACAGGATGCCGCCATCATCGACAATATTTTCCAGCGACTGATCTTCACTGACCGCGACGGCACCGAAAGGCACCGTTGTGCCGTTATTGCGTACCAGTTTGATTAAGGCACGCGCGCCTCTTCGTGCGTCGAAATGTGCGACGACCATTGCGCCTTTGTTGGGAATGACAAGTTCTGACGTATTGGTCACATCCACTTCATCAGGCAGGGTTGTTGTGTCGAGAACGATATGGTTTTCGTTATAAGACGTGAGATAAGGGACGACAGCGTAACCCCGCCAGTCGGTCCGAAGACCAGGCAGATTTTGTATTCTTGCCCCGCTCGCCCCGTTGGCATCAATCAGGGCAAATGAATCGCCCAGAGGTTGGGAGAGCGTGACGCCATGACCGTGAGCGACAACGCCTCCGGCAAGGCCATAACTGATTTGCTGCGAATCGTTGTCGTAATAATAACCGGCGTTCAGCGTGCCGTAGGATGAGCGGTAGGACGTATTCATATTGCTGCTGTCGCTTGCGCCCTGAGCGGTGTGACTCTGCTGAAGCGAATAGCTGAGACGATGATCGTCCAGAGCCGTTCCGCTTAGCCCGACTTGCTGACGCGTGTCGCCGTCTTTATCGTGCGTTACGTTATAGGTCGCCCAGCTTTGTGGCAGCCAGCGGCTTAACGGTATGCGAATATTCAGCGCTATCTGCTGATCATTATCTTCTCCGTCAAGCTGGCTGTAGGAATAGGACAGGTTGTAGCTGATTCCATAAAGCGTAGAGTTCATTCCGAGGGAAATATTTTTCTCTTTATTGCTATCACGCCAGTAGTCCTGCTGGTAGGCCGATGCGTACACACTTGCCCCTTCCCAAAGCGCCTGATTAATACTGACCTGATATTTACTGCGTTTATGACCCGTTTGCGTTGCATTCTCCTGGGACTGATTTGCTTCATCAAAATCGTAGAATCCGCGGGTGGAATAGCGATAACTGGCCAGTGAGAAATTGGTATCCGTCGTCTCAATGTTTTTTGAATATTGAATACGATAAGACTGGCCGCTGTTGCTCTGATTGTTGTCCAGCGTGGTTTGAGCTTGCGTGATATCCACAGAAACGGACCCCAGCGACAGCAAGCTGAATCCGATGCCAGCCATCCCGGAAAGATAATCGGGTGATATTAATGTCCCTGCATAGGTGGTGATTTCGTTTGAGACACCGTAAATCACCGTGCTTTGCACAAAATTCGGTTCTTTATCACCGCTGTTGTTTGAACGATAGCGCCCTGCGGTGCCACTGTATTTCAGGCGTCCCGGGCGTTGCATCACGGGCACGGATGAAAAGGGCTGATTAAACCTGCGTTCGGTGCCGTCGGCTTCTTTAATGGTGACTTCCAGATCGCCGCTGTAAGAAGACGGGTAAAGGTCGTTAATTTCAAATGCACCCGGCGCGACATAGCTTTGATAAATAATATATCCATCCTGACGGATGGTGACTTCAGCGTTTGAGTTGGCAATCCCCCGGATCGTCGGTGCAAAACCCCGCTGACTGTCTGGCAGCATATTGTCATCGGAAGCGAGCTGAAACCCGGTGAATTGCAGGCTGGGGAACAGATCGCCGGGCGTGGAGCTTTCGCCGATCAGAAACTGGGATTTAAGGCTTTTGATATCACGCTGAGCATAAGTGGAAATCGCATCCCAGCTTTGCTGACCGTCACTATTGCTGTAAGTGCTGTAATTTCGAAAACGCCATGGCCCCAGATTTAATCCGTTTTGCATATTCAGGTATTGGCTGGAATCATCGCTGCCATTCTTATTTTTTCGCTGCGCCCCCGAAAAGGCATAGTTAGAAAACAGAACGGGAACGCCATCGTCCCATCTTTTGGGGTCGACATACCCGTTGGCTTTCT
The DNA here is from genome assembly GCF_046449555.1 of Rahnella selenatireducens. Taxonomy (NCBI): domain Bacteria; kingdom Pseudomonadati; phylum Pseudomonadota; class Gammaproteobacteria; order Enterobacterales; family Yersiniaceae; genus Rahnella; species Rahnella selenatireducens. The sequence goes on from NZ_JBKEZJ010000006.1 coordinate 284,713, forward strand.
GATCCATTGCGGCCTGAGGGATGCTGATATCAAGGCGCATCCGGTTAAAATCGAATTTAGCGGCTGCCGCAGGAATGTAATGCGCCAGAGAATCCAGAGGGGCATCATGCTGATGATTGGCCAGAGCAGGAAAAGCGTCGACCCTGACATGGATTGCGCGAAGCAAATCAGGTGTGATCTGCGGTAACAACGAACCATCGGGCTTCTGGTCGTAACGAATCTCCTGCTGGAGTACCCTATCAAGATTTACGTAAATAGCAGTATCGTAAATACCCGCCGCCTGAGCCTGATCGCTTTTGGCAAAAATCGAGAGATCAACGTTATCAGTCGGTTGCCCGTTATGTTCGAGTAACTGCGGATCGAAATAGATTTCTTCCGCCCGTGCAATATCAATAAACAGCGCCGTCATCGGGAAAGCGCAACTCAAGACCAGTGTGAAGATATGACGCTGCAGGCTGAGGTCATTTCCCGGATTTTTTGCTTTCGGAGAGCTATCCATGGTCATTTTCACTGAGTTCCCTGAAGAGATTTTGATGCGATTAAATTGCCGAATGAACCGTAATGGGATCAGAGGTTTCTCTTTTCGGGGATTGAGTCACCGCCGTAATCATTGATTGCACTCCACTCAACGGTATTGCCCGTGATGTTCCCAGGGAGTTTCACGTTGATTTGGCTGCCGGGTGCAATCATCTCAGTGTCTTTGAGCAAGATATTGCCCACCGTCAGATAACTGAACACAACGTAATAAGATGACGGGTTAGTGATCTTGAGTTGGTCGTGAGTTCGCGAAAACGTCAGCAGTTTATAGGCCTCGTAAGCTTTACCCTGTAAGTTTTTGGGCCGATAAAAAAGCTTTATTCTGGTCTTAATGACTAATCTTAACTCGTTAATATCATTTTCTGGTGTGGACGGGATCGCGCGAACATTAATATAAAATATCGATTCTTTATCTTGCGGTAATTCTCCTCCGGTATATGCAATGCGCAGATTGTTTTCATCATTTGCATTTAGCCTAAAAAGCGGAGGGGTAACAACGAACGGGCCGCGTGTTTTACCATCGGAATTTTCAATCCAGGACTGAATCAAAAAAGGTTTACTTTCTGATTTATTGCTAAGAGGTAATGAAGCTTCTTTTTTATTTGCCTCGTAAATGACTCGGGTGCGACCGACAAGAATTCCTCCACCATAGCTCATCTGAATAGAAAGGAAGAAAAAAATAATAAATTTAATGAGATGGATGATTGTATTTCGCATGAACTTATTCGTCCCGATAATGAGTATGCCTTATTTTTTATAATGAAGCCGACAGGCTCGCAGTATGAGCCTGTCGGCTTCAAATCAGATCAACGATAATCAAGAGTGACATTGACACTCGCATCGGCCGGACCCGCTGTGATGTCATTTGGCACTTTGAATGATTGATAATTTGCTATGAGATTCACATTCATAGTTGCTGTGTTGATGTCATAGGTGACTGTCGGTAAAGTATTAAGCAGCATGATGTTATTTGTTTGTGCATCCAAAATTTGAATGCCTACACCATCCGCCATCGTATCGCCAAAGCTATTGCCTAATTTCACGAGGTTGGGATGGGTTGCGTCAACAGCTTCCGCTTCCATCCAAATACGGAAATGTGGAATAGGGTCCCCCACTTTTTGTGCTACGGGGCAGTTAGCCAATGGCAGAGTGAAAGGGATATTGGGAGAGGTATCGCCAATTTCGCGGAATTGAGCCGCTGAATAGGTACCTAACTGAACATCAACATCATTTCCTCCGTTAATGATGCATGCCGTTTTAACAATAGCGCCAGAAAAATTAATTCTGCCATCAATCGCATGACTATTTCCGGCGAATGCCAGAAGCAACCCACTGATCATAAGCTTGTATGTCGTTTTCATTGTTGCATCCATTCTGAAATAAAACGTTGAAAGTTGTTTCGCGGAAATTATCAGGGAATACATAAAGTCCCCGAGGAAAATATTCTACCAAGTGTTTTATGTATTGGATAGTAGGTGCCTGTTGGTTGGATTGTTTGAATATTTGATTTTTATTGATTATATTCATATGAGTGATCAATGCAGGGTTTTTAATTCAATTTATTGATCATTTATTATTGCTATCATCATGATGTCTCTTTTTTCTAAAGAAACGACTGATGCATTATATTTAATTGAGTGATTTAATGAGATTCCAATGGTTGGAAAGGAAATAAAAGTCAATTTAAACGCATTTAAAGCGATGTTTAGCGATTGTTTTATGAATGCCCCTTTTCATTTAAATGCCGTTTATTATTTGATACAGAAACCGCGTCGTGTGTTTTTCAGCCAGGAGGGGAAGTCGGCAAATGCGCAATCCTTGCGCCTTTGCCGGGAAAACCCGTCACGGAAGGCAGAAGATTGCTCTGATATTGTTGATAAATTAGGAAAACCATATCCATTGTTACAATTTCGTCTAGAATATATACCAATAAACGCTGTCTGTTTTGATTGATATTTCTAACAATACAAGCTTCAGGCATTCACGCCTTTGGGAGATTTACATGCAAGAAAATCACAAGATTCTGGTGGTCGATGACGACATGCGCCTGCGCGCACTTTTGGAACGTTATCTGACTGAACAGGGCTTCCAGGTGCGTAGCGTTGCCAATGCTGAACAGATGGACCGTTTGCTGACCCGTGAGTCATTTCATCTGATGGTTCTGGATTTAATGTTGCCTGGCGAAGATGGTTTATCTATTTGCCGCCGCCTGCGAAGCCAAAGTAACCCGATGCCGATCATTATGGTCACGGCTAAAGGCGAAGAAGTTGACCGCATCGTGGGCCTGGAAATTGGTGCCGACGACTATATTCCTAAACCGTTTAATCCGCGTGAATTGCTGGCCCGTATCCGTGCGGTGCTGCGTCGTCAGGCGAATGAACTGCCGGGTGCGCCTTCTCAGGAAGAAGCCGTGATTTCCTTCGGTAAGTTCAAACTTAACCTCGGCACCCGCGAAATGTTCCGTGAAGATGAGCCTATGCCGCTGACCAGCGGTGAATTTGCCGTGCTTAAAGCGCTGGTGAGCCATCCACGTGAGCCGCTGTCCCGTGACAAACTGATGAATCTGGCACGTGGTCGCGAATACAGTGCGATGGAGCGCTCTATTGATGTGCAGATTTCCCGTCTGCGTCGCATGGTAGAAGAAGATCCGGCGCATCCGCGTTATATCCAGACCGTCTGGGGTCTGGGCTACGTATTTGTGCCGGACGGCAGTAAGGCATGAGACGAATACGCTTTTCACCGCGTAGCTCGTTTGCCCGAACACTGTTATTAATCGTCACCTTGCTGTTCGTCAGCCTGGTGACGACCTATCTGGTGGTGCTGAACTTCGCCATTCTGCCAAGTTTGCAGCAGTTCAATAAAGTCCTGGCATATGAAGTCCGTATGCTGATGACTGACCGGTTGCAACTGGAAGATGGCACGTTGCTGGCCGTGCCACCTGCGTTTCGTCGCGAGATTTACCGCGAACTGGGCATTTCGCTTTACACCAACTCTGCGGCTGAGGAGAGTGGTCTGCGCTGGGCGCAGCACTATGAATTCCTGAGTCAGCAGATGGCGCAACAACTCGGTGGCCCAACGGATGTGCGCGTTGAGGTCAATAAAAATACCCCGGTTGTATGGCTGAAAACCTGGTTGTCGCCTGACATCTGGGTACGCGTTCCTCTTACCGAAATCCATCAGGGCGATTTCTCGCCGCTGTTCCGCTATACACTGGCGATTATGTTGCTGGCCATTGGTGGCGCGTGGCTGTTTATCCGCATCCAGAACCGACCCCTTGTCGAACTGGAGCATGCGGCTTTGCAGGTCGGGAAAGGCATTATTCCGCCGCCATTGCGGGAATACGGTGCTTCCGAAGTGCGTTCCGTGACGCGTGCCTTTAACCAGATGGCTGCCGGTGTGAAGTTGCTGGCTGATGACCGCACGCTGCTGATGGCCGGTGTAAGCCATGACCTGCGTACGCCGCTGACGCGTATCCGCTTAGCGACAGAAATGATGAGTGATGGTGACGGTTATCTCGCCGAGTCGATAAATAAAGATATCGAAGAGTGCAACGCCATTATCGAACAGTTTATTGATTATTTGCGCACCGGGCAGGAGATGCCGACGGAGATCACCGATCTCAACGGTATTTTGGGTGAAGTGATTGCCACCGAAAGCGGCTACGAACGTGAAATTGATTCCGATCTGGCCGACGGTGAATTGCTGGTGAATGCGCATCCGTTGTCCATCAAACGCGCCGTAGTGAATATGGTGGTGAACGCCGCCCGTTACGGGAATGGCTGGATCAAAGTCAGCAGCGGACGTGAACTGCAGCGCGCGTGGTTCCAGGTAGAAGATGACGGCCCGGGGATTGAGCCGGACCAGCTCAAACATCTGTTCCAGCCGTTCGTGCGTGGCGAAAGTGCCCGTACTACCAGCGGAACCGGCCTGGGACTGGCGATAGTGCAGCGTATTATTGATGCACATTCCGGAGCGCTGGATATCGGCCGCAGTGACCGCGGTGGATTGAGGATTAGGGCGTATCTGCCATTACCGGTGGAGATGATGCAGAAAACCGCTGCAGTAGCGGGTGCTTAGCGATGGGCTGCGAGAAATTGTGATGTGAAGGTTTCGGTTTTTCACTTGCAGTGATCGCTTAACGCGCTGCGCCGAAACCGACAAGAGAGGGCCAGGACGGCCCCTCTCTTGACTCTCCGCATCTTTTTACAACCCGCGCTGTCGCTGGGTCGATGGACGTGTTCTGGTACTTCTGCTGGTGGCGCAAATTCTGGCACTTCGTGCTCCCTTCACTCGGTCTTCGAGCCTTGGGTCTCGAAACCGAGTAAGGGAACCGCGCAGCGGCAAGATTTCGCGGCGATAGGCGCCTCTTGAGGCCGGTGTGGGTGGCAACCCACGACCTTGACCTTAAGGCCAGTTTGGGAGCCAGCCCAAGTTATTAGCGGGATAAAACGCCCGCTAAAGTTTTAGCTCTTCCGACTCATCACATAATACTCCGCTGCTTCCTCCCGCCATCTTGGTGTCTCCGTCACATCCCACGGATTAACCAGCGTAATGCCGGTATGCGCAAACCTGTCACCGTGGTCTGTCGCGAGGCTGGCCTGATGTTGCAGGCAAATTGCCGCCAGTTGCGTTTCGCGTTCAGTCATCGCCACGTTTGCCTGTTTTGATAAAACCGATACACGCGGGTAATGCAGCGCGCTGGCGGCGTCAAAGGGCAACAGGCGACCGGCAAAATCCTGATTCAGCATGGCGAGCAGCGCTTTGGCGAGCGCGGTTTTCGGGGCGTCTTCGGGTAAATTTTCCACCCAGATAAAGAGTTCGGCGACCGTGAGACTGCTCAGATATAGCTGCGCGGCATCCTGCGTATCCAGCCACTGGAGAACGGCCTTCTGTGGTTTGGGGCTGATCATCTCAAGGATGATGGCGGTATTGAGAATAATCATTTGGGTGGCAGCTCCAGCGGGCTGGTGTTCAAAGCGGCAAAACGCTGGCGGAGCTGGCTGCCGAGGCCAAAATCAGGGGGCGTGCTGGTCAGTGCCTGCTTCAGAATTAAACGCGCCTCCTCTTCCATTGAATGGCCTTTTTTGGCGGCAGCGATGCGCAGCAATTCCTTCACTTCGTCATCCAGATTGCGGACAGTCAGGGTAGCCATGTGAAATTCCTGTGAGAGCAGTGGAAGCATTGCGTTCATTCTGGAATGTGGCCGGAAGGGATGCAATAAAAAAGGCGCGGAAGCCCGCGCCTGAGAAAGCAGAGATTATAGCTTAACGGTGCGGGCCTGCGTTCACCAGCGCGGCGCCTGCCGGAGTGTCCGTATATTTATCAAAGTTATCGATAAACAGCTGGGCCAGATGTTCGGCTTTTTCCTGCCACTGCTCGCGACTGCCGTAAGTATTACGCGGATCCAGAATATGGCCGTCGACGCCCGGCAGTTCGGTTGGCACTGCCAGATTGAACAACGGCAGCGTGAAGGTTTCGGCGTTGTCGATAGTCCCGTTCAGAATCGCATCGATGATGGCGCGGGTGTTTTTCAGGGAAATACGTTTACCCGTGCCGTTCCAGCCAGTATTAACCAGATAGGCCTGTGCGCCCGCCGCTTCCATGCGTTTTACCAACACTTCAGAATATTGCGTCGGATGCAGCATCAGGAACGCAGCACCAAAGCAGGCAGAAAACGTCGGCGTTGGTTCATTGACGCCACGCTCTGTGCCCGCCAGTTTCGCCGTAAAGCCGGAGAGGAAATGGTATTGCGTCTGGGATGCGGTCAGCCGCGAAACGGGCGGTAATACGCCAAACGCATCAGCTGTCAGGAAAATGACTTTACTGGCGTGCCCGGCTTTGGACACTGGTTTCACAATATTCTGTATGTGATAGAGCGGGTAGGAAACCCGGGTATTCTCGGTTTTGCTGTTGTCATCAAAATCGATTTTACCGTCAGCGCTGACCACCACGTTTTCCAGAAGCGCATCACGTTTGATTGCACCAAAGATTTCCGGCTCCGCTTCCTTGCTCAGCTTGATGGTTTTGGCGTAGCAGCCACCTTCAAAGTTGAAGACGCCGTCGTCGTCCCAGCCATGTTCGTCATCACCGATAAGTTTACGTTTAGGATCGGTGGATAACGTGGTCTTACCTGTGCCGGAAAGGCCAAAAAACACGGCCACATCGCCTTTTTCACCCACGTTGGCAGAGCAGTGCATCGACGCGATCCCGTGCAAAGGCAGCAGGTAGTTCATGACGGCAAACATGCCTTTCTTCATTTCGCCGCCGTACCAGGATCCGCCGATAAGCTGGATGCGTTCGGTCAGGTTGAAAGCGATGAAGTTTTCGGAGTTCAGGCCCTGTTTCTGCCAGTTCGGATTGGTGCATTTCGCGCCATTCATCACGATAAAGTCAGGCTCGAAACCTTCCAGTTCGCTATCCGTCGGACGGATAAACATGTTTTTGACGAAATGCGCCTGCCAGGCAACTTCCGTAATGAAGCGGACTTTCAGACGGGAATTGGCGTTCGCGCCGCAGAATGCGTCGACGATAAACAGGCGTTTGCCTGAAAGCTGATGGCTGACCAGCGATTTCAGTGAAGCCCAGATTTCCGGAGAAAGCGGTTTGTTATCGTTCTTCCCTTTGCCCTGATCGGCCCACCACAGCGTATCGCGGGTGGTGTCATCACGGACAATGTATTTATCTTTCGGAGAGCGGCCGGTGAAGATGCCGGTATCAACATTCACTGCGCCCAGCTCTGTCACCTGCCCGCGCTCAAAACCCTCCAGACCGGGTGCAGTCTCTTCTTTAAACAGAAGATCGTAATCAGGGTTATAGACGATTTCGCTATTCTGATGGATCCCGTAACGGGTGAGTGTTTCGGCGGTGACTCCGAGAGTTGTAGGCATTTCCCTGCTCCTTGAACTGAAATTTGAATCCCCTACGTCAGAATCGGTAGGGATAAACTCATTATAATTGTAGGTATTTATCGATTTTTAACCGCGATAGGAATCAAAGAATAACGGGGGATGTAAATAATTTTATGGAATTGTGATGAAAAACTCTTAATTTGTGCAAATGACGTTATGCAGAAGCAATAAAAAAGGGACCTTTCAGCGAAAAGTCCCCCAATGACATTTGTTAACGATCAATGAATGTGATCATTTCCCGGATGAACGTCACCGTCCGTTTTCAGGGTAGCCAGATCCATCGCGTCAAACTCGTAGTCTGAGCCGCAATAATCACAGTGCATTTCGATTTTCCCGTCAGCTTCCAACATTTCCAAAATTTCTTCATCAGGCAGCGTCAGCAGGGCGCCGGCGCAGCGTTCGCGCGAGCAGGTGCAGCGGAAACAAACGTCCTGCGGCTCATACAGGGTAACTTCTTCCTGATGATACAGGCGATAAAGCACTTCGTTGGCCGGTAGGGTGAACAGCTCTTCTGCTTTGATCGTGGTAGTCAGCTGAGCAAGATTGCTGAATTCCTCCGGATCAGTATCTTCGGCTGGGAGCACCTGCAAAAGCATGCCGCCTGCGGCTGGCTGGCCTTCAATTTCACCGGTACGGATGAAAATGCGGGTCGGCAACTGTTCGGACTGCATGAAGTAGTTTTCCAAACACTCCGCCAGATTTTCGCCTTCCAGGCCGACGACGCCCTGATAGCGCTCGCCAACGCTTGGGGAAATGGTGATGACCATGTAGCCGTTGCCAATCATTTCTTTCAGCGAGCTGCCTTCAGCGATATCACCTTGCAGGCGCGCGATGCCGCGCAGTTCCTGACGGTTATTCCCGTTAATCACCGCCAGTTTCAGCGGGCCGTCGCCTTGCAGCTGAACGGTGATGTCACCGTCAAATTTCAGCGTTGCAGTCAGCAGGCTGGTAGCCACCAGCATTTCGCCCAGAAGATTACGGACTTCTGCCGGGTAATCGTGACCGGCAACGATCTGCTGGAAAGTTTCATTGAGCGCGACCAGTTCACCGCGAACGGCGTGGTTATTGAACAGGTAGCGGTGCAGTTGGTCATGATTGGACATAGTTTTCTCTCTCAGCGGCGATCACTCTTGATCGCCATATTTAAATTTGATCAGGTTGCGGCGTTCCTTTTTATCCGGGCGTCTGTCCGGATGCGGCATCGCATTCATTTTCCGCGCTTCCGAGATTTTCGCCCGGTTGGCGATGCTCGCGTCGGTTTCCTGATAAAGCGTCTGCGCTTCTTCCGCACTGCGGCGCTGAGTTGTCAGCCCCAGCACAATGATCGTTTTGGTGTCATTTCCCTGACGAAGGGTGATTTCGGCATTCAGTTCCATCAGCTTGCTGGGTTTTCCACGCTGGCCGTTGTAATGCACTTTGCCGCCGTCAATCATCTCGCGTGCCAGCGCACGGGTCTTATAAAAACGAGCCGCCCAAAGCCATTTATCGAGACGTACTGCATTATCGTCTTCTTCCGTTTTGCCTTTCATTTTTCTCCCCTGAACGTGCCGGTATTACCTGCCCGGGCCTGCCACGGGGTCAATCGAAGGCAACAGGCTGCGGAAGTCATTAATCGAGGGATGACCCTGAAATGACTTGTCTGCCATAGTGGAATCCGGATTTTCTATACCCAGACAATAGCGGATACCGAAGGTTTTTGCCGCATTCAGGATAGCTTCACCGTCGTCGACAAATAATGTTCTCTCAGGATTAAAACCGGTCTTTTGTTGCACCGCGGACCACAATCGCTGATCTTCCTTCGGATAACCAAATGTGTGGGTGGAAAGTAATAAATCAAGGTGCTGATCCAGGCCGGTATGTTCAATTTTAACCGAAAGGCTGTGCGGATGCGCATTGGTCAGCAAAATGGTCTGGCGTCCGGATTGTCGCAAATGCGTCAGGAAAGGCACCGTATCGTCACGTAAACGCGCGTTTTTGCCTATGTTGGTCGTCATCTGGTAAATATCAAGATCTAACCGTTCGCTCCAGTAATCAAAGCAATACCAGTTCATGGTGTGCTGAACGGCGAGGTATTCGTCATGAATAATCTGGCGTGCATTCTCAAGAGGAATGGCGCGTTGCTGGCTGAGCGCCAGCGGCACATCCTGCAACCAGAACTGGCTGTCGAAGGCCAGATCCAGCAGCGTGCCGTCCATATCAAGTAAAACGGTATCGATGTTGTTCCAGTCAAAATCAGGGGGCATGACAACTCCATGTCCTGGCGGCTGGATGGACGTCGGGCGGCGCAGGAACGAATGATGAAAAGCAGGGAAGGGCGTCAGGGTAACATAATCACTCACGGTGGCGCAGTGCCACCGTGAGTTTTTCAACCGGGATTATGGGCCGGCATCGGCATCAGCGTGGGGTGAAAGCAAGAGTTGTAATATTGCTGAATGTCGTCGATACGGCGTTTATCTTTAACGAAGCGGCGGACAAACAGAACGGTATTCACCAGCAGAACCCCGATGAGCAGGAACAGCAGTAAACTGGTACCCAGATAGCGCCATAGCGTCGAAATATCCGGCTCGCTGTGCAGTGAAATATGACGGGTTCCGTTGGCATCAATGCTGATACTGGTAATCACGCCCTGCGCGCTGAACGGCGTATGCAGCAGCATTGACGAAAGATGTTGCAGCTGTTTCCACTGATCCTGTGCCGGATTTCCGGATAACCCGGCTTGCGGCACCGGCATTTCAATAAGCTGATGTCCTTCATCATTGCTGATCAAAAAGCCTCCCGGCGGCGGGCTGTTCAGGCTGTCTGCAGCGCGGCGGGTTTCCTGAATAAAGAACGAAGACGTAGCGTTGTTAACCAGCTCACTCAGGGATTGCGCACTGACCGGGCGCAGCAAGACGTTTATCCCTTGCAATGAACCGGCTTTCGCGCGTTTTACTAATGCGTTCCAGTTATTGGAGTTACCCAGATTGACCAGCGCATTTTTCAGACGCACACAGTCATTGCTCTTACCGCATAGCGTTTCGGTTTTCAAAACGATATCCGCGAAATCATCGAGCAGGATCATGCCGGATTTTTCAATGGCGGTCGCCAGTTGCGGGTTGATGTTTTGTTCCGGGCTTTCCCCCGGATGCATCTGGTTATTCACCGTGGTCTGCAACGCGGTGGCGGCATCAATAATTTCAGACTGCGGAACGGGCAGCGGCGTCGCGGTATTCCAGTAAATCCCGGAGCAGTCAAAAGGCATATAACTGGAAGCCGTGCGGCTGGCGGACGGCGGGACGTAGCACATTCCGGTGCCCTGCACTTTCAGGGTATCACCGACGCGCAATGCCGTTTTTTCCAGTTCCTGCACGCTGTTGACCTGAGAACTTTGTGCGCCCTGAAGCCACGCCATGCTGAGTTTTAAAGGCAAGCCGAGAGGGACATAAACCAGTAAAACCAGCAGCAGGAGGAAAGCGCAGGTTGCCAGCACCAGATTTTTACCCCAAAGCTGGAGCGGGTATTTTTTCACTTCTTCATGCAGCGACAGATAGCTTCCCTGACGAACAACCTGGCTGTTCATATACACTTCGACGTCAGTCGGTTGTCCTAAGTCACGGCCGATATAAGGCTGCCAGTGCGGCGGATAAACCAGATCGACAGCACCCAGTGAAATGTTACTGATATCGCCCTGCTTGGATTCGCCAAACAGACCCCAGCGTTTAGGTAAGCCGCGCAGGCAGTGGATTTCCTTACGATTTTTACCTAAACGTTCGGACGCCAGCCGCCAGATGACCCATGCCACCAGACAGGCAGAAAGTGTCAGCAGCCAGGGCAGCAACATGACCGGGCTTTGCAGCGTGATAAATAACAGAAGAAGCGCGCCGGAGATAGCCAGCGCTTCTTTCACGCCGTTAGAACGGGTCAGCGCGTGCTCTTCCCGCGTTTCCCTGCGCACTTTTACCAGCTCGATATGTTCGCTTTCTTCATGACGAATCGAGGCATTTTGCGGCTGTGAGGGGATAACGGCAGAAACAGGCGCGGGCCCTTCGTAAATGTGATCGGCCAGCGTGTGACCGTTGAGCGAAATCACCAGCGGCATGGTTTGGGTTTTGATCAGCTCAACCAGATTTTCCTGAGCAATATATTGCTCCCAGAAAGGGGGGAGATGGATTTCAGTGGCGTCCAGGAAATAGCGCCATTTATTGGGATCTTCGCTGGCGACACCATAGCGCGTGATCGCTTTTGTCACGCTGTAGACATGCTCACTTTTTGTCGTCAGGGTGAGCTTATCGCGCAGGATAATCAGATCATTGCGGTGGGTAATTGGCGTCTGACCGAGCCCTTCATTCTGACGAAGATAGCGTTCGACAGCGTCGCGCTCTTTCTGTGAAAGTTTCCGCTGGCTGGGTGTGGGGAATCGCACGACGGACTCGTCGCGTTGGCGACGACGCATTACAAGCCAAAAATAAGACCCTGTGGCAATGATTGCGATACACAACAAAACCAGTGTCACGACTACTGTGCTCATCCGATCCCCGTTCAGACGTGGGTGACTTACGTCAACTCTGTGAAAGTATTATACATAAACGAAATGCACATTTTGCGCGCGGCGGCCTTTTTGATAGGAATTTTATTATTATTTACCTGAATAGTGTGCACAAAAACACCAATGTAAAGGATACCGGTAATTGTGAAGTTCAGGGTATCGGTATAATCCTATTTTGATATGGGTGTGTTTTTGTTAAAGCAAAAGTGTGACACCGGTAAGTCAACGCGTCTTTTTAAACCGGGCGGGCGTGCTTTTTAAGCAAAAATTCTTGCTAAAGGGAGCGGCGGCACGGATGTTATTCTGTAAATATTGCGATTCTGGCCCGCATTAACGCACAATGACTTCTGCAAGCGGCTTTTTAATTGTAAAACGAACCCGTTAGAACGCCTCTGGTCAGGTGAATAATAAGCTGGGGATGAAATGACACAACACCTGCAAAAACCGAAAATCCTGAAGGTGGAAACCGTTGCCCGTTCGCGTTTGTTCACCATTGAATCCGTCGAACTGGCTTTCAGCAATGGCGCCGAGCGCGTCTATGAGCGCATGCGCCCTTCTGAACGCGAAGCGGTGATGATTATCCCGGTCATTGACGATGAGCTGGTGCTTATCCACGAATATGCCGTGGGGATCGAAAGCTACGAACTGGGATTTCCTAAAGGGCTCATTGATGCCGGTGAAGGTGTGCTTGAAGCGGCGAACCGCGAACTGATGGAAGAGGTCGGTTTTGGCGCACGACACTTTGATGTGCTGGCAAAACTGACCATGGCTCCGTCGTATTTCTCGAGCCGCATGAATATCGTCATCGCCAAAGATTTGTATCTGCAAAGTCTGGAAGGTGATGAGCCGGAGCCTCTGCCGCAAACCCGCTGGCCGGTTTCGCGCATGATGGAACTGCTGCAACATCCTGATTTTTGCGAGGCACGTAACGTCAGTGCGCTATTCCTCGCGCATGATTTCCTGACGCGTAACGCGCGCTAAACGGGAACCACATCCAAAAAAAAAGCCGGTCGTGCATTATGCAGACCGGCTTTTTATTATCCGGCAGTTTGCACCGGACAACTTATTCTTTCACGCCATCAGAACAGTTCGTGTTCCTGACCATTATCCATAATGGTTGTTCCGACCTCATGAACCGCATGTTCAGTCGGCTGCGTTCCGTCGATGAAGTATTCCGGACGGCTGTTACCCCCGCCGTCGGACAACTTACCGGTGCTCTTATCGATGGTTACCGTGACAATGCCCGGAGGCGGCGTCTGCGGTTGTTCAGGCACGCCTTCCAGCACGGATTTCATATAATCATCCCACGCAGGCTGTGCGCTCTTCGCCCCACCTTCATAGCCTGAAATCTGATCCGGGATCGCACCAGAAGCCGTTGTGCGGCCTAAATCACGGCGATGATCGTCGAAACCAATCCAGACAGACGTCACCACTTCCGGGCCGCCGTATCCGGAGAACCAGGCATCTTTCGAGCTGTTGGTCGTGCCGGTTTTGCCGCCAATATCATGACGCTTCAAATCACGTCCTGCGCGCCAGCCTGTTCCCATCCAGCCCGGTTCCCCGAAGATGTTGGAGTTCAGGGCGTCGCTGATCAGGAATGACAGCGGTGCGCTGATAACGTGAGGTGCGTATTGCTGCGCGGCATCAACCTGTGGCGAGTTCGGCGGAACCTGTTCCAGCTGCGGAGTTGGTACGCTGACATTGTTGTTCGACGTAGACGTTGCCACGTTTTCAACATTGTCATCCGACAGCACGGCAGATTTCTGAGTTTCGCCGTAGATCACCGGAATATTACAGGTGCGGCAGGCAATTTTCGGTTTCGCTTCAAACTGCACCTGACCGGATTCATCCACGATTTTGGTGATGAAATACGGATCAACCAGGAAGCCGCCGTTGGTCAGCGTCGCATAACCACGCACAACCTGGAGCGGGGTGAATGAAGCCGAGCCCAGCGCCAGGGATTCGGAGTGAACGATGTTCGCTGCCGGGAAGCCGAAGCGCTGCAGGTATTCTGCCGCGTAATCCACACCCATCGCACGCATCGCACGCACCATCACCACGTTCTTGGATTCACCCAGCCCCTGACGTAAACGAATCGGGCCGTAATACGTAGGCGGTGAGTTTTTCGGACGCCAGTCAGTGCCCGCACCGGCATCCCAGCGGGTAATCGGCATGTCGTTGAGGATAGTTGCCAGTGTCAGGCCCTTATCCATCGCGGCGGTATAGAGGAACGGTTTGATGTTCGAACCGAGCTGACGCACCGCCTGATTAGCACGGTTAAATTTGCTCTGGTTGAAGTCAAAACCGCCGACCAGCGCTTCAATCGCACCGTCCGTTGAGTTCAGGGAAACAATGGCCGAGTTGACGTCAGGAACCTGCGCCAGCCACCAGTCATCGCCCACTTTACGCACCCAAACCTGCTGACCGGGCTGAACCACGTCGGAAACGCGTTTCGGCGTCGGGCCCTGCGCGGTGTCGCTGCGATAAGGACGCGCCCAGCGCATGCCGCTAAAGGGCAGGCTGATCACGGCGCGATTCGACATCGTGGCAGTGGCCTGAGCGTCATCTGTTGCCGTGATTACCGCCGGGAACAGCGGGCCATAAACCGGCAGCGTTTTCAGAGACTGCACAATCTTGTTCTCGTCCCACGCGGGCTCGCCGACTTTCCACAACTGATTTGACGGGCCGCGGTAGCCATGACGCATGTCGTAGTTCATCACGTTGGTGCGCAAAGCTTCCTGCGCGGCCAGCTGCGTTTTTTTGGTAATGGTGGTGTAAACCATATAGCCATCGTTATAGGCGTTATCGCCATAACGTTTCACCATCTCCTGACGCACCATTTCAGTCAGATACGGCGCGGAGAATTCAATGTGCGGGGCATGATAATTCGCCACCAGAGGCTCTGCACGTGCCTGATCGTACTGCGCCTGCGTGATGTATTTCTCATCAAGCATACGGGCCAGCACGGTATTCCGGCGGGCCAGAGAACGGTCATGGGAATAAAGCGGGTTGAAGGTTGACGGCGCTTTAGGCAGACCGGCAATCACCGCCATTTCACTGAGCGTCAGCTGATCGACGTTTTTACCGAAATAAACCTGCGCTGCGGCACCGACGCCATAGGCGCGATAACCGAGGTAGATCTTGTTCAGATACAGCTCAAGGATTTCATCTTTGGACATCATCTGTTCGATACGGATGGCCAGAAAAGCTTCCTTGATTTTACGGGTCAGCGTGCGTTCAGGGCTGAGGAAGAAGTTACGGGCTAACTGCTGAGTAATGGTACTCGCGCCCTGTGAGGCGTGACCAGACACCAGCGCAACGGAAGCCGCACGGAAAATACCGATCGGGTCCACGCCGTGATGTTCATAGAAACGACTGTCTTCTGTTGCGATAAACGCATGCACCATCTCCGGTGGGATCTGGTCAAGTTTCAGTGGGATACGGCGCTTTTCACCGTACTGGGCGATCAAATCACCTTCAGCACTGAAAACTTGCATCGGTGTTTGCAAGCGCACGTCTTTAAGCGTGGCGACGTCGGGAAGCTGAGGCTCGATATATTTATACAAACCGAAGATCGAGGCCGCTCCCAGCAAAATGCAACACACTGCAAGAATCAATAAATACTTTACGAACTTCACCTGAGATTTCCCATTAAGTGTCAATTGGGCAGTTTATAAACAACCGCGCGGTAGTATAAAGGCAAGCCAGCAACATGGATACGTTCTTTTATTTACCTGACAATATGGAGATTGGACGAAAATGCGACTACAAGCATGGCAGGTAGGTCTGGATATTCAAGCCGGTTTTGCCCGTGCGATTGCCGTTCAGCGGCGGCGGCATGGCTGGCAATTACGTCACTGGTGGCAACATCCCTTGCCCGATTTCACATTGCGGGAGGGGATATTACATGAGACCGCGCCGCTGATCGCCATTTTATCGTGCTGGCGAAAAACCCTACCGGAAACTATTTCGCTGCGAATAAGTCTTCCTGCACAAAGGATTATGCAACAGCGCATGGCCGAGCCGGACAGCCGTTTACGCGAACCCGCCCGCAGCGCATTTATCTTTACCAGCGCCGCCAAACAGTTTCCGCTGAGCATGGAACACCTGGTGATGGATTACCGCGCTGACCCTCATGGCGATAATCAGATTGTCGTGACGGCGGCGCGTCAGCAGGAAATTGAACAATGGATGACCTGCATGGCTCAGGCGCGTCTGTTTCCCGATACCATCGAACTCGCCCCCTGTGCGCTGCACGTTGCCGCGCATGCCGCCGGGCTTCCGGGGGATGCGTTGCTTGTCCATCCGCTGGATGACGCTTTCCTGTGGGTTTCTCCGCACAGCCTGCCTTTTCAGTTTGGCCTGTTTTCTCACGGAGAAATCGAAACTGATTCCTCCTTGTTAGAAAAAGTACGTTCTCAATATCGCGCAGCCACATTGTGCAGCCGTGACGTGTTTTTTAGTGGTGAATCACCGCAATCGCTGATGCAGAACTGGTCGCCACTGAGTGCTATCGGTCAGCTGTCTGCGCCGCTTCCGGCCAACCCCGGCGCATTTGCTCCCGCTGTCGGACTGGCGCTCAGGCAGGCAGATTACTGATGCTGCAGGTTAACTTCATGCCGTGGCGCACATTGCGCCGTCAGCGCCTTTTGCGCTACTGGCTCAGGCTTTTCGTGAGTGTGCCTGTCTGTGTGATATGCGGCGTTTTCTGTCTGTCGCTTTTTATGCTTCAGGAACGAGCGCTGTTGCAGGTGCATTTATCTGCACTGGCTTCCTGCGTGCAAAAGTTATCGCTTCAGCAACGCCGTGTGACCTCTGCGCTGGCTGAGCACAAAGTCATCGCCGAAAAACGTGCCGCGAGCCAGCAGCGCAGACAGGCCAGCCTGAACGATCTGCAACTTATGGTTCTGCTGTCGGTGCAGATCCCGGCGGAAGTCTGGCTGAGCGAGCTGACTGAACATCAGGGGCAACTGACGTTAAAAGGAGGGGGGCGTTTTTATCACGACATTCTGGCCTTCAGCGAAAGGCTGAGCGCCAGCCCGTTGCTGAGGGATGTTCATCTGTCGAACGTTGAGCAGCAACCTGATCATGCGCTGAGTTTTGTGCTGACAACCCGTTTTCAACCGAAGAATGCTGTACCGGCTAATGAGGTGTTGCCACGATGACGACATTCTCCGCGTACCTTGAACCGCTGATGGAAAAACCGGGCTGGCAACGTCTTGCGGCACTGGCTGGATGCGCACTGGTGCTCGTTCTGATGTGTTATCAGTTTTTGCTCCGGGGCTTATGGCTTGAGCAAACAGAATTAAAGCAGCAAACCGAAGCGCAGCAACTGACGTTTTCGCGGGCGCAGGCGACATTATTACACGCCCCGGCGCTAGACAGTCTTGAGCCTTCGCTAAAGGAAAATACGCCGGAGGAACAGCCGCGTTTGCCGCTTGAGCAGCAATTTTCACAGTCGTTAAAAGATGCACAAGCCACGTTGATCCGCTGGCAGCCTGCGACCGAAATGTCAGCAGCGTCACAGGGAGAATTGCAGCTCAAATTATCCTTCAGTAGTCTGATGAATTTTCTGTCAGCACTTCAGCAGCAGCCGGAACCGCCCGCATTCAGTGAACTGATTCTGCAATCTGCCGGAAGTGAAATGACGGCGTCTGTTTTACTGACACAAACGACGGGTCTGGAATTTCTTCCTGAAAATGCTATCACTGCGGTGACACAGCGAGATCCGTTCGCTGTGGCCGCTTCATCGTCCTGCACAACCGCCGTTCAACCGCTTTTGTGGCGGTTAAGCGGTGTTTATTATGCCGGTGAGCAGCTTTCCGGCTGGCTGCTTTCACCGGAGGGACGATGGACCCGTGTTGAAACGGGTACACAGCTCGGCACGCCTGCGTGGACCATCGACAATCTGGACAGCTCACACGCTGAGCTCAGCATGGCGGATCCCCGCTGTGGCGAGCAGCGACAGTCACTTTGGCTTAGCAAAAACACGAATTCTCCAGGGAAAGGAAATTAATGAACAACATCCGTTATCTCTTCGCAGTGTTACTGTTCTGTTCCAGTGGGGTGAAAGCGGCAACGCTGCCAACGGTTTCACTCGAATTCCAGGCCTCTCCGGTTGCGATGGTATTGCAGGCACTTGCGGAAACGCGGGAGTTAAATCTGGTGATAGCGCCGGGCGTCGACGGCCAGATCAGCGTGAAGCTGAAAAATGTCCCCTGGCAGCAGGCGCTGGACATCATTTTGCAAATGAGCCATCTCACCAGCCAGTTGCAGGGGAATGTTTTGCTGGTGTCACCGGTTATCGACCCGCTTGTGCAACAGCAGCAGCGTCAGGACGCCGCAGATCAAATGGCGCAGCAAAGCCCGGTTCTCAGCCTGACGGTGTCGCTGAAATATGCCGATGCAAAAGAAGTTGCGCTTAGCCTGAACGCGCAAAAAGGCTCGCTGCTTTCGCCCAAAGGCAGCGCCACTGCCGATCCCCGCACCAACACACTTTTATTACGTGATACCCGCGAGGCGCTGGATGTCGCAGAACCGTGGGTAAAAGAGATGGATTTACCGCTACAGCAGGTACAACTGGCTGCGCATATTGTCACGATGAACAGCGAAAGTCTGCGCGAACTGGGTGTGCGCTGGGGATTCAACGGAGAAGAGGCCATCACCAAAGCGGTACGCGTCAATAATTTCAATATGGGGATGCCGGTAGAGAACCCGATGTTTGCCGCAGGTTTTAATCTGGCGCACATCAGTGGCCGGATTCTGGATCTGGAACTCACGGCGCTTGAACAGGAAGATAAGGTGGATATCATCGCCAGCCCGCGCCTGCTGACGGCGCACATGCAAACTGCGAGCATCAAGCAGGGCACCGAGATTCCGTATCAGGTTTCAAGCGGTGCCAGCGGTAGTACGTCGGTTGAATTTAAAGAGGCGGTACTCGGCATGGAAGTGACACCGAAAATTCTGCGTGACGGGCGTATCGAGCTGGCGCTGCAAATCAGCCAAAATATGCCGGGGCGAAGCATCAAACAGGCCGAAGGCGAAGCGCTGGCTATAGATAAGCAGGAAATTAAAACGCAGGTGACGGTGAGAGACGGGGAAACCCTCGTGCTTGGCGGGATTTTTCAGCGAAAAAACCAAAAAACAGACACAAAAGTGCCGGTGCTGGGCGACATTCCCGTCATCGGTTCCTTGTTTAAACACCAGTACACGAATGAACAGCGGCGCGAGTTGGTGATTTTCATCACTCCGACCTTAATCCGTACCCAATAAACGGGTATTCTGACTTAACTGAAATTGCACAATAACGTTGAGCGCATGCAACTTTTTGTGTCGTGAGAGGCTTCTGAGTTTGACGCTGCCGTCGATTTAGCTTACAAGGGTTACCGAATTGAGCACCGTGATCTTTTTATTACGACAGACACGCCGATAAAAACGTACGGTTTCCCTCCTGCGGCGTGCAAAGTGATTTATTCGGTTGCCAAACTACCAAGAGTGTTGAGATAATTTTTTTCTGATCTCGCACTATATCGCTCATGAGGTTTCAGTTTAGGTCCCGCCGCTGATTTGATTGGCGGGGCGGGTTATCATCAACGAATTGTCTTAGTAATACCGAAAAACATGGCAGAGAAACGCAATATCTTTCTGGTTGGGCCTATGGGTGCCGGCAAAAGCACTATTGGTCGACAGTTAGCTCAGCAACTCAATATGGAGTTTTTCGACTCCGATCACGAAATTGAGCGACGTACCGGAGCTGATGTGGGCTGGGTATTTGATTTAGAAGGCGAAGACGGATTCCGCGACCGCGAAGAAAAAGTGATCAACGAACTGACAGAAAAACAGGGCATTGTTCTGGCAACTGGTGGGGGTTCCGTTAAATCACGTGAAACCCGTAACCGTTTGTCAGCGCGTGGCGTTGTCGTCTATCTTGAAACTACCATCGAAAAACAACTGGCGCGTACACAACGCGACAAAAAACGTCCATTATTACAAGTGAGTGCTCCGCCACGTGAAGTGCTTGAAGCACTGGCGAAGGAACGCAATCCTTTGTATGAAGAGATTGCCGACGTCACTATTCGTACCGATGATCAAAGCGCCAAAGTCGTGGCTAACCAGATTATTAACATGCTGGAAAGTAACTGATTCTTGGTTCCAATCATCGCCTGAGGGTGTCAGCTAAAAAGGTTACAAAGCACGACATGGAGAGGATTACCGTAACGTTAGGGGAGCGTAGCTACCCCATTACGATTGCTGCCGGATTGTTCCACGATCCGGCTTCTTTTATGCCGGTAAAGGCAGGCGATCAGGTCATGATAGTGACCAATGAAACGCTTGCTCCTCTCTATCTGGACGCTATCCGTTCAGTTCTGGAGCAGGCAGGCGTTCGTGTTGATCAGGTGATACTACCTGATGGTGAACAATACAAATCCCTGACTGTTCTGAATGACGTGTTTTCCGCGCTGCTCGAAAAGCCGCACGGACGTGATACCACGCTTGTCGCCCTTGGTGGCGGCGTAGTCGGTGATTTAACCGGCTTCGCTGCTGCCAGTTATCAACGCGGTGTGCGCTTTATTCAGGTGCCAACCACGTTGCTGTCTCAGGTTGATTCTTCCGTCGGCGGTAAAACGGCGGTAAACCATCCACTCGGAAAAAACATGATCGGCGCGTTTTATCAACCTGCGTCGGTGGTGGTTGATCTCGACTGTCTGCGAACGCTGCCTGCCCGTGAAATGTCATCGGGTCTCGCGGAAGTTATCAAATACGGCATTATTTTGGATGCCGATTTCTTTGTCTGGCTTGAAGACAACATGGACGCATTGCTGGCGCTGGATATGAACGCGCTGGCTTATTGCATCCGTCGTTGCTGCGAGCTGAAAGCTGAGGTTGTGGCTGCCGATGAACGCGAAAATGGTATGCGCGCCTTACTGAATCTGGGCCATACTTATGGCCATGCTATTGAAGCAGAAATGGGTTATGGCAACTGGTTGCACGGCGAAGCCGTCGCGGCAGGTATGGTGATGGCGTGTTATACCGCGCATCGCCTCGGGCAATTTAGCCTGGGAGATATCGCCCGGGTCAAAGCGTTGTTAACCCGCGCGGGTTTACCGGTTGCAGGCCCGCAGGTCATGGAAGCGCAGTCTTATCTGCCGCACATGATGCGAGATAAGAAAGTACTGGCTGGCGAGCTGCGTCTGGTTTTACCTAAAGCAATTGGTCAGTCTGAAGTGCGCTCCGGCGTATCGCATGAAATGGTGCTGGCTTCGATTGAAGATTGCCGTTAAGACTGCGGCCATGATTTTGGCCAGATAACGACCGATTTTACCAATGCCCAGCAAAGCTTTATTTTTTAGTCAGGATAGTTGCTCCGCCTAAAACCTGTTTCAGGTTTTTAGCCGGGTTGGAGGTTTTAGATGGATGATTTAACACCGGAAGACGATCTCAAACCAGACACCAGCGATCGCCGCCCACCGCGCGCACGCAAACCGTCTCCTTCCATTCCAAAGGTTCCTGTGAATCGTCAGTACGTGATGATCGGCATTGGTATTGTGGTGCTGGTATTGCTGATTGTCGGCATCGGTTCCGCGATGAAGTCGCCAACGACTACTCCATCCGCACAGCAGAACAACGGGCCTAAAGATATTAATCTCGCGGGCAACGACCTTGCGGGCAACAATGCCGCCGCTCCGGCTCAACCTTCTGCGCAAGCTCAGGCGAATACGGCGCAGGCGGCTAACGGCCAGCAACCTCAGAGCATTGGTTTACCGCCAGTTTCTTCCACACCGACTGAAGCGCAGCCTCTGCCAGATACCGGGCAGAAAGAGCGTGTCGATTTGCCGGGCGATATGGGCGATGCCTTATCTTCCCAGCAGAATCAGGTAGATGGCGTAGCGCAGGGCAGCATGACGCCCGGTGCCCAGTCACTGACCTCTTTACCGACAGCTCCGGCAACGGTGAATGGTTCGGCGCGGACTCAGATGCCTGCGGCCTCTCAGCCAGCAGCAACGCATACACGCCCTGCACAGACAGCGCGTAATACTCAATCTGCTCATACCGCGAAACCGGCTGAACACAAAACGGCGTCAACGTCATCGCAGACCGCGAAGTCTCAGCCTCAGGCGACGAAATCTCCTGCGAAACATCCGTCAGCCGCACCGGCTGTCTCAGCCCCTGTTGTTGCTTCCGGCAGCGCATCTGCGATTAAGTCTGCTCCGGGTTCGCATTTTACCCTGCAATTGAGCGGTGCTTCTCAGTCAAGTACGTTGAACGCGTTCGCCAGACAGCAGGGTCTGAAAAATTATCTGGTTTATCAGACAGCCCGCGACGGGAAGCCGTGGTTTGTGCTGGTCAGTGGTAATTACGCCTCTTCCGCAGAGGCTAAACGTGCCATTTCCAGCTTGCCTGCGGAAGTTCAGGCGAAAAAACCGTGGGTCAAACCTGTACACCAGGTACAGCAAGACCTGAAAAAATGAATCTGATCTCAACGCGATTTGCTGTCTAAAAACAGGATACAATCCGCGGCTGTGAATTGTATAAGTAGCTAACTGACGGCATGAAGAAGAACCGCGCGTTTTTGAAGTGGGCTGGCGGCAAATACCCGCTGATTGATGACATAAGACGTCATCTTCCAGCGGGAGATTGTTTGATAGAGCCTTTTGTTGGCGCGGGTTCGGTATTTTTGAATACCGAGTATGACGCTTATATTCTGGCAGACATCAACAGCGACCTGATCAATCTCTATAACATCGTGAAAATGCGTACCGAAGAATTCGTACGCGACGCCCGTGTGCTTTTCACGCCTGAATTTAATGAATCAGATCGTTTTTACGCACTGAGGGCTGAGTTTAATGCCAGCAGCGATCCTTATCGTCGTTCGGTACTTTTCCTCTATCTCAACCGACATTGTTACAACGGCCTTTGTCGTTATAACCTCAGTGGTGCGTTTAATGTCCCGTTCGGACGCTATAAAAAGCCGTATTTCCCTGAAGAAGAGCTCCACTGGTTTGCGGAAAAAGCCCGCAATGCGGTGTTTGTTTGCGAGCATTATCAGGACACTTTGCTGAAAGCGCAGTCGGGTTCGGTGGTGTATTGTGATCCCCCTTATGCACCGCTTTCGGCGACGGCCAATTTTACGGCGTACCACACCAACAGTTTTAGTATGGAAGATCAGCGCAATCTGGCGCGGCTGGCGTATCAGCTTTCCAATGAAAATAATGTGCCGGTGCTGATTTCCAACCATGAAACTCCGCTGACGCTGGAATGGTACGCAGAGGCGAAACAACTGCACCGCGTCTCGGCGCGCCGGACCATCAGCAGCAAAGTTGCCCAACGCAGCATGGTAAATGAACTTTTAGCGTTATATCGCTGATTACCGGGTAGCCGGTGATCATCTGGTAACCTTATCGTTTGGAGAAGCGGATGAAACAGTTTTTGATTGCACCGTCCATTCTATCGGCTGACTTTGCCCGTTTGGGTGAGGACACGGCGAAAGCATTGGAAGCTGGCGGAGATGTCGTCCATTTTGATGTGATGGACAATCACTACGTCCCGAATTTAACGATGGGGCCGATGGTCCTCAAATCATTACGCAATTACGGCATCACGGCGCCTATCGACGTGCATCTGATGGTGAAACCGGTCGATCGTCTGATCCCGGATTTTGCAGAAGCCGGCGCGTCTTACATCACTTTCCATCCTGAAGCCTCAGAGCACGTTGACCGTTCGCTGCAACTGATTAAAAGCCACGGCTGCAAAGCCGGTCTGGTTTTCAACCCGGCGACGTCCCTGAGTTATCTGGATTATGTCCTGGATAAACTTGATGTAATCTTGCTGATGTCCGTCAACCCGGGCTTTGGCGGTCAGTCATTTATTCCCGGCACGCTAGATAAACTGCGCCAGGTTCGCAAAATTATCGATGACAGCGGTTACGACATTCGCCTCGAAATCGATGGCGGCGTGAAAGCCGAGAATATCCGCGAAATCGCCGCAGCCGGTGCAGACATGTTCGTCGCCGGTTCCGCCATCTTTAACCAGCCTGACTACCGCACCGTGATTGACCATATGCGCAGCGAACTGGCTAAGGTCTCCCATGACTGAGCCTCTGGTTGCCCGCGGTATTGCGTTTGATTTAGACGGTACGCTGGTCGACAGCGCGCCGGGCCTTTCCGAAGCGGTTGATCTGGCGCTGCATGATTTTGGTTTACCGGCCGCAGGCGTTGAGCGCCTGAGCACCTGGATTGGTAACGGTGCCGACGTGATGGTTGAACGCGCGGTTCGCTGGGCAGAAGGTGATTTGTCACCGGAATTCCTGCAAAAAGTACGCGATAAGTTTGACCATTACTACGCCGATACCGCCGCTTCAGGCAGCCGTTTATACCCGCAGGTGAAAGAAACGCTGGCCGCGCTGGCGGCTCGGGATCTGCCATTAGGGCTGGTCACCAACAAACCCACGCCGTTTATCGCGCCTCTGCTTGCCTCACTGGGCATCGACAGCTATTTCTCGCTGGTGATTGGCGGCGATGACGTTGTGGTGAAAAAACCGCATCCGGCGCCGGTCTATCTGATGCTGGGAAAACTCGGTCTGCGTGCCAGTGAAATGGTATTTGTTGGCGATTCCCGCAACGATATTCAGTGCGCTCAGGCGGCGGGCTGCCCTTGCGTGGGCATGACTTATGGCTATAACTACGGTGAATCTATCGCGCTGACGAAACCCGATCGCGTGCTGGATCATTTCGCCGACCTTTTGCCCACTCTGGGGCTGTCATCTTTAAAAGATCAGGAAGCATAAAATGAGTAAACCCATCGTATTTAGTGGCGCACAGCCCTCCGGTGAACTGACCATTGGCAACTACATGGGTGCGCTGCGTCAATGGGTTCATATGCAGGACGATTACGAATGCATTTACTGCATCGTCGATTTGCATGCGATCACCGTACGTCAGGATCCCGCTCAGCTACGTAAAGCGACGCTTGATACGCTGGCGCTTTATCTGGCTGTCGGCATTGATCCGAAGAAAAGTACCATCTTCGTGCAGTCTCATGTTCCTGAGCATTCCCAGCTGAGCTGGGCGCTGAACTGTTATACCTATTTCGGCGAGCTGGGTCGCATGACGCAGTTTAAAGACAAATCAGCGCGTTACGAAACGTCCAACAGCGAAAGCATTACCGCGGGTCTGTTTGATTACCCGGTGCTGATGGCTGCTGATATTCTGCTGTACCAGACTAACCAGGTACCGGTCGGTGAAGACCAGAAACAACATCTGGAGCTGAGCCGCGACATCGCCAGCCGCTTCAATGCGCTGTACGGTGATGTGTTTACCGTGCCTGAGCCGTTTATTCCGAAATCCGGTGCCCGCGTGATGTCGTTGCAGGAACCGACCAAAAAGATGTCCAAGTCGGATGACAACCGTAAAAACGTGATCGGCCTGCTGGAAGATCCTAAAGCGGTGTCCAAAAAAATCAAAAGCGCGATGACCGATTCCGAAGAGCCGCCAGTCGTGCGTTATGACGTGAAAAACAAGCCGGGCGTGTCTAACTTGCTGGATATTCTGTCCGGCGTGACGGGTAAGGCGATTCCAGAACTGGAAGCCCAATTCGAAGGCCAGATGTATGGTCATCTGAAAGGTGCTGTCGCTGAAGCCGTAGCCGGTATGCTGACGGAAGTGCAGGAGCGTTATCACCGTTTCCGTAACGACGAAGCTTATCTGCAGGACGTGATGCGCGAAGGTGCTGAGAAAGCCCGCGCACGCGCTAAAGTGACGCTGGCAAAAGCCTATGAAGCTATCGGTTTTGTGACTGCGCCTTAATCGCTGAGTCTATTTGAAAATGAAAAGCCACGCCTTCCGGGACGTGGCTTTTTTGATTTGGATTACCGGGTAAAGAACGCGTTATGAACCGGCGCTGAAGTTGTAGGTAAACGTCGCGTTGTAGCGCCAGTCCCTGGAATTACTGTCGAGTGGCACATCGCCAATGGCCCGCGCGGCTTCTACCGATAACGTGTAGTGACGGTTATCGCCAAACATCACGCCAATCGCATAAGAAGACAGATTCTGTTTCGGTAATCCGGGCTGATTGAATTCGGTGTGCGCACCGTCGATCACCGTGTAAGGCTGAATGGTTTTCAGCCAGATTACCTGTTCCAGATTGTGGATGTAGCGCAGTTCCACCTGGCCGCCGACGCCGTAATCGCCTTGCGCATCGCTGTCCGGATAACCGCGTCCGTAATGCAGCGCGCCAAAATTCACCCGTTCAGGTTCCGGCAAATCATTGTCTGACCAGTCGCCTTCGACCGATGTACTGAGCCGCCATTTTTTGTCGAACAGATATGCCGCGTCGCCGTTAAATTTCCAGCGGGTAAACGACAGGTCGGCATTGGGCGTGGAGTTCGTCGCGCCCAGTCCGTCGATCCCCTGACGGACGTTAAATTTCGTGCTCCAGTATGACTGGTCATATTCGCGATAACCTGCCAGCGTGATCTCCGCCGCCGGATAGCGTATGCGCTGGTTTACTTCCGGCAGCCGGATTCGCTGATTTCCCAGGCTAGCCTGCAAATCGTAATCATATTTTTTGTCGAGATAATCCAGCCCGCCGCTGATCGTCCACTGTTTTTTCCGCGTCAGCTCCAGCGGATAACTGAACACGACGCCGCCGTTGTATTGCGTCTGGGTATTCTGCGAACCGACGTCGATGCCATTCGGCAGCGACAAAATGGTGTTGTAGTCCTTGTCTTTCTGCTGGTAATAACTGCCTTTTAGCTGCATCAGCAGCCCGTCGTCACCGAGATATTGCTGATAATTCAGACCTGCATAGGTTTTCCGCGAGTCGCTTTCCAGCGGAATTAAGGTCGCAATTCCCAGCTGTTCGCCGTAAGTGCTCAGCCCACTGAGCGTGGCGTTGACCACCGCGGAACTGTCGCCTTTACGCGTATCGACCGCAGTTTGAATGTTCCAGTTACGCGGGCGCAACGCCTGCACATTGAGCACGGTAGCGCCGTAGATATTGTCTGGGTTGTTGGCGGAGGCGGTCACTTTGGTGTCTGGCGTGCGCTCCATCAGGAGGGTGTAGCGCTCGAACGTATCCTGGGTCAGCGGTTTATCCGCCATGATGTGTTGCGACAGTTTGCTCAGCCAGCGTCCGACCTGCTGATTATCGCTGTGGATCTGCGTGCCGGAAATATACCCTTCGACCAGCCCGATTTTCACCACGCCATCTTTGAAATTATCCGCCGGAATGTACGCATAAGAGAGCACGAATCCGTCCTGATGATAACGCCGGGTAATTCCGTCCGCGACCGCCAGTAGCTGCGACAGCGGCACTTTCTTGCCGACAAAAGGAGCGAAAGGCGCAGCCAGAGAATCCAGCGGATATTGCGTGCCGCCGACAAACTGAATGTGCTTCACCTCTATCAGCGTCTGAGGCGTCAGGCTGGGGGCGGTTTTTTGTGCGGGCAGTTCGATTTTTTGCGTTTTAGCCGGAGGCTGTGAAATCGGCTGGGCCAGTTTGGCCGGGTTATTTGGGTCAATCAACGTAGGGAACATGTCTGCCGAACTGTAACCAACGACAGAGCCCAGTAACGCCACTATGCAGGATTTTATTCTCATAAACATTCCTTTGAACGCACAGGCAAATGTGGGAACCCGTAGGGAGAAGCCCGCTCCCCGGATGTCCGGACAGCGGGCTTTTTACAACAACGTACTATGGCGTTTTATTCACCTTCAGGCCCAGCCCGCCGGTGACCGTCCCCAGCGTGGTCCCTACGCCCGCAATCAGACCGCCTGATTGTGTGAGCGAAGCGCCTGCGCCTGCTGAAATACCACCGGAATTACTGGCGGTGGTCGTCGTTGTGCTGCTGGCCGGAACCAGAAGCGTACCGGTTTTAGACACTGCCTGGCCGGTATCCGTGACGGCGGTGCCCAGACCCGCCAGCGCCGGTGTGCTGGTAGAAACCTGTGTGCCGACGGAGCTAACCGCGCCGCCCACCTGATTCAGCAAGCCGTTAACAGGCGTACCTAAACCGGTCGCGCCGCCCACGGTTTGCGTGGTGGTTTGTACATTGGCGACAACCGGCGTGACGATGCCAGTCGCAGCCTTAGTGACGCCGGAAAGCGCGCCGCTCTGCACGTTTTGCGCCAGACCGTTGCCGGTCGTGGTGACCAGTGATCCGACGTTATTCACCAGACCGCCCGTCGCGCCAGTTACGCTACCCAGCGGCGTTCCGGCGGTGTTAGCCGCAATGGACGTTCCAAGACCGGATACGCCCGTGCCTAAATCAGCCACGGCTTTTGGTACGCCTGCGACCGTGGTGCCGATGGCATTAGGATTGGTGCCAAACTGACCGACACCGTTTTGAATACCGCTGCCCACGGACGTTACCGCATTCCCGGCACTGTCGATAATGGTCACAACACCGGTTCCTGCCACGGGAACATTACTGATGGGTGTCTGGCTGGCGATACTGCTGACTTGTGTCCCCAGGCCACTGACTGCGCCACCCGCACTGCTCAGGATGGTGCCGGTAGTGAGTGTGGTGGATGTCGATCCTGTTCCTGTTCCTGTTCCTGTTCCGGTACCCGTCCCCGAACCCGTTCCAGTGCCGGTTCCATTGCCTGCGGTGGTGGTTCCGTCACCGGTTGTTGTGGTGCCTGTCCCGGTTCCATTTCCGGCTGTCGTGGTGCCGTCACTGCCTGTTGTTGTCCCGTCTCCGGTCGTTGCCGAGCCGGTGGTGGACGTTTTTGCCGTATGAGAAGAACCGCCGCCGCCACTGCCGCTACAGGCAGCCAGTGACAGGGCGACTAAGATTGCCAAAGCAACCTTGTTAACATGACCAACATGAATGGTATGGCGCATGATTTGACCCTCCACGGGAGATTACGCCACAGTCGGCGCACTTAAAGTCTAAGTTGAAGATTCTGAATATTCCATTTGTGTGGGGTGATTATTTTGGTTTTAAGAGGGTTGCTCTCGAAATTCAGGAATTTTATTCTGTTATAAGAATTTTCTTATAATTAAGGTAGAGAAGTGAAAGTCATATCACTCCTCTGAATTGATTAAAAAAATAAATGGAGTTTTCGGACGGGGAGGTGCGTTACTGCGGCGTTTCGCTGGCAAACCAGTTGAGTTTATGGCGCAGGCTGACCACGCTGCCGACGATAATCAGGCTCGGGCTTTGCACCTGTTTGGCCAGATTTTCGAGGTCAGTCAGGTTTCCGGTGACCACACGCTGCTGCTGGCTTGTGCCGTTTTCGACCAGCGCGACAGGTGTTTGTGCTGGCAGACCATTTTCCAGCAGGCGGCGCTGGATCTCGCGCGCCTGCGTCAGCCCCATATAAAACACCAGCGTTTGCTGACCCTGCGCGAGACATGCCCAGTCGAGCGCGCCGTCCTGTTTGGCGTGACCGGTGATTAACCGGACGCTTTGCGCATGGTCGCGGTGCGTCAGCGGAATGCCACTGTAGGCTGAACAACCTGATGCGGCCGTGATGCCCGGCACGACGGAAAACGCGATGCCCGCGGCCTTAAGTGCTTCCAGCTCTTCGCCGCCACGGCCAAAGATAAACGGATCGCCCCCTTTCAGGCGTACAACGCGCTTACCCATTTGCGCCTGTTCCAGCAGAATTTCGTTGATACGCTCCTGAGGTACGCAATGATGTCCGGCGCGTTTGCCGACGAAAATCCGCTCTGCATCCCGGCGTACCAGATTCAGCACGCCGTCGGAAACCAGTCGGTCGTAAACTACCACGTCGGCCAGTTGCATCTGCTGCAAACCCTTGAGCGTCAGCAGACCGGCATCGCCAGGCCCGGCACCGACCAGAATCACTTCGCCGTGTTTATCCACCGGCTCGCTGAATAATTCTTCGAGATATTGTCCGCTTTGCGCGTCGTCATTATTGGCCAGTGATTGCGCCAGACGATGATGATTAAACAGCTTTTCCCACCATCGGCGGCGGTCGGACATTTCGCTGAACTGCGCTTTGACCCGCGCGCGTAATCCGCCCGCGACCTGCGCCAGTTTGCCCAAATGTTGCGGCAAAATAGATTCCAGACGTTCGCGTAACAAGCGCGCCAGAACCGGCGCATTGCCGCCGGAAGAGACGGCGATCATCAGCGGTGAACGGTCGATAATCGACGGCATGATCACGCTTGCGCTTTCCGGCGCGTCCACCACGTTACAGAAAACGCGGCGTTGCTCGGCGGCTTCGCTGACTTCCTGATTCACTAAATCAGAATCCGTCGCGGCAATGACCAGCCATTTTTCATCCACCAGCAGAGGCGAGAATTCGCCTTTCAGCAGGCGAACTTTGCCTTCGTCTGCCCAAATCTCAAATTGCGACGTGAAGGTGAGGGCGTTGACCGTCAGTTTCGCACCGGCATCCAGCAGCAAACGGGCTTTGCGTTCGGCAACGTCACCGGCGCCCACCAGCAGACAGGCTCTGTTTTTTAACTGACAAAAGAGGGGCAAATAATCCATGACGACGTTCCCGAAAGCAGATAACAACGCCGCCCGAAGGCGGCGTGAAAGGCGCGGAGTTTAGCAGGTTTCAGCATAAAGGCTGGCGGTATTGATCTCCACATTGCCGCCCTGAACACGAACCTCAAAGGCCGGAACCGAATGCGTATCGTCTTCCATACACAAACCATCCGTCAGGCGAAAATGCTGTTTTTTCAGCGGACTGGCAACCCACAAATCACCCTGATGTTCTGCAATAATCCCGCGTGAAAGTACGCTCGATTTGGCGAAGGGATCGATATTCGACAGCGCAAAAATCTGCTCATCAGCGTAAGGACGGAACAGCGCAACCTGCTGATCGCCCGCCAGCGCACAAACGCCGCAGCCCGGCAGGATTTGCTCAACAGAACAAAGCGTTAACCACTGGTTCATAATACTTCCTCCCCGTCGGCGATCATTTTCACCGGAATGCGTTCGTCCGGGCGCGCCGGACGGTGCTGTTCGCGTTCTGACACGAACTGGACGTTCGGGTCGCGCTGCACGCTGTTGATAAAGTGCGTGAAGCGGGTCTGCGCCGCCGGATCGTTCAGCGTTTCCTGCCATTCGCAAACTGCAGATTCACGCAGACGCGCCAGTTCGGCTTCCAGCTGATCGTTCAGGCCGAGTTTGTTATCGATAATCACTTTACGCAGATAGTCGATGCCGCCTTCGAGGTTGTCCATCCAGACCGAGGTGCGTTGCAGCTTATCGGCGGTGCGGATGTAGAACATCATGAAGCGGTCGAGATAGCGCAGCAGTGTTTGGTTATCCAGATCGGCGGCTAGCAGATCGCCGTGGCGCGGTTTCATACCGCCGTTGCCGCAGACATACAGGTTCCAGCCGTTTTCGGTGGCGATAATCCCCACGTCTTTGCCCTGAGCTTCTGAACATTCACGGGTACAACCGGACACGCCGAATTTCATTTTGTGTGGCGTGCGGATGCCTTTGTAGCGGTTTTCCAGACTGATGCCGAAACCGAGGCTGTCGCCGACGCCGTAGCGACACCAGGTGCTGCCGACGCAGGTTTTCGCCATGCGCAGCGCTTTCGCATATGCCTGACCGGTTTCGAAACCGGCGTTGATCAGTTTCTGCCAGATAGCCGGTAAATCGTCTTTCTGCGCGCCGAACATCCCGATGCGCTGGGAGCCGGTAATTTTGGTGTAGAGGTTATATTCCGCTGCGATTTCGCCAATTGCCATCAGGCCTTGTGGCGTGATTTCACCGCCCGGTGAGCGCGGGATAACAGAATACGTGCCGTCTTTTTGCATGTTGGCGAGGAAGACGTCGTTGGTGTCCTGAAGCGGCGTGTGCTGCGCTTTCAGTACGTAATCGTTCCAGCAGGAGGCGAGCAGCGAACCGACGGTCGGTTTACACACTTCGCAGCCATAGCCTTTGCCGTATTTATTGAGCAGGTCGTTAAACGAGCGGATACCTTCGACGCGGATCAGGTGATACAGCTCCTGACGGGAATACGCAAAGTGTTCGCACAGGTGATGATTCACCTCGATGCCCTGTTTGCTCAGCTCTGCGTTCAGCACCTGCGTGACCAGCGGAATACAACCGCCGCAGCCTGTACCGGCTTTGGTCGCGGATTTCAGCGCCGCAACGGTGTGACAGCCGCCCTGAACCGCTTTGATGATGTCGCCTTTGGTGACGTCAAAACAGGAGCAGATTTGCGCACTTTCCGGCAGGGCGTCGGTGCCGATCACTGCGCCGCCGCTGCCTGCGTGGGCAGGCAGGATCAGCGCGTCCGGGTTTTCCGGCAGTTCGATATTATTCAGTACAAGCTGCAACAGATTGCCGTAATCGCTGGTATCGCCGACCAGAACCGCGCCGAGCAACGTTTTGTTGTCTTCGCTGACGACCAGACGTTTGTATAACGCTTTGCTTTCATCCAGATAGACGTAGCTGCGTGCGCCCGGCGTGCGTGCGTGTGCGTCGCCGATGCCCGCAACGTCAACGCCGAGCAGTTTCAGCTTGGCACTCATGTCTGCGCCGGTGAAAGTATTTTCGCGGCCCAGAAGATGGTCTGTGGTGACCTGCGCCATTTTGTAGCCCGGCGCGACCAGACCGAAAGTGCGCTGATTCCACGACGCACATTCGCCGATAGCGTAAACGTCCGGATCGCTGGTCTGGCACTGGTCGTTAATGACGATGCCGCCGCGTGGCGCGATCTCCAGATCACACTGGCGCGCCAGTTTATCCTGCGGACGGATGCCGGTAGAGAAAACGATGAAATCGACTTCCAGCGCGGTGCCGTCAGCGAATTCCATGGTTTTACGGGCAGAGCTTCCGCCCTGAACGATTTGTTTGGTGTTTTTCGCGGTGTGAACCTGCACGCCCATGCTTTCGATTTTCTGGCGCAACTGGCTGCCGCCCATCACATCAAGCTGTTCCGCCATCAGGCCGGGTGCGAATTCAACAACGTGCGTTTCCACGCCGAGGTTTTTCAGGGCACCGGCCGCTTCCAGCCCGAGTAAACCGCCGCCGACGACGGCACCGCGTTTGCTGCGACGGGCGCAGGATTCAATGGCGTGCAAATCTTCAATAGTGCGGTAAACGAAACAGTCCTGGCCGTCAGAACCGAGGATCGGCGGTACCCACGGGTAGGAACCGGTCGCGATAATCAGTTTGTCGTAGTACACCGTGCGGCCGCTGCTGGAATGAATCACTTTCTCTTTGCGGTTCAGCGTGATGGCACGTTCGCCAATCAGCACGTTGACGTTGTGTTTTTCGTAAAATCCTTCACGAACCAGCGATAGTTCTTCGGCGGTATGGTGTGAAAAGTAAGAGGAAAGATGGACGCGGTCATAGGCCACGCGCGGCTCTTCACATAATACCGTGATATCGAACTGACCCGGCTCCGCTTTATCCAGCAAATCCTCGATAAAGCGATGGCCGACCATGCCGTTACCAATAATCGCGAGTCTGACTTTGCTCATAATTGCCTCAATTTTGATTTTATGAGGCTAAACATAACCCGCGCGTAACAGGGGGTATTGATACAAATCAAACCGCTCCCAATATACTCCTTAGGTGGTATTTGACTGATTTAATTGGGTTTTTATGTAACCTTTCGATTTATAAACACTTTCAGGCTATTGTTCTTCTATTGCTTTCTAAAACCGACTTTCTCTAACGATGAGGTTACGCGTGACGAAAACCCCTTTACGGACCATCAAAAACGTACGCCTGCCCGGCAGCGAAGGATTGTGGCAGATCGATATCGAAGACGGCGTGGTTCGCCAGATCATCTCCCGGCCACAAAATGATGCGCCGGGTGAACATATTCTTGATGCGGAAGGCGGGCTGGCGATCCCGCCTTTTATCGAACCGCATATTCACCTTGATACGACGCAAACCGCCGGTCAGCCCGCGTGGAACCAGTCCGGTACGCTGTTTGAAGGCATTGAACGCTGGGCCGAACGCAAAGCGCTGCTCACGCACGAAGACGTGAAACAGCGCGCGTGGCAGACACTGAAATGGCAGATTGCCAACGGTATTCAGCACGTCCGTACGCATGTTGATGTGTCCGACCCGACACTGACCGCGCTGAAAGCCATGCTGGAGGTGAAAGCCGAAGTCGCGCCGTGGGTTACACTGCAAATCGTGGCGTTTCCGCAGGAAGGGATTATGTCGTATCCCAACGGTGAAGCCTTGCTGGAAGAGGCACTGAGGCTGGGCGCGGACGTCGTCGGGGCCATTCCGCATTTCGAATTTACCCGAGAATACGGCGTGGAATCGCTGCACAAAACCTTTGCGCTGGCGCAGAAATACAACAAGCTTATCGACGTACATTGCGATGAAATCGATGACGAACAATCGCGTTTTGTGGAAACCGTGGCGGCGCTGGCACTGGGCGAAAATATGGGCGAGCGCGTCACTGCCAGCCATACCACCGCGATGCACTCTTACAACGGCGCGTATACCTCGCGGCTGTTCCGTCTGCTGAAAATGTCGGGCATCAATTTTGTCGCTAATCCGCTGGTGAATATTCATCTGCAAGGGCGCTTTGATACGTACCCGAAACGTCGCGGTATTACGCGCGTGAAAGAAATGCTGGAGGCGGGGATTAACGTCTGTTTCGGTCACGATGATGTTTTTGACCCGTGGTATCCGCTGGGCACCGCCAATATGTTGCAGGTTTTGCACATGGGGCTGCATGTTTGCCAGCTGATGGGGTATCAGCAAATTGATGACGGCCTGAAGCTGATTACCACGTACAGCGCGAGAACAATGAATCTGACGGATTACGGGCTGCAAAACGGCAATCCGGCGAACCTGGTGATCCTGCCCGCGCAGAATGGTTTTGATGCTGTCCGCCGCCAGACGCCGGTGCGTTATTCCATCCGTCAGGGCCGGCTCATCGCGCAAACGGAACCGGCAAAAACGGTCATCCATCTTGATAAAGATTATCCGGTAGATTTCAACAGCTAGCGCTCAGATAAACGCGCTGTAATATTATGAAATATCTGAATAATTTAGTTTTAAGCGTAAATAAAGGTAAAGGTCTGGCGCTGAGCCTAAAGCCTCTTTAGAATCAGTGGGATCTGTTGTTTGTATTCTGGAGAAAGGAACCGTCATGTTTAAACGTACTTTAGTGGCCTTAACTGCGCTGCTATCCCTGACTGCAATGTCACCGGTTTTCGCCGCCGGTCAAACCCACGTAATGCTGACCACTTCAGCAGGGAATATCGAATTGGAACTCGACAGTGCGAAGGCACCGGTTTCTGTGAAGAATTTCGTCGATTACGCGCAGAGCGGCTATTACAACAACACCATTTTTCATCGCGTGATCCCGGGCTTTATGGTTCAGGGCGGAGGTTTTACGACTGACATGCAGCAGAAAGCGACCAAAGAACCGATTAAGAACGAAGCCGACAATGGCCTGCGTAACCTGCGCGGCACCGTTTCCATGGCACGCACTGCCGATAAAGACAGCGCCACCAGCCAGTTCTTCATCAACGTGGCAGATAATGCTTTCCTGGATCACGGTCAGCGTGATTTTGGCTATGCCGTTTTCGGTAAAGTTATCAAAGGCATGGACGTGGTCGACAAAATGTCCTCCGTGAAAACCGATAACGTCGGGCCATACCAGAACGTTCCGACCACGCCGATTGTGATTCTGTCTGCGAAAGTCTTGCCATAACGTTCAGCTTTCCGGTTCCTTTCTGCATAGAATCTAAGCCTCCTTTCGGGAGGCTTTTTGTTGGGTGTTTCTTGACGCCCCTTGTCCTGACTAATAGGTTTTAAAGAGCGTTCCCGCGTCCTACTTTCAAGGAAAATGAAATGAGCGAACCCCGCCTGATTGCGAAAGCGATGAGTGAAGGTAAACCAGTTCAGGATCTGGTGATCCTGCCTGCACTGGCGAACCGGCATGGATTAATAACCGGTGCGACCGGCACAGGGAAAACGGTCACGCTGCAACGCATGGCCGAACAGTTTTCGCGTATCGGCATTCCGGTTTTTCTCGCCGATGTAAAAGGGGATTTATCCGGGATTGGCGCAGAAGGCGTGCCTTCGGAAAAGCTCGCCGCGCGCCTGAAGAATATTGGCGTCACTGACTGGCAGCCTCAGGCGTGCAGCATTATCCCGTGGGATATTTTCGGTGAAAAAGGTCATCCGATCCGCGCCACGATTTCCGATCTCGGGCCGTTATTGCTGGCGCGGTTGCTGGATCTGAATGACGTGCAAAGCGGCGTGTTGCAGCTGGTTTTCAAGATTGCCGATGACAACGGACTTTTGCTGCTCGACATGAAAGATTTGCGCGCGATGGTGCAGTTTACCGGCGAAAATGCCAGGCAGTTCCAGACGCAGTACGGCAATATTTCCACGGCGTCTATCGGGGCGATTCAGCGCGGCCTGCTGACGCTGGAAGGTCAGGGCGCTAATCAGTTCTTCGGCGAGCCGATGCTGGATATTAACGACCTGATGCGCACCGATAAAAACGGTCACGGGATCATCAATCTGCTGGCGGCGGATAAGCTGATTAATCAGCCCAAACTCTATTCTGTTTTCCTGCTCTGGCTGCTGGCGGAGCTGTTCGAACATCTGCCGGAAGTGGGCGATCCGGAACAACCGAATCTGGTGTTCTTCTTTGATGAAGCGCATCTGCTGTTCAATGACGCCCCTGAAGCGTTACTGACGAAAATCGAACAGGTGGTGCGTCTCATCCGTTCCAAAGGCGTCGGGATTTACTTCGTCACGCAGAACCCGCTGGATATTCCCGACAGCGTGCTCGGACAGCTTGGCAACCGGGTTCAGCACGCGTTGCGCGCCTTTACGCCACGTGACCAGAAAGCGGTGAAAGCCGCAGCGCAAACGTTACGCGCCAATCCGGCGTTCGACGCGGAAACGGCGATCACCGAACTGGGCGTCGGCGAAGCGCTGGTGTCTTTTCTCGACGAAAAAGGACGGCCGGAAGTGGTACAGCGGGCGATGGTCATCGCACCGGAATCAAAAATGGGCATGCTGGCGGAAGATGAGCGCAATAAAGCCATCAATCAGTCGCCGCTTTACGGCCGCTACGAAGACAGCGTTGATCGCGAATCCGCGTATGAGAAAATTACCGCACAAGGTTTCGGCACCGTAGCTGTACCACAGCAGGGTGGCACGGCTAAACCGGCTGCTGAAAACGATTCTGGTGGCGGGCTGATGGGCGGTCTCAATGAAATTTTGTTCGGCAGCACCGGCCCGCGTGGCGGAAAACGTGATGGCGTAGTGCAGGTTGCCGCCAAAAGCATGGCCCGCGATTTAGGGCGGCAAATTCTGCGCGGCGTATTGGGTTCTATTATGGGGGGACGTAAAAAGTAATCCCCTTTGTTCAACACACAAAGCTGAAACGCATCAGCTTTGTGTGTGTTTTCCTTGTCTGACTTCTCACTATTTGTTGTAACCCATCCTGTTTCATCCTCTTTTTTGCCACCCTGAGCACGTTGTGAGCGGTGATTTTGCTGCAAAACCGATCTAAGTGAAGGCTGTCACGTTTTTCGCTGTGCGGGGTTTGTAGGCTGAATTGCTTTTGGGCTAAATCAATTCAGCAAAAAGGAGTGAATGTGAAAAAATTACTCGTAACCGGGATCGTCATGGGGCTTTTTTCGTGGCAGGCGGCCGCACAAACTATCGTGCTGACGGATGCTGAAGCCGGTACTGAACTGGGAAACTGGAAAACTGACAGCAAAAAGCTGAACATCGCCGGTGCGGATTTCAGCATCGAACAAAAAGTTTTGCACGGCGGCAAACAGGAAGGGTCTAAAGTCATTACGATCACCAGCAAAGGACTGACCATCGCGCTGAGTCCAACGCGCGGCATGGATTTACTGCATGTCACCGGCGATAACATCCGGCTGGGCTGGGATTCGCCGGTGCAGGAAGTGGTAAATCCGGCGTACATCAATCTGGAAAGCCGGAACGGCGTGGGCTGGCTGGAAGGCTTCAACGAAATGATGGTGCGCTGTGGCTTTGAATGGACCGGCCATCCGGTGACCGCGGACGGCATGATTTACACACTGCATGGCCGTGCAGGTAACACGCCAGCCTCGAAAGTGGTGGTGGAGATTGCAGAAAAAGCGCCGTACGAAATCACCGTGCGCGGGCTGCTCAAAGAAGACACCTTCAAGAAAGCCAAACTGGAAACCTGGACTGAGCTGCGTTACGTGCCGGGCAGCCAGTCGTGGACCATTCACGACCAGCTGACGAACCAGTCGGATTATCCGCACGACTACCAGATTATTTATCACAGCAACTTTGGTCAGCCGATCCTTGAACAGGGCGCGCGCTTTATCGCACCGCTGAAATCCATTTCTCCGTTCAACGATTACGCCAAAAAAGGCCTGACCGACTGGCAGACTTACGCGGGGCCAACCAAAGGCTTCGATGAAATGGTCTTCAACATGGTGCCGCTGGCGGATGCACAGGGTAAAACCATTGCGGGCGTCGTCAACAAAGCCGGTGATAAAGGCGCGTCGATTGAGTTCGATACCCATCAGCTTCCGCTGCTGACGCTGTGGA
Source organism: Rahnella selenatireducens (assembly GCF_046449555.1). Taxonomy (NCBI): domain Bacteria; kingdom Pseudomonadati; phylum Pseudomonadota; class Gammaproteobacteria; order Enterobacterales; family Yersiniaceae; genus Rahnella; species Rahnella selenatireducens. Next base: position 323,174 of record NZ_JBKEZJ010000006.1, read on the forward strand.
AAAACACCGACACCCTGAAACAGGGATATGTGACCGGTATTGAACCGGGCACCAACTACGCGTATCCGGTAACGATTGAACGTAAACAGGGCCGTGTGAAACAACTGCAACCCGGCCAGAGCACCGTGTTTGAGTTGAAATATTCCCTGCTGCCGGATGCAAAAGCGGTGCAACAGCTTGAGCAAAGAGTGAAAACGTTGCAAGGCGAACACAAAACCGAGGTCAGCGATCAACCGATTGCCGTTGAGTAATGCAGATTCAGGGCGCAGAGGTTAGCGCCCTTTCTCTCTTTCCTGACAAGAAGCCCGGTAAAATTTCTGAAGCCTGGACTGAAAAATGCGTAGAATTGCCCGGTAAATTTTTCGACTTTACCGGGATCCCCATGCTGCTGCTGATCGACAACTACGACTCGTTTACCTACAACCTCTACCAGTATTTTTGCGAGCTGGGCGTAGAGGTTAGCGTGATGCGTAACGACCTGCTGACGATTGCGGATATCGAACACCTTTCCCCGTCACATCTGGTGATTTCGCCCGGCCCCTGTACGCCGGATCAGGCGGGAATTTCCCTGCAAGCCATCACCCATTTTGCCGGTAAGCTGCCCATTCTCGGCGTTTGCCTTGGTCATCAGGCAATGGCGCAGGCGTTCGGTGCAAAGATAGTTCGCGCCCGTCAGGCCATTCATGGCAAAACCTCTCCCATCCGCCATACCGGCAACAGCGTGTTTAACGGGCTGAATAATCCGCTGACGGTGACGCGCTACCACTCGCTGGTGATTGCGCCCGAAACGCTGCCCGGCTGCTTTGATGTCACCGCGTGGACTGAGCGCGAAGGCGAACGTGACGAAATCATGGGCATCGCACACAAAACGCTGCCGCTGCACGGCGTTCAGTTCCATCCGGAAAGCATTCTCAGTGAACAGGGACATCAGCTTCTGGATAATTTCCTTAAAATCTAAACACTTAATCTCACAGCAAAAATTACTTACGTGAGAGGCGTGATTTCTGTTTGCCTGTGTGTGATTTTTTATGCATATTTTGTGATTATATTTTCACATCCATTGCGACAGTGAATTCCAGTTCATCGTAAGAACTCACTGGTAAGCATCAGAAAGGGAGAAGGGTTATGGCAGAAAAAGCAGCGGTTGACCGGGGCACATTCGATAAAGTGATTTTGCCGGTTTATTCACCCGCGAAATTTATTCCGGTGAAAGGCAAAGGCAGCCGCGTGTGGGATCAGCAGGGCACCGAATACGTTGATTTCGCTGGCGGGATTGCAGTGACCGCGCTGGGCCATTGCCATCCGGCGCTGGTGAAAGCGTTACACGATCAGGGCGAAACCCTGTGGCATGTGAGCAACGTTTTCACCAACGAACCGGCGCTGCGACTCGCGCAGAAGCTGATCGACGCGACCTTTGCTGATCGCGTATTTTTTGCCAACTCCGGCGCAGAAGCCAACGAAGCCGCATTCAAACTTGCGCGCTATTACGCTTCGCATCGTCACAGCCCTTACAAAAGCAAGATTATCGCTTTCCATAACGCCTTCCACGGCCGTACGTTGTTTACCGTTTCCGTGGGCGGCCAGCCAAAATATTCCGACGGATTTGGCCCGAAACCGGCAGACATCGTGCATGTGCCGTTCAACGATCTGGACGCGGTAAAAGCGGTGATCGACGACCATACCTGCGCCATTGTCGTGGAGCCGGTTCAGGGGGAAGGCGGCGTAATGCCCGCCACTCAGGAATTCCTGCAAGGGCTGCGCGAACTTTGCGACAAACATCAGGCACTGCTGGTGTTCGATGAAGTCCAGAGCGGCATGGGCCGCAGCGGTAAGCTTTTCAGCTATATGCATTACGGCGTGACGCCGGACATTCTGACCACGGCGAAAGCCCTGGGCGGTGGTTTTCCGGTCAGCGCTATGCTGGCAACGGAGGATGTTGCGTCGGTGATGGAACCGGGCAAACACGGCACCACCTACGGCGGCAACCCGCTGGCCTGCGCCGTCGCCGAAGCCGCGCTGGATGTTATCAATACGCCGGATGTGTTGGCCGGTATTAACGAACGCCGCGAGAAATTCATCAGCGCGCTGGATGCCATTAACCAGAAATATTCTGTCTTCAGCGAATTCCGTGGCCAGGGGTTGCTGATTGGCGCCGAGCTGTCGGACACCTTCAAAAACCGCGCCGGAGAGTTTCATGCCGCCGCCGCTGAGTTCGGGTTGATGATGCTGGTAGCGGGCCCGAATGTGATGCGGTTTGCACCATCACTGGTGATCGACTTCGCGGATATTGAAGAAGGGATGGGGCGCTTTGAGAAAGCTGTGGCAAAAGTTACAGGGGTTTAGGGTTCAGGCTTTAGCAGCCGGCTTTATTTAAAAAAATATATAGATCGAGAAAATTTCAGTTTCTCACTCACCGTGAGGGCTATGACCGAGAATATTTCGGTTTTTTATGTGCGGTGATCGCTCAGCGGCTCGCGCCGAAACCGACCAGAGAGGGCCAGGACGGCCCCTCTCTGGGCTCTCCGCGTCTTTTTACAACCAGCACTGCCGCTGGGTCGATGGCCGTGTTCTGGCGCTCCCACGTGTGGCGCAAATCCAGGCACTTCGTGCTGCCTTCACTCGGTCTTCGAGCCTCGGGTCTCGAAGCCGCTCCGTTCAGCTGGATTTTGAGCGCGCCATCTCACCTTTTGAAAAACAGCACGAAATACTCTCTTGAATTACATAGCCTTTGGCCGCTTTCAGAAAGCTTGCCTAGCGAGTGTTTCGAGACTCAAGGCTCGAAACCGAGTTAGGGAACCGCGCAGCGGCAAGATTTCGCGGCAATAGCGATTGTTCCTGAAACATAGCCAGCGAGCGGAGCGCGCAGTGAAAAAAGCGTGGGAGATCAAAGAGGGAGGCGCTTTCCTCCCTCTTTGGCGGTTTCGGCACAGCGCGTTAAGCGATCACCATACGTGAGAAACCGAAATCTTCTCGATCCAGCCCTTACTGCAAGCGAAAACCCCAAACACTGCCAGTCGGCTTTAAAGGGGGATATCAAAGGGGATCTCCCCTTTTACGCCCGCCGCGTCAGCCAGATCCCATGGTGTGGCCTCTGCTTCCACGCCAGTGACGAAATGGTATGCATCACACTCAGATGCGAAATTACCCTCCGCAGGTGGCGCTCCATTTCGGTCAGCGGCATATCCGGGTGCAGCTCCGGCGCATTAAATAAGGTGTTCTCACTGCCTGGCCCGTCGTAAAGCAACCGCTGCTGACAGCTTTGCAGCGCGATTTCGCAGGTCTGCAAATACTCCGTCGCCAGCTTTTCCGGCAGCATGTAATGCTCACGGGCGAGAATGGTCATCGCGTTGATGTGCTCAACGACAAACTGACTGTGCGTGACCCACAAACGCATATCCGCCAGATAATGCGAGTTAAAACCGGGTTCCTGCATCGCCTGGCTCAGCGAGGTGAACAGCTTGTTATGCGCCTGATTGACCTGCATTCGGGTGTACGCAAGTTTCGAGGCGTCAGGGTTTTCCTGCAGAATCAGCCGGATGGCATCCTGATAGGTTTCCAGCGCCTGATGGGCGTTCTGGCGCATCAGGCCACTTTGCCATTGCGGCCACAGCCAGATGGTACCGCCGAAGGCCAGCGCACAACCAATCAATGTGTCGATGAGTCGCGGCACCAGAAAATGGATGCCGTTCATTGCCAGCAACTGCAGTGTATAAACGGCGGTGACCGTCATGCCGACCATCGCCAGCCCGTAGTTTTTGCGCAGTACCGTGTAGGAGATCAATGTCACCACCAGCATACAAATCAGCGTGATGCCTTCCGGCATCTCCAGTTTCAGCAATCCGGCGGCAATCAGCAGACCGGCCAGCGTGCCGAGCGCACGGTGCTGGATACGCACACGCGTGGCGTTATAACCGTTCTGGCTGACCAGCATGATCGTCAGCAAAATCCAGTAGGGTTTTGGCAGATTGAAGAACAACCCAAGGCTGCTGCCGATCGCCAGAATCAGACCCAGACGTGCGGCATTGCGCAGGGCCGAGGATTTAAAAGACAGGTAGCTTTTCACCGCAGGCCAGAAAGGCAGGCGCGGCTGGGAGTTCATCAGATCGCGGCGATACAGCGGGCGCTGCGTCCGCAGCAGTCGTGCGATACGGCTGAAATGGTAATAACAGAACTGGCCGACCGGATTCTGCGGGTTCTGCGCCGCAATTTTTTCCAGCGCCGCCAGTTCATTCGCCATGGTGAAACGCTCGGAGAATCGGTGATAAAGAATATCGTCCGCAATCACGCGCAGACGAGCGGAAATTACCTGCGCATTCCGGCGGATCACCGCTTCTGCGTGGCTTTCTTCCACCAGTTTCTGCACTTCTTCCGGCTGATGCAGGCTGACCGTGATGTGTTCCTGCAAATCGAGTGCAACCTGAAAACGCTGGAACAGCCGCTTGTGGTTATTGTGGTGTTCATGATGCGGCAACATATGCAGCTGCTGATAGAGCAACGCAATCAGATCGATGACCTGCTGCTGGCGCTTGAGCAACGGGGGAAGGGCTGTTTCGGGGTCGATATGTTGCGTCAGCAGGCTGTATTTGGCCTCGAAATAATCCGCCAGCTGCAAATACAGCTGGCTGAGCGTTTCGCGCATAGGTTGTTCTTCGGAAATACGGAACCATGCCCAGTTAAACAGCCCGTACCAGGCGGTTCCGGCAGCAAACAGCGCCGGTGCCTGCCACATCGGCCTCACGCCGACCATACTCAGTGTGAAGATGGTGGCCACCAGCGCGCCCGGCAACAGGCGTGCGTGCAGCGGGCTGATTTCGCCGGTGACGCCGAGCAGTAAAGCCAGCGTTAACATGATGAGCGGCAGGGGAATGTGCCAGTTTTCGAGCATCACCTGCAAAAGGATACTGCTGACGGCAAACAGCGAACCGCCGACGATCAGGCGTTTAAAAAAGCGTTTGTGCGGGGTATCGAGACCGGCGACGTTGCAACAGGCCGGGCACAGCGAGAACAGCAGACCCATTTGCAGATTGCCAAACAGCCAGCAAATACCGACAGGCAGGCACAACACCAGCGTCTGGCGCAGCGCGTAGTTAACTTCGGGATGATAGAACAGTCTTCGCCATAGCGTCATGGGTAAAGCTTAGCCCATAAAAAAGGCGCGACAGTCAACTGTCGCGCCAATTTCTGAGGGATTAACGTGTACCGTAAACGACAATCGTTTTACCGTGTGCGGAGATCAGGCTCTGATCTTCCAGCATTTTGAGAATACGTCCGACTGTTTCACGTGAACAACCGACGATTTGGCCGATTTCCTGACGGGTGATCTTGATTTGCATCCCGTCCGGATGGGTCATTGCATCAGGCTGTTTGGCCAGATTAAGCAAAGTTTGCGCGATACGGCCTGTTACGTCGAGGAAGGCAAGGTTGCCGACTTTCTCTGACGTCACTTGCAGACGGTTTGCCATCTGCGCGGAAAGACGCATCAGAATATCCGGGTTTACCTGAATCAGCTGGCGGAATTTTTTATAAGAAATTTCAGCCACTTCGCAGGCAGTTTTAGCACGAACCCAAGCACTGCGTTCCTGCCCTTCTTCGAAGAGTCCCAGCTCGCCGATGAAGTCACCTTGGTTAAGGTATGACAGTATCATTTCTTTGCCTTCTTCATCTTTAATCAGGACGGCAACCGACCCTTTCACGATGTAGTACAGCGTTTCGGCTTTTTCACCCTGGTGAATCAGCGTACTTTTAGAAGGATACTTATGTATATGACAGTGAGACAGGAACCATTCGAGAGTCGGGTCTGTTTGTGGCTTGCCGAGAACCATTTGCTATTATCCTCTGTTGTTATCGCTGCCCAAAATCACAGGGCTCAGAGTTCCCTGTACGGCACTTACTTTAAAAAGCGCCCTTTCAGCATATAACTCCCCAGAAATGCTGCAAGCGGATGTCGGAGTGAAACAGCCTGATTATTGCTGTTAACACCGTGGGTTCTGTTCTTAAACCGCAAAAACCGTCACCGCAATTTACTGGAAAGTATGTTTCGGCTTTGTTTGTAACACAGGTTTGCAATGCTGTCTTCTGTTGTCTCGCTTCAGCATGATGGCGATCGGGTTACGTTGCCAGTTTTTGGGTGAAAGGGTAGTCTGAGGGGAAAATTTGACGAATTTATCCACCGGGAGAAGAGCACATGCACGCACGCGTAAAATGGGTAGAAGGGCTGACGTTTTTAGGTGAGTCAGCGTCGGGCCATCAGATCACAATGGATGGTAATGCGGGCGACAAAGCCCCAAGCCCGATGGAAATGTTGCTGATGTCAGCGGGTGGTTGCAGCGCGATTGATGTGGTGTCTATTTTGCAAAAAGGCCGCAACGACGTGCGTGACTGCGAAGTGAAACTGACGTCTCAGCGCCGTGAAGAAGCGCCGCGTCTGTTCACGCACATCAACCTGCATTTTATCGTCACCGGTAAAGACCTGACGGATAAAATTGTGGAACGCGCGGTCAGCCTTTCTGCGGAAAAATATTGCTCTGTTTCCCTGATGCTGGGCAAAGCCGCGACGATCACCCACAGTTTTGAAGTAGTGAACGCCGAATAAGTCACCACCAGCGATACGACTGGCACTGACTTCGCAGTAAATCCAGAAATCGCCGCGCGGCAAAAGTCAGCGGCGATTTCTGCGAATAAAGCACGCAATATTCCGCCTCTGGCAGCGTATCGATATTGAGCAGGCAAAGCCTGTCCTGCAAGCCGAACGGCGCGCGCATCGCCTTCGCCACAATCGTCAGATAATCCGACTGCAATACCATATTCAGCCCGCACACCACCGAATCCGTTCTTACCGGCGTTTCACCTGCTGGCGCGCTAAAGCCGTTCATTGAAAGCTGAATCTGCTGGTAATAACCCATATCCGTTTCCGGCAACACCCAGCGCGCGCCCTGCAATTCTTCGAGCGTGGTGGCACCTGCCAGCGGATGCCCTTGCCGCGCAATCACGCCAAACGGCGCGCTAAACAGCGGCTCACGCACCAAATCTTCCAGCGGAAAACCCGGCCCGGCGGTTCCGACGGCAAAATCGAGTTTCCCTTCACGCAGCGCCGGTAACAGCGTCGAAAGCTGGCCTTCTTTAATCAGCAGTTTGGACTGGGGAAACTGCGTTTTGAACGCTTCATTGAGAGCCGGAAACACTGTCAGCGCCAGCAGTGATGAAAACCCGATAGCCACCGAACCCTGCGAATACTGATTAATCTGCTGGATCTCATCCGCCGCGCGTTCAAGTTCTTCGAGAATAAACTGCATGCGCTGCGCAAAGGCGCGGCCGGTTTCCGTCAGCGCCATGCCCTGATTGCCGCGCACGATAAGCTGAGTTTCAAGCGTTTGTTCCAGTTCCCGCAAGGTTCTGCTGACCGCCGGCTGGGACTGATTCATCGCCCGCGCTGCGCCGCGAATACTTCCGCTGCGGATAACCTGCTGGAAAACCTTGAGTTGCTGCAATTTCGGTAAATAACGCATGTTGCCTCGCTTGAAAACTCTATCAGTAAAAAGCATCGCCCGCCCAAAAATTGCATCTTATGGCAAACCTGTAAAGCTGATAGCTTCAGATTTGTAATAAATAATACGTTGTTATTCAGTTGATTACGTGATGCATATCGCATTTTACTTTTCGCCCGACAGTGAGAGATTCTGACGCGGTGATAACAAAAAGGGATATCCGCTATGAAAAGTCGTTCCCTGATGATCTTCCTGCTGTTCGTTGGTTATGCGGTGGTGTATATCGACAAAACGGTGATGGGGTTCGCGCTGTTGCCGATTGAGCGGGAATTTAATCTGCAACCGCAGCAGCTGGGTTACATCACCGGCATTTTCTTCCTGGCCTATTCGCTGTTTCAAATTCCCGCTGGCTGGCTGAATGACCGTTTCGGCTACAAGAAAGTGCTCGGCATTTCGCTGTTTTTGCTCGGCGGTTTCGCGCTTTGCTTCGGTTTGCTGGGATTCGGCCTCGGATTGCTGGTGACGTTTCGCTTTCTCTCCGGCGTCGGCCATTCCGGGTATCCGAGTTCCTGCGCCAAAGCGGTAGTTTCCAATTTTGATGTCGGGCAGCGAACTTTTGCGCAATCCATATTGTTGTCATCCGCGGGTCTGGCGATGACCGCCGGGCCGCTGATTGCGGTGTATGCGCTCGATACGCTCGGCTGGCGCGGCTCATTCTCCATTCTCGGCCTGCTGGCGTTTGCGATTGCCGTTGCGATTGTCATCTTTGTGCCGAATCCGCCGAAAGCAGAGGTCCGCGCCGGCGTGGCAACCGGCTACCGTGAGTTGCTGAAAAACCCGATTGTCGTGTTGCTGTTCGTGTCCATTTTCTGCATCAACATTCCGTCCTACGGCCTGATGGCGTGGCTGCCTAAATATCTGGTGCAACAGCGCGGAATGTCGCTGGACGTTTCCGGGCTGGTGGTCGCCACCGGTGGTATGGGGATCTGGATTTCCTCGCTGGCGACCGGCTGGCTGGTCGGCCGTTATATGCAGGGCAAAGAGCCGAAAGTGATTTTTTGCAGCGCAATGCTCAGCGCCTTGTGCATCTGGCTGGTGTACACCTCGGCGTCGGCGGTGACCGCCGGGCTGTTCCTGTTCCTCGGCTACATTTTCCTGATGGCGGCATTTGTCACGGTGTTTACGCTGCCGATGAAACGCCTGCCGCCGGACGTGATGGGTGCCGCAATGGGGATTATCAATACCGGCGGAACGCTCGGCGGATTCGTGGCGCCGATTGCGATGGGCTATCTGATCACGGTGACGCACGGGTATTTTTCGACATTTGTTTTTCTGGCGCTGGCGATGGTGGTTGCCGGGCTGGCCATTTTGCCGCTGACCTTGAAACCGCGCGCAGCGTTGCGCGACGTGGCATAACTGAGGAGAAGTCTGATGACATTTAATTTTGAAGCGATGCTGGCGGAAGTCAAAACGGACGTTCTGCGCTGGCGCAGACACATTCATGCGCATCCTGAGTTGTCATTTCAGGAGCATAAAACGGCGGATTACATCGCGGAACAGCTGGAAAGTTTTGGCGGCCTGACCCTGACGCGGCTGACACCTAACAGCGTGGTTGCCGATCTCAACGGCGCTTATCCGGGGCCGACGTATGCGCTGCGGGCTGATATCGACGCCTTGCCGATTCAGGAAGAAAACGACGAGCCGTTCTGTTCGACGGTGCCTGGCGTTATGCACGCCTGCGGCCATGACGCGCACACCGCGATGTTACTGGGTGCGGCGAAAGTGCTGACACAGTGTCAGTCCGCACTGCACGGCTCGGTGCGGTTTATCTTCCAGCACGCGGAAGAATTACCGCCGGGCGGCGCACAGGAACTGGTGGATTTAGGCGTACTCGACGGCGTGGAGAAAATCTTCGGCCTGCACGTTATGCCGAATTCCCCGACGGGTGAGGTCGGCCTGAAAGAGGGCGTGTTCTGTGCGTCCACCGATAACTTCGACATCACGATTGCCGGCAAGGGCGGGCACGGTTCGATGCCGCATTTGTGCATTGATCCGGTGGTGGTTGGCGCGGAAGTGGTGACGGCGCTGCAAAACGTCGTGGCGCGCCGTATCGATCCGCTACAGGTGCCGGTGCTGACCATCGCCACTTTCCAGAGCGGGGAGAGCTATAACGTGATTCCGGAACGCGTGAAACTCGCCGGAACATTGCGCACCCATCACAGCAGTGTGCGCGAGCTGGTTCCGCAGCTGATGGAACAGATTATTTCCGGGATTACGACGGCGCACGGTGCGCAGTATGAACTGCGCTGGACGCGGGGTTACGTGAATGGCGATAACCACCCTGACGCCTGCGCGATTGCGCGTCAGGTGATTGCTAATACGCTCGGCGAGAATGCGCTGCGGGAAGTGACCCAGCCGCTGTTTGGTGGCGAAGATTTCTCTTCCTATCAGCAAAAAGTGCCGGGCTGTTTTCTGTTTATCGGCAGCGGTAACGAGAAAATCGGCGCGACTTATGGGGTGCATAACCCGCGCTTCCGGCTGGACGAAGAGGCGTTGCAGATTGGCGTGAAATTACACGTCGGATTCATTCAGCAGTTGCTGATGAACGAGGTCTGATTTCACTTACTCGATTTTCTTCCCTTCCATCAGGCGCTGCACCAGCGGCGCCATAATCAGCTCCATCGCCAGCCCCATTTTGCCGCCCGGCACCACCAGCGTTTTGATGTGCGAGATAAACGAGCCCTGCAACATTGCCAGCAGATACGGGAAATCAATGTCGTCCAGCCCCTGAAAATGAATCACCACGAAGCTTTCATCCAGTGAAGGAATGGCTTTCGCAGCAAACGGATTGGAGGTGTCGATGGTCGGCACGCGCTGGAAGTTAATGTGCGTGCGGGAAAACTGCGGCGTGATGTAGTTGATGTAGTCGTCCATCGAACGCACCACGGAATCCATCACCGCCTCACGGGAATGCCCGCGCTCGCCGGTGTCGCGCACCAGTTTCTGGATCCATTCGAGGTTAACGATGGGCACCACGCCGACCAGTAAATCGACATGCGCCGCGACGTCCGTTTTGTCGGATACCACGCCGCCGTGCAGGCCTTCGTAGAAGAGAATGTCCGTCGGTTCCGGTAAGGCCTGCCACGGTGTAAACGTCCCCGGCACCTGATTGTAGGGAACCGCTTCGTCATAAGTATGCAGATATTTACGCGAACGGCCTGTGCCGGTTTTGCCGTATTCGATAAAGCTTTTTTCCAGCAAACCGAAGTCGTTGGCTTCCGGCCCGAAGTAGCTGATATGACGCCCGAGGTCGCGGGCTTTGCGGATGGCCGCGTCCATTTCCGGGCGGGTGAAATGGTGGAAACTGTCGCCTTCAAGCTCGGCGGCACGCAGGCCAAGCTGTTGGAATATTTTCCGAAATGCCAGACTGGTGGTAGTGGTGCCTGCACCGCTCGAACCGGTAACGGCAATAACAGGATGTTTGGCTGACATAATGCGCTGTTCTCCATAAAGGTGAGGCTGGCAGGCGTGTCGCGGTCTTTTCTGTGGTCGAAGACCTGGCGGCATCGCTGCGCATAATTAAGCCTATTGTTACCATATTTATTCGAGAAGTGACAGGCGACGACCGGTTATTTCAGCTGTCCGTAATAGGCATTTTTTCCGTGTTTGCGCAGGTAATGTTTGTCCAGCAGCGTCTGTTGCATATCGCCAAGTGCGGGCGTCAGCTGGCGGGAGAATATGCCCATGTAGGCGCATTCCTCCAGCACGACGGCGTTGTGTATGGCGTCGGCGGCATTTTTTCCCCAGGCGAACGGCCCGTGAGAATGCACCAGAACCGCCGGAACCTGCATGGCGTCCAGACCCCGCTCCAGGAAAGTTTCGATAATGACGTTGCCGGTTTCCAGTTCATACGCGCCGTTGATTTCTGTTTCGGTCATCCGGCGCGTGCAGGGAATATTGCCGTAGAAATAATCGGCGTGCGTGGTGCCCGATGCCGGTAAATCCAGCCCGGCCTGCGACCAGATTGTCGCGTGTCGGGAATGCGTATGCACAATGCCGCCGATTTCCGGAAACTGCCGGTAAAGCGCCAGATGCGTGGCGGTATCCGACGACGGATTTTTGTCGCCTTCGATGCGCTCGCCGGTATGCAGATCGACAACAACCATGTCGCTGGCGCACATGTCGGTATATTCCACGCCCGACGGTTTGATCACCACCCGCCCATTTTCGCGGTCAACCGCGCTGACGTTGCCCCAGGTAAACGTCACCAGATGATGCGCGGGCAGCGCCAGATTGGCCTCCAGTACGGCCTGTTTCAGCTGTTCTAACATGCGAATTCTCCTTCCAGCATTTTGGCTTCAATCCACTGACGGGCTTTGATGATTTCCAGCACCGGTTCGGCGGCAGTTTCCGTCCACATTTCAATGAGGAATGCGCCGCGATAATTCAACGCGCCCAGCGTACGGAAAAAGCCGGGGAAATCGACACAGCCGTCGCCGAACGGCACATCGCGGAACTGTCCTTTAGAGGTTGCGGTGACCGGATAGGTATCTTTCAGATGGATGGCGGCGATACGGTCAATGCCCAGCGCCAGCTCCGACGGAATGTCGTTTCCCCACGCGCTGAGATTGCCGATGTCCGGGTACACGCTGAACCACGGTGAATTCAGGCGCTCATCCCACGCTTTCCATTTGGTTATCGAATTCATGAATTCGGTGTCCATGATTTCGACCGCCAGTGTGACCTGCGCGGCGGCGGCCTGTTCCACCGCCCACGCCAGCCCTTCGGCAAATCGTTCGCGGGTACCGGCGTCGGACGCTTCGTAATACACGTCATAACCGGCCAGCTGTAAGGTGCGGATCCCTAAGTCGCGGGCCAATTTGATGGCCTTGGTCATCACTTCCCGCGCACGTTCGCGGACGCTTTCATCGTGGCTGCCGAAAGGAAAACGGCGGTGCGCGGAAAGGCACATCGACGGAATGGAGACGCCGATTTCCATCATCGCTTCGACCAGCGCGACGCGTTGCGTAATGCTCCAGTCGAGGCGCGACAGGCGCTCATCGGTTTCATCCACCGACATTTCGACAAAATCAAAGCCACAGCTTTTCGCCAGTGCCAGCCTTTCCGGCCAGCTCAGGTGTTTGGGGAGCGCTTTTTCATAGATGCCCAGCGGATGTTTTCTCATGCCGTTGTTCCCCAGATTGCGTCGATTTGCTGGTGAAACGCCTGCGCGACCTGTGCGGGTTGCGTTGTGTCGGATAACGCGCGTCCGGCGATAAACGCCTGCACGTCGATGTCGCGGAACAGCGGCAAATCCGCAGGCGTGATGCCGCCGGTGACGGAAAGGCGCAGGCCGATATCCGACAGCTGTTTCATGCGATCCAGATCCTGCTGGCCCCAGGTTTGTCCGCTGGCCTGCGCGTCGCGTCCGCGGTGATAAATCGCCTGACGGATCCCCGCGGCATGCCAGTCGCGCGCATCCTGCATCGTCCAGTTGCCGAAAAGTTCTATCTGGATTTCGCCCCGATATGTTTTTGCCACGTCGTGCGCTTTGATAACCGTCGCCAGCGGTGCGGCGCAAATCACCGTCATCCAGTTTGCTCCGGCTTTAAAGGCTTCCTGCGCCAGCGTTTCTCCGGCATCGGCCACTTTCAGGTCGGCCACCAGAATCTTGTCCGGGCAAAGTTCACGCAGCATTTCCACGGCCTGCAACCCTTCGCAGAGACACAAAATGGTGCCTGCCTCGATGATGTCGACGTGATTTTTCAGCGCCTTCGCGTTGCGCAGCGCGGCCGGAAGGTCGGTGTGATCCAGCGCCAGCTGGAGGAGAGGTTTAGTCATGTTGAGGTTTTTCCTGTGAGTCAGCCGCCGCGCAGCGGGCGTGGTAACCGCCCAGTGCGTCGATCAGGAACTGGTAACGTTGTGATTTTTTCTGATAGGCCATCTGCGCACCGGCGTCCGGTTCCAGACGCTTTACTGCAAAATGCAGATGGCGCTGCGCTTGCGCGAAAGTGGGATACACGCCGGTGCCGACCATCGCCGCCAGCGCAGCGCCCAGACAGCCGGTTTCTTCGATCTGAGGGAGTTCCACCGGCATTCCGCTGACGTCGGCCAGCATCTGCATCCAGACCTCTGAACGCGCCGGGCCGCCGGTGACGCGCAGGGTTTTCGCCAGCGGAAAGCGTTCAAGCATGCGGTTAAGGTGCGTCATATGGCTGAACACCACGCCTTCGTAAACCGCCTGCAACAAATGCCCGCGATGGTGCAGCGATTGCAGGCCGTAGAATCCGGCGGTCATTTCCGCACCCTGATTGCTGCCATAAAGGAAGGGCAGGAACAGAACGTCGGTTGCGGCCTTCGGCAGGGCGCTGACGGCACGGTTAATCTCGTCAAATGCTATGCCGCCGGTTTGCAGGTTGAGCCATTCGAGATTGGCGGAGGACGTCGGGCTGGCTTCGTGGATGAGATAGCCTTCGCCGCCAGCGTAACGGCCATAGACATACGGATGATTTTCCCGTTCGCCCATTTCCGCCGATATTCCGCTGGTGACCGCCCATGTACCCATCACCGCATTCAGGGTGAATTCGTCGTTAAGTCCGGCGCACAGCGCGGTAGAAACCACATCGAATAACCCGCCAACGACCGGCGTTCCGGCGGTTAATCCGGTCAGCGCCGCGACGTCTGGCGTCACGGTTCCGCAGATTTCCGCCGAACCGACCACCGGTGGCAACGCCGCGCTGATTTCGGCAATCCCTAACATTTCAGCCAGCCGTGCGTCATAGCCGCCTTGCGCCATGTGATACAGATTGGATTCGGAAATGTTGGTTTCTTCGCAGCCGCGCTCGCCGGTCAGGCAATAACGCAGATAATCGTGCGCCATCATTACCGTCCCGATTTGCTGATAGCGCTCCGGCTGATGCAGTTTTATCCAGCGCAGCAATGACACCGGATGCCCGGCCCACAGCGCCTGACGGGTCAGCGGATAGATTTGCTGATGCAAGCCGTCACGCTGCCAGGCGCTGATCACATCACCGGCGCGGCGGTCGGAGGACAAAGTCCCCCGGCCCAGCGGATTTCCTGCTTTATCCAGCAGGAATAACCCTTTGCCCTGCGCCGAAATGCCGATGCCTTTCACCTGATTGCCGCTGACGTTTTGCTGGCGCATCAGCGCGGCAATACAACTGACGCACGACGCCCACAGCGCAGGCATATCGCGCTCGGCCCAGCCGGGCTGCTCGCTCAGCACCGGCAGGGACTGGCGGCAAACGCCGGATTCCTGTCCCGTGTGATCGTACAATCCTGCCTTGAGGTAGGTGCCGCCGCAGTCGATCCCTAACCAGTATTCTCCGGATGAAGCGTTCATCGTATTTCCTCAGGCTACTGTCGGACGGCTGTCGGGTAATTTGTTCGCCGATTGCGCCGGAACGTCGCACCGGGCAGGCAGCAGCAATGCCATCAGTGCCGCCAGCGTGAGTGAGATCGCCAGACAATAAACACCGGCGTCTTTGCTGTAGAACGTGATAAGCAAACCGACGGCATACGGCCCGCAGAATCCACCCAGATTGCCCAGCGCGTTAATCACACCGCGTGCGCCACCGGCCATTTCCGCGCTAAAAAGTTTGGCGGGAATAGTCCAGAAAACACCGGCGGCGGATTGCAGGAAGAAGCCGCAGCCGACCAGCGCTGCGTAGGAAACCCAGATGTAATTTTTCAGCATCACCGACAGGAACATGCAGGCCGCGAAGCCCAGCAGAGGCAGGAACACGTAAAGTTTGCGTTTGCCGGTGCGGTCAGACAGCGAGGAGAACAGCAGCATGCCCGCAACGGCACCGATGTAAGGCAGGATCGCGAGGACGCCGACCTGTCCCATGGTGGAATGCGTCAGTTCTTTCAGGATGGTCGGCAGCCACAGGGTGTAACCGTAAATGCCGGTCTGGTAGAAGAAATTTAGGGCGATAAGCTGCCACATCGTCCGGTTGGCCAGCACCGCGCCGAGGGAGGCGTTTCTGACTTCTTTTCCGGCAATGGCTTTTTGTTCGGCGGCCAGCGTCGCTATCAGCCAGTTTTTCTCTTCAGGCGAAATCCAGCGAGCTTCCTGCGGACGGTCGCAAACGGTCAGCACCCACATCACCAAAACCACGGCGGAAAGCAGCCCTTCGATGATGAACAACCAGCGCCAGTCGAGTGCGCTGATGATCCAGCCGGAGAGCGGGGCGGTGATGATCCCGGCGATCGGCACGAACATGATCACAATCGCGTTCGCCCTGCCGCGTTCGGCATCGGGGAACCAGTTGCTGATCATCGTCAGTACGACCGGCAACATACCGCCTTCTGCAACACCCAGCGAGAAGCGCAGGAAGAGCAACTGATACTGATTGGTGACCAGTCCGGTGAGGATCGAAATAATGACCCAGGCGACCAGTGACCAGCCGATGAATTTCTTACCGCTGCCGTGAACCGCAATTTTCCCGCCGGGTACCTGGAGAAATAAATAACCGAGGAAGAATATGCCCCCAGCCAGCCCGGCCATTGATGCGGTAATGCCTAATTCCGCGTCCATTCCACCCGGCATGGCAAAGGCAATATTTACCCTGTCCATATAAGAAATAATACAGGCAATCAGGATCGGGGGAATAATTCTAAGCCAGCGCTGTTTGGGTATTTCTTTTAATAGCAGTTCGCTTTGCAGAGTATTAGAGTTTTTATTCATAACTTATTACCTTAATAATGAGTTACAGAGCCCGTTTAACAGACGAGCGGGGTTCCCCTCAGAGGAAAGGGATGTGGTGTAAAATAAGATATCGCTATTTTATGGTTATTATTTTTTGTTGATTGCCAGATTCATGGCCTTAATACCGTCCTGCAAAATAGCAATGCGATGATCCACGCTGGCGCTGGCATTAATTTCCAGTAATTTAATTCCCAAGAAGCTCAGTGATTCCGGTGGCGCATGCCGGAACATTTCGGCGGCAATATCGACGGTCATCAGGCTTTCCTGACATCCCGCTTCACTGCCTGCGAACGGCGCAAACGGCGCGTGCAGATCCTGCCAGTCACCATAAGCCCCTTCGCGGGTGGTGCCCGAGAACATCAGCGCCTGAAGAACACCGGCCTGCTGGCAAGTTTGCAGATGCTCCAGCGGCAGCGAGATATTGCGGCCTTCAATGGCGGAGCGCGCCCAGTTGATACACATTCCGGCCGTTTTCCCAGTGTAAGCTTTAGCCTCAGCAATCGCCGTCAGCTCGTGCGCCAGCGGCATGAAACCTTTGCGTGCAGCCGGTTTATCAAGCGCATCGCAATGCTCGATAATCAGCCCGCACGGCCAGTCCCAGCTGAGGATTTCCTGCAAAGACTCTGTGAAACCGCGCGCGGCAAGGCTGACATTTCGTGTGCCAGCCAGCGGCGCGGACTGCAACTCCACGGCCAGCACTTTGTTTCTGCCAAAACGCGTATTGGTCTGCTCAACCTTTTCGAAAATGTGGCGGTAAAAGCTGACACAGGCGCTGCGCTGTTCAGCATCTTCAGACGCCAGCCCGAAGCCCGGCAAAGTTCCGCGTCTGCGCATGGTTTCCATCACGCCGGTGACCACGATGTCCCATTCCTCAGGCAGATGGCGGAATAACCATTCGTCGCCATACGGATGCAACGTTTCAAGACAAGGTTGTTCTATTCCACGGATCCCCGGAATATCGGCCAGCTTGCGCCAGAATTCGGTTTCTTCATTTTCATTTCGCTGATGAAAAGAGGGCGCGCAAGGATAAGCGCCGACAACAAAGCCTGCATGATTTTGCATAGATATTTCCCCATTGAATTAACTGTCTTCCCGGGTTTTTTATCCTGACGGTTACCCGAGTTTATCCACTTTTACTTTGACGACAATTTTACGGATATTGCTGACGCTATGATGAATACACGCCGGGCGGTGAACATCTTGCGGGAAAAATATGGCGTAGGTTCCCGGTGTCATGATAATTTCGGATTCGTTTTCCATGTCGTGATAAAAAATAATGTCGCGTTCTTCAAGCAATGACTGAGATATCGGGTTATTCCCCCGGTCGGCGGCATAACCAATAATTTCATCGCCCCAGGCTAAAAATTGAATATCAATATAACGGCGGTGAACTTCAGGCTGATTTTCCGTTTTCTCTTTGGTCGTCAGATCGAGGATCTGCGCGTAAATATCTCTGCCTTCAATTTCGACGACGCCGGTTTCCAGTGCGCGAAAATCTGTAGTGCGTACAAAATTCAGCGCCTTCTCAATCGCTGCGGGAAACGTGCAGGGATTCGGGTTGCTGATATGTCCGGATATCATGAGCCAGCTCCTTATAAGGCCTGAATTTTTGCCCAAACGCTGTCATCGACGGTGATCCCGTTGCGGCGGTTTTCTGCCAGCAGGCGGGTGAATTCGTGTCCCGGCAGGCGAACGGCTTCGTCCGGATTGTTGCGTTCGGCGGTGGTAACGTAATCCATAATGCGCTGGAGTTTTGCATCGCGGGTTGCGCCGTCAATCAGGCGGTCAACTTCGATGGCGATGAAAATCTGCGAAATCCCGTATTCGTCCGAGTTGTCTTCGGTGACTTCCGCCACGGACGCGCCGTCGGAAAGCAGGGTGGCAATCATGTCCAGTACAATGGATAAACCGGATCCTTTCCAGTAGCCCATCGGCAAAATGCGCCGGTTCTTTTCGATAACGCCGGGCTCGCGGGTCAGCTGGCCGCTGTCGTCGAAGCCGCCGTCGACAGGTAGTTCACGGCCTGCGAGACGGTTCACTTCCAGCATGCCGTAGGAGAACATCGACATCGACATATCCACCATGGTGATCGGCGAGCCGGGGATGGCGACGATCAGCGGGTTCGTGCCGATGCGGCATTCTTTTGCGCCCCACGGTGGCATCACAGCGATGGAGTTCGTCCAGCAAATCCCGATGTAACCTTTCTCTGCCGCCTGCCAGCCGTAACTTCCGCCGCGCATCCAGTGGTTGGCATTGCGTAACGCCACCAGCCCGATGCCGTGGTCGGAGGCCAGAGAGATGGCGCGATCCATCATTTTTTTGGCTGTCAGATTGCCGATTGAGCGTTGTGCATCCCACTGTTCAATCGCGCCCAGCGACAGAATTTTTTTCGCCACGGCATCCGGATGAATATCGCCCTGATCCAGTTGCTGAATGAAGCGCGGGAAACGGTTTACGCCGTGGGAATACACCCCGGACTCGGTGGTTTGTGCAAACATCGTGGCGCATTCATCGGCGACGTCAGGTTTGACGTGGCGCGTGATAAGCACCCTTTTGAACTCCTTTTGCAACGTTTCAAAACTCAGTTTCATACCTTTCTCCAGTGAGATTGTTAAATATTTGGTTGTTTTTAGATCTCTATATTTCACTATGTGGAATCTGATTTCAAAAATCTACTCTTGTCCGTTACGGATCACAATCCATCGGGGTGTTTTTAAAACGCTTTAAAATCAGTTGGATAAAAAATTCATGTCCGGTTCGTGATAAAGGACACATTTTAGGTAGGGCAAAAAGCGGGCAGGGAAAAGGAGTTATTTCGCGTGCGAAGGAAGTTTGCTATACCATCGGTTCAGGATTGCAACGCCATCGGCACAACGGGAATTCTTCAAGGTATGAGAGACGCAGAGAACGAACAGGGGAAAGATAAACCGGCAGGAAGTCAGAGCCTGTTCCGTGGGTTACAGCTGATCGAAATCCTCAGCAATTACCCGAACGGCTGCCCGCTGGCGCATCTTTCTGAACTTGCGGAACTGAATAAAAGTACGGTTCACCGTTTACTTCAGGGGCTGCAATCTTGCGGTTATGTCACACCAGCACCGGCGGCAGGAAGTTATCGCTTAACCACCAAATTTATTTCTGTCGGCCAGAAATCACTGTCTTCGCTGAATATTATCCACGTCGCCGCGCCGCATCTTGAAGCGCTGAATATCGCGACCGGGGAAACCGTTAACTTCTCCAGCCGCGAAGACGACCATGCCATTCTTATTTACAAGCTGGAACCGACCACCGGAATGCTGCGAACCCGCGCCTACATCGGCCAGCATATGCCGCTGTATTGCTCGGCGATGGGCAAAATATACATGGCGTACGGGCATCAGGATTACGTACCGGCTTACTGGGAAAGTCACAGCGAACAGATCCAGCCGCTGACCCGCAATACGATTGTCAGCCTGAAAGAGATGGACAAAGAGCTGGCACAAATTCGCGAGCAGGGTCTGGCGATGGACAGGGAAGAAAATGAACTTGGCGTATCCTGTCTGGCGGTGCCGGTGTTTGATATCCACCGGCGCGTGACGTATGCCGTCTCGATTTCACTCTCGACGGCAAAACTCGGCGTGATCGGCGAAGAAGCATTGCTGAAACCGCTGAAAGAAACCGCAGCCGCGATTTCGGGGGAACTTGGGCTGAAGGTGGGGTGAGGGAGAGTTTGTAGCCTCCTGCATAGGGGGCTGATTGTGCAATATGAATATTGTAGCAATATTTTGTCAAGGTTTGACTTTGCAAGATCAATCAGAGTTTCATTTTGTGATTTTAAATTGACGCTACTAAAGTATTAGTCATTTTTCATGATGAACTTAAATTTTACTTTGAAACATGGTAAAATACTTTTTCAAAAATGATATTTTTTGTTATTTATTTTTTCATGTCTACCAGAACTATTAAAATAAATTTATCATGAAGGTTTTTTATCTTGGGATATCAATGTTCCCCATCTTAAATTAGCTGTGAACTCTGTTTTTTCTGCGGTAAAAAATTTATAGTATTAATGAAGTCAACATTGTTAATGGTGTCATTTAAACTCAAGGTGTTGTGGTTATAATTTCTTATAAGTCTCTCACTTGTTACTGCCGTTCTTGTTAAAATGAATGACGGCATGTGAATTATTTCTATGCTGTTTATTTTTGTCGTGTTAAAAAATAGTACTCTAATGGATTTCGTTTTTGAGTTGCCACTCGCAAAGAATGAATTATCATAGTATATGAAAATTAGTATGATTGAAATAATTTTTATCATTCTGTCTCCTTGTTATTATTTTTATTAAAACTCTAATTAAGATAATAATTATTTTTAAAAATAAAAGTTGTATAGTGTCATCACTCCGGTTGTTCACAAAAAATCAATCTCACAATATGGTTATGGTGGTGTCTAAATGGATTTTAAAAATTATCTTCTCGTTGGCGTTTCGGGTTTTGTATTTCTCATTTTGATAAACGTTTTTGTTATTTTTAAGAGCAAGCTAGAAAGGAAATTTAGGCCTGCGCGGGCATTGATTTTGATAATTTCACTATGCTTTTTTTTGTATTTTATTAGCGATGTGGTTCCTTATTTTCGGCCGGGTTATTAAAAAATCCAACTCATAAACTTCTCATTTATTTGATGGTTAACTCATTGTTTATTTGATTTTGTAGTGTAGCTATAGCCCGATAGTTTAAGATCATTATTTATATTGTTGAATGTGAATCTTTCTGTGATATAGGTGGAAATATATCCGGGTCACCCACTTCATAACTAATGTGATTAATGTTTATTAATTGCGGATTTTTGTATTCGCCTAGTTCAGTCTTAGTCATTTTCATTGCATTCGGTCTATAAGATAGATGTAAGTATGTCATGATGTTGATTTTTCATGTTTTTTAATAAAAGGGCCCGGCAAAAAACAGAGTGATAAAAACATTGATATAATTATTTTTTTGATGTCATTCATCTTTTTTAGATTGCCAAATAAAATAATACATTACTTTTCCCTTAATAGTTCTGTAAGTAATTCTCTATTTATCATAGTGCTGACTCTATTATTTTTATAAACAACCCCCTCTTCATCGATGTAGTAAGTTTTTTCTCCATCAGTAACCATTGCCCTTATTCTTTGGTCACTAAAATAAAAACTGATACCGTCATTAATACTAAGTAAAGCCATTATGGTTATGCTATTGATGTCCGAAGGGTGTATCAACTCACCCATGTGAATAATTTTTTCCCTAGTTACTGGAGTATACGTTTCAACTCCAAACCCCATAAAGTAAACGGATATCTGATTTGCCAAAACTACTTTGGTCAATAAAACTCCTAAAATCATAAATACAGCCATGCAGATTTTATTTTTCATTTTAGTAAGCCACTCTGGGAGGGAGTCCCATTTCTTCTCTGACAGGGTTTTCGTGAGACTTAACATTACTCATAAAACCAGGTCCATCATCTTTCGTCCCCATGACATGCCCTATTTCATGAGCCAGAATTATGTAAATAGGCGACTCTTGCTCTTTACAACCAAATTTTGTTTTTACTTTGACTGTGGAATGGTCATTGATATCGATGTAAATCGTAAACTCATTATCGACATATCTATGGCTTCGTTTATATTTTTCGTCATCAGGTTTGAGACCTCTGATTATATAATTATGTTCTGAAGCTAACATTTTCGATATCATTTCCTTACCGTGTTTGGTAGAACCGACCTTGTCATAGGCCATGCTTAACTCTGTTTTTGTTTTCAGGTCTCCTTGGAACTCAACAGTTAATCCTAACGGGTCAGCAAACTCCAATGGTTTGTTATGGACATACTCGTATCCATTTATCCCCCCGCTCAGCCCAATCGGGTCCTGCGTAATATATCGTCCCAGCGCCGGGTCATAATAACGGTGACGGTTGTAATGCAGCCCTGATTCCTCGTCATATTGCTGGCCCTGCATTCTTATGGGCTGCCGCAGTTTGTACGGGTTGAAAATATCCAC
>NZ_JBKEZJ010000060.1:0-241 GCF_046449555.1 Rahnella selenatireducens
TCCGCGCGGATTCGGGGCATCAGCCCGCTACGACGGCCTGCCGGAAATCCGCTGGCAGACCTACGGCCCCGGCCACCTGCTGGGCGTGAAGCTCGGGCACGACGTGGTGCTCGAACTCAGCCGCGACAGGCTGCACCGCGAAACCATCCGCCGGTTCAGCGACGGCTGGCAGAGCGAAAATGTCTATTCGCTCACCGGACAACTCGCCGCGCAGCGCACGCCGGACAACGGCCACCCAAAC
>NZ_JBKEZJ010000061.1:0-230 GCF_046449555.1 Rahnella selenatireducens
GGCCACCTTATCCGCCAGCAGCGACCGGAGACAAACGACGGCCCGGACGACGTGCTGTGGCAGTACGACGCCGCCGGACGCGTCAACGAAACCGCCCACCGCAGCGAAACCCATCTGGTCACCGTGCGCTTTCAGTACGACGACAATGACAACCTGACCGGCGAGCGGCAGATTATCCGCAACGCGCACGGCGATTTGCTGTGGCAGCACACCGTGCGCCACCAGTTCGA
>NZ_JBKEZJ010000062.1:0-215 GCF_046449555.1 Rahnella selenatireducens
GGCGTTTCACTTCTGAGTTCGGCATGGGGTCAGGTGGGACCACCGCGCTGTTGCCGCCAGGCAAATTCTGTAATTTACCGAACTCTACGCTTATTACTGGTGCTGATACCCAGAGTCGAACTGGGGACCTCACCCTTACCAAGGGTGCGCTCTACCAACTGAGCCATATCAGCACGCTTATTCTTATAACAGCCTGCTTAATAGCAAACTTTACT
>NZ_JBKEZJ010000063.1:0-212 GCF_046449555.1 Rahnella selenatireducens
TACTGTAATGGTCTAATCAAACAGGACACTTTGTTAGAGATATAATGAGCAACGCTAACGAGGTGAAAATGCGAAGAAAAACGTTTACCCATGAGTTCAAGCAGGAATGTGTCAATTTGGTTCTGCAGCATAAGTACCCGGTGACCCAGGCTGCTGAAACGATGAATATAGGCCTTTCAACATTACAACGCTGGTTGCGCCAATATCGCGGT
>NZ_JBKEZJ010000064.1:0-207 GCF_046449555.1 Rahnella selenatireducens
AGCACTGCGCCACAGCCCGCACTATTATTTTGTCGCTAACGACGCCACCGGCCCCTGGTGGATTTTGGGCTGCGTGCAGTTACCCGCAACCGCTGAAGACGTGCTGCCGCGCCCGTTGCCATCGTCGCGTGTGCTTTTGGGTTTGTCCGACCGTTTCGGCAATCAGCTTAACTATCACCGCGACAAGGAAGGCGAATTTGCCGGGCA
>NZ_JBKEZJ010000007.1:0-306245 GCF_046449555.1 Rahnella selenatireducens
GCCGGTTGCGCTGATTAATAACAAAACCGGCAAGGTGGAATGGGACGCGATTTTAGACGTCTGGGGCAATGCGACAGATATTTTCAACCCGTACAAACTGCGGCAGCCCATAAGAATGCAGGGCCAGCAATATGACGAAGAATCGGGGCTACATTACAACCGCCACCGTTATTATGACCCGATGCAGGGGCGCTATATTACGCAGGACCCGATTGGGCTGAGAGGGGGGTGGAATTTATATGGGTATGTTTACGGCAAGCCAAATATATTAGTCGATCCTATTGGTTTAGATATATGGGTGGAGGGTGCTTCACCTCGCGAACCAGAGCTTCACCAAAGTGTAAATATCGGAGACCCTAACGCAGAATATGATTCATATAGCTATGGGTTGGATGATTTCCCCTATGGAAATGTCTATAAGGATATTGAGCATGGTGGTCCTATTGATTTTTATAAGAATACAACCAAAGAGCAAGACGAGGATTTCAAAAAAGAAATGGATGATAAAGTAGGCAAGTCAAAAGACAGCATCTATGGTTATGATGATATTTGCAGAAGTTGGAGCCAGAGGGAATTCAGGAGAGCGCCAGGAATAGAAGCAAAAAACATACCCCAGAGGCCTAATATAAAAAATACAATTGGATTTTCTGGTTCATCAAGTCGAGGGAGTAGTACAACCAGTAAAAGTAGAACCTCAAGATGAACATACTTGTCTTTTCCTTCATTGTTATTGCTTCTGTTGTTTCTTTTTTAGTCAGCAATATAACATTGGTGAATAGTAATGAATATGATGTTTCATATTGTATATCAATATTTAGCTCGGCACTTTCTATAATTGGATTTTTTATTTTAAAACAAAATAAATCCAGATTGTTAAGAGTTTCGTTAATATTTTTAATGCTTGTGATTTATGTGATATTAAATGTAAGCAATAGATTCCTATCAGGGTTGACTTTGAATGGTATATGAAAAAATAGTCACCGTGGATTATTTTTCCGCGTATATATTTAGCTTTAGCTAAAAATAATGCCTATGGAGGGCGTGTGTTTGTAGGTGTATTAGACGATAGTCTGGATATGGCGAAGGATATTTCATATATCTACATTAAAAATGTGTATGGAGAAGAGATCGCTGAGAAACAAAAACCTTACAAGGTTGTTGATAAAAATAGTGAATGGTTTATCAAAGGTAAGCAGCCCGACGCGGTTGGCGGAAATTGTACAAGGTCATGTTAACATGAAAAAAATAGTTAAGCTAATTATTACCTCTTCAATGGAAACCCCTATGGCAGCTCTGGCTCATTTGATACGCAAACTTACAATCCCGTCACTAAGGAGTCGATATTGGAGGAAACTGTTATTCATGGATCCAGGAATATACCTCGAAAAAATGTGCAAACATTGAAAGGTTTATTAGACATCAATGATGAGCAGAATATTAAATCTAATGATAAGAAAACAAGAGCTCTCGTTGTAATTGATAAAAAAGTTTACTTCATAGATTCAAATAGTGTCGTAAACACAGCGGGTCACGCTACAGCTTTTATCGACAAACGCAAGTTTCCGAATTGATCAACGGAATTATTTTATATTAAAACGTTAGTCTCCCCGGCAAATACCGGGGAGACTAACTCATCTTTCCCCCTCGACCAGCCGTTCCCCGGTCTGCGCATCGAACAGATGAACGGCGTCGCTGTTAGCTTCGAGGTATAGGGGTTGTTCGGTGCTGACGCGGGCGCGGCCGGCGAACTGGACGTGCAGCGGGAAGCCGCTCCAGTCGATGTGCAGCAGGCTGCTTTCGCCGGTGACTTCCAGCAGTCGCAACGTGGCAGCAGGTTGCGCGCTGTGCTTAACCGGCCTGAGATCATGCGGGCGCAGGCCGAGCGTGACCGGTTCACCTTCCGAATGCCGCGCCTGTAACGCCCATTTTTCCGGCAGAGCAAACCACAGCTGATTGCAAGTCACGCCCGGTTTGCCGTCGATGCTCTGGAACACGCCGCTGAGTAAATTCATCGGCGGTGAACCGATAAAGCGCGCCACGAAGGTATTCACTGGTTTGTCGTAAATCGACAGCGGATCGCCTTGCTGAACAATAAAACCGTCTTTCATCACCACAATGTTGTCGGCCAGCGTCATGGCTTCAATCTGATCGTGCGTGACGTAAACCGTGGTAGTGCGGAACTGCTGGTGCAGGGATTTGATCTCCGCCCGCAGCTCCATGCGCAGTTGCGCGTCAAGGTTAGACAGCGGTTCATCAAACAGGAAAACTTTCGGATTTCTCACCAGTGCTCGGCCCATCGCGACGCGCTGGCGCTGGCCGCCGGACAAATCTTTCGGCAGGCGCTTGAGCAGATGATCAATGCCCAGCACTTTTGCGGCCTGTTGTACCTTGGCCTGCTGTTCGGCTTTCGGCACCTTTTTCACCTGCATGTGGAACGCCATGTTCTCGGCAACGGTCAGGTGCGGATACAGCGCGTAACTCTGGAAAACCATGGCGATATCACGATCCGCCGGGTCAAAATTATTGATTTGCTGTTTATCAAGCAGTATGTCCCCGTCGGATAAGGATTCCAGCCCGGCCAGCAGGCGCAACAGGGTGGATTTTCCGCAGCCGGACGGCCCGACCAGCACGGTAAAACTGCCATCGGGAATGGTCAGATCCAGCGGTTTGAGCACCTGTACTTTGCCATAATTTTTGGCGACTTTTACCAGTTCTACCAGAGCCATTCAGAGTTCCTCCACAAGGCCAAAAAGCGATTGCCAGTCAGGATAACGGCGCGGGGAACTGCTGATCGCACAACCTGCGACGCGGACACCCCATTGCAACGCCGTGGCAGGCGGCAGGCCATAAATCAACGCGGATAAAAATCCGGCATTAAAACTGTCTCCGGCGCCGATAGTATCGACTACCTCAACCGGCCCGGCGTGCTGATGCAACGCCTGATCCGCGCTCCACAGACGCGCGCCGTCAGGGCCACACTTCGTAACGCAAAAAGCATTGTCAGCCATCTGCGCCAGCAGTTTTTGCGCGGCGGCGTCCAGCGTCTGAGCATCGGCCAGCCCGAGCGTTTCGATTTCATTGAGCAGCAGCGCATCGCAGGACGGCAGCCATTGCGCAGCCTGGGTGCGCAACGTGTCGCTCCAGTCTTCCGGCGGCCAGCCGCTGTCGATGGCGACGCGATAACCGCGGGTTCTGAGTGCGGAAAGCAACTGCGGATAATCTGCATACAGCGCCGTACACAACCAGGTGCCGCACAGCAAAACCCAGTCGCCTGGGTGTGCATTTTCAGGTAACTGCCCCAGAACGTCCTGCATGGAAAGGCGGACGATATGCCCCTGATTGCTGAAAAACGTCCGTTCGTGGTCGGGATGGGTGACGCCAAATGTCAGCGACGTCTCGCAGTCGCACGTCGGCCAGTGCGGCGCACTTTCCGGGAACAAACTCGCCAGCCAGCCGGTGAACTGGTCGTTGCCCTGATTGGCTACCAGCCGATGCGGGACGTTCAGCGCCGACAGCGCCAGCGCGCAGTTTCCGGCAGAACCGCCGGGGCGCAGAGAGCTGCTTTCGAGCATCGCTTCTGTGCCTTTTTTCGGCCACGCGTGGAGCGTGCTCATGATCAAATCTACGTTAATGTTGCCCACGACATACAACGTGGCGCGGGTGTCAGGTCTTGTAATCATTGATGAGATTCCCTGATGTTCATAATCAGCCCTTACTGCCGCCGGCGGTTAACCCGCTGACCAGCGTTTTTTGCAGCCAAAGCGCAATAAAGAGCGGCGGAATGGCCGCAAGAATGCCGACGGCGGCAATCAGCCCGTCATCGGTGGCGCGCCCGGCGGTGAATCCGGCAATCGTCACCGGTAACGTCTGGGCATTGATATTGTTGGTAAACAGCAGGGCGTAGAAAAATTCATCCCAGGCCAGCAGCCAGCCGAACATCGCAGAAGCGCCGAGTGCCGGTTTCGCCAGCGGCAGGGTGATGCGCAATAACACCTGCCAGTAACGCAATCCGTCAAGGCGCGACGCCTGCTCGATATCCACCGGTAAGGAATCGAACTGGTTTTTCAGCATCCAGGTCAGGAACGGTAAAATCATCGAGCAATACACCAGAATCAGCCCGAGATGGGTGTTGAGCAGGGTCAGTTTTTCCAGGATGAAATACAGCGGCAGGACGAACGCCACCGGCGGCACCATGTAAATAGCCAGACTGCCAAACAGCCAGCCGTCGCGGCCCGGATAGCGTGAAAAGCTGTACGCCGCCGGGATCGCCAGCAGCAGGGAAATAATCGTCGCTCCGCAGGCTACCAGCAAACTGTTGCCGAGCGCATGCAGGAACAGCGCGCCCGGTTGCCCGGTCTGAAGCGTCAGCAGGCTGGCGTAACGGCTGAAATCCCAGTGGCGCGGCACCCATTCCAGCGGAATACGGGTCAGATCTTCCGCCGAACTGACGCTCATCAGGAACATCCACAACAGCGGCGCGAGAATGGAGATGGCAAGAATCAGCGCGGCGAGATAACGTAAAACGAGTCGGATTTTCTGTTTCATTCTGCGTTCCCCGAACGGCGCTGGCGCAGCAGCATGACCATATAAACCAGAATTAACAGGGCGCAAATCAGCGTCATGAGGATGGCGTAAGCGGCACCGCTGCCCGCCCGCAGATAGCTGAAGGATTCCTGATAAACGAAGAAGCTGACGGTTTTGGTGCTGTCGAGCGGTCCGCCGCGGGTCATCACGTAAATAATGTCGAAGACTTTAAACGCGTCGATGGTGCGCAAAATCAGCGCCGCTGCCAGCGGAGCCGCAATCGCCGGTAAGGTGATTTTACGAAAGCGCAGAAACGCCGACGCGCCGTCGAGCCGCGCCGCTTCAAACAAATCCTCAGGAATGGTTTGCAACGCCGCCAGCACCAGCAAGGTGATCAGCGGATAGTTTTTCCAGATATCGGCAAACATCACGGCGTTAATGGCCGACGACGGGTCGCCGAGCCAGCTGTGGTAGGTGTCGATAAGGCCAAGCTGGGAAAGCAGGGCGTTGATGCTGCCGTAGTCCGGATTGAAGTTCAGCCGCCACATTGTGGCGTTAACAATCGTTGGCAGCGCCCAGGGCAAGATCACCAGTACGCGTAACGCGCTGCGCCCCCAAAATTTCTGGTTTAGCAGCAGCGCCACCAGCACGCCGATGAAGCCTTCGAAAATCACCGAAACTACGGTGAAATACAGTGTCCGCCACAGCGCGGCGCGAAAATCCGGATCGGTCAGAGCATAAATAAAATTGTCGCTGCCGACCCAGTTGGGCGCTTCACCGTCGCCTATCAGGCCAGCGTCGGTGAAGCTGAGCCACAGCGTGCGGGCCAGCGGCCAGGCGGTCAGCAGAAACATCATTAACAACATGGGCGCAAGGAGCAACCAGGCTTGTCGACGTTCTCGTTGCGGTAAAGTCAGCATAGTTTTCCGTGGTGTTGGTTTGCCCCGCATACCGCAGTATCCGGGGCGTTGCGTTGGATTAAAAAACTTAACGTAAACGGTCAGCGGCTGTGGTCGCGGCTTCCATACCGTCTTTCGCCGGGGTTTTACCCTGCAATACCGCCTGAATGTTTTGCTGCAAAATGTTCGACAAGCGGGAGTAATCCGCCGTTACCGGGCGCGAGAGCATCACGTTCAGTGAGACTTTTGCCGCCGCAATCAGGGCTTCCTGATCTTTCTGCACCGCCGGGTCGTCATATGAAGATTTCCAGATTGGCAGGCTCAGTTTGGCGTATTTGTTCTGTACC
The DNA here is from genome assembly GCF_046449555.1 of Rahnella selenatireducens. Classification (NCBI taxonomy): domain Bacteria; kingdom Pseudomonadati; phylum Pseudomonadota; class Gammaproteobacteria; order Enterobacterales; family Yersiniaceae; genus Rahnella; species Rahnella selenatireducens. The sequence continues at coordinate 5,771 of NZ_JBKEZJ010000007.1, forward strand.
TTCTGGGAGGTCATATAGCTGATGTAATCCCACGCCTGATCCGGATGCGCACTGGCTTTGGCGATGCCCAGACCCATCGAACCGTTCACGCCTGAGGCCTCACCTGCGGTTTCGCCCGGTGCCGGGATCACACCGACGTCTCCCGCGACTTTGCTCTGTTTCGGGTCGTTGGCCATGTTGTACATATAAGTCCAGTTCAGCGCGAAGGCCGCGTCACCGTTGGAGAAGGACTTACGCACGTCCTCTTCCAGGTATTCGCGGGAGTTCGGGTTGGTCAGCCCTTTATCCAGCGTCTCTTTCATGTAGTTGATGGCTTTCATTGCGCCGGTATTGGTGAAGTTCAGCTTCCCGTCTTTGTAGAAATCGCCTTTGAACGCCGAAACCAGTGTGGTGTAGTCGCACAGCAAGGCTTCGGATTGTGACCAGCTCCAGACCAGCGGGAACTTCACGATGCCTTTTTCTTTCAGGATCTCAGACTGTTTCTCCACGTCAGCCCAGGTCGCAGGCGGGGTGGTGATCCCGGCTTTTGCCAGCATGGCTTTGTTGTAATACAGATATTTGGTGTCGAGGATCCACGGCATGCCCCAGCGTTTGTCTTTGTAGGTCACGGTAGAAATCGCGCCGTTGAAAATCTTGCTGCTTTCGTCTGCGGGAATACGCGCCGTGACATCCTGCAAAAGGCCGTATTTGTTGAATTCGGCTGGCCAGATCGCATCGAACAGCACCACGTCATAACCTTTATCACCGGCACCGCGGGCGGCAACGATTTTGTCGTGCAGCGCTTCGTACGGGACAAATTCCAGATTCACTTTGATATCAGGATGTTGTTTGGTGAAGTCCGCTGTCATGGCGCGGATATCGGCTTCGCTGTACGCCGCCTGAGTCATAAACAGGGCACTGAGCGTGGTTTCTGCCAGCGCGCTGGCGGAATATCCCAGGGTGAGGGCAGAGAGGGCGCACAGAGTGGCCGCAGGGGTAAGTCGTAGGCTCATCGTCATTCTCCGAAACAGGGGTTAAGTTTATTAAATCAATTTGATTGCTTTAATCGGCTAAAAAAATTGGGATGGCCGTTGATGGCGGCAACCCCTGCGTCCCTGCCGGATTGATACTTGCTACCTGAGGCTTAAAACGAATTCTATAAACGGCGCAAACTGAATAGTGACTGACGATTATTATTAACATACCAATAACATTTAAAGCTGTGATGGCATCGTCATATTCATATTCTGATATTTATAAAATCAATTTGATTGCTGTAATCACTCTCCGCATACTGCCCACAGGTTTCCCCTTTGGGTACAAGGCCGTGATAACAACTTCTGGTACCAATCTTGAACATGCCCGCGCGCACAATCGCCGGGTCGTCATCGAAGCCATTCGCCTCAACGGTGAGCTGACCCGCGCGGAAATTGCCCGGCTGACGTCGCTCACGCCGCAGACGGTTTCCAATATTGCGACCGAACTCGAGCAGGCGGGCATACTCTCTTCCCATCTGCCGCGTCGTGCGGGTGGACGTGGTCAACCGGCAACGCCACTGACACTCAATCCTGACAGCGCCTATTCCATCGGCATCCATCTTGATCATCAGTCGCTGCTGATTGTGCTGGTAGATCTCACGGGGTCGGTGCGTTTTCGCCACCAGATCCACATACAGAAACCTCAGCCTGAGCCCACGCTGGCCATGATTGATCAGATACTGCAAGAAATGCGCCAACAGGTGAAAATCGACTGGCGCAAAATGCTCGGCGTCGGTGTGGTGATGCCGGGGCCATTTGGCGTCGAGGGTATTTCTTCGCAGGGGCCGACCACGCTGCACGGCTGGGATAATGTGGATATTGAAGCGCGGTTAAGTGCGTCTAGCGGCTGGCCGGTTACGCTTGAAAACGATGCGACGGTGGCGGCCATCGGCGAGCGTTTTCACGGAATTGCCAAGCAACTTTCCTCGTTTGTATATCTCTATATCGGCACCGGCCTCGGTGCGGGCATCTTCACCGACGGGCGGATTTACACCGGTCATGCACATAATGCGGGCGAGGTCGGCCACATTGTGGTGCAACCGGGTGGCCGCGAATGTTACTGCGGCAACAAAGGTTGCCTCGAACGCTACGTTTCTTTGCAGGCCGCATACGAAGCCTGCGGGCTGGATCCGACGGCCGCCATGCCGGAAGATTTGCTGAACGTCGATGAGGTGTTGTTCGATAAATGGCTGGATACCGCGGTCGAACCGGCGCTTCAGGCCATCAATATTATGGAATGTGTGTTTGATGCGCAGAGCGTAATTATTGGGGGCACGATGCCGAAACCGCTGGTGGAGAAGCTGATCAGACGCCTGACGCCGCTCTACAGTTCGGTGCGCAGCCGGTATGCGCAAAGTGCGCGGATCCGCATCGGGATGTCCGGCAGCGATACCCCGGCTCTGGGCGCGGCGGCGTTGCCGATCTTTGATGAATTCAATCCGCAATATGAGGTGTTGCTGAAGTAGTTCTGGCTGGCGCGCGAAAAAAGAACCAGACGGTCTGACCGGTTGGTCAGGTTTGGCATAAGCTTTGCAAACGTTCTGTTATTAATCATCAATAAGAATGTTGCACAGAAGGACTATGCCATGAGTCAGGTTATCACCCGCGCGGTACGCGGAAACTTCTTTGATATCCGCCAGCCGGTCACCGGGCCGGAAGAACTTGAAGCCAGCGTGCGTTATATCGAAGACGGCCTGATGCTGCTGAGCGGAGGGCATATTGTCTGGCTCGGGGAATGGCTGGAGGGTGAAGCAAAGCTCGCTGGCGTGCGAAAAACCGCCGGGCTGGAAATTGATGATTACCGCGACAAACTGATCGTTCCCGGTTTTGTCGATACCCATATTCACTACCCGCAAACCGAAATGATCGGCGCGTACGGCGAGCAACTGCTCGAATGGCTGACGCGCTACACCTTCCCGACGGAACAGCAATATCACTGTGCGGATTACGCTAAGCGCATGTCGAAATTCTTCATCAACCAGCTTTTGCTCAACGGCACCACCACGGCGCTGGTGTTTGGCACTGTGCATCCGCAGTCGGTCGATGCGCTGTTTAAAGAGGCGTCTGACATCAACATGCGGCTGGTGGCTGGCAAAGTGATGATGGACAAAAACGCTCCCGACGCACTGCTGGAAACCCCGGAACAAAGTGAAGCCGATACGCGCGCCCTTATTGCGCGCTGGCATAACCGTCAGCGCCTGAGCTACGCACTGACGCCGCGTTTTGCGCCGACGTCCTCACCCGAACTGCTGCAAAAAGTTCGCCTGCTGAAGCAGCAATTCCCGGACGTGTATATGCACACCCATCTCAGCGAAAACGTGGCGGAACTCTCCTGGGTAAAAGAAATGCACCCGGAACATCAGCATTATCTCGACGTTTATCATCAGCATGGTCTGACCGGCGAGCGCTGCGTTTTCGCGCATTGCCTGCATCTTGATGACAGCGAATGGGAGTGTCTGAGCGAAACGGATTCGACAATTGCGTTTTGCCCGACGTCCAACCTGTTTCTCGGCAGCGGTTTGTTCAACCTGCAAAAAACCTGGCAGAAGCAGATCCGCGTAGGAATGGGCACCGACGTTGGCGCAGGCACCACGTTCAACATGCTGCAAACGTTGCTCGAAGCTTACAAAGTCGGCCAGCTGCAACGTTACCGGTTATCGGCTTTCGAAGCCTTCTATCACGCCACGTTGGGCGGCGCACGGGCACTGCATCTTGATGACAAAATCGGCAATTTTGACGCCGGAAAAGAAGCAGATTTCGTGGTGCTCGAGCCGGGCGTCAGCGCACTGCAAAAACTGCGTGCGACCAACAGCAAAACGCTGGCGGAGAAACTGTTTGTACTGATGACCCTGGGTGACGACCGTAACGTGTATTGCACGTACATCGACGGCGAACTGGCCTATGCACGTGACCAAATGTCAGGAGATTTTTGCGCATGATGAACAGCGATACCGGCAGTAAAGTCCGCGTAGCCCGCGAGCGCACGCTGGAAAATATCCATGCGGCAGCGATTGCGGAGTTCAGCGAAAAAGGCTTTCAGGGCGCAACTACACAGGCGATTGCACAGCGTGCGGGCATCAAAAAAGCCCAACTGCATTATTACATTGCCGGAAAAGAAGAGCTCTACGAGGAGCTCTTGCAGAAAGTGCTGAAAGTCTGGGGCGACATTATTCAGTTCGACCCGACGCTCAGTGAACCGCAAGCCGTGCTGAGCCGCTACATCCGCAGCAAGCTGAGTTTTTCGTTCGACCAGCCGGAACTGTCGCGTATTTTCACCAGCGAAGTGCTGAGCGGCGGCCATTATTTGCAGAAGTACTGGCCGCAGGCGACACAGAATATCGTTGGAAAAGAAAACCTGATCCATCAGTGGATTGTTGAGGAAAAAATCCGCCCGCTGGATGCACGTCTGTTCATCATGCATATCTGGGCGGTGACGCAGTATTACGCCGATTTCGCCGTGCAGGTGAAACACATGTATGGCAATTTTGACGGCGATGACGTCGCGCGGGAACACATTATCGACGAAGTCACCACGCTGATTTTGAACGGGTGTAAATAGCTCCTCCCCCTTCGCAGGGTAGGGAACAAGCCGGTGATTCTTAAAGGATATAAATATGATCCAGTTTCTGATGAACGGCAGGATCCAGACGGAAAATCTGCCGGACGATACCACGGTTCTCCAGTATCTGCGCCGTGATGCCGGGCGTTGCGGTACCAAAGAAGGCTGCGCCTCCGGTGATTGCGGCGCCTGTACCGTCGTGCTGGCCGAAAAAGAGGGCGTCGGGCTGAAATACACCACCGTCAACGCCTGCCTGACGTTTATGCCTGCGATCCACGGCAAACAGCTGATTACCATTGAAGATTTGAAACATCAGGGCAAGCTGCACCACGTGCAGCAGGCCATGGTGGATAACCACGCCTCGCAATGCGGATTCTGCACGCCAGGTTTTGTGATGTCGCTGTTTGCGCTGGAAAAGCAAAAACTGACGTTCGAACGTGATCAGATTCAACAGGCGTTTTCCGGCAATCTCTGCCGCTGCACCGGCTACCGGCCGATCATGGCGGCGGCGCAGGCGGTATGCGAAGCTCCGCTGGCCGATCAGTTTGACGCCAATACTCTGCATTCGCTCGAAAAACTGCGGGCGATGTCCGCGACGGAACAGCCGGTCACGATTGAGCAACTGGCGCAACGGTATCTGGCGGCGCCGGATTCCCGTCTGGTGGCAGGTGGCACCGATCTGGCGCTGGAGGTCACGCAACGTTACCAGCATATCCCGAAACTGATTTCGCTCAGCCATGTGGCGGAACTGAAAGATATTACGCTGGCTGGTCAGGTCATTCATATTGGCGCGGCGGCGACGCTGAGCGCCTGTATGCCGGTTCTGCACCGTGAATTTCCGGCATTTGGTGAGCTGCTTGAGCGTTTTGCTTCGCAGCAAATCCGTAATCAGGGCACATTTGGCGGCAATATCGCCAACGGCTCACCGATTGGCGACGGCGGCCCGGTTCTGCTGGCGCTGGGCGCGTCATTGCTGTTGCGCTGCGGCATGGCAAAACGCGAATTACCGCTGGACGAATTTTTCCTTGGCTATCGCAAAACGGCCTTGCAGCCGGGTGAATTTATCGAGCAGATCCGCATTCCGCGCGTGTCATCGGAGACGCGGCAGCTGCGGGTTTATAAAGTGTCGAAACGGCTGGAGGACGACATTTCAGCGGTGTGTGCTGCGTTGCAGATTGAAGTCCGCGACGGCGTGGTGGTGCATGCACGCATCGCGTTCGGCGGCATGGCGGAAGTGGCGAAACGCGCTACCCATTGTGAAGCGCAACTGCTCGGGCAACCGTGGCAAACTGCCACTATTGAGCGCGCATGTCAGGCGCTGGAGAGGGATTTCACGCCGATCACTGATTTCCGCGCCAGCCGCGAATACCGCATGCAGGTCGCCAAAAACCTTTTGCGCCGCTGCCATATCGAACTGACTTCTCCTGAAACGCTGATGCGGGTAACTCATTATGTCTGAATCCAAACCGTCACTTTCCCGGCATGAGAGGGAACAGTTGTTCCGCGCCGGACTACAAAGCGGCGTGGGCAAAAGCCAGAAACACGAAAGTGCGGATAAACACGTCAGCGGAGAAGCGGTGTACACCGATGACCGGCTGGAGTTTCCCCGCCAGCTGCATCTGGTGCCGCTGCTCAGCCCGCACGCGCACGCCGACATTCTGCATATCGATACCGGACTTTGTTACAACGTGCCGGGCGTGGTGCGGGTGATGACGGCAGAAGATGTGCCGGGTAATCCTGATATCGCGCCGCTGACCCACGGCGATCCGCTGATGGCGCAGGGCGTAGTGGAATACGTTGGGCAGATTGTGCTGGTGGTCGCTGCGACTTCTCCGGAAGCCGCCCGCGCCGCCGTTGCGCTGGCGAAAGTGGATTATCAGCCCCGCGACGCCGTGCTGACCATCAAACAGGCGCTGGCACTTGAGCATTACGTGGAAGAACCACATCAGCATAAACGCGGCGATGCCGGAATGGCGCTGGCCTGTGCGCCTCACCGCTTGCAGGGCGAGCTGGAGATTGGCGGGCAGGAGCATTTTTATCTGGAAACGCAGATTGCGTCGGTGATGCCGGGCGAAGACGGCGCGATGCTGGTTTACAGCTCGACGCAGCATCCGACTGAAGTCCAGAAACTGGTGGCCTCGGTGCTGGATTTGCCGATGCACAAAGTGGTGGTCGATATGCGTCGCATGGGCGGCGGTTTTGGTGGCAAAGAAACGCAGGCGGCAGGCACGGCCTGTCTGGCCGCGCTGGCGGCACATCTCACCGGACGCCCTGCGAAAATGCGTCTGGCGCGGCAGGACGACATGCTGATCACCGGCAAACGACATCCGTTTCACGTCAGCTACGACGTCGGGTTTACGGATGACGGCATCATTCACGGTATCGATCTGAAGCTGGCGGCCAACTGCGGGTATTCGTTGGATCTCTCCGGTTCCATTGTTGACCGGGCAATGTTCCATTCCGATAACGCCTATTACCTTGGCGACGCCTTAATTACCGGTTACCGCTGTAAAACCAATATGGCGTCGAATACTGCTTACCGCGGTTTTGGCGGGCCACAGGGAATTCTGGCCATCGAGCATATTGTCGATCACATCGCCCGCGAACTGGGAATTGATCCGCTGACCGTGCGTAAAAATAATTACTACGGCCAGGAAAGCCGCAACATCACGCATTATCACCAGCCGGTCGGCCAGAATCTGCTTGAGGAGATGACCCGCCAGCTGGAAGAAAGCGCGGAATATGCTGCAAGACGTGACGCTGTCACTCAATTTAATCTAAACAATCCGTATATTAAAAAGGGACTGGCGCTGACGCCGGTGAAATTCGGCATCTCCTTTACCGCCAGTTTTCTCAATCAGGCGGGGGCTCTGGTGCTGATTTACACCGACGGCAGCATTCAGCTCAACCACGGCGGGACGGAAATGGGACAGGGGCTCAATACCAAAGTGGCGCAGGTGGTTGCCGAAGTTTTTCAGGTGGATATCAGTCGCATTCAGATTACGGCCACGGACACCGGAAAAGTGCCCAATACCTCGCCGACGGCGGCTTCTTCCGGCGCGGATCTTAACGGCAAAGCGGCGCAGAATGCGGCCGAAATCATTAAAGCGCGCATGGTGGAAATGCTGATGCGCGTTCACGACGCGGCAGAATGTGACGTAGAGTTCAGCAACGGTCAGGTGCGGGTCAAAAATCAGTATTTCAGTTTTGAGCAGGTCGCCACCCAGTGCTGGCTCAATCAGGTGCCACTTTCCAGCACCGGCTATTACAAAACGCCGAAGATTTTCTACGACCGCAGCAAGGCTGCCGGGCATCCTTTCTATTATTTCTCGTATGGTGCGGCCTGCGCCGAGGTGCTGGTTGATACGCTGACCGGCGAATACAAACTGCTGCGCGCCGATATTCTGCATGACGTCGGCGATTCGCTAAATCCGGCGATAGACATCGGCCAGGTGGAAGGCGGATTTGTTCAGGGCATGGGATGGCTGACGACCGAAGAACTGGTGTGGAACGACAAAGGGCGGCTGATGACCAGTGGCCCGGCGGCGTACAAAATCCCGGCAATTGGTGATATCCCGCAGGATTTGCGCGTTCATCTGGTCGAAAACCGAAAGAACCCGGAAGACACGGTTTTCCATTCCAAAGCCGTGGGTGAACCACCGTTTATGCACGGAATATCTGTCTGGTGCGCGATTAAAGACGCGGTTTCCAGCCTCGCGGATTACCGCGTTCATCCGCATATCGATGCACCGGCCACGCCGGAAAGGGTACTGAACGGGATTAACCAGCTGCGTTTTTTCGGTGACATTGTCACAAATATGGCCGAAATCACCAGCGAAAAAACCGAAAAAGCGAACGGTTAACGGAGGTTTCTATGCGTACCGATGACTGGGTAACCCGTTTACATGAACTCCGGCAGCGCGGCGAGCCTTGCGTGGTGGCGACGCTGGTGGAGCAGCAAGGTTCAACGCCGCGTGATGCGGGCAGTAAAATGCTGATCACCGCCGGTGACCAGTTTTATACCCTTGGCGGCGGAAATCTGGAGTTTCAGGTCACCGGCATTGCCCGCGAAATGCTGCACCAAGGCGCGAAAACCAGCCGGTTAGAGCGTTTCTCCTTAGGCGCACGGCTCGGTCAATGCTGCGGCGGCATGGCGTCCGTTCTGCTGGAACCCCTCGGGCAACCTCAGCCGCATGTGGTGGTGTATGGCGCCGGACACGTCGGCCGCGCGCTGGTGAACATACTCAGTACATTGCCATGCCGCATAACCTGGGTGGATGCGCGCGCCAGTGAATTTCCTGTTCACGTTGACCCGCAGATTACCTGCGTGGTGGATGACGAGCCGGAAGGCACCGTGGCGCAAATGCCCGCGGGAAGTTATTTCATGGTTTTGACCCACGATCATCAGCTGGATTTTGCCCTCAGCGAAAAGATTCTGAAACGCGGTGATTTCCTCTACTTCGGGCTGATTGGTTCTGAGACGAAGCGCAAACGTTTTGATTATCGTTTATCCGGCAAGGGGATTTCTGGCGAGCAACTGATGAGAATGCGTTGCCCTGTTGGTCTGCCGGATGTGCGAGGTAAACTCCCCGCTGAAATCGCAGTGGCGATAGCGGGGGAATTTATCGCGGCGTACGGGGCGCAAAATCCGGTGGTTAACTGACAGACTTAGGCCCGGACCCGCTAAAGGCTAGCCGTGCAGTTTTTTGAATTCAAAAGTGCCGCCAAGTGCGACCGCGTAACGGCTGACGGTATTAAGCGTCGGGGATGCGGCACCGTTTTCAAACCGGCTGATATTTTGTTTTTTCATGCCGGTGCGCCGCGCGATATCCTCCTGCGTCAGGGATTCCGCCAGCCTTGCTGCCTTGAGTTCGGCGACCATTTTTTTGTGCACCTGAATTGCCTCATACGCTGCGGCGAATTCAGGATCCTGCATCATCTCCTCCATAACTGCGCTGAGGGGAATGAGTTTGTTTTCATCGTAATCTTTCATATTCATCCTTTTTGATATTTTTCATACGTTGTAATGCCAGTTCTAAATCCTGATGCGGCGTTTTAGCCGTTTTCTTATGCAGAATATGCACGACATAAATGCGTCGACCCTGCATAAAAAAATAAAACGCTCTGCCCAGACCCTCCAGACTGGTTACCCGGACTTCCCGTATTCCATTTCCGAGATACCGGACCTGCGGATCCTGTAACGCGGCACCGTAGATCTCCAGCTCCTTCAAAGCATCAGCAATGCTGGCACTCAGCGTGGGAGGCAATTTGCGAAGCTCCTTCATGGCAGCGGGTAATACCGTCACGTCGTACACAATGGCGTTCCTTGCGGTGGAGTATGATTACGTTTTGTGCAAAGTGGAAGTAATCATTTATGATTATTTTTTAACGGAAACGGGGTTCACATTTTTTCCCGCGCCCGATGTGTTGTGCCATCACACCCGCGCATCCTGTCGGGTATTTGCAGGGAATTCAGAAGGACGATCTTTTCCTCCGCGATGCCTCGCAAAAAATAAACAACTGAAACATAAGACAAACCAAACCTTCTCAACCCGGTCATAAAACAGTCACAAAATCGCAGTAATTTGTTTTCTCATTGAACAGGTCATCGCCGCTTTGAGGAAAACACCGACGCATGTCTGCCATCCAGATTTCCCACCTAAGCAAATCCTTCGCCACACAACCGGTGCTTAACGATGTCTCCCTGCATATCCGGCCGGGGGAGTTTGTGGCCGTGCTGGGCCCGTCAGGTTGCGGAAAAACGACGCTCCTGCGGACCGTGGCCGGGTTTGAGCCGGTCAACAGCGGCACGATCACCGTAGGCGATCGTCTGTTTTCATCGCCTGATGTGCATGTGCAGCCGGAGAGACGTGAGCTGGGGATTGTGTTTCAGAATTACGCGTTGTGGCCGCATATGTCGGTAGAAGAGAACGTGGCGTACAGCCTGAAAGTCGTGGGAATGGACCGCAATGAACGGCGCGTCCGCACACAAGAGGCGCTGGCGCTGGTCGGGTTACGCGAATATGCGACACGGCGGCCATCGGATTTATCAGGTGGTCAGCGACAGCGGGTTGCGCTGGCGCGTTGTCTGGTCACACGCCCGGGCGTAGTGCTGCTCGATGAACCGCTGGCAAACCTGGATGTACACCTGCGGGCGGCGATGGAAGAAGAGTTCAGCCGCTTTCATCAGCACACCGGCGCGACGCTGTTGTATATCACTCATGACCAGCAGGAGGCGATGTCGCTGGCGGATCGCGTGGTGGTGATGAACGAAGGGCGTGTGATGCAGTTTGCCACGCCACAGATTCTGTACCGGGAACCGGCCAATGAAATGGTCGCCACGTTTATCGATGACGGGCGCGTCATTCCGGTGACGGATGTCCGGCCGGACGGTAACGGCCATGCGCGGGTAGCGATTTTCGGCATCCATGTCAGGTTGCGTACGGCGGTTTCACAGCTTTCAGTGCCAAAGGCGCAGGCGTGTGTTCACGCGGCGGATTTACGTTTTGCCGAGCCGGACGAAACGGGGATTCCGGCACGGGTTTCCCGACAGATTTATCGCGGCGGATACTGCCAGACAGACATCACGCCGCACGCCGCGCCGGAACTCAGATTGTCCATTCATTCTAAAAAAGAGATTCAGCCGGGTGACAATGTCACTTTTATCATCGCAGACGGCTGGGTACTTCCTCAATGATCTCTTCTCAACGCACTCATTAAAACTAGTGATTCTCAAAAGGACAGGGCTATGCACATTTCTAATACCATCAGATTGAGTTTTTGCACGCTGTCACTGGCTACCGTGCTGTTCACTTCTGCCAATGCGGCAGAAACGGCGTCGGGCAAACTGGTGATTTATACCTCTCAGGCACCGGAAATCGCACAACAGACAGTCGATGCCTTTAAAGCGGCATATCCAGACGTTCAGGTGGAATGGACGCGTAACGGCACCACGCAGCTGATGAATGTGTTGCAGACGGAAATGATGGCAGGAGATGTGAAAGCCGATGTGCTGTTGGTGGCAGATTCCATCAATCTGGGTGCGCTGAAAAAAGACGGCAAGCTGATGGCGTATCCTGATGCCCCGGTCAGCAATATCAGCCCGGATTTCTACGATAAAGATAAAACCTGGTTCGGCACAAAAATCATCGCCACGGTCATTGCGTACAACACGAAAAATGCCAAACCGGTCGACAGCTGGATGGCACTGACCGACGCACAGAATAAAGGCCAGGTGGCGGTGCCAAGCCCGTTGTATTCCGGGGCGGCGCTTTATCACCTGCATACGGCGATTAACACGCCGGATATTGGCTGGGCGTTTTATCAGAAACTGGCGGCAAACGGCATTACGCCGGAAGGCGGAAATGGCCCGGCGCTGAAAGCCGTTGCCAGCGGCATGGCAAAATATGGTGTGATTACGGATGCCGATATCATCCGTGCAAAGAAGCAAGGCTCCCCGATTGATCTGGTGTATCCGAAAGAAGGTGCGTCGTTTGTGACAGAGCCGGTAGCCATTCTCGCCGGGGCGCACAACGTGCCGGCAGCCAAAGCGTTTGTGAATTTCATGCTCTCGCCGCAGGGGCAGCAACTGGTGGCAAAACAGGGGAACCGTCCGATTGATGCCCGTGTTCCGGCACCGGAAGGGTTTGCGCCGGTGGATTCCATCAAACTGCTGACACTCGATTCTGACAAAGCGGTGGCTGACGATAAGCAGGTACGTGCGAAATTCACAGAAATCTTCGGCGGCTGATGGCTGAAGGGAAAGGCAAATGAGCGTGATGAGTGAAATTCAGCGCCGCACGGTGGCTGCGCGCAGGCGTTACTGGCCGGGCAGCGAGAAGGCGGTTCTCTGGGGGCTGACGTTGCTGATAGGCATTTTGTCGGTTGCACCTCTGGCGCGGCTGGTGTGGGCGGCAGTGGCACCGCAGGGGATCCCAGATCTCTCGCGGTTCAGCCATCTGCTGGGCACGCGACGGGTGCTGACTGCCACGCTGAATACGCTGTCGATTGCCGTTATCTCCACGTTGCTGGCGATGCTGCTTGGCACTGTGGCGGCGCTGCTTATCGCGTTAACCAATTTACGCGGCAAGCAGTCATGGGTTTTCACGTTCATCCTGCCGCTGATGATCCCTCCGCAGGTGACGGCGCTGGCGTGGGTTCAGGCGCTTTCGCCGTCCAGCCCGGTCCTGCAGTGCTTCGGTATGAGCCTGCCGCCGGGTTCGCCATCGCCGTTATATTCGATGAGCGGCATCATTATTTTGCTGGGTTTGCACAATGCGCCTCTGGTGTTTCTGATGGTGCGCGCGGGGCTGCGCCGTTTGCCCGCCGATCTGGTTGAAGCGGCGCGGGCAGGCGGAGCACAGCCGTGGCGGGTTCTGTTTACGGTAATTTTGCCGCTGGTGCGTCCGGCGATTTTTGCCGGCGCGGCGCTGTCGTTTGTGACGGCGGCGGGGAATTTCGGTATTCAGGCGATGCTGGGCATTCCAGGGCGTGTGCCTACGCTGATCACGCTGGTTTACCAGCAGCTCAATACCGCTGGCGCGTCGGCGCTGGCGGACATGGCGGTGCTGTCTTTGCTGATTGCCGCGATTACGCTGGCGGGTCTAATGCTCAGCCGGTGGCTGGGCGGGCGTCAGGATGTGCGCGTGACCGGCACGCCACGGTCTTTGCATCAGCCGCTCGGACGCTGGCGTTTGCCGGTAGAAATCACCGTCTGGCTCTGGATGATCCTGACCCTGTTGCTGCCGCTTTCCGCGCTGCTGACAACATCACTGACGCAGGGATTCGGCCAGGCGCTGACGTTCAGCAGCCTGACGCTGAGTAATTATGCCAATGCGCTGTTCGGGTATCCGGCCATCCGCCAGGCCTTTTTCACCAGTCTGGGGCTGACGCTGCTTACGGCGGTGATCCTGACTGTCGCCTCGCTGTTTCTGGCTTATTTTCTCAGCTGGCAGCGCACGCGGCTGGTGCGTGTGTTGCAGTTATCCACGGAGCTGGCTTACGCATTACCGGGGATTGTTACGGGTATTGCGGCCATTCTGTTTTTCCTTAAACCGCTGCCGCTGATCCACGTCAGTCTGTATGGCACGGTGTGGATTATTCTTGCGGCCTATCTTTCCAACTTTATGGCGCTGGTTCTGCGACCGACGATGGCAGGGTTTGCGCAGATAGAACGTTCTCTGGACGAGGCTGCACAAATTTTTGGAGCCGGTTTCCTGCGGCGTATGCGCGATATCCTGATGCCGCTGGCGGCACCTTCGGCAATGGCGGGGACGATTCTGGTGTTCCTGACGGCGCTTAATGAAATTCAGGTGTCGATTCTGCTGGTGACGTCCGGCACTCAAACGCTTGGTCCGATGATTGTGTTCCTCGACGAGGGCGGTTCTTCTACGCTCGCGGCGGCGGTGGGTTGTCTGATGATTGGTGTGGTGCTGATCCTGATGTTACTGGCGTCGCTGTTTGCACGAAGATTACCGGAAGGGGTGCTGCCGTGGAGGGTATGAATTAGCGAAGGCGGGAAAGTGCTAATCAGGCAAAGGTTTGCGGCTTTTGAATGTGTTACCGTTTCGGAACTCACTGATATCAGGAAGATGATAATGACTGATTCCCTACAAACGCGTAAACAAGCTGAACAAGAAGAAGACAGCAGACCGTTACTCATCAAACTCGTCCCGGTTGCCGGACAAAGCCACCGCTGGTTATACCTCGGCAATGGCCCGGCAGCGCAGGATGCTTATCTGTTACACCAGCACAATATTACCTCAGCGTTGAATATGGCGGTTAATCTCCAGCTCGGTGATCTGGCGCTGCCCGATGGCACCTGGCTGCGGCGAACTCAGATTGGGCTGATCGACGGGGCGGGCAATACGATGAATCATCTCCTGGCCGGTGTGCTGGCGCTGGACGGTTTACTCGGGCAGGCCAGCCCTGGGAAACGCAGTTATCCGCCGCACCGTGCGGCCAATGTGCTGATTCATTGTCGTGGCGGGCGCAGCCGTTCGGTGGCGGTGCTGGCGCTGTATCTGTATTTCACCCAGCAGGAAAAATTCCCAAAACCTGAAGCCGCGCTGACTTTTTTACGCACACTGCGCGGGTTGGATGATGGGTATCCGTGCGAGCCTTTGCTGACGCTGATTGATCAGATCGCCGAGTTGCCGCTCAAAAATGTGTTCGGTCGCATCGCGCAATAAAATTGTTGCACCTGATTGGAATGTTTCCGGAACGTCTCGCCGAATCGCCCTGATGCGAATGAGAAATGTAAGAATTTAGGGAATGCGTGCGGGAATGAGAATTATGATGAATAATACGTGCCGTTTTGTTGCGGGCTTGTGCACGAATCATCACTGGACTTCATTTACTAATGACGGGAGTTGACGGCTGGTGATAATTTGCACGAAAAAATGCCATAAAGAGGCCATCTAGCATTCCATGAGTAATCCAATTACAACCGCCAAGCAGCTGGAAGTTCAGCGCATTGTCGACGTTCTATCGAAGGCTATCGCTCAGCAGCGCCTGCGCCCTGGCACCCGCCTGGTCGAGTCGCAACTGGTTGAGGCACTCAGTGCCAACCGTAACCACGTTCAGGTTGCGTTACAGCGTCTGTCTATGCAACGCATTGTCACTATCGAACCTAACCGTGGGGCGATGGTGTCGCAGCCCACGGCAAAAGAAGCCCGTGAAGTTTTCATTGCCCGTCGCGCCATTGAACGCGCGATAGTGGAAGGAATTTGCCCGGAGTGCATTCGTCAGCATCGTCAGCGAATCCATACGCATCTGAACGGTGAGCGTGAAGCCGCCAAATCTGAAGACCGCCGTGTGATTGTGCGGGAGCTGAGCGAGTTTCACCTGATCCTAGGAGAAATTTCGGGCAACAGCGTGCTGAGCGACATTTTGTCGAATCTGATGGTGCGTAGCTCGCTGATTGTGGCGCTGTATCAGCGCGCTGACGTCTCTTCCTGTCAGTGTGATGAACATCAGGCGATTATTGATGCGCTGGAAAGTGGCGATAATGCGCTGGCTGTGCAACTGATGCAGGAACATCTGAACGAACTTGAAAGGGTTCTGGATCTGGGTGATGAAGCAGCAGGAGAAATCAATCTGCGTCAGGTGCTTTCAGATTTATAAATGCTTAAATCTTACAAGCCGGAAGAAAAATGCGCCCGCCGCGTATCCGCTGGCAGGGCGCTGTGAAGGCTACGAAGATTTCAGTGACCGCAACTGTGCGCGGTCATTGTAGAAACGTTGGTACGCCAGATAACCGGCAATAATCGTCGATAAACTGGCGGTAGCCAGCAGCATAAACGTCACCATAATCTGATATTTAATCGCTTTTACCGGATCGATTCCCGCAAAAATCAGGCCGGACATCATGCCCGGTAAACTTACGATCCCCACTGTTTTCGCCGCATCGATAGTCGGGATCATCGCCGCACGAATGCTGTCACGAATAATCTTCCCCGAGGCAATCTTAGTCGGCGCGCCCAGGCTCAGCATTTCGAGGATTTTCTGCTGATTGTCAATAAAGCGCTGATTCAGGTTGCTGTAGCACAAACCGACAGCCACCATTGCATTCCCCGCAATCATCCCTGAAATAGGGATCACCTGCATTGGCAGGAATTCAATCGATCCGCTGAGGATCAGAATCGTTAACGTCAGCGCTGTGCCGACCGTAATGGCGACAAACGAAATGACAAAACCGTTATCGATATTCTTGCTACGTTTCTTCGCATTCAACGCTGCATTGACGCAGATAAACAGCACCATGAGCACGGTTAAGAGGCTGTTATTGATATCAAAAATATATTTCAGGACATAGCCGACAATGACTAACTGGACGATGGCGCGTGCGACGCTCCAGATGATGTCTTTTTCCAGCCCGAGTTTTTCTTTCTTGCTGACCAGCAGGGCGACGACCACCAGAATCAACGCCAGAGCCAGTGACTGATCGGTAATATTATGCTGATTCATGAGCCGGACTTCCTTGCGTGTGGCGGGTCAGGGTAATGACGTTTTTGGCGTGACGGATTTCATTGAGGTCATGGCTGACCCACAACACGGCCAGCTGTTTTTCGGCAACCAGGCTGGCAATAATGTCATTGATATTGATCTTATTTTCCTCGTCCAGCGCACTGGTGATTTCATCGAGCAGCAGTACATCAGGCATAAACTGCAAATTACGGAGCAGGGCGACGCGCTGTTTTTCACCTCCGGACAACTCCTGAATGCTTTTCGTCAGCATCCCTTCAGCCAGATTCACTTTGGTCAGCCAGTCACGCAGCTGTGTTTCATCGACTTTTTTATTGCGGATCTGATAAGGCAGCGCGAGGTTGTCATAGACCGTTTCGCCAAATAGCGATGGCGTCTGGAAACAGTAGGAAACTCGCTGGCGATAGGTTTCGGGTCTGATCCGGCTGATGTCTTCGCCTTTAAAATACAGTTTCCCGCCGGTCGGGTTTTGCAGTGACGCGATGATTTTCAGCAACGTGCTTTTTCCGCTGCCGGAAGGACCGGTCAGCAGGGTAAATTCACCGGGGTTCAGGGTTAATGAAACGGGCTCAAGGAGCGGAATATTATTGAGGGTGAACGAAACATCGTTCAGCCGGAGGAGGTCAGCGGGGTCAGACACGTCAGAAGATCCTTTGGTAACGGTAGGGGGGTCTTACTCCTTCCCCTCTCACGGGGGGAAGGTTGGGATGGGGTGTGGGTTAACTCAGGCCAGAAGGTGTCGTGTGTAAACCCCCCTCCCAACCTCCCCCTTCGCAGGGGGAGGAGAAAAGAATATTACTGAGCCGGAACGGATGCAGGAGCAGCAGGTGCTTCCTGTTCAGGTGTTGGTGCTGGCGCTGCTGGCCCGCCCAGAATACCGAACAGACCGGCGAATTCCTGCAACGTCATTTTCTGGCCATTCAGGTCAACCTGATTGTCCGCGTAATGGAAGCTGCTGGTGATGGTGTCATCTTTCACGGTAGTCAGTTTGAACATCTGACCCATCGCGGCCAGACCCTGAACCTGCTGCTGAGCCAGTTTCGCGGCGTCATCGGCGCTGTAGCCTTCGAGTTGCGCAACCTGCGTGGTGACCTGAGTCGCCATCGGCAGTGGAATGTTCAGTGTGGCATCGACCTTATTCACCAGCTGAGACAACATCTGATCTTGCGTCTGTGCTGGCGCTGCGGCTGGATCTTTCAAATCCAGTTGCAGGTTGAAGGTGCTTTCGCCTTTGCTGTTTTTCCAGCTCAGCGGCGCAATGCTGATGCTCGGGTTGCCTTTGAGCAGCGTCGGGAGACCGGCCAGAAGTAAATCGGCAGCCTGTTGCTGATAAACCGCCGGATCCAGTTCACTCTGACGCATCAGCAGTTCACGGGATTGATTATTGTATTTGTCGGCAAACTCTTTCAGTGCCGCGCCGTCCAGTTTATCCAGTTTCAGCGTCAGTTTGGCTGAACCGAAATCCGCGCCCTGAATTTTCAGCGCATCAATGGTGTAATCCTGCTGACCGTTGATGTTATTGCCGCTTTCAGAGAACTTGCTCACCAGCTTGAAATTGTCCAGTGAACCGGCGTCTTTGCCGTCAATGTTGACCAGAATCTGTTTCACGATCAGATTTTGATCGCCCACGCCAACCTGGAATTTCCCTTGCTGCGTATCGCTGTCCATGCTGAAACCGGCCAGCGTCACTTTCTCAAGCTGGCCCCACTGGTTTTTAGAGGTAAGCGCCACGCTGTCGGTGCTGGCTTTCAGTTTCATCGCAGTCATGTCTTTATCAACATCAACATTGATTGTACCGCCGGAGAATTGCAGCTGACTTTCGTCTTTCTGGTATGTCACCGGAATGATATCAATCGTCGAAGCGCTGGCGCCGCTGTAAGACAGACGCGTGTCCGCGGTGATCAGCGATTTACCCTTGGTGACGTCAAACAGGCCTTTCAGCGTCGGGGTGTTTTGCAGTTCAGAATGCACGGAAGCCATGCTTGGGATCAGATTGAATTTCTTCAGCTGAGCGGCAGGGAACGGGCCGTGATCGATGGTTTCGATAAAGGCAATTTCATCACCGGTTTTCAGCACACTGGTTCCGGCCGCCGCGGCAGCAACATCAGGTTGCAGGACAAGGCGCAAATTACTGCTGAACAGCCCGCGATGATAATCCTGATAGTTGACTTTCAGACCTGCTTTTGGATAAGCACTTTGCAACTGGCTGTTCGCCGCCGCAACCTGCTCATCCAGATGTTGTTCGATAAGTTTACCCGTATACCACGAGACGCCTGTCCAGGCCGCGCCAAGGACTACAATGACGCTCACAGCGACTATCGACTTCTTCATATCTCTGTTTATCCTTATGAAATATCCCGAAAATAAAAAACGCCTCACGGCGTTAATAGTCTCTTGAGTGTAGCTGAATCAACAGAAAAATCATCAAATTGGGGCCACATAGCCCCAATTTGTTTCATCTTCGTTTCATCTCACCTTATTTACTCAGGGTATTGAAGACCCGCGCAATGCGACCATTACCGCTCACGGTCACCGGCGATTCGCTGGCGGCCAGGTAACAGGACTCACCCGGCAGCAGCGTCAGCGTTTCATCTTGTTTCGTCAGCACACTCTGGCCTTCAATACAGAAGACGATCGCGGCACTGTCCTGTTCCAGCGTTTGCGGTTCAGCGGCAATCTCATGAATTGAGAAGGCAAAATCTTCGACAGGAATAGGGAAGTTGAGTTCCGCGCCTTTTTGCACCGGCGTGGTCAGCAGTTCACCGGCAGGTTTGGCGTTGAATTTCAGGTTTGCCAGCAGCTCTGGGATATCGATGTATTTCGGGGTCAGACCGGCGCGCAGCACGTTGTCTGAGTTCGCCATCACTTCAAGCGACACGCCTTTCAGGTAAGCGTGCGGCGTTTCGGCGTACAGAAACATGCCTTCACCCGGTTGCAGGGTGATCACGTTGAGCAACAGCGGAGAGAAGAGGCCGGAATCGTCCGGATAGAATTCAGAAATATTGCGCACGGTATCCCACGGCTCGCCGTGTTGTTCACGGAGCACGGATTTCAGCACGTCCAGCGCACGGGATTTATCTTCACCTTCCAGACTCAGCAGGCCGGCGAAAAGGGCGCGCAGATGATCGACGTCAGGATAATTCAGGAAGCTGGCAATCAGCTGATGCGCACCGGCAACGGGTTGCAGCAGGGAAACGATATCACGCAGTTCACGGAAACCGTTCATGGCCTGGAAAGGCGTCAGGGCGTAAACCAGCTCAGGTTTATGGTTCGGATCTTTATAGTTACGCTCTGCGGCGTCCAGTGGAATGCCCGCTGCATTTTCTTTCGCAAAACCAATTTCGGCAGCACCTTTGCTCGGGTGAACCTGAATCGAAAGCGGCTGGTCGGCACACAGGACTTTAAACAGGAAAGGCAATTCGCCGAAACGTTTGGCGACTTTTTTACCCAACTGGCCATCAAGGTCAGCGCTGATTTGATCACGCAGGGAAAGGGTCTGGCCTTCGGCATTATCAACCTGAGAACTGCTTTTCGGGTGAGCACCCATCCACAGTTCAGCCATCGGACGGCCTTGCGGGTCGGTGATCCCATAGAGTTTAGTCAGCGCGTCTTTACTGCCCCAGGCGTAATTTTGTACACCGTTATGCATCTTTTGCATTGCTTCATCCTGAATAGAAAAGTTCTGGGCATAGTAAACAATGACAAAGCGGGCTTTACAACTAAGATGCCCCAAAAAGTGCGGTTAGGGCGAAAACTCAGAATCGGGATCGATTCGAATTATACGTCTGCCTTATATGACACTATAATCGATGCATCGTCAGTGAATGCGTGGGACCGCATCCGGCACTTAAAAACCTGCAAAAAACCATAATTATCATTCGAACTTATGATTCGAAAAACCAAGCTAAGGAGACTGTAATGGCAGCGACTCGCATTGAAAAAGACTCAATGGGGCCTATCGAAGTTCCGGCAGATAAGCTTTGGGGCGCACAGACACAACGTTCGCTTGAACACTTTCGTATTTCCTCGGAAAAAATGCCGGTGGCTCTGATCCATGCGCTGGCACAAACAAAACGTGCAGCGGCCAGTGTGAATATCGATCTGGGTTTATTACCCGCCGAACGCGGTAATGCCATCATTACGGCGGCAGATGAAGTGCTGGCCGACAAACACACCACAGAATTCCCACTTTCAATCTGGCAGACCGGCTCGGGCACCCAGACCAACATGAACATGAACGAAGTGCTGGCCAACCGGGCAAGTGAAATCCTCGGCGGTGAGCGCGGCGAAGGGCGCAAAGTTCATCCGAACGATGACGTGAATAAAAGCCAAAGCTCGAACGATGTCTTCCCGACTGCCATGCACGTGGCGGCGGTGACTGAACTGCGCGAAAAGCTGATCCCTGAACTGAACGTGTTGCACAACACCCTTCAGGCTAAGGCCGAAGCGTTTCGCGATATCGTCAAAATTGGCCGTACACATCTCCAGGATGCCACGCCGCTCACGCTGGGTCAGGAGATTTCCGGCTGGGTGGCGATGCTGGAGCATAACCTGAAGCATATTGAAAACAGCATTCCGCATATCGCCGAACTGGCGCTGGGCGGCACCGCGGTCGGTACCGGCCTGAATACGCATCCGGAATATGCCGTGCGCGTGGCGAAAGCGCTGGCCGAACTGACCGGTCAACCGTTTGTAACGTCACCGAATAAATTTGAGGCGCTGGCCACCTGCGATGCGCTGGTTCACGGGCATGGCGCCCTGAAAGGCCTGGCCGCGTCGCTGATGAAAATTGCCAATGATGTGCGCTGGTTGTCATCCGGTCCGCGTTGCGGCATCGGCGAGATTTCCATTCCGGAAAACGAACCGGGCAGCTCCATCATGCCGGGTAAAGTGAACCCGACGCAGTGCGAAGCAATGACCATGCTGTGCGCGCAAGTGCTGGGTAATGATGTGGCAGTGAATATCGGCGGCGCTTCCGGTAACTTCGAACTGAACGTGTTCCGTCCGCTGGTGATCCACAATTTCCTGCAATCCGTTCGTCTGCTGGCTGACGGGCTGCGCGGCTTTAACGAGCATTGCGCAGTGGGCATCGAACCTAACCGTGACCGTATTTCGCAGTTGCTGAACGAATCGCTGATGCTGGTGACCGCGCTGAATACGCATATCGGTTACGACAAAGCGGCAGAAATTGCCAAAAAAGCGCATCACGAAGGCCTGACGCTGAAAGGCTCAGCCCTGAAACTCGGTTATCTGACGGAAGCACAGTTTGATGAGTGGGTGCGTCCGGAAGACATGGTTGGCAGCATGAAGCGCTGATCGTTTCCGGTTAAATGTGAGAACGCAAAATGAGGTCCGGATTTCCGGACCTTTTTTATATGCCGCGCTTTATAACGGATAGTCGGTATATAGATGAAGACGTTTGATCAGCAGGCTGAGTGGTTGTGATTTCGGCTTATATTTGTGTTTCACCGACGCCGCATCGTAATCCTGCAATTCGCCGAGTTTTGGTACCTGCATTACCGGCGTGCGCAGACACAGTGCAATCAGCGGCAGCGGGCAGGGATGTTGTACCTGCTTCTGGCTGTTTCGGTACCACACGCGAGCAATTGGTTGGACTTTCACCGGACGTTTAAATTTCAGCGCCGCATGCTCAGGCAGGCGCTTAACGTCGTTCATCTCGCGGTTTATATTTTCCATCCACTGTTCGCGAGTGTACGGCGAAACAGCGCGACCTGCATTCAGGCTCTTTTCCAGCTGAGCAAGGACTTCATCGCGCGTGACGTTTTTGATGATGTGTTTGTTAGCCCAGCCAAACCGCACGGAATCCGGATCATTCAGAAAATTGACCGAGCGGTAAGCGTTCAGCGTAATCAGCCCGCGCAGGTGAGTATGAACAAATTCAAAGCGCTGTTCGCGGGCGAGACCAGATTCAACGGTGACAATATTCTCCAGCTCGGCTTTTAATTTATTCACTTCTTCTATCAGCAGCAGGGCGGACTGATGCTCAGCTTCGTCGACCGCATAACACAACACGCCGGGCAGACGAACGGCGGATTTACTGCTCACATTCTCATTATTATGA
The DNA here is from genome assembly GCF_046449555.1 of Rahnella selenatireducens. Taxonomy (NCBI): domain Bacteria; kingdom Pseudomonadati; phylum Pseudomonadota; class Gammaproteobacteria; order Enterobacterales; family Yersiniaceae; genus Rahnella; species Rahnella selenatireducens. Next base: position 28,413 of record NZ_JBKEZJ010000007.1, read on the forward strand.
TGGATAAACAGACGCTGAAAATGCTGTAACGCCAGCTGCTGCGCGGCTACACCGGTAAAAGGGGTGACCTGAATTTTATCCGCGGGATTATGTTCTTCGCCCTTGGCAATCTCCGGCAAGACAAACACTCTTGCCTGCAATAACTCCAGCTGATTCAGGAAATTCCCGAGATCGTGCAAAGCCAGTTCCAGTTCGTTAAAACAACCGTTCATCCGGGCAATTAAATCATAATCTGCCATAAACCCTCCAGTTAGTTACAACATACAGTCTATGACATAATCCAAAACCATGCACACCTGACCTGCGGTTTTTTTATCAATACCGGAATTTTAATGCTGTTAATTAGGGAAAAAAGGCGGCGGTTTAAACCTGCGCGGCTTTATCGTAAGCTTGTTCATCACATCGCCAGAAGGGCTGCCATGAACTCTGAATTTCCTGATGATTTACAGCGATGCCCGTGGGGTGATAATGACCCGATGATGCGCGATTACCACGATCGCGAATGGGGAAAACCTGTTCGCGACAGCCGTGCCTTATGGGAAAAGCTGATGCTGGATGGTTTCCAGGCGGGTTTGTCATGGCGGATCGTACTGAAAAAACGCGATGCTTTACGGCAGGCATTTTACCATTTTGACCCGCAAAAAGTGGCTGAATTTACTGAAGAAGATATCGAAAGGTTAGTGAATGACGCCGCCATTATTCGTTCGCGCAGCAAGATCACCGCAGTGATTAAAAACGCCCGTGCGTACCTGGCCATGCAGGCGTCAGGCGAAGAATTTGGTGAGTGGATTTGGGCGCAAATTGGTGGAAAAGCCATTCAGCACACTGGCCCTGTACCCACGAAAGATACGCTGTCAGAACGGATTTCGAAGGACCTGAAGAAAAGGGGATTTACCTTCGTCGGCCCGACGATTGTTTATGCCTGGATGGAAGCGACGGGCCTGATCAATACGCATCATCCCGACTGTTTTCGTCGCGCTCAGGTTGCGAAAGATGCCTGAAACTTACTGAATTATAGCCACTAAATGTCGGGAGCTATGATGCTTTTGATATTGTGACGGTGTCACAGAAAGTTATCTGACAAACGCCCGCCGCAGGATATCACGCAATTGTTTCTGCTAGGTGATACGCAGATCACGCTGGCAGGGGTAAAAAGAAAAGGGCGCACCGGTGAAAATGCCGGTGCATTTTCCTGTTGTACAAAACTGTCAGACCAGCCGAAACTCGATCATAAACAGTGATTTCAGACCTGGGTAAATCTCGCTGATCACCTGTTTCAGCTCAGGTAATGTCATATTTTCCTGCACGGCATGGGCGTCATTCAGCTCGTCAAACTGTACTGGTATAACGTCGATAACCTCGATATTGCAGAAGAAAATGTTGTCTTCATAACGACTTACGCGAACACGATCGCCCGCCACAAAATCAGCATCACTCGCTTCACGGAGCGTGATCGTTTTGCGCCCGGCCATAATATCGGCCTCGAAACGACCGTAAAAAGTGATGTCTTTCATCAGATGTTATCCCTCAGCGCTACATTAAAGACCTGTCCGCACATCATACGAAGCATGCTGATAAAATCAACAAACACATTGATAAATATGATAAAAAAGTGATGAAGTATGAACAAATTAAAATCTTTCACTGACAGGCGCTGAGGTCGCGTGAGACACTCAGAATTCACGTAGCGCGATCAAATGAGGGTCAGAACGGAGTGCAAATGGACGATATTTCGGCGAAAAACATTATTTCACTGTATCAGCGGCATGCTGATATCTGGGATAAATTGCGTAAAGATCAGGGATATGAAAAGGCGTGGCTGGACTGTTTTCTGGCTCTGATCCCGTCAGAGGGCCACATTCTGGACATCGGCTGTGGAGCAGGAAAACCCATCGCAGAATATTTTATAGAACGTCATTTCTCTGTGACCGGCGTCGATGCTTCAGAACCGATGATTTCAATTTGTCGTGAACGTTTCCCGGAACAATGCTGGCAGGTTGCTGACATGCGTTTGTTATCACTGAACGTAAAGTTCGACGGTCTGATTGCCTGGGACAGTTTTTTTCATCTGACGCGTGATGACCAGCGGGCGATGTTTGCCATCTTTAAGGAACACGCAAAGCCTGGTGCAGCGTTGATGTTTACCAGCGGTCCGGGCAATGGTGAAGCAATTGGCAAATTCGAAGGAGAAGATCTGTATCATGCAAGTCTGGCTCCGGATGAATACCGCGCGCTATTTGATGCTCATGGTTTCAGGGAAGTGAAAATGGTTGCCGAAGACCCGACATGTGCAGGACATACCATCTGGCTGGCACAGTTTAAAGGCTGTGATAGTCAGTGAAGTGGTTAAAAACTGCCGGAATGAAAGGATGCAGAACTGGCAGATTTCACGGAATGACATGACGGACTAAGGCCGGATGTCCTGGGTTTCTTAGATAACAAAAGTGCGCATAATGTATATTATGTTAAATGAGGAGTCCCGTGGCGCACCCGCCGTCTCTCCTCCATCCCCCCATCCTGCGTTAAGTTCCCTTCGGGCACTTTTCTCTCGTCAGATATCAAAATCACTAAACCGGTTCTGGGTGCCTGAAGACGTGTCGAATGTCATGTCGATGTAGATTTCGTCTCTGAAAACAACCACGTCAACAATCCCTGCTAATGTGGCAGAACCAGAGCAAATAGCATTACAAGTTTCGTTAAATATATTCCTAACTAACTCAGGCACAAATCCCTTTTCTTTTTCATAACTCTCCGCCACCAACTTTCTCTTCAATTTCTCCATAATGCACGGCCAGCCAGATAGTGATTTCATTGGCAGCTGTCCATTCCACACGGTGTTTGCATAACGCAGGAATATTGATGTAATCACCGGCGTGCATTACCCGCGCCTGCGTTTCGTTTTCAAATCGCAACGCGGCTGAACCTTGCAGAACTGTGACCCACTCGCTTTGTTCCTGGCAATACCAGAAATATGGTGGACTCGCCTGGCCGGTCGAAACAATTCTCTCGATACGAACGCCCGGCGTGTTTAATACTGCTTCGAAGGTTTCGTTTTCCTGCGCACTGGCAGTAACCGGTAAACCGGCGAATAAATTAGACAGCATGCGGACTCTCCTTTTCATCAGATTTCAGCCGTTGAAAACTGACAACGCTACGTGAATTCTGAATTTCTGGCAGTACCATAATGCTGCAGAATTCACGTAGCGCACTCTTCATTTTTGCCGGTTTCGGCTATAACCCAGCATAAACTTTCTCGACCTTCGCCATATATCTCGGTGCCTGCGGCGCCGGATGATACTGACGAACATGCCAGTTAAACGCCTCCGGCGTTAGCTGATTGATCATCTGAATTGCCGTCTGGCGGTTTGGGGAAAATGTCCGTAATAAAGCGCCTGCTCCGTTGGCGTAAGCGACTTCTGTAGCATACCGACGTGTCAGCGGATCGTTAATCCAGTTTAATTGCTGATGCTGTAATCCGCTGAGATATGCCGTGCCTAAATCAATGTTGGTTTCCGGGTCATGCAATTGCCTGTTGCTCGGACAACCGCGTTTACCTTTATAACGGTAAGCATCACAGCCACTGGTCGAGGCTTTAAGTTGCATCAGACCAATCGCATTCGACGGGCTGACGGCGTCCGGATTGTAACTGGACTCAACCTGAATGATTGCTTTAATCAGTTTCCGGTCGACTTTGTAATTATCCGCCGCATCTTCAATTTGATCGTCATAAGCGTGGGTATCGTATTTTTTATAATGCGTTTTGCCAGAGCAACCCGCCAGAATCATCAGCATGATTAACAGGCTGATCCGTGACGGCTGTTTGAGTAATGAATTCATGAAATCTCACGGTTGAATGCGTCATTTTAGACGCTGACAAGATACCCTTTACGGCAATGAGTATCATGGTTTAATTACATTTTCTCGCATTTTACGTGTGCCAAAAATGCGTGATACAACCCCCCTGCCGTTTTATCCTCCGCAGGTCTTGCCTCAATAGCGTGTTGACTTATTTAGTACGCATTGTATTTTTAATGCCATGAAAACTTTTCTGATTATCGTCCCTGACGGGGGCATGCTATTCGAAGCGGCCGGTATCGCCGACATCCTTATGCAGGCGAATCGTCTGATGCCTGCTGACGGGACGAATTCGCTTTATCAGGTCACGGTCGCCACCACGCAACCTCACCGCGTGGTTCACGGCGTTTCCGGCCTGAATTTGCTGGCGGACCACCGGCTTTGCGAACTCGACCCTGAACTTCCCCGCGACACTATCCTGATCACCGGCAAAGGGCTGACCGAAGAAGAAGGTTCGGACGTCGTTGACTGGGTCAAACGCGCGGCACCCCATGCAAAGCGTGTTGTCTCCATTTGTGGCGGAGCCATGTTACTGGCGAAAACCGGCTTGCTGGATGGGCGTCACGCCACAACGCACTGGCGATTACTGGACACGTTGCAGGCTGAATTCCCGCAGATTACCGTCGAACGTGGCCCCATTTATGTGCAGGATGGCCCGGTCTGGACTTCCGGCGGCGTCAGTTCCGGCTTTGACCTCACGCTCGCGCTGGTGGAAGACGATCAGGGTTTTAATCTCGCCAGAGACGTAGCACAGGATTTAGTGATGTTTCTGCGCAGGCCTGGTGGACAGGCACAGTTTAGCCGCTACCTTTTGAATCAGGCCAGCGAAGGCCCTATTCGTGAGCTTCAGCTCTGGTTACCGGAAAATCTTACCGGCGATTTATCCGTTGAAGCCCTCGCCGAACGTGCTGCCATGAGCCCGCGTAATTTTACCCGGGTTTTCACCCGCGAAACCGGGATCACGCCGGCCAAATATGTTGAAGAAGTCCGCCTTAATGCGGCCAGGCAGCGGCTTGAACAAACCACACAAGGCGTCGAACAAATCGCACAGGCCACCGGATTCGGCGGTGGTCTGAATTTGCGGCGTGTTTTTGAAAGGAATTTACAACTGACTCCGACGGAATACCGGGAACGCTTCTGCTCACGCATGTTGGCGTAAATAGATCTTTTATTGTCATTTACGCCATACCTCCTTCGATCTACATTACATGCAGGTCTGATAATAAAGGAGTTTCATCATGGTCAAAGTTGGTATCAACGGGTTCGGCAGGATTGGTCGAAATGTTTTGCGCGCGGCACTGGGTCGTGATGACTTCCAGGTTGTCGCCATCAACGATCTCACCGACAGTAAAACCCTCGCGCATCTTCTGAAATATGATTCACTCTCCGGCACGATAAATGCCAAAGTTGAAGTGGGCGAAGGGCAACTGCTGCTCGATGGCAGAGCGATTCGCGTGTTCTCCGAAAGAGATCCGGCTGCGATTCCGTGGAGCAGCGTCGGCGTGGATATCGTTATCGAGGCGACCGGCTTCTTCACTGAAAAAGACAAAGCCGAATTGCATATCACCCAAGGCGGCGCGAAACGCGTCATTATTTCCGCACCCGCTAAAAATGACGACATCACTATCGTGATGGGTGTCAATGATGGCGACTATGACCCGGCCAAACACAAAGTGGTCAGCAACGGCAGTTGCACGACCAACGGTCTGGCACCGGCGGCGCAGGTTCTGCATTCAACCTTCGGGATTGAGCATGGCCTGATGAACACCACGCATGCGTATACCAACAGTCAGGCGTTGCACGATCAGCCGGAGAAAGATTTACGCGGTGCGCGTGCGGCGGCGGTGTCGATTGTTCCGTATTCCAGTGGAGCAGCCAAAGCTATCGGTAAGGTCATTCCTGAACTGGATGGCAAAATGACCGGTTATTCCCTGCGCGTGCCGGTTCCGGTTGTGTCGATTGTTGACCTGACCGTCAACCTGAAACGCGAAGCCACGGTCGAAGAAATCAATGCAGCATTCCGTAAAGCTTCGGAGTCTGGCCCGCTGAAAGATATTCTGGGCTACAGCGAAGAACCGCTGGTTTCCAGCGATTACCGCGGCGACCCGCGTTCTTCGATTGTTGACGGGCTTTCCACGCTGGTTATTGGCGGCAAGCTGGTGAAAATTCTGGCCTGGTACGATAACGAATGGGGCTTCTCAAACCGTCTGGTTGATCTGGCCCTGCTGATGGAAAAAAGAGGTTTATAGCTCCTTCTTCCCTGTCAGACAGTATAATGACACACCGCCGTAAGGCGGTGTTTTTACAGTTGTCCCAATAAACTCCCTGTATTGAATAATATATTGTATGTTGTAACTAAGCATCTGCCTTTTGAACGAAATGCATTACTCCTGCGGGCCTATTTTCATAAACGGATTATAGGCAATTTCCCACAGATGTCCGTCAGGATCGGCGAAGTAACCCGAATATCCGCCCCAGAAAACTTTCTGGCCCGGCTTGATCAGCGTACCGCCCGCCTTCACTGCCTGTTCTAAAACGGCGTCCACTTTTGCTTCGCTGGCGACAGTCTGCGCCAGTGCCATTCCGCGAAATCCCTGACCTTGCGGGCTGACTTCAGCATCTTTGGCCAGATCTTCCCACGGAAACAGTGACAGCCACGCCCCTGCCAGCTCAAAGAAACTTACACCGTCAGAGTCAATAACCACTTTGGGGAACCCCAGACCGTTCTGGTAAAACTCCGTTGCGGCGGCTAAATCCTTAACACCGAGCGTAATCATATTGATGACAGGTTGCATAACTGACTCCAGGCTATTGATTTGAAAAATCACAAAAATACAGGCTGTACGTAATTATCAGCGTACTTGCCTGAATATCAAACAGCACGGGTTTGACTTGTGAGTAAGCACACTGAACGAATTTTGGAATATACACGATGTTTTCCTGTTGTCTCAAAATGTTAATGGAGCCGGGTGATTAATGGTAAATGTTGCTGATCGTGCTAATCTTACGCCACTGAAAACCTGCTTACGCCCGACAGTGAGGAACCTTTGACCACTATACGCCGCCGCCCGGAAGCCTCCATTCCCAGGCTCCGTTTCCTCCCGGAAACTATCCATATAGGCCGTCAGTTGCGCACTTACTGTGATGCCCGTTTCAAAACCATTGGGCTGACGCTCGCCCGCGGGCAGGTGCTGTTGCACTTAGAGGCGGCTCAGGGTCGTCTGCCTCAGGGAGAGCTAACCGCCCTGCTGGAAGTCGAGCACCCAACCGCCATCCGCCTGTTTGACAGCCTTACCGAGCTGGGTTTGCTGGAACGCTGCCCCGGAGATTCTGACCGTCGATCGAAAGACATTAAGCTGACAGATGCCGGAATTGAACTGGCGAATCAGGTTCGCAGCATGACCGATGACATTTTGATCCGCGTAATGGAAGGCATTCCGGATAAAGATATTGATGTCGCCCGCGACGTTCTCGCCAGCATCACCGCCAATATCGCCGCGCTTTAGTGGCGTTTTCCCCTTCCCGTTTGCCCCCCATTCCTCTGCATTAATCACTTGCGTTACTGATTTGTTATTCGTTATTTGCGTTTGTAAATATCACCAATATGAATAATTGGACTAGACACATCTGAAACGCCTTATTACATTATGTAGCAAGCTACAAACTAGTTGGGTAACGACTTACAAGGCATAACGATGACGACGCGTTCTGATTCAGATGTCCGGCAGGACGCCGGTGAATTAACAACACGGGATGCATCACCAGAAAAAGAACTCTCCACACCACCGCCTGAAGGATTACCGAAACCGCAGCCAGCCTCGGTGCCTCCGTCACAGCATCACCCTTTCGCCGTCCGGGTCAGTACCTGGCTCTGGCACTATCCGCGTGGCCGGATTGCAGTTTATGCGCTGGCCTCGCTGATTATTGGCCTGACGCAGGGGCTGGGGATTAACCTGGTCAGCTCGAATCTGACGGGTATTCAGGGCTCGCTGGGTATTTCCAATGTCGAAAGCTACTGGCTGGTGGCAGCCTATACCGCGACCAGCGTCACCGGCACGATCCTGCTTTATAAAATCCGTACCCAGTTTGGCTTCCGGCGTTTCGGGGAATACGGGCTGCTGTTTTTTGCCGTGGCGTCTCTGGCACAAACCTTTACCCATGATTTTCAGACCGCGCTGGCCGTGCGCGCCGTGATGGGTTTTGCGATGGCCTCTCTCGGTCCGCTGGCGTTGTTTTATATGTTCGAGATTTTCCCACCGGCCAAAAAACTCACCGCCGGGCTGTGTTTCGGACTGGCGGGTAGCCAGATTGCCCTGCCGGTTTCACGCATTATCTCGCCCCATCTTCTCGATCTCGGCCACTGGCATCAGCTGACGATGCTGGAATCCGGTCTTTCCCTGATTTGTCTGGCAATTATCTGGATCCTGCCGCTGACGCATCCGCCGCGCGTAAAAGTATTCGAACGCATCGACTGGATCAGCTATCCGCTGATCGCCACCGCCGTCGCCTGTATGTCCGTGGTGCTGACGATGGGCCGTTATTACTGGTGGCAGGAGAAAGACTGGATCGGCGAAGTGCTGGTGGTCGGGATTATTGCGCTGACACTGTCTTTTATGGTCGAGCTGAAGCGTAAGAATCCGATTATCGATTTGCGCTGGTTGATGACGCCGGAAATGCTGCTGTTCACCGGCTCGATGCTGTTTATCCGTATGCTGCTTTCCGAACAAACCACCGGCATGGTTGGCTTTCTGAATCTGGTCGGCCTGGTGAATGACCAACTGGTTACGCTGTTTTACGTGATTCTGGCCGCGACTGTTGCCGGGCTGGTGGTCGTCAGCATTATTCATAAAGCGAACCGCATCGTTTATATCCATCTGTTTTCCATTGCCCTGATTGCCGTGGCTTCGCTGATGGACGCCAGTTCGACTGCGGACACCCGGCCAGAACAGTTTTACCTGACACAGGGCATGATTGCGTTTGCCGGTGCCATCTTTCTTCCGACGTCCTTATGGCTGGGTTTTATCCGCGCGTTGCAGTTCGGGCAAAGCCAGATCATCAGTTTCGTGCTGGTGTTTCTGTCGACGCAGAACGTCGGCGCACAAGTCGGCGGCGCTTTTCTGGGCACTATTCAGATATTGCGTGAGAAGTATCATTCCGCCGTTCTGGTTGAACATATCAGCTTGCAGAATCCGCTGGTGGTCGAACGAATTTCCCAATACAGCCACCTGCTGAAACCGGTTCTGGCGGATAGCACACAGCTGAGCGCCGAAGGTCTGGCGCAACTGAGCATTAAGATCACCCAGCAGGCAGGACTGCTGGCCTACAACGATGTTTTTAGGGTGGTTTTTTATATGTCGCTGGGCTGTATCGCCGTGCTCGGCGGACACATTATTGCCGGAAGGATCCAGACAAAAAAACGCGCAGCCTCCGAAGCGGTTGCCTGAATAAACAGATCCTGTTGACGAATTAAAACGAGGTATACGGACAAAGTGATGAAAAATATCTTTCGTTATCCATCCATTATTGTAGTGCTTTGCTTAGGTATTATTGGCGTGATGATTGTGTTGTACAGCTGGCAGCTGTTTCCGTTTAACTCCAGGGTGGAATCGACCGATAACGCCTATATCCGGGGGAACGTCACCCTGCTCAGCCCGCAGGTTTCGGGTTACATCACCGGGGTGAAAGTGCAGGATTTTATGCCGGTGAAAAAAGGCGACGTACTGTTTGTGATTGACGACAGCACTTACCGGCAGGAGCTGTTACAGGCCGAAGCCGCGGCGGCGCAGGCGCAGGTGACGCTGCAAAACTTCGAGCAGAACCGTGCGTCCGGTGCTGCCAGCCTGCAACTTGAAGAAGCGGAATTGCAAAGCGCGCAGGCAACACAAAGCAAGGCGTCACTCGATACCCATCGCAACAGGCCATTGCTGCAAAAAGGATTGGTGTCAAAAACCACCGGAGATGAACTTCAGGCGGCGTTGCTGACAGCGGAGGCCAACGTGGCAAAAGCGCGCGCATCCGTGAATATTGCACGCCAGAGTCTCGCGCTGGTGGAAGCCAATAAAGCGTCGCTGGCTGCGGCATTAAAAGCCGCGCAGGCAAAAGTTGAAGTGGCACAAATCAATTTACAGCACACGCAAATTGTCGCGCCGTCCGACGGGCAGCTAGGCGAAATCAGCGCCCGTATCGGGCAATACGTCAGCGCCGGAACGCAACTGACATCGGTCACGCCAAAACAGGTCTGGGTGACGGCGAATTTTAAAGAGCGCCAGCTGGCGGGAATGGCTGTCGGGACGCCCGCATCATTCACGGTGGATGCACTGAACGATCATCCGTTTAAAGGCCACGTTGTGCGGATTTCTCCGGCCGCCGGTTCGGAATTTAGCGTTCTGAAAGCCGATAATGCGACCGGAAATTTCACCAAGATTTCTCAGCGTATTGCGGTACGCATCGAGCTGGAACCGGATCAGGCGCAGAGCGACCAGCTGCGACCGGGAATGTCCACCGTCGTCAGCGTTGACACCTCAAAGGCACCCAAAATTTGAATCAGCCGACAATATCGGCGTAATAGCGCTGCGCAACGTCAGGATGAGAGCGCAGCCGCCCTTTCAGATAGTTGAATCCTACGTCGCGGAACAGCGGATTAAGCGGATCGCTGGCATCGCCACGGGCTTCTTTAGCCAGTTCAGGCGGCAGCGGAAATAGCGGTACAACGGCATCCAGCTGCGCGCCGAGGAAAAAGGCCAGCGAAAGCCGTTCGCCTTCAGCAGGCGGAGACACCACGCGGTGAACCGTCGCACGCAAGTAACCGTTGGTGGCCAGCTCCAGCAGTTCGCCGATATTCACCACCAGCGTATCCGCCACCGGCAGCGCATCGACCCATTGATTTTCCTCAACTTCAACCTGCAAACCACGCTGTTGATCCTGCAATAAAAAGCTCAGGAAACCTGAATCTTTATGCGCGCCGACGCCCTGATTTCCTGCGCCAGCCGCCCGCCCCGGATAGCGGATCAGCTTAATGTGTTCATTGGGTTTTTCGCCGTAAAGCGGATCAAAGGCGTCTTCCGGCAGTTTCAACGCCAGCGCAAAAGCACGCAATAAACGCAGCGACATCGCCGTCATTTCTCTCTGCCAGCGCAGCAGCAGCGGGCGCAACTCAGGCAATGTTTCCGGCCACTGATTGGGCCCCTGCAATCTCGCCCACGCAGGCGTTTCTCCGCTTACCGGTAATTTTGGCCGTTCGGCACCCAGATCAAACTGTTCGCGCCAGTCCGGCTGACCGCGGGTAATCTCTGACGCAGCGCGATTATAGCCGCGAAAATGCGGGGAATGGATCATGGCGACGGCCAGCTTATCCTCTTCCGGCAAGGCAAAGAACTCCCGCGCCACGCGCTGGACGTCATGAAGCAACGTGGCATCCACACCGTGGTTTTTCAGATAGAAGAAACCAATTTCGCGGGCGGCGTAACGCAACTGCGACAAAAATGTTTCGCGCTCTTCTGGCGTACCGGAAAACAGGCTGAAATCGACCAAAGGGATAGTTGTTGACGTCTGGCTCATTGCTTACTCCGCCGTGATTATGGGTGATAATCGTCAACGCTATCACAGCGCCGGAGCGGCCGACCAATAGCCAGATAATCTGGTTTATGCTTCGGGGTTATGAAAAACTACGCGGGATATTAACCGGTTATAACACGCCCGTCCGTGGGCCTCGACGGTCAGCGGGAACCAAGATAGCGGTAAACCACCGCCAGATCCTGATCGCCATAACCGCCATCCACGGCGGCCTGCCAGGTTTCACTGATGCGTTTCATTACAGGCAACTCTAGCTTACTGCCCGCATCAATCGCCAGATTGATATCTTTGAGCGCCCAGGTCAGCTGCATCTGCGGGGTGTAATCGCCGCTTTTGAACATCGCCATTTTACCTTTGATGTAGGGCGCCGCCAGCGGACCGCCGTCGAGCACGTCCCACAGGTCATCCGGCGTAAAGCCCAGTTCTTCGGCCAGTTGGGTACTTTCGGCGATACCTTCCATCATGGCAATCAGCCACGCGTTAACCACCAGTTTCATTTTAGACGCACGACCGGCTTCACCCAGCCATTTAGTGGCTTTCGAAATGGCGGCAAAAACCAGTTCAACTGCCGCACCCACCTCGCGATCACCGCTGGCCAGCACCACAATTTGCGCCTGTTCAGCGGGCGCTTTGGTGCCAGAAACCGGCGCATCAAAGAACACCACGTCCGGGCGCTGTTCTTTAATCAGCGCAATCAGCGATTCAGTGGCATCGACGCCCAGCGTTCCCATTTGCGCGATAATTCCGCCCTGCTTCAGCCCTGCTAAAAGCCCGTTATCGCCCTGATAAACTTCCAGAGACGTTTTGCCGTCCGACAACATCGTTATCACCACATCGGCACCTTCTGCGGTTTCGCGCGGTGTCAGGCCGCGTTGCGCGCCCGCCTTCACCAGATCGTCACCACGCGATGCTGTCCGGTTCCACACGCGGGTGGTGAAACCTTTTTTAATCAGATTGGTGGCAAATGCGTGTCCCATTGCCCCCAGACCGAGCACCGCGACTACAGGTTGCTGACTCATGTCTTACTCCTTGTGCAAACGTTAAGTGTATTCAAAAGGCTATCATCGCAGACCCTGCGGCGGAACCGGCTTCTGTAACCGAATGCAACAGAAGGGCTTATAATACTTAACCTCTGTTGGCGAACTGGCGTAACATACGCGCTTTCGTGCCGGGATTTAACAATAATGCCCGACAACTCTGATTTGACTGAGAATTTTCAGGAGCTGCAAGCACTATGAGTAAAGTCGTATTAATCGGAATCATTTCCGTCATTTTCGCCCTGATGGTGCTGATGCTGGGCTCGGTCTATGTGTATCCGTGGTGGATGCAGCGCACGACTGAAGGCGCATGCAGCACCATCACCAAAGATAACGCCATCGACACTGTGACCCGCGATTACATGCAAAACCGCATTCCCAACTGGGGCAATGATAAAGATAATATGGGCACCTCCGTGCCGGTGTTGAATTTCATCAGCGATGACGTCAAAGAAGACAAAGGCACTTACCACATTCCTTTCAGCGCCAAAGGGCCGAACGGCACGCTGGGTTATGTAGCGCACTTCAACTGCTCAAACCATTACGTGAAATATTCCACCGTCGAATAATTCCCGCTTTTCCTCCCCTTCACCGGGGAGGAAATCGTCAGCCCCCCTTCCTTTTCCCCACGCCACCCCTGTTCCGCCCCGGAATTGTAACTATTGAAATTGTTAAATTTGTTTCTCTTTGTAAAAGCCTTGATTAGAATGAAAAGCGTTATCATTTGCATTTAATGCTTTTTGTCATTCTTTTCAGGGATATTCACATGTCTGGTATAAAAGCCCCACGCAGGGCGGCCAACGGATTCAAAAAATCCGTGCTGGCTTTGGCTATTTTGAATTGTTCCCCCCTTCTGGCTGCGACACAAACGTCTGAAGATTCCATCACCGTCAATGCGCAGGCTGACGCGCTGGATACCACCGATTACAGCGCATCGCAAAGTTCGACGGCCAGCAAAGGCGATGCGCCACTCAGCGAAACGCCGCAGTCCGTCAGCGTCGTCACACAGTCGATGATTCAGGATTACGACGTCACCTCGCTCGATGACGCAATGAAGTTCGTCAGCGGCGTGACGCAGGGTAATACGCTCGGCGGCACGGAAGACGGTTTCGTGAAACGCGGATTTGGCGCTAACAGCGACGGTTCCATTCTGATTGACGGCGTGCGCAGTAATCAGGGGCTGGGTTTTGATTCCACTATCGATCGCATCGAAGTGCTGAAAGGATCGGCGTCTTTGCTGTACGGGATCCAAAACCCCGGCGGCGTGATCAACATGATCAGCAAAAAGCCACAATATGACTGGAATACCCGCGTCAGTGGCCGCACCGGCGGTTTCGGCGGCGGTGCGGGGACGATTGACGTCACCGGCCCGCTGGGCAACGGTTTTGCATTCCGCATGATTGCCGAGCGTCAGTATGAAGATTACTGGCGTAACTTCGGCAGCGACTCACATACCCTGCTCGCACCTTCCCTGAGCTGGTTTGGTGAGAAAGCCAGTTTCAATATCAGTTATCAGGAATACAAATACGATATTCCCTATGACCGTGGAACTGCGTTTATCAACGGCAAACCTGTAGATATCCCGTATAACCGCCGTCTGGACGAACTGGCAAACCACGCCTGGGGTAAAACCAAACGTCTGAACACCACCTGGGAATATCAGGTCAGCGACGACTGGAAAACCCGTCTGACGTACGCCTGGCAGCAACGTCGTTATGACAGCAATGAAGTGCGTGCTACCGCCGTTAATACGGAAACCGGGGCTGTCACCCGCCGCGCAGATGCCAACCGAGGCTTCAATCATCAGACCAGTTACACGTCATGGGACTGGATTGGCAATCAGAAGATCTTCGGCATGATGAATGATCTGCTGATTGGCGTTGATTATGAGAAGAACGAAACCTATAAGCAGTATTCTTATCGCGGTAAAACGTTCAGCACATTCAACATGTACGATCCTGTGTACGGCGTGGAGCCCACCACCAACAGCAGCACCTATTCCGACAGCAACAGTAATCTGCGCAATACGCTCTACAACAAATCCATCTATCTCAAAGACAGCATTCATCTGACCGATAAATGGATTGGCGTCGTGGGTGGCCGTTACCAGCATTACAACCAGAAGCAGACCTCCGGTTTCGTGACACCGACACAAAGTCTGGACGATACCGATAACAAGTTCCTGCCGCAGATTGGCGTGGTGTATAAGCTGACCGACGATCTGTCCTTCTATGCCAACTACAGCAAGTCGTTCACGCCATCGACGGATACGGACGATGACGGCAATGTCTCCAAACCAGAGCTGGGTACCACGTACGAAGTCGGTACCAAATGGCAGATTTCGCCACGTCTGGATGCCACGCTGGCGGTGTACCGTATTGATGAAGAAGATATGTCGGTCTACATCAACGGTGTGACGCGCAATATCCCGAAAGCGCGGTCAACCGGTGCAGAAGTCGAGCTTAACGGTGAAATCGCCAAAGACTGGAATGTCACCGCCAACTACAGCTATGACAAAACCGAAATCACCGAAGATAACGTGAACTCATCCAACGTCGGTAACCGTCTGGTGAATGCTCCGACCCATATGGGTAGCCTGTATCTCAGCCATACCCTGCGCTGGTCGGTGGTGCCGGGGGACATTCGTATTGGCGGCGGTGCGCGTTATGTTGGCAGCCGCGCCGGTGATCCGGAAAACAGTTTCACTATGCCGGATTACACCGTGGCCGACGCCTTTGTGGCTTGGGACAATCAGCTGCTGGGCAAGCATACGCAGATTAAGCTGAACATGAATAACCTGTTCGACAAAGAGTATTACTCGTCGAGCGCCGGAAACCTGCGCGTGATTGAAGGCGAGCCGCGCAATGTGGTGCTCTCTGCGGCGGTAGATTTCTGATAGAAGAGGTTCTGATATACAAGCAAACCGGCACGCCATTGTGCCGGTTTGTTATTGCCTGCTATTCAGGATGACGTGGCGGAATTATTTCGCCGGTGGCAACTGACTCCAGTAGGTGCCGCTGAACGGCACAGGCAGGAACTGCGTGTACAGCTCTTTCATGGTTTCCTGCGGATCAACATCTTTAAACAGTTCCGGATACAGTGCTTTAGCGAACACTTCCACATCGACCATGTGATACGGGCTGAGATAGAAATTATGCCAGACGCTGTACGCCCGCCCTTCGCGCACAGCCTTCAGCGTGGAAAGCACCGGCTGTTTATCCATAATCTGCCGGAAACTTTGCTCCGCTTCCAGCTGCGTGACTTGTGGCCCCAGCATCAGATTGGATACCCTTTTCCCTTCCGGACCCGCCATGCCCGTGGTGATATACACATCCGGATTGGCCATAATCACTTTCTCTGCGTTGAGATCTCCGTACACGCTGCCAAAAGCGCCTTTGGCGATGTTATCCCCGCCGGCAAACGCCAGAAGATCGGCGAGATTTCCGTGAGAAACCGTGGTGCAGCACCCTTCACGGCGACCCAAATGCAATTGCAGCATCACCGTCTGTCGTTTGCCCTGATATGCCGCGATACGTTCACGAATGCGGTTCATGTGCTGCTGATAGAAAGCAATAAAGCGCGCCGCTTTCTGCGGATGGTTCAGTACATCGCCCAGCAGCTTTACGCTGGGGATCGTGTTATGCAACTGATCTACGCGGAGATCGACGTAGATCACCGGGATCCCCGCATTGGTCAGCGTGACTTCCATCTGGTCGCGATCGGTCTGTTTCTTGGCATACACCGGCAAAATCACCAGATCAGGCTTCAGCGCAATCACCTTCTCCACGTTCAACTGCGTGTAGTTGTTTTGCCCGAGCAGCGGAATAGTGGCGATTTCCGGAAACGCTTTCACGTACATCGCCCAACTCTGCGCATCAAGCTGCGCCATATCGCCTGGCCAGCCAATCACATGCTGCGCGGGGTTTCCGTCCTGCACCAGCGCCAGCGTATACAACATGCGGCTTTCGCCCACCACAATACGCTGCGGATTATCCGGCACGGTCACCGTACGGTTGGAAATATCGGTCACCGTTCTGGCCTGTGCCAGGCCGGAAAATAACAGACAGGAAACCAGCAGAGACTGAGTGAACTTACGCATAACACCTCAAAACCCATCACAAAGGTTGAGATGATAATGATTATCGTTAATTGCTGCAATGTGATGATTGTCCACTGCTACAGGGTTTGCTTACGCGCACTCGCCAGTTTGCAGCGACGCCTGCCCGTAATTCGACTACACTGGTAGCCACTTTCCTCACAGGACGCAGTAATGATGAAAAGACTGACACAACAAGATATGACGGAAAGCGAACAACGCGAGCTGAAAACGTTGCTCGACAAAGCCCGCAAAGCTCAGGGCCGTGAGTTAACCAATTCGGAAAACAACCGGATTAAAGATGATTACATCGACACGCTGATGGCGGAGAAAGAAAAAGTGGCCGCGCGAGCGCGTGCTGAAAAACGCCGCAACAAAGCGGTTCCAAGCACGTCAGCGACTTATGACTGGACTGCCCGCACCCATCCGCGCGGCCGCCGTTAAGAAAAATGACCCTCTTCGTGCATTACGCAGAGGGTCAGCTCAAAACATCTCGTTAAAGGCTTTTACTTCAATAACCTGAAGCCGTGACTCCCATCTTTTTCCAGCTGCGCCACCAGACCGTATTCCCAATCCAGATAATCCTGCATCGCCTGCGCGCTCACCGACGTGCCTTCATACGGACGCTGATAACGATCTTGCGCGTTCTCCAGATATACCGACTCGCCGCGCTCCAGTGATTCTCCGGCGTTAATCCACCCGACCGTTCCCTTTTCCAGCAAATACGTCTCTTTACCGGTCAGCGCCGCTACTTCCGTGACAGCGTAACGTGCCAGCAAACCGCTGGTGCAGGTTACAACCCAGCGCGTTTTCTCCGGCTGTGCGGCAATGACCTGCGGAATATTGCCGCGCGTCGTCCAGACTGCGCCGGGAATACGGCGATTGCGAAAGTTCGCGCTGGTGGTGAGATCAATCACGCCCGTGCTGCCTTCTGCCAGCCAGTGTTGCAGCTGTTCCGGCGTGACAGATTCAACGGCAGGCGCAGGCGCGACCTGAGCTTTCCAGTCACCCTGTTCTGCAAAATCTTCTGCATTAAACTGTGCGACGTACACTTCCCAGTTCATCTGCGCCAGCCATGACGCTGCCATCCGGGCGCGCACACCATCACTGTCGGCCAGAACGACGCGCGCACCGCGCACCGTCGCATAATGATCGGTTTCCTGGACCAGCTGGCCGCCGGGAGCATGCCGCGCACCGGTGAGATGTCCGGCACGGTATTCTTCCGCCGTGCGGACATCAAACAGATACAATGTTCGTTGCGGATCCTGTTGCCACTCATGGATTTGTGACAATGTCACTGAACGCACGCCCGCACGGATTGCCAGCGCCTGCGCGCCTTTCAGGGCAATGCGACGGGAATCTTCGCTCAGCGCCGGATAATGGGCATGTTCCTGATGCGCCAGCGTTTGCCCCGCCAGCGTCCAGCCGATGGTGCCGTTGCGTAACGCCGCAACCGGCTGCGTGAATCCGGCATTGATCAGCGATTGCGTACCGATAATGCTGCGGGTACGACCGGCGCAGTTGACGATGATTTGCGTTTTATTATCGGGCACCACGTCGCGTAAACGCAGCGCCAGTTCTCCGCCCGGCACGCTCACGCCGCCAGGAATACTCATCGTCTGAAACTCATCGAACCGGCGCACGTCCAGCACCGCCACGTTCGCGCCCTTGTCCTGTAACGCCTGCACTTCAATGGCCGTCAGCGATGGAGTTTTATAATGATGCTCAATCCATTCGCCAAACGCCTTACTCGGCGCATTCACATCAATAAAAATCTCACCGCCCGCTTCTTTCCAGCCTGCCAGATCACCCGCCAGCAGCGCGATATCCCTGTAACCCAGCGATTTCAGCAATGCCGCCGCGCGCGTGGTTTTGCGTTCACCACGGCGTTCGTCATAAAACTCACCGTTATCATAGAGCGTGATGGCGGTCTGCCGGTTAGGAATGCGGTCATGCACTTCCAGTTCCAGCTTAGACAACGCCAGATTGGCAGCAAACAGAGGATGTCCGGTGGCAAACGCCCCTTCTTCACGCAGATCAACCAGAGCCACTTCCTGCCCGTCGCGCAGGGCCTGATGCAGTTGTGAAAAATGACGCAGAGGTAACGGATGAGATTCAGACATGAGTGTTCTCTTTTGACAGATCCCAGATATTGGGAATGTGTGAATTGGAATAACCGGAGATGAAGGTTTTTTCGGTGCCGTCCGGCAGATAAACCGCCCGCGACACCGCGCCGATATTGCCGCCGTAGACGTGAATGCTGACTGAAACCCGGTCGTCATACAGGTTGCTGACCTGATGGATATCGAGTAAATCCGGCGCGATTTTTTCCACATCGCCTGGCTGTAACGTCACGCCCGCGCCTTCTGGATGCAAACTGCCGTCGCTGTGGCGGACATAATTCTGGCTGGTTTCACCGCCGCGCAGCATGCCAATCAGCCCCCAGACGCGGTGATCGTGTACCGGCGTTTTCTGCCCCGGTCCCCAGACAAAACTGACAACGGAAAAACGTGAAAGCGGGTCTGTATACAACAGGTATTGCTGATAATGCTCAGCGTGCGGCTGCGCGGTATCATCCGGCAGCCAGTTATCCGTGCTAACGAGTTTTTCCAGCAACGTACTGCCCTGCGCCAGTAATTCGGTCTGCCCGTGAGGCTCCTGCACCAGCCGGGTAAAATCCGCCAGAAACTGCCGCAGCGATGCCACCTGTAAAGCCGCCATACCTTCACCTCTTTCTTCTCTACGCGATCCTGATTTCTCTCAGGCTAGCACCGGTCAAACTCAAGCAAAATTCATTTTATGGATAAGCTAATATGCAATTCACACATAAAAATGTGCGGTGGGATCCAGCGTCACCAGTGGAATTGTTTTATCCTGTGGAGACGCATAACGCTTATTTTCCGATATTGGGTCCCGATGAAAATTGAAGATTTGACCGCTTTTGTGGCGGTTATCCGGTTGCAGTCAACGCGACTTGCGGCTGATGAGCTGGGGCTGACGCAGCCGGCAATTACCCGCCGGGTGCAGAATTTCGAAGAGTCGCTGGGTATTCCGCTGTTAAACCGCCAGACCAAACCCCTGAAACCGACGCTGATGGGCAACCGCGTTTATCAGCAGTGCCGTCATATTCTGCGCGAAGTGGATGCGCTCAGTGATCTGGTCGCCGCCGACAGCCCGCCTTCCGGCCTGTTACGTCTGGCAGTGCCACAGAGCCTGAGCGAAGGCAGCCTGCTTCCCGCGCTGAAGAGTCTCTCCGCGCAGTTCCCAGAGATTCAGCCGCGCCTCTCCAGCGGCTGGGGTGAAGAGTTGTTGTTACGCATTCAGCGTCAGGAACTGGAGGCTGCGGTGGTACTGTTTCCGGCCAGCAAGCAATTCCCCGAGGGCGTGGAAAACCAGCCACTCGGCGCGGTTGACCTGGTGGTTGTCGGCCCGAAAGCCACCGGCCCCCTGCCACAAAGGCTGGAAGATTGTTATCAGCGCGGCTGGATCCTCAATCCCGAAGGCTGCGGTTTTCGCGCCGCCCTGCAACGCGCCCTGACCGAACAGGGTTTGCCGCTGCTCATCAATCTCGAAGCCTTTGGCACCACGCTCCAGTTATCGCTGATCGCCGAAGGCCGCGGGCTGGGACTGATGCCCAAACCTTTGGTGGAACGCCATCCTCTGCGGGATGAACTCGAGATTTATGCCCTGAAGGATTTCGCCCCGCGAAGCCAGTTATGGCTGGTGTATCCGAATGTCCCAGCCAGCCAGGTTCCGGCGATTGATGCCTTTGCAGCGGCAGTAGCCGAGGGGCTCGATCTTGGGGTTACCGCCCAAACGGGCTGAAACCTTGGGTTGCCCCCCTAACCGGCCTTAATTTTAAAATCAAAACCTTGGGTTGCCACCCAAGGTTTTGACTCAAGCCAACGGCTAAAGCCCCACCCCATACAATGCACATTTTTTATATTAGCTTATCAATATAATTAATTTTTAACATAATGGCATTCCGTTTAAGGTGATAACTCCTGCCAGCGCAGCCACAATTCCGCTGGCCTCTGACCCGAGGAGTGACAGCCTGTGAGCGTGCAATTTATTGGTATGATCGGCCATCGTCTGGCATCTGAAATCATCCCGCCGACCGGTCCAATTTTTGATAAGCAATATATCGCGGATTTCGCCCGTGCCCATGAAGACGCCGGTTTTGACCGCATTCTGGTGGCATACGCCTCTGACCAGCCGGACGCATTTCTGGTGACCGCCCATGCCGGTGCCAGCACTTCCCGTATTCATTTCCTGCTGGCGCATCGCCCCGGTTTTGTCGCACCGACGCTGGCTGCCCGTAAACTGGCGACGCTCGATCACCTGCTCGATGGCCGTCTCGCGGTACACATCATCAGCGGCGGCAGCGACGCCGAACAGAAACGCGACGGCGATTTCGAGCCGAAAGACTCCCGCTACCGCCGCACTGACGAATACATCGACGTGTTGAAACAGAGCTGGTATTCGGAAAAAGGCTACGACCATCAGGGCGAGTTCTATCAGGCGGAAAACGCCTTCTCTGCCATCAAACCTTTCCAGAAACGCTTGCCGGTCTTCTTCGGCGGATCGTCTGATGACGCCATCCGCGTAGCCGGTAAACAAGCCGACGTTTTTGCGCTGTGGGGCGAACCGCTGGACAGCGCCAGAGAAACCGTCGAGGCGGTGAAAGCCTCTGCGGCAAGACATCAGCGGGAGATTGATTTCAGCATTTCGTTCCGTCCGATTTTGGGCGATACCGAAGAAGAAGCCTGGGCAAAGGCGGATGAAATTCTGGCGAAAGCCACCGCGCAGCAGGCGGAAAAAGGGACGGCGCTGGCAGCGAAACCGCAAAGCGTCGGTGCACAGCGGTTGATGAATGCCGTGGCGCAGGGCGATCGTCTGGATTCCTGCCTGTGGACCGGTATCGCCGGGCTGATTGGCGGCGGGTCAAACTCGACCGCGCTGGTCGGTACGCCCGAACAAGTGTCTGACGCCCTGCTGAAATATTACGATCTGGGTATTACCACTTTCCTGATCCGTGGCTTTGACCCGCTTAACGACGCCGTTGAGTATGGCAAAAGCCTGATTCCCCTGACCCGTGCAAAAATCGCCGCACGTCAGGCTGTCCGTCCGACCACCCAGCCCACGCTGGTTTAAGGGATCCCGATGCGAGTTTCTGTAAACACATTAAATACTCTAAAAAATCTGCTGTTAGTGATGTCTTTGATTGGCGGCGTGTCGACTGCCTTTGCCGGGCAGGTCACCCTGCGCGTTGCCGATCAGAAAGGGAATATGCGGGCACAGCTGGAAGCGGCGAATAAACTGGACAATCTGCCCTACAAAATTGAATGGTCAGAATTCCCCGCCGCCGCTCCGCTGGCGGAAGCTCTCAACGCACAGGCCGTTGATGTCGGCATTATTGGCGATGCGCCGCTGCTGTTTGCCGAAGCGGCGGGCGCACAGGTGAAAGCCATCGCCGTCGATAAATCTGACGCTTACGGCACCGCGTTGCTGGTGAAAGCCGACAGCCCGATTAAATCGGCGGCGGATTTGAAAGGCAAAAGCATCGCCACCAACCGCGGTTCTATCGGGCATTTCGTGGCGCTGAAAGCGCTGGCCTCGGCCGGGCTGAGCGCCAAAGATGTCACGTTCCGTTTTCTCCCACCGAGCGATGCCAAGCTGGCGCTGACGCAAGGTTCCGTGGATGTGTGGGCGACCTGGGAACCCTACACCGCGTTTGCTGAAACGCAGGATCATCTGCGTGTGCTGGTGAACGGGCGCGGTTTGTGGTCGGGGAACAGTTTCCTCGCGGCGACTGACACGGCGCTTAAAGATCAGGGTAAACGTCAGGCGATTGCGGATTACCTGCAACGGCTGAGCGACGCGCAGGTCTGGGCGTATAAAAATCTGGATGCCTACAGCGAAAAGCTGGCGAAGATTATTGGCTTCCCGCTGGACGCGGCAAGGCTGTCGTTTGAACGTCGTAAATCCTACTGGCAACCCATCGACGCCGCCACGGAAACGCAGCAACAGCAGACTGCCGATTTCTATCATGCGCAGGGCCTGTTGCCGGTCGCGCTGAATGTCACCGGCACCTTTGACCATTCTTTCCTGCTGAAATAGCGTCACGCCGTTTCTGCCGCACCTTCATAAACACCGGCTTAGTGCCGGTGTTTGCGTTTTTGCCTGCTCTCTTTGTGCGCTATAACACACTGATAAGCCGTGTTTTCCCTGCGTTTCGTAAACTGTGAACTGCCGCCCTGTACGGAAATTTCAGACGTGGTTAATAGAAGACGTCGCCCGTCATCAGGCTCAGCTAACAGGATGCAGCATGGAAAATTACGCGAATAAAAGTGGTGATTCACAGGTTGTCAGCTTCCAGATTGATGCCAACTCGATCAAAGTCCGCTTTAAAAACAATCACGTTTATCTCTACGATATCCGCCATCCGGGGCCGGAACATCTCGAAAAAATGAAAGAACTCGCCCGCGCCGGTTGGGGACTGAACACCTACATCGAAAGCGAAGTGAAAACGGATTTCTCGTCGAAAGTTTTCTGACATCAGGACTGCGTTTCCGGGCGGTTGTGAGCCAGCCGCCCGCGTTTTGTTTACCGTTTCAGCGCATTTTACACCTTGTTAACAATCAGCTGTGACAACCTACGCTGAACCCGCTAGTCTTCGTTATTATCCAGTGTTTTAACGGAAACCTCGCCATGACCCGAAAAATTGTTAAGCAATATAAAGCCTATCGTGATGATATCCGCGATCTGCAAACCCGCCGTCCGGTTCCGGGGCCGGAACTCGAACAGCTTGATCCTTTCCTGTTTCTCAATCATCACGGCCCGCAGGTTTATGCACCGGATAACCTCGGTCTGCCCTTCGGCCCGCACCCGCACCGCGGCTTTGAAACCGTCACGTTGATCCTGCGCGGCGAGCTGGCGCACAGCGACACCGGTGGCCATGAAAGTATTATCGGCACCGGCGGCGTGCAGTGGATGACGGCCGGTTCGGGCCTGATTCACTCTGAACTTTCACCGGAAGCGTTCAAACGCCACGGCGGTGAACTGGAAATTCTGCAACTTTGGGTGAATTTGCCGTCACGGCTGAAAATGACTGCCCCGAGCTATATTGGGTTACAGGCACAAGACATCCCGCAAATTCCGCTGAGCAAAGGACACGGCGCGATCAGCCTGATCTCCGGCAGCGTGGCAGGGGTGACCGGCCCGGTAAAATCACTGACCGATGTCACCCTGATGACCGTTCAGATGAGCGCGGGGAGTGAGGTGACCTTACATGCGCCTGCGGCGCGGCAGGTCTTTTTGTATACGGTAAAAGGACGGCTGAAAATCGATGATATTTCGGCGCAGGCCTGGCATCTGATTGAGCTGGATAACAGCGATGACCGCGTAACGATTACCGCAACCGACGACGCCACATTCCTGTTCGGACACGCCGACAAAATCAATGAACCGGTGGTTTCTCACGGCCCGTTTGTGATGAATACGGTGCAGGAAATTAATCAGGCCATTCTGGATTATCAGGCCGGAAAGTTTGATGTGAAACTATGAGGAATTTTATTAGCAAGGGGTAAACCCATACCCCATCCCAACCTTCCCCTCGTGAGAGGGGAAGGAGCAGAACTTAGATTTTCAGTTTCACGTAGTCAATCGCACGGCTGATGATCCCGCCCTGCGCCACGTCTTCCAGCGCCACCAGCGGCACGGTTTTGATGACTTTACCGTTATCCACGATATTAATGCTGCCCAGTTCCTGCCCTTTTTTCAGCGGCGCGTCAATCTGCGGATTGGTCAGCACGTACTGCGCTTTCAGTTTATCGGCGTCAGACTGCGGAACGCTGATGAACACATCGCTCAGAGAACCGACTTTCACCTGAGAAGTCGCACCAAACCAGACGTGCTCGTTGGAAACGGTCTGATCTGCTTTGAAAATCTGCTTGCTGGTGTATTCGCGGAAGCCCCAGGTCAGCAATTTACGAGCCTGTTCTTCACGCCCTTTTGCACTTTTCCCGCCCATGACGACAGCAATCAGACGACGGTCGCCCTGCGTGGCGGATGCGATAATGTTGAAACCGGCGCTTTCGGTGTGACCGGTTTTCAGGCCATCGACTTGCAGGTTCTTATCCCATAACAGGCCGTTGCGGTTCTGCTGAGTGATGTTGTCGTATGTCAGCGATTTCTCAGCATACATACGATATTCCTCTGGCTCGCCGCCGATAATGGCGCGGGAAAGTTTTGCCAGATCGTAGGAGGTGGTGAACTGCCCCGGCGCATCCAGACCGTGTACGGTTTCGAAGTGCGTGTTGGTCAGGCCCAAGCTGACCACATACTGGTTCATCATGCCGACGAACGAATCCTGGCTTCCGGCCACGTAATCCGCCATCGCCACGCACGCGTCGTTGCCGGAAGTAATGATGATGCCGCGGATAAGGTCACGCACGGAAACGCGGTCGCCCGGTTTGAGGAACATCAGGGAAGAACCCTCAAGGCTCTTGTTACCGGCCACCCAGGCTTCCTGAGGAACGGTCACCACATCGTCCATGGTGATTTTTTTGTGGTCCAGCGCGCGGTCGATAACATAACCGGTCATCAGTTTGGTCAGGCTTGCCGGGTTGCGGCGGTCGTCCGGGTTACCGGCGGCGAGGACATCCCCGCTGGCGTAATCCATCAGCACGAAGGACGCGGCATCAATGCTCGGCGGAACTACCGGAAAATCCAGTGGAGCGACAGCTTTAACGCTGCCTGCGGAGAACATCAACACACAAGATAGGACACTAATTACACTACGTTTCACTGAATCATCCTTAAACGCGCCTTACCGTCAGGTGCAAAATGCGACCCTGCCAGCAGATAAAAAAATACGGAATATTATTTGCCGCATAGGGTGCCCTAAATCGTCGTTCAGAAAAACCCTTAGTCTTTTGCTAACCATTTCATAGTGAAACGGTTCTGTTACATCTTGACCTTAATTTGACCAAAAACCTCACACGGTGCCATCATCATCCTTTCTTATCGCAACCCGCTGTTTTAACTCAGTCTGAAAATTACAACACGCGTCGCATTCTGCCGGTAAAAATCCGTTATTCGTGCAGATTTTTTGGCAATAGACAGATCGAATCACACCATCATGGCATTCGATTAGACGCCGCTGCATCTCCCTCCTAAACTTGTGACATAAAATTAACAATCGGATTAACAATTCACCGTTCTGATTGTTTACAGACCAGACAAAAACCACCTGCGAAGCATAACTATGAAATTTAAAACTGAGATCAAACCCTATCACGGCGCGGCCGGCGGCTGGGGTGCACTGGAATCCACCACCCGTTTCGTCTTCGACAGTAAAAAAGTCCTCTCCAATCTGCGTAACCTGATGCGTGTTAACAAAGGTCGCGGATTTGACTGCCCGGGCTGTGCCTGGGGCGATGATAACCACAGCACCTTCAGTTTCTGCGAAAACGGCGCGAAAGCCGTCAGCTGGGAAGCCACCCGCAAAGCGGTAGAGCCGGAATTCTTCGCCCAGCACAGCGTGACCAAACTGCGCGCTCAGAGTGATTACTTCCTTGAATATCAGGGTCGCCTGACCCACCCGATGCGTTATAACCGCACCACCGACCATTACGAACCGATCAGCTGGGACGCCGCGTTTTCGCTGATCGCCAGCCATCTCAAAGGCCTTGAAAGCCCGGATCAGGCAGATTTCTACACCTCCGGCCGCGCCAGTAACGAAGCCTCTTATCTTTATCAGGTCTTTGGCCGGATGTTCGGCACCAACAATTTCCCTGACTGCTCGAATATGTGTCACGAAGCCAGCGGCGTGGGCCTCAAGCAAAGTATCGGCGTCGGTAAAGGCACCATCCGTCTGGATGATTTCGAAAAAGTGGACGCGATTTTCGTTTTCGGCCAGAACCCCGGCACCAACCATCCGCGCATGCTGCACAGCCTGCGCCATGCGTCTGACCGCGGCGCGAAAGTCGTCAGCTTTAACACCCTCCGTGAACGAGGTCTGGAACGTTTTGCCGACCCGCAAAAACCGCTGGAAGTGGTCACACCAAAAGCCGGACGCATCAGTTCCGCTTACTACCAGCCAAATCTCGGCGGAGACATGGCTGCCGTGCGCGGTATCGTGAAAGCGTTATTGCAGACGCACCGCGAGCGCATTGCTTCCGGTCAGCCTTCCCTGTTTGATGAAGAATTTATTGCGGCAAACTGCGCCGGTGTGGACGAGTATCTGGCTATCGTCGATGACACCAGCTGGGACAAAATCACTGAACAGTCCGGCCTGAGCGAGCAGGACCTGCGCGAAGCCGCGGCGATTTATATGAATGCCGAACGCGTGATTTGTACCTGGGCGATGGGCATAACGCAGCATAAACACTCCGTGCCGACCGTGCGTGAAATCACCAACCTACAACTGCTGTTCGGTCAGCTCGGTAAACCGGGCGCCGGTTTGTGTCCTGTGCGTGGTCACAGTAATGTGCAGGGCAACCGCACAATGGGTATCGACGAAAAAGCGCCGAAAGCCCTGCTCGATGCGATGGAAAGCCACTTCAAATTCACTCCGCCACGCGCTCCCGGCCACAATACCGTTGAAGCGCTGGAAGCTATGCTGCGCCATGAAGCCAAAGTGTTGATTTGCCTCGGCGGCAATCTGGCCGCGGCGGCACCGGACACGCCGCGCACCGAACAGGCGCTGAGCAATCTGGATTTGTCCGTGCAAATCAGCACCAAGCTGAACCGCACGCACCTGACGCCAGGCGCTGAGGCGCTGATCCTGCCGACGCTTGGGCGTACCGAACTGGATATGCAGGCGACCGGTTCGCAGTTCATCACCGTGGAAGATTCTTTCAGCATGGTGCATGCGTCCGAAGGCGTGGGGATTCCGTTGTCTCAGGAACAGCGTTCAGAAACCGCGATTGTCTGCGGTATCGCCAACGCCGTGCTGGGCGACAAATACATGGACTGGATGGCGCTGGCCGACGATTACAACCTGATCCGCGACCATATCGAAGCGACAATCCCAGGATTCAAGGATTTCAACGCGCGCTGTGATATCAAAGGCGGTTTCTATCTGGGGAATGCAGCAGCCGAGCTGAGCTTCAACACCCTGAGTAACAAAGCTAATTTCAGCGCTGCGCCGTTGCCGGATGTACTCATTCCGATGGGCGACCAGAATGCACCGTTTACGCTGCAAACCTTGCGCTCTCACGACCAGTACAACACCACGATTTACGGCCTTGATGATCGTTATCGCGGCGTGTACGGACAGCGCGAAGTCCTGTTCATTCACCCGCAGGATCTGGCCGATTTGGGCCTGAAAGACGGCGAACTGGTGGAAATCGAAACCCTGTGGAACGACGGTATTGAGCGCAAGGTGACTGGGTTTAAACTGGTCAGCTACGACATTCCGCGCGGAAATCTGGCCGCCTATTACCCGGAAACCAACCCGCTGGTACCGATGTCCAGTTTTGGTGACCAGACCCACACGCCAACCTCCAAAGCGGTTCCGGTAACCATCCGCCGCTGCGAGCAAAAAGTCGACCTGCAACGCATCGCCTAACCCGTTCTGAGGGACGCGCCGTAAATCTCCCCTTTTGCTGCAGGGTTATGAGGCAAAAGGGGCAGATGCCGCTTGCCCGCAGGGGCTGAATCGCGTAAAACTGTCTGCCGCTAATCGAGCCACATTAACCCTAATTCTCTGGACGATATGTTTCAAGATAACCCGCTGCTCGCGCAGCTAAAACAGCAACTTCACTCTCAGACTCCACGTGTCGAAGGCATTGTGAAAGGGACTGAGAAAGGCTTTGGCTTTCTTGAAGTAGACGGTCAAAAAAGCTATTTCATTCCGCCTCCGTACATGAAAAAAGTCATGCACGGTGACCGCGTAATCGCCTCGCTGCAAACCGAAAAAGAGCGTGAAGTCGTCCAGCCGGAATCACTGGTTGAACCTTTCCTCAGCCGTTTTGTAGGCCGCGTGACGAAAAAAGACGACCGTCTTTCTATCATTCCCGACCATCCTTTATTACGTGATGCGATCCAGTGTCGTGTTGCGCGCAACATCAATCACGAAGTCAGTGACGGTGACTGGTGTGTGGCCGAAATGCGCCGCCACCCGCTGAAAGAAGGCGATCACAGCTTCCAGGCTGAAATCACCGAATGGATCACCACCGGCACCGACGATCTCGCGCCGTGGTGGGTCACGCTGGCCCGTCATAATCTTGAACGTGAAGCGCCAAAATCTGACATCGCTGAACTGCGCGATGAAGGCCTGACCCGCGAAGACCTGACCGCCCTGCCATTTGTCACCATCGACAGCGGCAGCACACAGGATATGGATGACGCGCTGTATGTGAAAGACAACGGCGACGGCACCCTGCTGATGACCATCGCGATTGCTGACCCGACCGCGTATGTCACCGAAGGCAGCGAACTCGATAACATCGCCAAAAAACGCGCATTCACCAACTATCTGCCGGGCTTTAACATCCCGATGCTGCCGCGTGAATTGTCCGACGATATCTGTTCCCTGTGGCCGGACGTCAGCCGCCCTGTTCTCGCCTGTTCCGTCACGTTGGGCACCGATGGCGCACTGGGCAGCGACATTCGTTTCTTCGCCGCCACCATCGAATCCAAAGCCAAACTAGCCTACAACGATGTGTCCGACTGGCTGGAAGCACATGAGAAAAGCGCATGGCAGCCTGCGAGCGATGTGATTGCTGATCAAATCCGTCTGCTGAAACGCGTTTGCGACGTGCGCAGTGCATGGCGTACCGAACACGCGCTGGTGTTTAAAGACCGTCCCGATTACCGCTTCGTGCTGGGTGAAAAAGGCAACGTCCTGGAAATCATCGCCGAGCACCGCCGTATAGCTAACCGCATCGTTGAAGAATCTATGATCGCAGCAAACGTCTGTGCGGCGATTGCGCTGCGCGACAGCCTCGGTTTCGGCGTGTACAACGTGCATACAGGTTTTGACCCGCTGCTGGTTGAAAACGCGGTCACCGTACTTCAGGCGAATGACGTTGAAGCTAACGCCGAAGCACTGCTGACGCTGCCAGGTTTCTGCGCACTACGCCGTAAACTGGATGCCTTGCCAACACAGTTCCTCGACAGCCGTATCCGTCGTTTCCAGACTTTTGCAGAAATCAGCACCACGCCGGGGCCGCACTACGGTCTGGGTCTGGAAGCTTACGCAACCTGGACTTCACCAATCCGTAAATACGGCGATATGGTGAACCACCGTTTGCTGAAAGCGATGATTCTGCAACAGTCGGCTGAGAAACCGCAGGACGATATGACTGTTCAGCTTGCCGAACGCCGCCGTGCCAACCGCATGGCTGAGCGCGACGTCGGTGACTGGCTGTACGCCCGTTATCTGGAAGATAAAGTCGGCACGGATGTGAAATTCAGCGCTGAAGTTATCGATGTGACCCGCGGTGGTTTGCGCGTACGTCTGCAAGATATCGGGGCCGTCGCATTCATCCCTGCTCCGTTCCTGCACAGCGTGCGCGACGAGCTGGTATGCAGTGCAGACACCGGCACCGTGCTGATTAAAGGCGAAGTCGCCTATCGTCAGAGTGACATCATTGATGTCAATATCGCGGAAGTGCGGATGGAAAATCGCAATGTAATTGCCAAGCCTGCAGCTTAGCGAACGCTTGTTCGTTTGATGTGCATCAGAGCCGGTTCTCAGGAATCGGCTTTTTTTATGCGCTATGGTTTGCTCCTCCCCCTGCGAAGGGGGAGGTCGGGAGGGGGTTTAGCAAACCTCTGACAACACCCCATCCCGTGCTTCCGAATGACATAGCCATTGGCCGCTTTCAAAACGACGTTGAGAAAGTGGTGAGAAACGGCGAGAGTCTTTTTTCGAGCAGGTTCGAACCCGAAGCGAAAGGACCGCGCAGCGGCGGCGTTTGCGGCAATAGCCGGAGTGGCTGAAACATGGCCAGCCAGCGGCAGCGCGCAGTTTAAAAGCGCGGGTGTCCAGAGGGCGCGCGCGTTAACACGCCCTTTGGGCCAGTTTGGGCGGCGAGCCCAAGGTCTTGAAGTTGAAAGTTGAAAGTTGAAAGTTGAATTTTCAGGCGCCCGTATGACGCCTCATACAATCAAATCTGATAGTCAATCACCGGCTCATCCCCTACCGCAAACACCTTCTCCTTGATCTCATTCACCGATAACCCCGGATTACACAGTTCGATAAACCGCCAGACGTAGTTTCTCTGCAACTGCGCTTTTTTAAGCCCCAGCCAGACGGTGTTGCCTTCGAACAAATGCTCGGCGTTAATCAGCTGAAGGCCGGTGTCGCGCGCGGCTTCAAAGGCTTTATCCGCCAGGATCCCCACACCTAATCCCAGTTCTACGTAGGTTTTAATCACGTCAGAATCCTGCGCGCTGAGCACGATATCCGCGTTGAGCGCCGCGCGGCTGAAGGCTTCATCCAGGCGGGAACGCCCGGTGATGCCCTGACGATAAGTGATCAGCGGTTGTTCACTGAGATGCTGTAACGTGACCGGATGCTGCAACGTGAGCGGATGCCCCTGGGGAACGACAATCGCATGATGCCAGCGGTAATACGGGAACGCCGCCACCGCCGGGTCGTTCATTAGTTTTTCGCTGGCGATGGCCACATCCGCCTGTCCGCTCAGCAACATCGCCAGCACTTCCTGCGGCGAGCCCTGATGAAGTTCCAGCCGTACGCCCGGATAAATCGCGCGGAAGGCTTTGATGACTTTGGGCAGACTGTAACGCGCCTGCGTGTGCGTGGTGGCGATGGTCAGTACGCCTGCATCTTCTTTCGAAAACACATCGGCCAGACGGCGGATATTCTGCGCTTCATTGAGAATGCGCTCGGCCACGGCCAGCAGCTCTTTGCCCGGTTCTGTCAGCCCCAGCAGACGCTTGCCGCGACGGATGAAAATCTCAACGCCCAGCTCATCTTCCAGCTCGCGAATATGACGACTGACGCCTGACTGCGAAGTGAACAACATGTTCGAGACTTCGGTCAGGTTGTAATTGCATCGCGCGGATTCCCGTATAATTTTGAGTTGTTGAAAATTCACCGCTGTCTGCCTCTGTTCTGCCTGAAAAGCCTATTGTTACGATCTGTAGCTATGCCAGACAAATAAGAAAAAGCGGTTACTTATGCTTTTTACGACTATAGACTGCTTGCCTGATTTTTAACGCCCATAAAAAAACGCCGGCAGGCGGCGTTTAATCTCAACTTCTGGCAAATACAACGGGGGATTATTGAGGCACTGGCGTCATAACCGGCTGACCTGAAAAACAGGCATGCAGATTTGACTGCACCAGCGTCATCATATTTTCAACGGATTCCGGCGACCGCCCGGCCACATGCGGCGTCAGCACCAGATTATCCAAAGACAGCATTTCTGCCGGAACTTTCGGCTCTCCGTCCACCACATCCAGCGCAGCTCCGGCAATTTCACGGCGTTGCAGGCTGGCGATCAGCGCGTCACTGTCCACCACGCTGCCCCGCGAAATGTTAATCAGATAACCGTTTTCACCCAGTGCTTGCAAAACCTCCGCATTCACCAGCCGGGTGGTATTGGCACCGCCAGGCGTGGCGACAACCAGATAATCCGACCAGGCGGCCAGTTCGGTAATGCTAAGGAAATAATGATACGGGCTGTTCTCCTGCGGACGGCGGTTGTGATATCCCACGTCCATATCAAAACCTCCGGCGGCGCGGCGGGCAATCAGCGCACCGATGTTGCCCAGACCAATAATCCCCAGCCGTTTACCGGCCATTCCGTCCACGTTCCAGCGCGTTTTTTTCCATTCTCCGGCACGCACGGCAGCATCGAACTGCGGGATCCGCCGGGTGATCGCCAGCATCAGCGCCAGCGTATGATCCGCAACCGAAGAACTGTTGGTGCCCGGCCCGTGTGTGACCATAATGCCGCGCTGTTTTGCCGCAGCCACGTCGATATGTTCAAAGCCAACGCCCTGCGCGCAGATGATTTCCAGCGCGGGCAAAGACGCGATTTCCGCCGCGCTCACACCAATAGTGCCGATGGTTAAAATGCCGCGAATGGTTTGGGCGATGTGCGGATCAAGGTTTGCACGCTGTTCCGGTGTAGTGGCGAAATGCAGTGAATATCCGGCAGCTTCAAACCGTTCAGGGTAACCCGCATCAAGGTCGATGTGGCTCAGCAAAGCAATGGTCATAAAGGAAATCCTCGGGGATGAATTCTTATAATCACTAGCAGGCTAGCTTTTCATTCTCACTATTGACGAAGCCTCTTAGCTTGTACAGCTTTTCGCGGTTTTCAGGTCAATTTTGCCAGTCCGGTCTACACTCCTTGATATTGTCTGTGCATGCGCAGACAGGCCTCTTTCGGTATTTTTTTGTCAGATTTCCCTGAAACGGAGTGACGTCGAGTATGACAAAGGCCCGATCCGGTAAGCCAAGTAAACCCACTGCCACGGCGGACGAAGTCCGCACCGTCCCTTCTCATGCACAGGTTGATATCGCCGTTGACGGTTTGGGTGTGCGCATCATTCATCCTTACAGCGACGGCGAAATTGTTCGTAGCTTCGATTCCGGGCACACCACCCGCGTGCGCGAAGGATTGCCCGTCCCGCTCGGCGCAACCTGGGACGGTCTGGGTGTGAATTTTGCGCTGTTTTCCGCCAACGCCACAAAAGTTGAGCTGTGTCTGTTTAATGAAGCCGGTGAGCAGTACGACGTGATTGAACTGCCTGAATACACCGACGAGGTCTGGCACGGCTATCTGCCGGACGCCCGCCCCGGCCTGCTTTATGCTTATCGTGTTCACGGCCCTTATGCGCCGCACGACGGTCACCGGTTTAATCCGGCCAAATTACTGCTCGATCCTTATGCCAAACAGATTGTCGGCGAGCTGAAATGGGATGACGCACTGTTTGCCTATGATCTGCAAAGTGCGAAGAAAGATTTGCACATTGATAACCGCGACAGCGCGGAATTTTTGCCAAAGTGCCGCGTGATCGACCCGGCATTTTCGTGGGCGCGTTCACGCAAGCGCCATATTCCGTGGGAAAAAACGCTGATATATGAAACGCATGTACGCGGCTACACCATGCGTCATCCGGCAGTGCCGGAGCATCTGCGCGGAACTTTCTCGGGAATGAGTACGCCGCACATCGTGGAATACATCCGGTCGCTGGGTGTGACGTCAGTTGAACTGATGCCGGTTCATGCGTTCACCGATGACCGGCATTTGCAGGATAAAGGGCTGCATAATTTCTGGGGTTACAACACGCTGAGTTTCTTCGCGCCACACCCGCAATATATGGCGACGCACACCGTTAATGAATTCAAGCAAATGATTGCCACCCTGCACGCGGCAAACATAGAAGTCATTCTCGACGTGGTTTACAACCACACGGCGGAAGGCAATGAACTTGGCCCGACCCTGTCGTTCAAAGGCATCGACAACGCCAGCTATTACCGCCTGATGCCGGACAATAAGCGTTATTACATCAATGACACGGGAACCGGCAATACGCTCAATCTCAGCCATCCGCGAGTGCTGCAAATGGTCACGGATTCTTTGCGCTACTGGGCGACTGAAATGCAGGTCGACGGTTTCCGATTCGACCTCGCGACCATTCTCGGGCGCGAAAGTTACGGTTTTGACGAAGGCTGTGGTTTCCTTGATACCTGCCGTCAGGATCCGATCCTCAGCCAGTGTAAGCTGATTGCCGAGCCCTGGGACTGCGGCCCCGGAGGCTATCAGGTGGGCGGTTTCCCTCCGGGCTGGATGGAGTGGAATGACCGGTTCCGCGACACGGTGCGTAAATTCTGGCGCGGCGACGAAGGCCAGCTGGCGCAGTTTGCCACCCGGCTTTCCGGTTCGGCAGATTTGTTTAATCACCGCGGGCGAAAGCCTTATGCCTCGGTGAATTTTATTACCGCGCACGACGGTTTCACGCTTAACGACTGGGTGTCTTACGCCAGCAAACACAACGAAGCCAACGGCGAAAGTGGTAAAGACGGCAGCGATAACAATATTTCGGCCAACTATGGCGTGGAAGGTCAGACTGATGATCCTGCCATTAACGCGCTGCGGTTGCGGCAAATGCGCAATATGCTGGCGACGCTGCTGTTTTCGCAGGGCACGCCGATGTTGCTGGCCGGGGACGAATTTGCGCGCTCGCAAAATGGCAATAACAATGCCTATTGTCAGGATACCGAGATTGCGTGGGTTAACTGGAATATTGAGGAGAAAGGCCAGTCGCTCCTGCTCTTTACGTACCGGCTTATTGCTCTGCGTAAGCGTTTCCCGATCCTGCACCGTGGCCGTTTTCTGACAGGCGCAGTGCATGAAAAACTGGGCGTGAAAGATGTCAGCTGGTTCCAGCCGCAGGGCGAAGAAATGACTGACGTCGCCTGGAAGGATCCGCACGCTAAATGCATCGCGATGCTCCTCGATGGCCGCGCACAGCCCACCGGTTTGCTGCGGCAGGGATCGTTAAGCACGGTTTTGCTGCTGTTTAACGCCTCGCACGAAGATGTCGTGTTCACGCTTCCCTCCGTTGTGCACGGAGAAGGCTGGCGGCATATTCTTGATACATTCCAGCCCGACGATGTGAACGAGCATAATTTTGAGTTTGGCCGTGAATACATCTGTACTTCGCGAACCGTGGTGCTGTTTGAACTGGTTAGCACCGCCAAACACTAAGCCCGCCCTGCTGCTTCAGGCATTCAAAATCTGAAGCAGCGTTTCACGCCCTTGCGCCAGCCCTTTTTCGCGACCAATAGCCTGACGGCTCACGCCTTCCGCACGAATAATGTGGCTGTTCACCACGCCCATCAGTTCCAGAATGGACACCAGATACGGCTCCTGGAAATCATGCAACTTCCCTTCTTCAGTGCTGGAAACCCGCCTCGGCGTGCGTTTGCTGCAACGCACATCGCGCCATTTTGCAGTCACCAGCGTGGGCGAATGCTACGCGATTGAATGCCAGAAATTACTGCAACAGGCACAGGCGGCGCGGCAGGTCATCGATGATTTACAGCAGAATCCTCGCGGGCTTCTGCGTGTGTGTACGCCGGTCATGATGGCGGAAATGGTGGTCGCGCCGCTGATGACGGAATTCCTGACCCGTTTTCCCGATATACAGCTGGAGCTTCTGGCCATCAACCGGTCGGTAGATTTGCTGGAGGAGAATTTCGACGTCACTCTGCACTCGCACAGCGAACCGCTGGAGGATTCTGGTTTGTACCGCAAATCACTCGGGCTGCTCCGCTACGCGCTGGTAGCCAGCCCGGCGTTTATCGCTGCTCTGCCTTGCACGCCATCGAAGGATCAGCTGAGTTATCTGCCGACTTTAGTGCGCAAAACACCGTGGGCAGCCAGTCATTGGGCGCTCTCACATCCACAGGACGGATCCCGAAAAGTGGCATTAACGCCGAAGATGATCAGCAATAATCTGCTGGTGCTGCGCCAGGCTGCGGTGGACGGATTGGGTATTGCGCTGCTGCCGGAAATGGCGTGCAAAGACGATTTAGCGACCGGCAGGCTGCACTATTTTCTGCCGGACTGGCAGACACCGCCGTCTGAGATTTCGGCGCTGTATGCCAGCCACAAAGGCCAGTCTCCGGCATTACGCGTGTTTCTCGATTTTCTGGCGGAGAAACTGCACGGAACGCTGTAAACGGTTACTCGGGATCTTTCAGGTACGCTTTGAATTGCGGCGACATGTAGGTTTTGAAGGTGTTGCCCTCTTTGGTGATGAGATATACCGCCAGATGCTCTTTCTCCGCCAGCGCCAGCGCTTTGTGCGTACCCAGCACCATCAGGCCGGTATCCCAGCCATCCGCTTCCAGCGCGGTCGGCGCAATCACGGTCGCTGAAACCAGTTTGTGCGTGATCGGTGCGCCGGTTGCCGGATCAATAATGTGCGATAACCGTTTGCCATCGAGTTCGTAGTAATTGCGGTAGCTGCCGGAGGTGCTGATCCCCATGCCCTGTAAATCGACAATCGCCTGCACCGCCGTCTCTTTGTCCGTCGGTTTCTGAATCGCCACCTGCCACGGATTACCCTTCGGATTGTGTCCGCGTGAAACCACCGCACCGCCCACCGACACCAGATAATTGCTGATGCCGTTGCCTTCAATCAGGCGCGCCAGATGGTCGGTCGCATAACCTTCGCCCACGGTCGAGAGATCAACATACATCCCCTGCAAATCTTTTTGCAGATACTGCCCGTCGCTTTGCTGGATCACTTTCAGATGCTGTAATCCGATACGCTGGCGGGCATCCGCAATTTGTTGCGGCGTCGGCATTTTCACTGGCTGTTTATCCGGCCCGAATCCCCATAAGTTCACCAGCGGCCCTACGGTAATGTCCATCGCACCGCCGGTCAGCTGGCCTATGCGCATTGACGTCACAATGGCATCCGCCATACCCGCACTGACCGGCTGCGGTACGTTGCCCTGATACTGGTTAAAGCGCGACAGCACAGAGTCTTCTTTGTAGGTCGACAGCTCGTGATCGTCTTCTTTGAGCTGCGCTTCGATTTGTTCACGCAGCGAGGCTTCCCGGTTTTTGCCTACTCCCGCCAGGCTGACACGGTAAAACGTGCCCATGGTTTTCCCTTCTATCACCAGCGCATCTTTTGCATCAGACGCACTACGGTCGCAGGCAGAAAGCAGACCCACCGCACACAGTACCAGTGTGCAACGTAAATAAACCGGTTTTGAAAACATGAAAATAACTCAGTTGAGTGCCCGTCGCCGGGCAGAAAAAGTATCAGGACATTAAGGGGTCGCGCTTAAACCACGACGCAACAAAGTTTCTGTAGAAGCTTAGGGGTCAGCGACTCCGTTTGGCGTGGCGTTCCCAGTTTTCCTGTTTGGCCTGCGCCGTTTTTCTGAGTGCCACATAGCAGGCCCCCGCGCCGCCATCTTTCTGGATTGCTACGCAGAAAGCCTGAACATCATCAAGCTGCTTCAGCCATTTCGCGACGTAGCTGCGCACGATATTGGCGTGGCTTTCGTCAGCCCGGCCACGTCCGTGGATGATTAACAGGGTGCGTAAATTTCCCGCCTGCGCCTGACAGAAGAAGGCAAAAAGTTCCTGACGGCACTGTTCGACCGGCTTACGCAGTAGATTCAGGCTGGCTCCCAGCGGGTATTTTCCCTGCCGGAGTTTGTCGAGCACGCCCTGCTGGACGCCGTCGTGTTTGTACTCCAGCGGCTCATCGCACGCCTGAATATTCAGAAAACCGGTAGTCAGCGGGTTGTCGCGTTTTTCGGCGGCTTCGCCAGTTTTCGGTTTGTTCCCTGTGGCTGAGTTCCTGAGGTAGACCACCCGTTTATCCGACGCCAGCGGCTCCACACCTGCCATTTCCTGACTGAATAAATCATCATCATCGCTCATTTTTTACCTCTTTTTCAGCGGCAGGACCGGGGTAAATTATCCCTGCAAATGGCCTGCGGGTAAAGCCGGGTTCTGTTTGCCGGACGCCGTTAAAGAATCTGGAAAGAGCCGGATAACCGGTAAAAGTCATTTTTGAATCTATACTTAGCTGCTGGGGCAGAAACACATTCCAATCAATGCGCTTCTGTAACCCTGTCAAATTGAGGAGAAAAGATGCCGTACCTTGATGATCCCTTAATTATTTTTACTGACCTGGACGGGTCGCTGCTCGACCATCACGATTACAGCTGGAAACCCGCGCAACCGTGGCTGGATAAACTGGCTGACGCGAACGTTCCGTTAATTCTGACCACCAGTAAAACCTCCGCCGAAGTTGGGTCATTACAATCCGCCCTGCACTTAACGCACCAGCCTTTTATTGCAGAAAACGGGGCGATTATCCACCTGCCTTCGGGCTGGCAAACGCAGGATCAGGAACCGGTTCATATCATCGGTGCCCGTTACCGCGATATCCGTGAGACGCTGGTCGATTTGCGCCAGCGCTATGACTTTGAGTTTCGCGGCTTTGGTGACGTTACACCAAAACAGGTCGCAGTCTGGACCGGGCTTTCAGAAACTGATGCGCAGCGGGCGATGCAGCGCGAAGCGTCCGAACCGCTGGTGTGGTTTGGTAACGATCTGGATTTTGCACATCTGAAAAAGTGCCTGTCCCGTGAAGGTCTGGCGCTCACGCGCGGAGGCCGTTTCTGGCACGTGATGGGCACGGATGCCGGAAAAGGTCAGGCGGTTCAATGGTTGTCAGAACAATACCGGCAACAGCGCGGCGTGCCGGTCGCCAGTATCGGGCTGGGCGATGGCCCGAACGACTTATCGATGCTGGAGACCGTAGATTACGCCGTGGTGATTAAAGGCTATCACGACCATCAGATGCCGGTGAACGACGGGAACGGCTCACAGGTATTTCGCACCACAGAGTTTGGCCCACACGGTTGGAGTCAGGGGCTGAATCATTTTATTACCCTTTCATAAAAGAAGGTGTTAAAGGAAAAGTCATTTATTCAATGCAGGCATTTGCATTGTTTATTGCTCTTTGTTTTACCGATAAGACTTCCAATAATTTTATCTATTCTAAAATTGGAGAATACCGTATGAGCGATTTTTATCAGGATGGTGTAATCACTAATTTTCATAACCTGACTCACCGTAAAGTTGAAGAACTGGAATACGATTTGCAGGTGTTTTCAGGCCGCCGTTCAATGGGGTTAATATTACCTTCATTGTTTTCAGAACTCGAAGGCCCGGCGCTGACCCATATTGTCGATGAGCTGACAAAAGTCCCCTATCTGGAAGAAATAGTCATTGGTTTAGATCGCGCAGACCGCGATCAGTTTTTATTTGCCCGCGAATTCTTCTCCCGCTTGCCGCAGCGTCACCGTATTTTGTGGAATGATGGGCCGCGTCTGAAGGCGCTGGATGAAGAGCTTAAAAAAGAAAACCTGTCGCCAAATGAACCGGGTAAAGGCCGCAACGTGTGGTTCTGCGCCGGGTATACGCTGGCATCGCGCCGGACATCGGTGGTCGGGCTGCATGATTGTGACATTGTCACGTACAGTCGGGATATGCTGGCGCGTCTGATGTATCCCGTGGCGAACCCGAACTTCCATTACGATTTCTGCAAAGGTTATTACGCCCGTGTGGCGGACGGGAAATTCAACGGGCGCGTCGGGCGTCTTCTGGTCTTCCCGCTGCTCAAATCGCTGCAAATTGTTTATGGTCATTCGGATTTTCTGGAATATCTGCGCACCTTCCGTTACCCACTTTCCGGTGAGTTCGCCATGCGCACGCACGTTCTGAATGATTTGCGTATTCCCAGCGACTGGGGGCTGGAAATCGGTGTGTTGTCCGAACTTCACCGCAATACCGCGACGCGCCGTATCTGTCAGGTGGATATCGCTGATAATTACGACCACAAGCATCAGCCGATGTCAGAAGATGACGCCACCAACGGTTTGCAGCGTATGAGTATTGATATTACCAAGGCGCTGTACCGGAAGATGGCAATTCTCGGCGTGAATATTACCAGCGAGTCATTCCGCATTCTGAAAGCCACGTATTACCGTAATGCGCTGGATATGATTGACAGCTTTGAGAACGATGCGCGGATGAACGGTCTGTCGTTTGACCGCCACAGCGAGGAGTCGGCTGTTGAACTCTTCTCCGGCGCGATTATGGAAGCCGGTCAGGCGTTTGTGGATACGCCGAGCGAAAAGCCGTTTATTCCAAGCTGGAGCCGTGTGCAGTCGGCGTTCCCGGATATGCTGGATCGCATTCATGAAGCGGTGGAAAAAGATAACGAAGGCGACGTGTAATGCCCTGAGGATTCTGAAAACAGGAAAGAAAAACGCTGCGATTGCAGCGTTTTTTATGGGACTGACCAGCGAATTAAGGATTAGAAACTAGGCGGATTCTTTTTTGCCAGGGAAAAGCAAGCTGGCCACAATACCCAGCGCCAGCACGCCCAGAACCACGTAAAGACTGGTTAACGCCTCGATTTCTATGCCGTGATGCCACAGATGATTACTTGAGTTCAGCGCCAGTTTTGCCGCCACAAAGAACAGCAGGAAAATCACAGATTTTTCCAGATGCACAAGATACTTACGCAGCGCTTCAAGTACGAAATACATCGTACGCAAACCGAGCACCGCGAACATCATGGCAGAATACACAATCAGCGGTTCACGGCTGACAGCAATCACGGCAGGCACGCTGTCAAAAGCAAACATCAGGTCGGAGATTTCCACAACGGCAATACACAGCAGCAACGGCGTCGCGTAGCGCACGCCCTTCTTCACGGTAAAGCTGAAGCCCTGATTTTCGGGTTTCGCCAGTTCAGCTTCGACCTGCTCGCTGCTCACCAGAAAATGCGGCCCTACCAGTTTCGGGAACACCGGGAAGAAACGGCGCACCAGACGGTTGGCGATGTGATCAGAGTAATCATCATTCTCTTCATCATCATTCCCTGCACGCATCATCAGAATTGCGGTCCACAGGATGACGACGGCAAACACCATTTCGACCCAAGGCCCCAGAGCCAGCAGGCTGGTGCCGATCACCACGAAAATACCACGGAAGACGATGGCACCAATAACGCCCCAGTAAAGGATGCGGTGGCGATAACCGTCAGGCACTTTAAACCAGGCAAAAATCGCCATAATCACGAACAGGTTGTCCACGGACAATACCTGCTCCAGCGCATAGCCGGTCAGGAACAAGCTGGCGACTTCTTTACCGTGATGAATATAGAGAAATCCGGCAAAACTGAGAGAAACAGCAATCCAGAAGAGTGTCCAGATTGAAGCGCTTTTCAGGCCAATCGGTTTGTGGCTGCGATGTGCGAAGATATCAATCAGCAGCGCGGCGACGGCCACGACAACAAAAACCACGGTCGTTTCGAATGGGAATCCCAGAGAATCAGACTGCATTACACCTTTCCTAAAGTTAAACGAAAGCTAAACGAATCTGCGCATTGTATGCGGTTGCGAAGCGAATGGGTATCAAAGTCGTTGGCAGGTGGCATTTTGTGCCATAATCTCGCGCGGCGAATTAAGGGTGTAAATTGATCCCCTACGCCCGCGAATAATTTACCGTCAGAGAATATCCTTAGGTTGCTATAAATTGATTCAGACGGCTAATTCATTAAAATAGAATTATAATTTTCACGGATAATTTGACGCAGTTTTAAATCTCATTGATTCTCAATTCGACTTAATTCCCAGTTCAGATCAAAATATTCCGAAGAAAAACCTGTTTAAAATCGGGGTTTTTTAACATTTCGCTCTTTTCGCTCCATTCAGCTACTTATCACTCGTTGCAAAAGATGTTAAAATTGACCCATATCAATATTGCCAGAGTGACTATCATGATCCCAGAAAAACGTATTATTCGACGTATCCAATCTGGTGGCTGTGCAATCCATTGTCAGGACTGTAGCATCAGCCAGCTTTGTATTCCTTTCACCCTGAACGAGCATGAACTCGATCAGCT
Source organism: Rahnella selenatireducens (assembly GCF_046449555.1). NCBI lineage: Bacteria > Pseudomonadati > Pseudomonadota > Gammaproteobacteria > Enterobacterales > Yersiniaceae > Rahnella > Rahnella selenatireducens. The sequence goes on from NZ_JBKEZJ010000007.1 coordinate 70,421, forward strand.
GGATAACATCATCGAAAGGAAAAAGCCGATCCAAAAAGGTCAGGCATTGTTTAAAGCCGGTGATGAACTGAAATCCCTTTACGCTATCCGTTCAGGAACCATCAAAAGCTATACCATCACTGAACAAGGTGACGAACAGATTACCGGTTTCCATCTGGCAGGCGATTTAGTCGGCTTTGATGCAATTGGTGGTTTGCAGCACCCAAGTTTCGCACAGGCTCTGGAAACGTCCATGGTTTGTGAAATCCCATTTGAGACACTTGATGACCTCTCCGGGAAAATGCCCAATCTGCGCCAGCAAATGATGCGCCTGATGAGTGGTGAGATCAAAGGCGATCAGGACATGATCCTGTTGCTGTCCAAGAAAAATGCTGAAGAAAGACTGGCGGCGTTTATTTACAACCTCTCCCGCCGTTTCGCACAACGTGGTTTCTCTCAGCGCGAATTCCGCCTGACAATGACCCGTGGCGATATCGGTAACTATCTCGGCCTGACCGTCGAAACCATCAGTCGTTTGCTGGGCCGTTTCCAAAAATCAGAAATGCTGAGTGTTAAAGGCAAATACATTACGATTGAGAATCACGAAATGCTTTCTCAGTTAGCCGGACAGTCTGCTCCCGTTTCTGCCTGATCGTTTTGATTTTCTTCTAATAGATTGGCGTTGGATCATCAAGGAATAATTTGTTGATCCGACTCAATTTCTCCTCTGTCCGATTGCTTAATCTTGGTTTACTCTGTAGTTAATACACTGACCGCCGTTCTCTTACAGGTGTTAAGGAGTCCCCATGGCTAAGTATCAGAATTTACTGGTTGCTATAGACCCCAATCAGGATGACCAACCCGCACTGCGTCGTGCCGTTTATCTGGTGCAGCGCAACGGTGGCCGCATCAAAGCTTTCCTGTCCATTTATGACTTTTCGTACGAAATGACGACCATGCTTTCGCCGGATGAGCGAACCAGCATGCGCCAGAGCGTGATCAGCGAAAGAGAAGAATGGATCAAAGAGCAATGCCACTATTATGTCGACGCGGGCATTCCGATTGATGTGAAAGTCGTCTGGCATAACAAACCTTTTGAAGCGATTATTCAGGAGGTGATTTCCGGAAATCATGATTTGCTTCTGAAAATGGCCCATCAGCATGACCGTCTTGAATCCGTTATTTTCACTCCGACGGACTGGAATTTGCTGCGCAAATGCCCTTGCCCGGTCTGGATGGTGAAAGACCAGCCGTGGCCGGAAGGCGGTAAAGCAGTGGTTGCCGTTAACCTTTCCAGCGAAGAGCCTTATCACGATCCGCTCAACATCAAACTTGTGAAAGAGACCATTGAACTCGCCAGCCATGTGAATCAGACAGAAGTCCATTTGGTGGGGGCTTACCCGGTGACACCGATTAACATCGCCATCGAACTTCCCGATTTTGACCCGAGCGTTTACAACGACGCGATACGTGGCCAGCATCTGATTGCGATGAAAGCGCTACGCCAGAAATTCCAACTCGACGAAAAATTCACGCATGTGGAAAAAGGCCTGCCGGAAGAAGTCATTCCTGACCTTGCGGAACATCTGCAAGCGGGTGTTGTGGTGCTGGGATCTATCGGGCGTACCGGATTGTCTGCGGCGTTTCTGGGCAATACCACAGAACAGGTGATCGATCATCTGAAATGTGATTTGCTGGCCATTAAGCCCGATGATTTCGAGTGCCCGATTACGTCTGACGATGACGAAGAAGATGACGACGAATAACGTCTGAACAACGGATAAAACAAAGGCCAGTCAACAGACTGGCCTTTTTCATTACTGAATGACTGACGAAGAGTTACAGCGCGCGCAGAATTTTCTCTACGCTTTCTTTCGCATCACCAAACAGCATTTGCGTATTTTCTTTGAAGAACAGCGGGTTCTGTACCCCGGCATAACCGGTGTTCATTGAACGTTTAAATACGATAACGTTCTGCGCTTTCCACACTTCCAGCACTGGCATGCCGGCGATCGGGCTGCGCGGATCTTCCTGCGCGGCCGGGTTCACAGTGTCATTCGCACCGATAACCAGCACCACGTCGGTATCGCTAAAGTCGTCGTTGATCTCGTCCATTTCCAGCACGATGTCATACGGGACTTTTGCTTCAGCCAGGAGCACGTTCATGTGGCCTGGTAAACGTCCGGCCACCGGGTGAATACCAAAACGGACTTTGATACCTTTCGCACGCAGTTTAGCCGTGATGTCGTGTACAGGGTATTGCGCCTGCGCCACGGCCATGCCGTAGCCCGGGGTGATGATCACAGAGCTGGCGTTTTTCAGCATGTCAGCCACTTCTTCGGCTGACGCTTCATGGTATTCGCCCATTTCTTCTGCGTCACCGGTAGAAGAACCGTCAGTACCGAAACCACCGGCAATCACGCTGATGAACGAACGGTTCATCGCTTTACACATGATGTAGGACAGAATCGCACCGGAAGAACCTACCAGCGCACCGGTGACGATCAGCAGATCGTTGCTCAGCATGAAACCTGCGGCCGCCGCGGCCCAACCGGAATAAGAGTTCAGCATGGAAACCACCACCGGCATATCCGCACCGCCGATGGAAGAAACCAGATGCCAGCCGAAGCCCAGGGCGATAATGGTCATGATAAGCAGTGCCAGAACTTGCAGGCCAACGCTATCGGTACGAACGAACGTGACCATCAGCAGGAATGAAACGACCAGCGCTGCCAGATTCAGCTTGTGACGGTGCGGCAGTGCGAGCGGTTTGGAAGAGAAAATCCCGCGCAGTTTGCCAAACGCCACAATCGAACCGGTGAAGGTCACCGCACCGATGAAGATGCCGAGGAACACTTCGGTCAGATGGATGTTCTCCATCACGCCTTCCATCGGTACAGCGCCGTGATCCAGATAGCTGTTAAAGCCCACCAGAACCGCCGCCAGACCCACGAAGCTGTGAAGGATTGCCACCAGCTCAGGCATTTCAGTCATTTCGACTTTACGTGCCAGATATACGCCAATCGCACCACCAATCACCATCGCGACGATGATCCAGCCTACATTACCGGAGTCTGGCCCCAGAATGGTCGCGACAAGCGCGATAGCCATCCCGGTGACACCGAAAATATTACCTTGCTTAGATGTTTCATGTTTTGACAATCCCGCAAGGCTGCAAATAAACAGAATAGCGGCAACAATATATGCTGCTGTAACTAAACCCCCAGACATATGTTATTCCTTAGTTCTTACGAAACATCTTCAGCATGCGCTGAGTGACGGTGAATCCGCCGAAAATATTGATACTGGCAATCAGAACGGCAACAAAGGACAGGAAACTGACCCAACCGCCATGACCGATTTGCAGCACGGCACCCACCACGATGATCCCTGAAATGGCGTTAGTGACCGACATTAACGGGGTATGCAACGCATGACTGACGTTCCAGACCACGTAATAACCGACCACGCAGGACAGCGCGAAAACGGTAAAGTGGGACAGGAACTCTTTCGGAGCAACATTCGCCAGCCAGCCAAACAGCACGATGGCGACGGCCATGATGATGTATTTAGTCCACGGATTAGCCGGTTTTGCTTCGGCTTTTACTACCGGTTCTGCGGCTTTGGCTGCCTGGGGCTGCGCTGAAACCTGAATCGGTGGCGCAGGCCAGGTTACTTCGCCGGTTTTCACCACGGTCACGCCGCGCACAACGGTATCTTCGAAATCAATTTCGATTACACCGTTTTTCTCTTTGCACAGCAGTTTCAGCAGGTTAACCAGGTTAGTGCCGTACAATTGCGAAGACTGTGTTGGCAGACGGCTTGGCAGATCGGTATAACCGATGATCTTCACACCGTTTTCGGTGGTCGTGATTTTGTCTGCAACGGTCAGCTCGCAGTTACCGCCGGTTTGCGCCGCCAGATCAACAATCACGCTGCCCGGTTTCATGGAAGCAACCATTTCTTTAGTGATGAGCTTGGGTGCCGGGCGGCCCGGGATCAGCGCGGTAGTCACGATGATATCCACTTCTTCAGCCTGAGCCGCAAACAGCGCCATTTCCGCTTTGATGAACGCTTCGGACATCACTTTCGCGTAGCCGTCACCGCTGCCCGCTTCTTCTTCGAAGTCCAGTTCCAGGAACTCAGCACCCATACTTTGTACCTGCTCCTTAACTTCAGGGCGGGTATCAAACGCACGAACGATGGCACCGAGGCTGCCTGCTGCACCGATGGCAGCAAGGCCAGCCACGCCAGCACCGATAATCATGACTTTTGCAGGCGGAACTTTACCGGCGGCGGTGATTTGCCCGGTGAAGAAACGGCCAAATTCATGCGCAGCTTCAACAATCGCACGGTAACCTGCGATGTTAGCCATCGAGCTCAGGGCATCCAGAGATTGCGCGCGAGAAATACGTGGCACAGAATCCATCGCCATCGCCGTCACCTGACGGTCGGCCAATTTTTGGATCAATTCAGGATTTTGTGCAGGCCAGATAAAGCTGACCAGCGTACTTCCTGCCTGTAATTTGTCAATTTCATCGTTTTCAGGCGCATTCACCTTCAAAACGATATCTGATTGCCATACATCATCGCCAGTGACGACCGAGGCTCCCGCTTCTTCATACGCGGAATCTTCAAAGCTGGCTAACTTACCGGCACCCTGTTCGATAGCCACCGTGAAGCCGAGTTTGAGCAACTGTTCCACCGTCTTCGGCGTGGCTGCAACCCTGGCTTCATTGGTCAACCGCTCTTTTGGTACACCAATACGCATAGTATTCCCTTCACCCTTTTCATTGATGATTTGTGTCATCGACATAACAATTCAATTACCAGCCTGTCGGTTATATAAACGACCGAAAATCTGTTTTTGCAGGCTGGGTATAACCTACTGAATATCTAATCAATAATCTACGTATCGCAGCGATAGTCAGACAATTAATAATAAAAAAATTGATATGGTCCGCAAACCTGCTGCAAACCGTGAGAAACAAGCCTTTATTTCACCTGAAAATCCTATTTATACCGGATCAATCACTCAGGAAAGTCTCACTCTACCCCGCCCGGCGCGGGCATAAAAGTTAGAAAATAGTGAATAATTAACATTTATTTCACCACTTGGTTTATTCATCAAACTTATATAAGTTAATGGCAGCAAAAAAAGAGGTGTGTTATCTCGATACCGCTCGCATTATTGCCATAAATTGCTGAGACACTCAGCATTGTTACATGCAATAATCGGCCGCTAACCTGTTACACATCAAGAATTCAGCTCGTTTCAACATTACAGCGCAAGGTGAAAGGATTTTTTATGAAGCTGACAAAAACGATCATCGCATCGGCCCTGTTTTCTATTTCTGCGCTGTCCGCAGCACATGCCGCGCAGGAAATTAGCCCGCAGAAAGCAGCAGCCATCAAGCCTTTTGATCGCATTGTTATTACCGGGCGATTTAACACGCTGGGCGACGCGTCTGACGCTGTCTCCCGCCGTGCCGATACGCTGGGTGCAGATTATTTTTATATTCAAGATACCAATACCACTAACAATAGCGGTAACTGGCGCGTAGTTGCAGATATCTATAAAAAAGATGCGCCTGAAGTCAGCAATGACCCGCACTACCGTGTGATTAACGGCGTTGTAGAGCTTCCGAAAGATGTCGCCTATGGCCTGGAGCCTTTTGACACTGTGACTGTCAGCGGTTTCTTCCGCAGCCAGCCAGACGTTAATGATGCCATCACGACAGCAGCGAAACAGAAAGGGGCTTACTCCTTCTTCATCGTGCGCCAGATTGATGCCAACAGCGGCGGTAACCAGTACATCACTGCGTTCATTTATAAGAAAGATGCACCAAAACGCGTAGTTCAGTCTCCGGATGCCATTCCTGCTGATTCCGAAGCAGGTAAAGCCGCGCTGGCAGCTGGCGGTGCAGCAGCGGCGAAAGTGGAAATCCCGGGTGTGGCTTCTTCCGGTAGCCCAAGCCGTGATGTTGGCCGTTTCTTCGAAACGCAATCATCTACCGGCAAACGTTACACTGTCACAGCAACTAACGGTGCTAAAATTCAGGAAGTGAACGACGTCACCGCCGCTCAGATGGTTCCGTTTGATTCCACAACCTTCACCGGCCACTTCAACAGCACTACGGACGTTTCACAGGAAGTGGCGAACCGTGCTGCGGCGAAAGGCGCGAAGTTCTACCATATTACCCGTCAGTGGCAGAACAAAAGCGGCGGCAACCTGACCGTGAGCGCAGACTTCTTCAAATAAGTCTGATTAACGCTACGATGCAAAAGGCAGCCTTTCGGGGCTGCCTTTTTACTTTATGCCACTTCCTGAGTCGCGCTATTGTCCCCAGGTTCTTTCCAGAACGTTTACCCAGTTTTTGTAGCAAATCTTCTCCAGCAGCGCCTGCCCGTAACCCGCTTCACGCAGCGCATTCACCAACACCGGCAACCCGCGCACATCGGACATAAACGGCGCCATCGATGCGCCATCAAAATCCGAGCCAAAGCCCACGTTGTCTTCTCCCAGATGTTCCACCAGATAATCCACGTGGCGCACCATAATGTCGGTGCCGGTGTCGTCGCTTCTTTTGCCGTCTTCACGCAGGAACGGCACGGCAAAGTTCAGCCCGACGAAACCGTTGCTCTCTTTGATAGCAGCCAGCTGTTTGTCAGTCAGATTGCGTGACTGCGGGCAGATGCTGAACGCGTTGGAATGGCTGGCGACCAGCGGGGCATCGTTGAGTCCGGCAATCTGCCAGAACCCTTTTTCATTCAGATGCGACAGATCAATCATGATGCGTTTTTGGTTACAGGCTTTCACCAACCTGACGCCCGCCTCCGTTAGCCCCGGCCCGGTATCCGGTGAGGTCTGGTATTTAAATGGCACGCCATGACCGAAGATATTCGGACGACTCCAGACCGGACCGAGAGATCTCAGCCCCATGCTGTACAACACGTCCAGATTGTATAAATCCTCATCGATCGCTTCCGCACCTTCGATATGCATAACCACAGCTAATGCACGGTTATCGATAGACTGACGGATTTCCTGCGCCGTGCGGCAAATTTTCACCTTCCCTTGCGACTGTTCTTCAATTCTGAGCAAAAACGCCATCATCCCGAATGTGATATCGCGTGCAAAATCGAAAGAAGGTGTCGGAGAAAAATCAGGATGTTTTTGAGTACCTTCCACAAGGAATCGCGTGTCGACTGAGCGATCAGGCACGCTATTTGCAAGATCAGTGTCTGGAGTGGGTACCCACGCGGCAAACAGTCCGCCGGCAAAGCCCGCTTCACGACAGCGCGGCAGGTCTAATTGTCCGCTGGCGGGTCCCTGAAGGAATGCGCGTTCAGGATTTTGACGATGTTCTTTCCAAAGCTGTAGCAAAACATCGTTATGTCCATCAAATACCGGCATTAATTCTTCAGTTCCGTGCGCTACGTTATTCATAAAAAAGGTCTACCTTTGATTAAGCATGACTAAGACAACGGAGATTTGCTCAGACGAAGTGCATCACCTGCGAACGATTGCACCAACGAAGAACAAACACAGTACGCTTCAGATTAGTTTTTTCGATACGAAACGTCGACAGGTGCAAAGCAACGTTTTTTCATTTAAGCCAGTTGCCTGAGTTTAAGTCAAGGGTCTGACAACGTAATTTTTAATTTTACTTTTATATATCAACACGATGGGAGTAGTTATGGTTACCAGGCGTCAATTTGTTACCGGTTTTTCCGCAATACCTGTGCTGTCATACCTTAAATTTGATGCCGTGTTTGCGGCCACGCCCGCCTCGATACTGGTGATGGCAATCCAACTCGACATCATTACCAGCCTTGACCCGCATGAAAGCTTCGAGTCCGTGGGCAGCGAAATTACCGGCAATATGTATCAGCAACTGGTGAAACCCAAGCTGGCTTCCCCTGATGAAATCGAAGGCGATCTGGCCCTGTCATGGACCGCTTCTGACGATAAAAAAACCTTTACCTTCAAACTGGATCCGAAAGCTAAATGGGCCGACGGCAAACCGGTTACCGCTGAAGATGCCGCTTTCTCCCTGCAACGCGTGGTCAAACTAGATAAAAGCCCGGCCTACATCATCAACCAGTTTGGTTATACCAAAGACAATGTCGACACCCTGATTACTGCACCAGACACCGAAACTCTGGTGATTCAAACCGCTGAACCCGCTTCCGAATCTTTCCTTTTATATTGCCTGACCGCCAACGTTGGCAGCATAGTGCAGAAATCCGCCTGTCTGGCGAATCAGGTCGGTGAGGATCTGGGTAACGCCTGGCTGAAGAAAAACAGCGCCGGTTCCGGTGCCTTCAAACTGCGCGACTGGAAAGTCAGCGAATCCGTCATTCTCGAAAGTAACAAGTACAACCCGCACGCGGGTAAAATCCAGCGCATCATCATGCGCCATATCGTTGACCCTTCTGCACAGCTGTTAATGCTGCAAAAAGGCGATATTGATATCGCACGTAACCTGACGACCGAACAGCTGCGTCCGCTGATGAACGACAAAAACTTCACGCTGGTACGCAAAGGTATCGCCGGGACTTATATGCTCTCCGCCAATACCGCACACCCCAACCTCGCGAAACCGCAGGTCTGGCAGGCGCTGAAATGGGCGGTTGATTACGAAAATATTCAGCAGCATATCGTGCCGCTCACTCACAAAATCCATCAGAGTTTCCTGCCTGAAGGTTTCCCGGCTGCCGTGAATACCATCATGTACAAACGAGATGTGGCAAAAGCCAAAGCGTTGCTGGCAGAAGCCGGTTTCCCGAATGGTTTTGAGATCACGCTCGATCACTATTCCGCCTCACCTTCTTCTGACATCGTGCAGGCATTACAAGCTAACCTCGCCGAAGTCGGAATAAAAGTGACGTTGCTCGCGGCTGAAAGCCGTCAGGTGCTGACCAAAATGCGCGCCCGCCAGCAGCAACTGGCGCTGACCCAATGGGGCGCGGATTACTTTGACCCGAACTCTAATGCCGAAGCATTTTGCAGCAATCCGGATAACACCGATTCTGCGAAAAGCCGCACGCTGGCCTGGCGTTGCAGCTGGCAGGATAAATCAATTTCTGATCTAAGCACGAAAGCGCTGAAAGAATCTGATCCGGCCACCCGCATCAAGCTCTATGAAGAATTGCAGACCAAACATATGGAAAACAGTCCGTTTATCATCATGCTGCAACCGACTATGACCGCCGCCTGCCGTAACGTGATTTCCGGTGTAGTATTGACTGTAATGAGCACCAGCCCTTACGAGAAGGTTGTTAAAGCGTGAGCAAGAGACTCAATGGATTTCTGAGTACCTGCATCAGCGTTTGTCTTACTTTGTTTGGTCTGTCGGTGGTGACTTTCTTTATCGGTCGCGTTATGCCGACGGACCCGGTTCTGGCTGCGGTGGGCGACAATGCACCGCAGGCAGTCGTCGAACGGGTTCGTCATGAAATGGGGCTGGATCAGCCCCTCTGGATGCAGTTCTTTCATTACATCAGTCAGGTCTTTCACGGTGATTTAGGCCGGTCTGCCCTGACGTCCAATCTGGTCACTACGGATATCGCACGTTTCTTCCCGGCCACGCTCGAGCTGGCCACGGCGGCGATTATTATTGCGGCAATCGTCGGCATTCCGCTGGGCGTCTGGGCGGCAACGCGTCAGGGAAGCTGGATTGACCAGACCATCCGCGTGGTGTGTCTGGCTGGTCACTCCCTGCCGGTCTTTGTGCTCGCGCTGCTCAGCCTGCTGATTTTCTACTCCGCATTAGGCATCGCGCCCGGCCCGGGCCGTCAGGACATCATCTATCAAGACATGATCCCGCAGGTCACCGGTTTACTGACAGTTGATTCGCTGATCGCCGGGGATATGGGTGCATTTTGGGATGCGCTGGCGCACATGGCTCAGCCGGTTCTGATCCTCGCGTATTTCAGCATGGCCTACATCACCCGTATGACCCGGACCTTCATGCTCAACGCGCTCGGTGGCGAATACGTCATCACCGCCCGCGCCAAAGGGCTGTCGGCGCAGCGCGTCATCTGGAAACACGCATTTCCGACCGTAGGCGTACAGCTTATTACCGTTCTGGCCCTGACTTACGCCGGTTTACTCGAAGGTGCAGTGGTCACTGAAAACGTCTTCTCGTGGCCGGGCCTCGGGCAATATCTCACCGTGTCATTGATGAACGCCGATATGAATCCGGTCATCGGCTCTACGTTGCTGATTGGCGCCATTTACGTGCTGCTTAACCTGCTGGCCGACCTTCTCTACCGACTATTGGATCCCCGCGTAACATGAGCATTTTACCTGTCACATCGCAACCCCGCGCAGGCAGCCGTGCCTGGCTGCTGGCGGATACGCCGCACACCCGCACGCAGGCGGTCTGGGGGCGCAGATACCGTATCTGGCTCGGCCTGCGCAAAAATCCACTGGCGATCACCGGCCTGTTTACCGTACTGGTGGTTCTGCTGATTTCAATCTGTGCGCCGTGGCTGACCAGCTATGATCCGGGTGCGCAGGATCTGGCGCACCGTCTGGCGAAACCGTCGTCCCTGCACTGGCTCGGCACCGATGAGCTGGGGCGCGACACGCTGAGCCGCATTCTGTACGGCGGACGCATCACGCTCGGCATGGTGATTATCGTCGTGGCAATTGTCGCGCCGGTTGGCCTGCTGATCGGCTGTGTCGCGGGTTACGCCGGAGGATTGCTGGATCGCATTCTGATGCGCATCACCGACATTTTTCTGGCCTTCCCGCGTCTGATTCTGGCGCTGGCTTTCGTGGCGGCACTCAGGCCCGGCATCGAAAGCGCCATTCTCGCCATCGCCCTCACTGCCTGGCCGCCGTATGCCCGTCTGGCACGTGCCGAAACCATGCAGGTTCGTGGCACGGATTACATTGCTGCCTGCCGTCTGACCGGTGCGACCCCCGCCCGCATTGTGCTGCGCCACATTATGCCGCTGTGCGTGCCGAGTCTGGTCGTGCGCATCACGCTGGACATGAGCTCGATTATCATCACCGCCGCCAGCCTCGGATTTTTGGGCATGGGCGCACAACCGCCATCGCCGGAATGGGGCGCGATGATTGCGACCGCACGCCGTTTCCTGTTCAGCGAATGGTGGGTGCCACTGATCCCGGCGATTGCCATTTTCGTGACTTCTCTGGCGTTTAACTTCCTCGGCGACGGGCTTCGCGACGTCCTCGATCCTAAGGAGAAATGATGCTGGTTGATATCAAAGATCTGCATATTACCTTCCAGACCAACAGCGGCAGTTTTGATGCCGTTCGCGGCGTTTCGCTCTCTCTGGGCAAGGAAAAGTTCGGCATCGTGGGCGAAAGCGGTTCGGGGAAATCGCTGACCGCGCGCTGTCTGATGAACCTGTTGCCGTCCAGCGCGAAATGCCGCGCGGAAACGCTCTCTTTCGACGGCATTGATCTGCGTAATGCCAGTGAAAAACAGATGCGCCAGATACGCGGAAAGCGCGTCGGCTTTATCCTTCAGGATCCGAAATACTCGCTCAATCCGGTGATGCCGGTGGGCAAACAGGTGGCCGAAGCGTGGCAGACGCACAAAGGTGGCACGAACAAACAGGCGATGAATGCCGCCATTGAACTGCTTGATCAGGTGAAAATCCGTGAGCCGCATAAAGTGGCACAACGTTACGCGCATGAAGTGTCCGGCGGTATGGGCCAGCGCATCATGATTGCCATGATGCTGGCACCGGATCCTGAACTGATGATTGCCGACGAACCCACCAGCGCGCTCGATGCCACCGTTCAGGCGGAAATTCTGCGTTTGCTGGATGACCTGGTGTCCAGCCGCGGAATGGGTCTGATTCTGATCAGCCACGATTTGCCGCTGGTCTCCAAATTCTGTGACCGCGTGGCGGTGATGTACGCGGGGCGCATCGTCGAAACGTTACAGGCTGGTGATCTTCTGAAAGCCCAACATCCTTACACGCGCGGGCTGCTGGAATGCCTGCCGTCGCTGAAACATCCGCGTGACAGATTGCCAGTGCTGGTGCGTGATGAAGCCTGGAAAACCTCATGACTGTAGAATCTCCTTCTTTAGATAACAGCAAAATCATCCTCAATAACCTGCGCATTGCGTTCGGCGATACGGAAGTGGTCAAAGGCGTCAGCTTCAGCGTGGCTCCCGGCGAATGCTTTGGCATTGTCGGCGAAAGCGGCTCGGGAAAATCCACGATTTTGCGCGCGCTGGCCGGGCTGAATCGGTCGTGGTCAGGTGAAATGGTGATTGGCGGCGAAGACCAGATGCCGGTGCGGCAAAAGCGATTTTTTCGTCGTGTGCAGATGGTTTTTCAGGATCCGTACGGCTCGCTGCACCCGCGCCAGACCATCGACCGCATTCTGAGTGAACCACTGATCGTCCACGGTTTCCTGAATATCGAAAAACGAATCGCGGACGCCCTGACCGAAGTTGGCCTTCCGCAGGCGGTGCGTTTTCGTTTCCCGCACCAGCTTTCCGGCGGACAGCGCCAGCGCGTGGCAATTGCGCGGGCGATGATTTCAGAACCGGAAATCCTGCTGCTTGACGAACCCACGTCGGCGCTGGACGTTTCGGTTCAGGCCGAAATTCTTAACCTGCTGAGCGATCTGCGTGAGCGCCGGAAACTGACGTATATTCTGGTCAGCCACAATCTGGCCGTCGTAGCGCATCTTTGCACCAGCATCGGCGTCATGATTGGTGGTGAAATGGTCGAGCTTCTGAGTGCAGACGATTTGCGGACAGGCAACGTCACCCATCCGCACACAGCAGAGTTAAGATCGTTAAGTCTCAGTTTAGAGGAGCCCGAATAGCCCTGGCGGCGGTTTCGGTTACCACGGGCAGTCTGGGCTGCCCATCTTATTCACTGTTAGACAATTTAGGAGATGTTAATGACATCCACCGCACAGTCTGCTTTACAGTGGCAGGCGGCTGAAACGACAGCAAAACGCATCACTGAAAAATGGAATAAACCCGGTGAACCGGGTGGCGCGATCACCTTTTTTGACAGCAAAACGCTGCGCGGTTACGCCACCGGCGGTCTGTCGAATCTGACGACCACAGAACCTTTCAGCGTTGATTCCGTCGTGCGTTATGCCTCCGTCACCAAACATATTTTTGCCACCCTCGCACTGCTCCGCAGTGATGCAGGACTTTCCCTCAGCGATACCCTCGGCCAGTATTTACCCCAGCTAAAAGCCCCGATGGCACAAGTCACAATAGGCCAGGCGCTGGACATGACCGGCGGTTTGCCGGACGTGCGTGAAACCTTATCGCTGCTGGGCGTATCGGTTTATAACGTCAGCGAAGCCGGGACAATCATGAATTTTCTGGCGCAGGACGGCGCGCTGAATTTCCCGGCGGGTACCGAGATTTCTTACAGCAATACCGGATACCGGATGGTTGAAGAGATCCTGAAACAAAAAGGCATCCTGTTCGAAGACCTGCTGCAAAAGCATATCGCGCAACCGCTGGACATTGCTTTCCACGCGCCGGAAACCTGGTTTGATATCGTCCACGGGCTGGTGCCAGGCTACTGGCAGGACGCGACCGGCTGGAAAACCGCCGTCGCCGGACTGCACCTTTCCGCGTCCGGCAGTCTGACCGGCAGCGTACGTTCGCTGACCGTGTGGCTGCAAAGCCTACTCAGCAATACCGGTCCCGGCGCGGGCGTGCTGCAAACGCTCACGGAACCGCGTTATCTGAACGGTGATATTCCGTCGGCTTACGGGCTGGGCACCACATCTTCCAAAATCGGCGATCATACAGTTTACGGCCACGGTGGTTCACATGCCGGCTACAAAACCTATTTTCTGTTGCATCCTGAGCTGGACGTCGGCGTGGCGCTGGTTTCCAACCGCGAAGACACCACCGCGTACACTCACGCGCTGGAGGTGATGTCCGCCTTGCTCGCGGCCCCCTTACCGCCGCGCAGCCACGCGCTGCCGGACGGTCTCTACGCCAGCACCGCCGAGCCTTACTGGCTGAAAGTCAGCAATGGCACCGCCAGTTATCTCGGTTCTGCCGACAACTTATATCAGGGCGCAGATGCGGAGGAAGCCATTACGCTTTCCGCACATATGCCGATGCGTCTGCGCTGGGACGGCAAAGCCATTCAGGGCGAAATCGGACACGCACCGCGTTATTTCACGCCTGTAGAACCCAATGACTGCCTGAAGATGGTTCAGGGACGCTGGTACCATCCCGAATCCAAAGCTGCGTTTGATATCGAAGGCGATGAGCTCAGGATTGGAGTTGGCACTTTACGCGCCTGCGGACAACTGACGTCGCTCGGCGCGGGACGCCTGCTGGTCGAACTCCCCGACGGGCCGTGGAAGAAAAACTTCTGTCTCTACTTTCAGGGTTACAGCGTCCGGCTTATTTCAAACCGCAGTCGCGTGCTGAATTTCCGTCGTGACGAATGCCGTATCAGCTGGCCGACGACGAAATAAATCGGTCCGTTCCGCCGCTCCGCGTTAACCGGTTATTCCGGGTCAATGCGGGGCGGCGGCAAGCTCGGTGAAGGATTTCCCCCGACGTTAACCCCACTTAAAAACCTGTACAAATGCCTGTTCCTGACAGGAAAACCCGTGCTGACGTCCAATTGAAAATTCCTTTAAAATCTGGATGTGAAATTACCCTTTATTAATTTGTGGTTAATTGCCAAAGCTGAAACGTTTACAGCTGTAAAATGTGACTCCGCCCGCAAAACCCGACGTTTACCCCTCTTATTCTTTTTAAATTAAAACCCCGGGCACATAAATAGTTCCTGCTTTCAGTTCACACCGAAGGCCGGGCTGAGACGCGAAAAATGAATCAATTTGTCCTTGCCCACCCGCAAGATTGTATCGGCTGCAGGGCCTGTGAAGTGGCCTGCGTTCTATCGCACAATGAGCAACATTACCCGTCAAAAGACACGTTTTTACCGCGCATTCACGTCATACGGAATGACACTTTCAGCAATGCCGTGCTGTGCCGTCACTGTGAAGAAGCCCCGTGCGTTAGCGTCTGTCCGACACAGGCGATGGTTTACCGTGACAACAGCATTCAGTTGCTGGAAGAAAAATGCATCGGTTGTAAAACCTGCTTGATTGCCTGCCCGTTTGGCGCGCTGGATATTATCGGGTATTCCGAAAATCCTGTTACGTCACAGGCAACCGTACAAAAATGCGATCTTTGCACTGGCAATCCGGCCGGTCAGGCTTGTGTTAATGCCTGCCCGACGCAGGCGTTGCATCTGATGACAGAACAGTCGTTGCGGCAAAATCGCACCAGCAAACAGCGGCTTTCCGCACTGGCCGAATTCAGTCACCGTCCAGCCCCAAGCGTGCGCGCGACAGAAACTGTGTTCGCCAGCGCGCTTAACCCGCCGCGTCTGGACGCCATCCGGATCGCACTCACTGAGCGTAAGAACACGTTCAACGAGATCTACCGCCGCTTTACGCCTGAACAG
This sequence comes from Rahnella selenatireducens, assembly GCF_046449555.1. Taxonomy (NCBI): domain Bacteria; kingdom Pseudomonadati; phylum Pseudomonadota; class Gammaproteobacteria; order Enterobacterales; family Yersiniaceae; genus Rahnella; species Rahnella selenatireducens. The sequence continues at coordinate 85,868 of NZ_JBKEZJ010000007.1, forward strand.
GCGCAGGAACAGTCAGCGCGCTGCATTCAGTGCAGTGACCACCCTTTCTGTGCCTGGATCTGCCCGCTGCACAACGACATTCCCGCCCTGATGTCGCTGGTCAAAGAAGGCAAAATTCTCGAAGCCGCCGAACTGTCTCACCGCACCAGCAGCCTGCCGGAAATCTGTGGTCGAGTTTGCCCGCAGGATCGGTTATGCGAAGGCTCCTGTACGTTGAAAAAATCGGGTTCTGCCAGTGTCGGAAACATCGAACGTTTCATCACCGACACCGCGCTGGCGATGGGCTGGAAACCGGACTTATCTGCGGTGAAACCACGTGATTACCGCGTTGCTATTGTGGGCGCAGGGCCTGCGGGGCTGGGGTGTGCAGACATCCTGGCGCGTAGCGGGGTCAGCACGGTAGTGTTTGATCGTCACCCGGAAATCGGCGGGCTGCTGACGTTCGGTATTCCGGCATTTAAGCTCGATAAGCAAGTGCTGGCGAAGCGTAGGGAGATTTTCACTGACATGGGCATTGAGTTTCGTCTGAACAGTGAAATCGGCACGGATACCGGCGTTGCGGATTTGCTCAAAGAATTTGACGCTGTTTTTCTCGGCGTCGGGACATATCAGCCGATGAAAGCCGGGCTGGAGCACGAAGACGCAGCGGGCGTGTTCAGCGCCCTGCCGTTTTTGATTGCCAATGCCAAACACCTGATGCACTTGCCGGAACTGCCGCACGAGCCGTATATCAGCATGAGAGGCCAGCGCGTGGTGGTTCTGGGCGGTGGCGATACAGCGATGGATTGCCTGCGGACGTCTTTGCGACAGGAGGCGGCCAGCGTGATCTGCGCTTATCGTCGTGACGAAAAAAATATGCCCGGCTCGAAAAAAGAGGTGAAAAATGCGCGCGAGGAAGGCGCGGAATTCCAGTTCAACGTTCAGCCGGTCAGTATCGAACTGGATCCGCAGGACCATGTGTGCGGGATCCGCCTGTTACGTACCGCGCCTGGAGCGCCGGATGCCAGCGGACGGCGGCGACCAGAGCCGATCCCCGGTTCTGAATTTTTGCTCGAGGCCGATGCCATTATTATGGCGTTCGGATCCCAGCCTCACGTCATGCCGTGGCTGAATGAACTGGCCGTCGCGCGTGATTCTGCCGGGCGTCTGGTCACGTCGCACGCGGGAGCTTTCCCGTATCAGACCAGCCATCCGCAGATTTTTGCCGGAGGCGATGCGGTGCGCGGCGCAGATCTGGTAGTGACTGCGATGGACGACGGGAGGCAGGCGGCAAGCAGCATTATCGCCTGGCTGGAAAAACGGAGTAAAACTACTACGAACCGCTCGCCGGAAGACCCGCTGCGAAAACTGACGCACTAGAAAACCAGTGCGTTCGTCATCCCAAAACCTCCCTTTCGGGAGGTTTTTTGTTAATCAGATCACACTTCATTAATACAAATGGATCATGTGGTACATAAAAGCACAAAATGCTCACCCCTTGTTCTGCAAGGCTTGCAAGCCCGATTGGGTTAAAAAAAGCTCACAAATTCCCTGTAAAAATTAGTTGCCAGCCGCAACCGTCACTTCTGCTAGTTTGTTAATTGAATTAACATCCACGAAACAAAAAGCAATAACACTTCACTCGCTGTGGCATTAAGAAGCATCGAAAATGCTCGATCCGGCACGGTTAGCTGCTTTTAACTTATTTATTTTTAGCAATTTTATTTCAAAACACTTTCAAGACAATGTTGTTGCTACTGTTACAAGGGATGAGTCTATGTCTGTAAAAAAACACACCGCTAAAGCACTACTTTGCGTCACCTCACTGCTGTTTTCTGCCGCAACAGCCTTCGCTGCTGAGCATCCTCAGCTCGATAACGCTCAGGCTGCAAAAGTGATCGACAGCGTGAAATCCACACTAACCGAACAGCACAGCACCGGTTGCGTTGCCATTGTTGATTCATCTGGTTCATTACTGGCATTCCAGCGCCTCGACGGTTCTCCGGCGGGTTGTGTCGATGCGTCAATCGGTAAAGCCCGCACCTCGGCGCTGTATCACGCGCCGTCGCTGAAATTCATGCAGCGTCTGGCCGGTGGCGAAACGACGGTGCTGGCGATCCCGCACGCGGTTGCGCTGGGCGGCGGTTTTCCGCTGACCCTGAACGGCGAAGTGGTGGGTGCCGTGGGCGTCAGCACACCGAAACAGGATATTGATAACCAGTCTTCTGAAAAAGCGGCCAGCGTCCTGAAATAACAGGCACTTTTCTACAATTATTCTTGTTGACGGTCACGCCCGTGGCCGTTTCAGAACGTATACGGAATTTCAGCATGATCAATCTCTCTCGCCGCCGGATGGTTCTCGGCACCGCGGGCGTGCTGGCTGCGGGTTTTGGCAGCCAGCTGCTTGGCGGTGGCGTATTTACCTCACTGGCGCTTGCCGCACCACCGCTGGCTTCAGCCATCACCATGCCTGCCGAATTTATGACGCTGTCGAAACTGCTAACCGGTATGGAAACGCTGGAACCGCATCTCGGCCAGGCGCTCTACAGCTGGCTGCACGATAAGCAACTTGATGCCCAGCTCGACGCCCTTTCCGCGCTGCTCACCGCGCATGACGGCGTCGTCGGCGATGATCTGCATCAGCTGCTGGCACAGCAGCCAGCGGGACTGGCGCAACTCTACCAGCAACTGGTCAGCGGCTGGTATCTCGGCGTGGTCGGCCAGCCCGGCAGCCAGAAATGCATCGGATTCGAAAACATCGTCAGCTATCAGCTGCTGAAAAATAATTTGCTGCCGCCAAGCTACGCGCCGGGCGAGCCGAATTTCTGGGTTAACAAACCTGCCACAACGCAACAAAATTCCCCGGAGGTCACTCATGGCTGATGCGCTGAATGCTGACGTCGTCGTCATTGGTGCCGGTATCGCCGGTTCCCTCGCCGCGCTGAAAATGGTGAAAGCCGGTGTTTCCGTGCTGATGCTGGATTCCGGCCCGGTAATTAAGCGTGACGAGGCCGTCGAACTGTTTCGTCAGTCGCCGCTGAAAGGCGATTTCACCGAACCCTATCCGCCAAAACCCTGGGCGCCGCAACCGAAATTCCAGCCAAAAGATAACAACTATCTGATTCAGAAAGGCCCGGATTTGTATGCCGCACAATACCTGCGTGGCGTCGGCGGCACGACCTGGCATTGGGCGGGACAGGCGTTTCGTTTATTGCCGAACGACATGAAAATCAAAACGCTGTATGGCATCGGGCGCGACTGGCCTATCAGTTACGAGGATCTGGAACCTTATTACACCGAAGCCGAAATTCAGATGGGTGTGTCTGGTGACGATGCGCTGGATTCCCCGCGTTCGCAGCCGTACCCTCTGCCGGGCATTCCCCTGCCTTACGGTTTTGACCGCATCAGCAAACGTATTGCCAAACTGGGCTACGTGCTGGGCATCGGCCCGCAGGCGCGCAACAGTATTCCTTACGATGGCCGCCCTGCCTGCTGTGGTAACAATAACTGCATGCCGGTCTGCCCGATTGATGCGCAATACCACGGCGGGATTTCCGCCCGTAAAGCCATCGAAGCCGGTGTCCGCGTGATTGCCAATGCCGTGGTGTACAAGATTGAAGCCAGCGACAACGGCGAGATTGTGGCCGTGCATTATCTCGATGCCGACAAAGTCACGCACAAAGTCACCGGTAAGCGTTTCGTTCTGACCGCCAACGGTATCGAAAGCCCTAAATTGCTGCTGATGTCCACCAGTGATAAATATCCGGACGGCATCGCCAACAGTTCCGGCATGGTCGGCCGTAACCTGATGGATCACCCCGGCACCTCTGTAGAATTTTATGCCGATGAACCGGTGTATTTCGGCCGTGGCCCGATGCGTCCGGGCAGTATCAATAACCTGCGCGACGGTGAATTCCGCCGCGACCGTTCCGCGTTACGTATCGACGTCGCCAATACGTCCCCGGTGCGTTATCTCACTGAACGGCTGGTGCGTCAGGGCTATTACGGTAAAGCACTGAACGACAAACTGGCGTTCCAGTCCGAGCGTTTTATCCAGCTGAAATGCCTGCTGGAAATGCTGCCGGAGCCGGAAAACCGCGTCGTGCTCAGTAAAACTGAGAAAGACAAATGGGGAATTCCGCGTCTGGAAGTCCACTATAAATTCCCGGAATACGTGCATCGCGGGTATGACCAGTCAATGCTCGATTTCCAGAAGATCGTCAAAGAGATGGGCGGTACCGAGGTGGTGTACAGCAAGCGTGGCGTTTACGACAACAACCAGCACATCACCGGCACCATGATTATGGGCAGCGATCCGACGGATTCTGTGGTGGATGGCGACTGTCGGACGCATGACCACCCGAATCTGTTCATTGCCGGCACCGGCATTATGCCGTCGGCCTCCACGGTGAACTCCACGCTGTCCGGTACAGCACTGGCATTACGCATGGCGGACACGGTGCTGAAAAGCCTGGCCTGATTGATTTTCTGAGGACTGAGCAATGAAAATGAAATTCATGCTGGCGATGCTGCCGTTAGTGGCAGCGACCGGCGCCTGGGCGGATGACGCCTCCGGTAATGCAGAACTTATCAAACGCGGTGAATATCTGGCGACTGCCGGTGACTGCACCGCGTGCCATACGGCGCCCGGTGCGGATAAAACCGCGAAATTTGGCGGCGGGTATCCGCTGGCCTCGCCTTTCGGGGTGATTTACGGCACCAATATTTCTTCCGATAAAGAATTTGGTATCGGCAGCTGGACGGATGATGAGTTCGTGCGTGCGGTGCGTGAAGGTGTAGGCAAAAACGGGCAGCAGCTGTATCCGGCAATGCCATATGACTCTTTCACCAGGATGAAACGCGACGACGTGCTGGCGGTGAAAGCTTATCTGATGTCCCTGCCTGCTGTGCATTCCGCCGGGCCGCAAACCGATTTGTCCTTCCCGTTCAACCAGCGCTGGGGCATGCGCGTGTGGAAGTTATTTAACTTCGACAAAGGCGAGCTGAAAAACGATCCGTCTAAATCTGCGGACTGGAACCGTGGCGCTTATCTGGTGGAAGCGCTTGAACACTGCGGCACCTGCCACACGCCGCGCACGCTGACCATGGGCATGGACACCGACAAAGCTTTTTCCGGCGGTGATTTAGGTTCCTGGGTGGCATTTAACATCACGCCGGACAAAAACGCCGGGATTGGCACCTGGTCGCAACAGGAACTGGTGACGTACCTGAAAACCGGTTTTGTGGCCGGGAAAGCGTCAGCATCCGGTGCGATGGGTGAAGCTATCGAGCATAGTCTGCAACATCTGTCCGACAGCGACCTGAACGCGATCGCGACCTATATCCGTTCCGTTCCGGCTATTGGTGACGACAAGCAGACTAAACCGCGTGATGCCTGGGGCCAGCAGAATCAGGATGTTTATCCTCTGCGCGCCGAAGGCCAGACAGTGAATGAATCTGCCGCCGCGCTGTTTAATGCCAGCTGCGCAGCCTGTCACGGTAAAGGCGGCGCGGGCAGCGGCGAAGGGTTCCATGCCTATCCGTCGCTGTTCAGCCACACCAGCACCGGTTCTTATGACAGCCGTAATCAGGTTTCGGTGATCTTAAATGGCGTCCAGCGCCATATGGATAAAGGCGAGATCATGATGCCGTCGTTCGCAAACCAGCTGAATGATGAGCAGATTGCGACGCTGAGCAATTATGTCAGCACGCAGTTTGGTAATCCGGCAGGCGCAACGGTGACGGCGAAAGAGGTGGCGAAGATGCGTAAAGATGCGGATCTGAGTTACCCGCCGAAAATAGAAGAAGGCACGCAGAAGTAGCGGCAAACAGTAAGTCACCGTGAACAGGTAAACAAGGAGCCATAAAGGCTCCTTTTTACATTCGGTGCGGGTGGCGTTTAGCGCCGAGTGCGGCCAGCGTCAGGATGGAACTGGCTACGACACAGTTTTTTCCTTTCCGTTTTGCCTCATATAACGAAAGATCGGCCAGTTTCAGCGATTTACGGATAATCATACCCGGTAAATACAACGACACACCCAGTGACACTGTCACTCTCAGCGTGCGGCCATCTTCGAGAATGATCACACAATCCTCCACTTCCTTGCGGATGCGTTCAGCAATCGCCAGCAACCTGGCGGAATCATAGGCTGACGTCATCACCAGAAACTCCTCGCCGCCATAACGCCCGGCAAAATCTTCGTTGCGCGTCAGGTGACGTAATAAACGTCCTACCTCAATTAATACCCGATCCCCCACCTGATGGCCGAGCGTGTCATTGACCCGTTTGAAGTTATCAATATCCAGCAAAATTAATCCGCAGGCTTCACGCTGGATTTGCCGTTGCGCCAGCCAGTAATCCAGACTGGCGCGGTTATTAATTTGCGTCAGCTCGTCGGTGGCAGCCTTCACCCGGGTGACGAAAACTTTATTCATATAGATTTCTTTATAATTCAGCGCGTGATAACAAAGGATCATGCAGCAGGCGGCAATCGCCTGATAAAACATCAGCTCAGTCCACGGTACCTGAATACCATGAATACCGGAGACCAGTGCCAGCCGGCAAATACCGATCAGCACGATGGTAATATACAGTTCTCGATGTTTGCGCCTTCTCCAGACACGAAATAAAAACAGTGTGCCGAGAATAATGGCGATAAACAGATTATTGAGCGTAAACATCCCGCTGAAGAAAAATGCCACCACAAAACTGCACAATCCGCTGAGCCATCCACCGAAAAATGTCACTAAAATCATAGGTAACATTTCAAAACTGAACGATAAATTGTCAGTCAGGACTAACTGATTGCCGCGCAGATACAGTGCGGTGATCCCCGCGACCAGACCAAACGCCAGCCGTTTCCAGTGGGAGCCTTTAAAGTTAAAGGGTTCGCTGCGACTCAGTACAAAAAAACTGATTGAGAGCGTGGCGTAAGTAACGCATATATCCGCATACAAACTTCCCAGAGACAATATATCCGGCATGGTCAACGGTGCCCTCTCACGCTTTCCCTATCCGATTAACGCGTATTCACTTAAATATAGATGATGAATGCGTGCGTCGTAGCCTGCTGTTAAATATCTGGTGGCACGTCACATTGCCAATAATCCTGCTGTTATGCGCGTTACGCTCCTTTGTGCTTACAAGCCTTGATTTATGTCTACACGGTAATACCCAAAACGGCGTATTCTAGGGTTTTTCCGGTATTAAAATACTGGGTTCTCTTTCATTCTTTTCGCCAGGTGGTTTACGCCTTATGAATACCTCAGGAAGACGCCATGTCAGGCTTTTCAGCGCCCTGACAGACGCCTGTTTTCGTGAAAAATATACGTTTCAACGCTTACTTAAAGATGCCATTGCGGGTGTCACGGTCGGAATTATCGCGATTCCTCTGGCAATGGCACTGGCGATTGCCAGCGGAGTTCCGCCGCAGTACGGGCTGTATACTTCGGCAATCGCGGGCCTTATTATCGCCATTTTCGGTGGATCGCGTTTCAGCGTTTCCGGCCCCACGGCAGCATTTGTCGTTATTCTCTATCCGGTTTCGCAGCAGTTTGGTTTGTCGGGCTTATTGCTGGCGACGCTGATGTCCGGGTTTATTCTGCTGCTGATGGGCCTCGCGCGTTTTGGCCGCTTAATCGAATACATTCCCCTGCCGGTGACGCTCGGCTTTACGTCGGGTATTGCAATTACCATCGGGACAATGCAGTTCAAGGATTTCTTTGGGCTGACGATGGCGAGCGTGCCGGAGCATTACCTCAGTAAAGTCGCGGCGCTGGTAATGGCGCTGCCGACGCTGGATATCGGCGATGCAGCAATTGGCATCGTCACACTCGGCGTGCTGATTCTATGGCCGAAACTCGGGCTGCGCGTCCCCGGACATCTGCCTGCGCTGCTGGCCGGTTGCGCCGTCATGGCGATATTCATGCAGGCCGGACATCCGGTTGCCACCATCGGTTCGCGTTTTCATTTTCTCTTGCCAGACGGCACTCAGGGCAACGGAATTCCGCCGATTCTGCCGCAGTTCGCACTGCCGTGGACACAGCCTGACGGCAGCGGTCTGAGCTGGTCACTGGTTCAGGCATTGCTGCCCGCCGCATTTTCGATGGCGATGCTCGGTGCAATTGAATCCCTGCTGTGCGCTGTGGTACTCGACGGCATGACCGGCAAAAAACACCATTCGGACAATGAGCTGATCGGTCAGGGTATTGGCAATATGGTCAGCCCGTTCTTTGGCGGTATTACGGCCACGGCGGCCATTGCACGCTCGGCGGCAAACGTGCGTGCCGGTGCGACATCGCCGGTTTCCGCCATTATCCACTCGCTGCTGGTCATTCTTGCCCTGCTCATTCTTGCCCCGCTGCTTTCCTGGCTTCCGCTGGCGGCAATGGCGGCACTGCTGCTGATGGTGGCGTGGAATATGAGTGAAGCGCATAAAGTGGTGGATTTACTGCGCCGCGCGCCGAAAGACGACATTCTGGTGATGCTGACCTGCATGAGCCTGACAGTGTTGTTCGATATGGTGATTGCGATTACGGCCGGGATTGTGATGGCTTCGCTGCTGTTTATGCGCCGCATTGCACGGCTGACGCGCCTGACTGAAGTTGCCGTCGAAATACCGGATAACACGCTGGTTCTGCGCGTCAACGGGCCGTTATTCTTCGCCGCCGCCGAACGCATTTTCAGCGAACTTCAGGCGCGTGCCGAAGGCAAAAAAGTGATCGTCCTGCTGTGGGATCGCGTCGCCGTTCTGGATGCTGGCGGCGTTAATGCTTTACGTCACTTTATCGACGCCCTGCCGGAAGATACGGAGCTGCGCATTGCCGAGGTTCCCTTCCAGCCCCTGAAAACTCTCGCCCGGGCCCGAATGCATCCGGTCGAAGGTCGTCTGAGTTTTCACGGAAATCTGGCAGACGCGCTGTAAGTTTTCAAAACATCTGTTTCAGAAACATCAAAGGCGACCCGACGGTCGCCTTTTTACTGACATTCAAACCGCAAATTACTTGCTGGTATCGAGCGCCGGGAAGCTTTTCACCAGATCGTCGATGGCTTTCATCTGAACCAGGAATGGCTCCAGTTTGTCCAGCGGCAGTGCTGACGGGCCGTCGCATTTTGCGTGAGCCGGATCTTCGTGTGCTTCAATAAACAGGCCAGCGATACCGACCGCCATACCTGCGCGAGCCAGTTCTGCAACCTGCGCACGACGGCCGCCGGAAGCTGCACCGAACGGGTCACGGGTTTGCAGGGCGTGAGTCACGTCGAAGATCACCGGGTGTCCGCCCGTAGCGTTGATCATCACATTCATGCCCAGCATGTCCACAACCAGGTTGTCGTAACCGAAGTTGCTGCCGCGATCGCACAGGATAACCTGATCGTTGCCGCCTTCTTTGAATTTGTCCACGATGTTACCCATCTGGCCCGGGCTCACGAACTGTGGTTTTTTCACGTTAATCACGGCACCGGTTTTCGCCATAGCTTCAACCAGATCGGTCTGACGAGCCAGGAATGCAGGCAGCTGAATAACATCAACCACATCTGCAACCGGCTGTGCCTGCCAGGATTCGTGAACGTCGGTGATGATTTTCACGCCGAAGGTTTTCTTCAGTTCCTGAAAGATTTTCATACCTTCATCCAGACCCGGACCGCGGTAGGAATGAATAGATGAGCGGTTGGCTTTATCAAAAGACGCTTTGAAAACGTAAGGAATGCCGAGTTTCTGTGTCACGGTGACGTAATGCTCACACACACGCATCGCCATATCGCGTGATTCGAGTACGTTCATCCCTCCGAACAACACAAACGGCAGATCGTTGGCGACTTTAATGTCCTGAATGCTAACCACTTTATGTTTCATGCTTTGGCCTTTTTAATGGTAAATCCTTCACCTGAAAATGCATCAACGCGTTGTTTCATCAGCATTTACCCGGTGATAACGTAAGGTAATTTAAAATTAGTGCAACGTGACTTGCTTGTGCTCAATAGAGTGGATCTGCACTTTAATCACTTCTGAAATCGGGTCTTCCGGGCACTGCTCAACAAAATAGCTGAGATCGGAAATCGCCACGTGGTCACACTCCAGCTGAGCATAAATCAGACCCCGGTCGCGGATTTCATACGGGTCATCCGGATCAAACTGTAAAACCGTTTCACTCGCCCGCAGGGCCAGTTCGAACTGCTTTTCCTCCATCAGCGCGGCTTTCAGCGTGTCGAGCATTTTACGCACGATCATCGTGTTATCAGATTCTTCAAGGTCATCGTCTTCGATAATCGCCGTCACGCCCAGGTTCCCTTTCAGCCACACGTTGAGCATGTGCTCATTGAGCGTGTCGCCATTGATCGGGTTGAGCAGCCACATTTCTTCATCCATCCAGTCGGCGCGGAGGATCAGTTGTGTCGGGAAGATAACCGGCATCAGCGGTAAATCCAGCTCATGCGCGATGTGCAGGAAAATCACGCCCAGCGAAACCGGTGTTCCCTGACGCGAAGCCAGCACTTTGTCGATCCAGATCGCGTCAGAAAGGCGATACACGCCGCCCGCGCCACCGAATCCCCAGGTGCGGTAAAACAGTTCAATCAACACTTCAAGCTGCTGATCCTGATCAAGGTCCTCAGGAACCACGCGGCGTGCTTCATCAACCAGCGTTTGCAGATGTTGGCGCACATCGTCCGCATTGAAATCAAAACGCACAGATTCCGTTACTTTGATCACCCCGGTACTGAGCCGGGCGGTATTAAATTCAAAATCAGCAAGGGTACTCATAGTTATCCCATTAGCAGCGGTATTTTCGTCAGCGCCAGTTTGAGAACCAGATACAGGCAAGCGAGCGCCAGAATGAAGGCCAGCCAGCGGGTCTTCTGGCTAACAGGTCGCTTGCTCAGGGCCACAAAGCCCAGCGCGATATAGATAATAACGCCAAAAATCTTTTCGGTCAGCCAGGTTCCCTGTGGGCTGAACGGATAAAAGTGTGTGATGAAGATAAGCGAAATGCCGCTTAAAAGCAGCAAGGTGTCCACAATGTGCGGAACTATCTTCACCCAGCGTTTCTGCATCATAGCAGAACCCGCCCATTTCCAAAAAAATCGTAAAACAAACAGCGCAATACTCAGGGTAATCGTGACCAGATGGAGTTGCTTTATCCAGACATACGCCATTGCCCGTTTCCTTCTTTTTATCGTTTTAAAATCAAAAGGTTTTGACTAAGAATTCCATTGCCCGAGACTGACGCGATCGTTGCCACCATAGTCTTTCACGGTCGAAACCTGCTGATAACCGGCATCGCGCAGAAGTGTCTGTACCTCTGTCGCCTGCTGCCAGCCGTGTTCGAGCAACAGCCAGCCGTCTTTTTGAAGATACGCGGGTGCCGTCTGAATAATATGAGCCAGATCAGCCAGACCGGCATTTTCTGCCACCAGCGCACTCGACGGTTCAAAACGAACATCACCCTGCACCAGATGCGGATCGGTGGCGTCAATGTACGGCGGATTACTGGCGATCAGGGCGAACGTTTCACCGGCAACCGGCGAAAACCAGCTGCCTTGTAAGAAACGCACGTTGGTGATATTCAGTTTTTGCGCGTTGTGTTGCGCCAGCTTGACTGCGTCGGGCTGCAAATCGATACCGGTCAGCTGGCAATCAGGCCTCTCGCTGGCCAACGCTAACGCAATCGCACCCGTTCCTGTACCCAAATCCAGCACGTTCACCGGCTCAGACGGCAAACGTGCAAGCGCCTGTTCGACCAGACATTCAGTATCCGGACGCGGAATTAACGTGGCGGGAGAAACAGACAGCGGCAGCGACCAGAACTCGCGTTCACCGGTCAGATAGGCAACAGGCTCACCCTGCTCGCGTCGCGCCAGCAGGGTGTCCAGTTGTTGAAATTCAGTGGCCGTCAGCGGGGTTTCGCCAAACGCCATGATGTAGGTTCTTGCCCGGCCAGTCACAAAACCGAGCAGGATTTCAGCGTCACGCTTCGGGCTTTCACCCGCAGCCAGACGGCGGGTGGCATCACACAGCCAGCGCTGAAAATCCATTAGTCCTGCTCAGAAAGTGCTGCGAGCTGATCGGCTTGATATTCCTGCACAATCGGCTGGATCAGCGAGTCGAGTTTGCCTTCCATCACTTCATCGAGACGGTAAATCGTCAGGTTGATGCGGTGATCGGTCACGCGGCCCTGAGGGAAATTGTAGGTACGGTTACGGTCAGAACGGTCGCCGCTGCCCAGCAGGTTACGGCGCGTAGAGGCTTCTTCCGCCTGACGTTTCGCCACTTCTGCCGCACGGATACGCGCACCGAGCACGGACATCGCCTTGGCTTTGTTTTTGTGCTGAGAACGTTCGTCCTGACATTCCACCACAATTCCGGTAGGAATATGGGTAATACGGATTGCAGAATCGGTGGTGTTAACGTGCTGACCGCCCGCGCCGGAAGAGCGGAACGTATCAATGCGCAGATCACCGGCGTTAATTTCCGGCAATTCGGCTTCCGGAATTTCCGGCATCACGGCAACGGTACAAGCTGACGTATGAATACGTCCCTGAGATTCGGTTTCCGGAACGCGCTGAACGCGGTGACCGCCGGATTCAAATTTGAACTGGCCGTATGCGCCCTCACCGCTCACTTTAGCGATAACTTCTTTATATCCGCCATGCTCGCCTTCGTTGGCGCTCACGATTTCCACACGCCAGCGACGCGATTCTGCGTAACGGCTGTACATGCGGAATAAGTCACCGGCAAAAATCGCCGCTTCATCACCGCCGGTTCCTGCACGAATTTCAAGGAAACACCCGCGTTCATCATCAGGGTCTTTCGGCAGTAACAGAAGTTGTAATTTTTGTTCGAGTTCTTCGATGGTGGCTTTGCAGTCTTTAATTTCGTCCTGCGCCATTTCCCGCATCTCGGGATCGTCGAGCATCATTTCGGCAGTTTCTAAATCTTCCTGAGCCTGACGCCAGGCCAGAAAACATTCGGAAACGGACGTTAACTGAGCGTATTCGCGGGAAAGACTGCGGAATTTATCCTGATCGGCAATGACGCTGGCATCGCCGAGCATCGCCTGCACTTCTTCGTGGCGCTCTTGTAACGCTTCCAGTTTGGCAACAATAGAAGGCTTCATGCGTGGTGTTTAACCCTGTGAGAAAAGGAGAATTACTGCTGATCCAGCCCGAGGCTGTCGCGTAAAATTTGCAAACGCTCCACATCACCGTCGCTGGCTGCCTGTTGCAGAGAACGGGTTGGCGCGTGAATAAGGCGGTTGGTCAATTTGTGGGCTAATTCCTGGATCACCGCTTCGGCGTCAGCGCCCTGCGCGATGGCGGCTAAGGCTTTTGCTTGTGCGTCTGCGCGAATAATATCAGCACGCGAGCGATAATCACGAATAATTTCAACGGCTCCCTGCGAACGCAGCCAGGCCATGAAGTTTGAGCTTTCCTGCTCAACGATAGTTTCCGCCTGAACAGCTGCGGCTTTACGTTGGGCAAGATTGTTTTGAATAATGCTGTGCAGGTCATCAACGCTGTATAAATAGGCGTTGGCAAGCTTACCGACTTCCGGTTCGATATCACGCGGAACGGCGATATCTACCATCAGCATCGGCTGGTTCCGGCGCGCTTTCAGCGCACGTTCCACCATCCCTTTACCGATAATCGGCAGCGGGCTGGCGGTAGAACTGATAATAATGTCGGCTTCGGCCAGACGGGAATCGATATCCTGCAAGCTGATCACTTCCGCGTTCACTTCGGTTGCAAGCGCCTGCGCACGTTCACGGGTACGGTTCGCAATCATCATGTGACGGACATTGTGCTGATGCAGGTGACGCGCCACCAGCTCGATGGTTTCACCCGCACCGACCAGCAACACATTCACATCAGAAAGGGATTCGAAAATCTGGCGCGCCAGCGTACAGGCGGCGAAAGCGACGGAAACGGCACTTGCGCCGATATCGGTTTCAGTGCGGACACGCTTGGCAACGGAGAAGGATTTTTGGAACAGACGTTCCAGTTCGCCGGAAACGGCACGGCCATTTTGCGATTCGGCGAAGGCTTTTTTGACCTGCCCGAGGATCTGAGGTTCGCCCAATACCAGCGAATCCAGCCCGCTCGCCACGCGCATCAGATGGCTCACGGCGTCATTATCGTGATGCCAGTACAAGCTTTTACGCACTTCATCTTCACTGAGATGATGGTAGTCGCATAACCATTTAACCAGTTGTTCTTGCAGATTTTCCTGTTGTTCGACGCTCAAATAGAGCTCCGTACGGTTACAGGTAGACAACACGACTCCGCCCTGCACCAGCGGTTGCTGGAGCAGACTGGAGAGCGCCTCATTCAGAGTCTCGGGTGAAAAGGTTACCCGTTCACGCAGAGACACCGGGGCAGTTTTGTGGTTGATACCTAATGCAAGCAGGGTCATATGGGAAGCGATTATCGACTTATACTTTATAATAGTATGGGTTTACGTCTGCTGCGCATTCTACAAGATGCGCGGGATCAATAAAAGCCGTACAGCATCTAACGTTAAATCCATTTACAAATCAGTATTGTCCCAAAACTCTCCGATCGTCGATCATCTGTACCGGGCGCCGATCAACCGATGCGCTGGCTGTGCTAGACTAGCGCACACCGTATTTGTCTGGCCCCTTTTCTGTTTATAAAAGCCACCGCAGCCAAAGCACAAAGGATTTAACCTGTTATGCCAATGCGTAAAACACATTTTGTTCGCCTTCTCCCTCTGGCAAGTTTAGTGCTTGCTGCGTGTTCGATTAATGCGCCGAAAGGCCCGGCGACCAGCCCGACGTCTTCGCAATGGCGTGAACATGAAGCTCAGGTCAAACAACTCGAGCATTATCAGACCCGCGGCTCCTTCGCTTACATTTCGGATAAACAGAAAGTCTATGCCCGCTTCTTCTGGCAACAATACTCCCCGGAGAGCTACCGTCTGCTGCTGACCAATCCGCTTGGCAGCACCGAAATGGAGCTGAAAGTGCAAAGCGGTATCGCACAGCTGACTAATAACGAAGGCAAGCATTACACCAGCGACAATCCGGACGATATGATCCAAAAGCTGACCGGTATGTCGATTCCGCTGTCCAACCTGCGTTTGTGGATGCTCGGACTGCCGGGTGATGGCACCGATTTCACCCTCGACAGCCAGTATCGTCTGTCCCAGGTTAAGTTCAGCCAGAATGGTCAGAGCGGCACCGTGGTGTATCAGGCCTATGACGACGACGCAAAACCGTCCCTGCCGCAACGTCTGGAAATGACCCAGGGCGAACAGCGCATCAAGCTGAAAATGGACAACTGGACATTAAACTGAGATGACGCAGCAATTGTGGCCGTCTCCGGCTAAACTCAATTTGTTCCTTTATATCACCGGGCAGCGGCCTGACGGCTACCATGATTTGCAGACGCTGTTTCAGTTTCTCGATTACGGTGACACCCTGAGTTTTGACGTACGCGCCGACGGCGTTATCGCCCTGACCACGCCGGTTGAAGGCGTTTCAGACGACGAAAACCTGGTAGTCCGCGCCGCGCGTCTTTTGCAGAAACACACGGGAAGCCCGCTTGGCGCAACAATTTCCCTGAAAAAGCAGATCCCGATGGGCGGCGGCCTCGGTGGCGGTTCCTCTAACGCCGCGACCGTTCTGGTTGCCCTGAACACCTTATGGAACTGCGGGCTGACGGATACGGAACTGGCTGAACTCGGCATCACGCTGGGCGCGGACGTGCCGGTATTTGTGATGGGTTTTGCCGCGTTTGCCGAAGGCATTGGTGAAATCTTGCAGCCGGTCACACCGCAGGAAAAATGGTTCCTGGTGGTTCATCCCGGTGTTCACATTCCGACCCCGGTGATTTTCGGCGATCCGGAACTGACCAGAAATACACCGAAACGCCCTGTAAATGTGCTTTTGAACACGCCTTACGCAAATGATTGCGAACCGATTGCGAGAAAACGTTTTTACGAGGTTGAACAGCTACTTTCTTGGCTGTTAGAATACGCGCCGTCGCGACTGACCGGAACAGGTGCTTGTGTGTTTGCTGAATTCGACACCGAAACCGAAGCCCGTCAGGTATTAAATGAAATCCCGGCATGGAGTCAGGGTTTTGTTGCACGCGGTGTCAACGTTTCTCCGTTACACCGTTTTCGCGAAGCCGCGTTGAGAACTGCGGGCAAAGCGTAGAGAGTCACAGCGGTTTTGTGTCTGTTCTTTGCCAGCGAATTATTCACCGGTTTTTGTTTAAGCAGTAAGATTTAGAAGTATCGTGAGCATAATGCTTTGGTACCGCTCACCGCCCGGTGGTGCCAAAAGCCAATGTCTTCCCTGGACGCAAGCCTGAGGTTCTTCTCGTGCCTGATATGAAGCTTTTTGCTGGTAACGCCACCCCGGAACTAGCACAACGTATTGCCAACCGTTTATACACCAGCCTTGGTGACGCCGCCGTCAGTCGTTTCAGCGACGGTGAAGTAAGTGTGCAAATTAACGAAAATGTACGTGGCGGAGATATTTTCATTATCCAGTCCACCTGCGCGCCTACTAACGATAACCTGATGGAACTGGTCGTCATGGTTGATGCCTTACGCCGCGCCTCCGCTGGTCGTATCACAGCCGTTATCCCTTATTTCGGCTACGCACGTCAGGATCGCCGGGTGCGTTCTGCCCGTGTGCCAATCACCGCGAAAGTTGTGGCTGACTTCCTGTCAAGCGTCGGTGTTGACCGCGTTCTGACCGTTGACCTGCACGCAGAGCAGATTCAGGGCTTCTTTGATGTACCAGTAGACAACGTTTTCGGCAGCCCTATCCTGCTCGAAGATATGCTGCAACAGAACCTGGAAAACCCAATCGTTGTTTCCCCGGATATCGGCGGCGTTGTTCGCGCCCGTGCCGTGGCGAAACTGCTGAACGATACCGACATGGCTATCATCGATAAACGCCGTCCGCGTGCCAACGTTTCTCAGGTGATGCACATCATCGGTGACGTCGCTGGCCGTGACTGTGTGCTGGTTGATGACATGATCGACACCGGTGGCACCTTGTGTAAAGCCGCTGAAGCACTGAAAGAACGCGGTGCTAAGCGCGTATTCGCTTACGCAACTCACCCAATCTTCTCCGGCAACGCGGTGGAAAACATCAAAAACTCCGTCATCGACGAAGTGATTGTTTGTGACACCATTCCGCTGTCCGCAGAAATCCGCGCACTGAAAAAAGTACGCACCCTGACCCTGTCAGGCATGCTGGCTGAGGCTATCCGTCGCATCAGCAATGAAGAATCCATTTCTGCGATGTTCGAGCATTAATCATGACGCCCCTTTTCAGGGGCGTTTTGTTTTCTGTAAAAACTGATTGATTCAGAAATGCAAAAAACCGTTGAAGCGTGAGCGACAACGGTTTTTTCTTTTCAGGCCGTTTAATCAGGAATGGCGATGTGTCTTACTGTTTGCACAACGTGAGTCATAGTGACGCACCCACCAGTAGCGATCCGCAACGCGTTCGCGTCCGCCGACTCTGGCACCGGCCAGCCACAAAATAGCCCCGATGAAAATACTACCAACAGCACCGTGAGCCATAAACTGCGGTAATCCCAATTCAGGCAATTGATTTAAAATGGAATAACCAACGCCACCGACCATTGTGAGTAAACCGAGTCCCATCAGGGCATTGCCCAGTCTCATTGCGGTTTTACGTTTCATATGTCACCTCCGGTTGTCGATAGTCTTAGCATCATTGCTGTCTTGTCATTTCCTGCCTTAACTATAGACGTCCCATCCGGTTCACTTTGCGGTCACGATCACAGACAGAGAACATCAGATGACAATTCTTTACGTTTTCCAGTCAGATACATTCGGAGAGTTAATAATTAACTTCAGAAACTATTCAGAAACAATCCCATTTAAACAGGATTTCTGTGGCCGGATATTTGGCACAAACAAAAGTGACAGGTAAACTAGCCCGCTAAACCTCACCCGATTAAGAAGCGAAAACCGTGAGCAGCATTAAATTGATCGTCGGGCTGGCCAATCCCGGAGCCGAATATGCCCAAACCCGCCACAACGCGGGCGCCTGGTATGTTGATCTTCTGGCCCGCCAGCACAACCAGCAGTTAAAAGAAGAAAGTAAGTTTTTTGGCTACACCGCGCGTTTATCCCTGGCGGGCCAGGACGTCCGTTTACTGGTTCCGACCACGTTTATGAACCTCAGCGGCAAATCCGTTCTGGCGATGGCGCAGTTCTACCGCATTGAGCCGGATGAAATTCTGGTCGCGCACGATGAGCTGGATATCCCGCCGGGCATGGCGAAAATTAAGCTGGGTGGCGGCAATGGCGGCCACAATGGCCTGAAAGATATCCAAAGCAAATTCGGCGGCAACCCGAATTTCTACCGCCTGCGTATTGGCATCGGCCATCCGGGCGATAAAAGCAAAGTCGTGGGATTTGTGCTGGGCAAGCCGCCAGCCAGTGAACAGAAGCTGATTGATGATGCGATTGATGAATCACTGCGCTGTACTGAATTGCTGATGAAAGACGGTTTGGAAAAAACCATGCGTCGTCTGCACACGTTCAAAGCCGAACTTTAATCCGCACGGACTGACCGATAATCCTGCAGACGGGCGCAACTTTTGCGCCCATTTTTATTTTCAATGACGGGCTTACAGAGGTTCGTCAAACCGCAACAGTCGCCCGGCATTGCCCAACACCAGCAAGGTGCTCAGGTTGTGCAACAAGGCGGCAATCAGCACACCGCCTACGCCGAGTAATCCCATTGCAGCCGCCGCCATCACTACCAGTGTCCAGCCCAGCCCGATGAAAACATTGATTTTCAGCGTTTTACGGCAGGCACGGCTCAGCCGAACGCAGGTCCCGAGACGCCGCAAATCGCTGCCGATCAGCACCACGTCCGCGGAAGCCAGCGCAATATCGCTGCCGCCCGCCCCCATCGCGATGCCCACCACGCCTGCTTTCAACGCCAGAGAATCATTGATGCCGTCGCCGACCACCATTGGCCGGAACCCTTGTGCAATTTCTGCTGAAACCTGATGCAATTTATCTTCCGGTAACGCCTGCGCAACGACATCGCTGATACCCAATTCTCCTGCAATACGGTTTGCCACGCTGGCGCGGTCACCGGTCAGCAGAAGCTGGCGTTGCAACCCAAGCTCGCGCAGTTCGGCCAGTGCCGTTTGTGCCTCCGGCCTTAACGAATCCGCCATTAGCAGCCAGCCGAGAAAACGTCCGTTAAGCGCCAGCCCGACCAGCGGTCCGTCATGTTCAGGTTCGGCATTCACCGCGATATTGTTCTGGCTGAAAAAAGCCGGACGCCCTAAAAGTGCATCGCCCTGTGCCGTGCACGCACGCACACCCATGCCCTGATCTTCTGACACGTCTTCCAGCGGTAAATATTGTTCACGCGGCAGTAACTTCGCCAACGCGCGGCTGACTGGATGACTGCTTGCCGCGCCCAGGCTGGCCGCCAGCCGGAGCACCGCATCAGACGACGCTTCTGCGGGCAGCACCGTGCGCTGCAATTGCAGTTCACCGTGCGTCAGCGTACCGGTTTTATCGACCACGATGGCGTTCAGGTCGGCCAGTTCTTCCAGGAATGCGGAGCTGCGGATCAGGATCCCGTGACGCGCCGCCACAGCAATCCCGGCAATCGCCGTAGCAGGCGCGGAAAGCACCAGCGCGCACGGACACGCCGCCACCAGTACCGCCAGCATGGCATGGGCATCACGGGTGATGAACCAGGTCGCGGCGGCGATCAGCAGAATAAGCACCAGATATTGCCCGGCATAACGTTCGAGCAAACGGGTGATTGGCGGTTTGGCATGTTCGGCTTTTTGCATCAGCGCAATCACTTTACCCAGCGTGGCGTCCGCGCCGGTGCGCGTAACTTCAACGCTGAGTAATCCGTCGAGATTAATAGCCCCTCCGAAAACGTCATCGCCCGTGCGGGCTTCCTGCGGCACGGACTCTCCGGTGATCGGCGCAGTATCCAGACTGGCGCTGCCGGATAACACACGACCATCGGCGGGCAAGCGGTCACCAGCGCGGACTTCAACCCGGTCGCCGGTTCGCAGCTGGTGGTTATCGATTTCTTCAATTTCACCGCCTGGCAAAATTCGCCGTGCGCGGCTGCGGGTCAGATGGCTCAGCGCGTCAATGGCTTCCTGCGAACCGATCACGCTGCGCTCTTCCAGAATGTGACCAAAAATCATAATGCCCGGCAGCAATGCGGCGGTCATCAGGTCGCCGGTTGCCCACGCGCCCAGCATCGCGATGGCAATCAGCTGATCGGTCACGCCGTGCAGGCTGGGGCTGCGTAAGCTGTAAATCGCCGAACGCAGCACCGGCACCGCGACCAGCAGTGACGCCACGCCAAACAGTATTTGCCCGACGTCACTTTGTTGCGGAAACAGCCACTGCCAGATCCAGCCGCACAGCAACAAACCAAACGCGGCCATCGCCAGCAACAGCTGCACTGCCATATTTCGCTGTTCATGGCGCGTTAACAGCACGCTTTTTGCAGGCGACGTGTGCGGTTCTTCAGAGGAAAAAGAAGTCACGGAAGCAATACCTCAGGGTTGAGATGTCGTACGATCTGGCCCCGGCAGGATCAGATGCGCGTCGTCATGCGGATTAACAGCAGTGACGCTGCCGGCATGCGCGAGGATCGCAGGCATCCGTTCACGCCACAAACGCCACAGCAATTCCGGCGAATGATCGTCTGCCAGCTGCACTACGGTTGCCGTGTCGGTGGACGCCCGGGCAATCTGCTCGCTGGCTTTAGCATGCGAAACCTGTAAAGCGCGGTCTGCCGCCTGAACAGCGTCCTGATGAACGCGCGCCGCCTCATTACTGGCGCTGGCGATATTTTGTTCCGCCTGCTGGCTGGCCGTCAGCACCGCATTGAACGCATCCACCGCCGACGGAGGGAGCGACGACTGCACGTCAACGCGGCGGACTTCGATACCGGTACTGCTCCCTCCAGCGCTCAGCGCCGCAAGTTGCTGATTTATGCCCTGACGCAAATCACCGCGAAGCCGTTCACGGCGTTCGGCAATATTGCTGCCGTTGCCTGCTATTTCCGGCCGGGCGACCAAAATGGTGTCCAGATCCCGTGAGGCACAAATCGCCACCGCCGCATGCTCGGTTAAACGGTCAAGCGCCGGTAACACGTGTTTACCTTGCAAAACGAACGCCACTGGATCGGTTATCGCGTAGTACACCTGAACATCCAGCTGAACCACGCCGGAATCTCCGGTCAGTAAATATCCCGCACCGGCGACGGCATCACTTTTCTCGCCACTGGTATTGTTCCATGCGGGCACAATGTCGGTTCTCAGCAAGGCGGTCACATGATGTTCGATCACTCGGTCAGCCGCGGGTAAGATTTCAACCTGTTCCAGTGGTTCCGGCCATGCCAGCAACAGCCCGGCTCCCGCCGTGCGCGAAACGGCACCAAACCGCATCACTACCGCGCGCTTGTCCGGCTCTATCTGCCGGACGTTGGAAAACAGCCAGCTCGCCGCGGCGATCAGCGTCATGGCGAACAGCGCCAGATACGCCAAGCGCCCCGCCTGAAACCACGCATTCCCCTGAAAACGGGATAACGGATTCATGGGCGCGTTCCGTTAGCCGGAGCGCCGGGTAATGCCGGCGGGCCTTCGACCAGTTGGCGGAACGGTGCCGCATCGGTGCCCAGCACCAGCTGCGTGCCGGGCGTGATGACGCTGCTCAGCGTATCGAGCGAGCGTAACAGATCGTAGAGTTCAGGATTACCGGCGCGGGCTTTGGCGTAGATCGCCGCACTCTGCACCTGCGCCTGCGCTTCGATATTGGCCGCGTTGACTGAGGCATCCGCCTTAATAACGCGTGCGTCACGTTCAGCGGAAGACCGGATTTCAGCCGCCTGACGCTTGCCTTCGGCAGAGCGCTCGGTAGCGATGGTTTCCCGCTCAGCCCGCATGCGGTCAACGGTGGCATCTAACGTTACCGACGGCAGCGTCAGCCGTTCAACACCAACCTGCACCAGTTCGATGCCGTAGCTGTCGAGCAGCTGACGGGCGATCTGGTCATGCAGATGCTGTTCAAAACCGGAAAGCCGTATTTTACTGGCATCGGTATTCACCAGGTCAGCCAGCGCAAAACCGCTGGTGGTGGTTTCCAGCGCCGAGCCGATAAACGTCCGTATCTGCGCAGCCGCCATATCCGGCTGATTTTGTACCGCGCGGATAAAACGCTGCACGTGCTGAGTATCGTTTTTCACCTGCCAGACGGTATAAGCCTGAACGATGATCCGCAGCCCGTCGCGCGTGCCGACATCCTGCAAACCGCTGGACGTGGTGCGGATACGCAAATCCACCGGGATCGCCGTTTCCAGCGGAATCGGCAGATGCCACGCCAGCCCCGGTTGCAACAGCACGCGCACCGGATTGCCAAAGCGCGTGATCACCATTGCTTCGCCTGAACGCACCTGCACCAGACAGGCCGTGGCGGCAATCAGCGCCACCAGCACGGTGGCAATCGTGACCCGCCGCCAGAGTTTGGGTGCCGCCGGGCCGGAATGATGATGGTGATGATGACCGGCACCGTGATGATGCCCGCCGTGCGCATCGTGATCGTGTCCGTGGCCTTCATGTTGTTGAGAATCACTCACCGGGTACTCTCCGCTTTGACAGAATGCGCCGCTTTATCCACTCCGGGCGTAAATGGCAGGGTAAAATTTCTCAGATCCAGCACCGGCGGCGTCCCGCCCCCCATGCGATGATCGACAATCAACACCTTCGGATGTTGCTGCATCGCCAGCGTCAGACGGCTGAAATAGCGTTCCGTCAGGAACGACTGTCCTCCGGTCTGATACGCCTGATTTTCGGCGTTGAAGGACAGCGCCATGACCTGCGCCTGATCCAGATCTTCATGACTTTGTGCGGTGGCAGCATCCCGCGCCAGCCCGGCAAATTGCTGCGCGGCATTCAGCTGCTGTGCAGCCCGACCTTTCTCACCGGCAATCGCACTTTGCGCCAGAATTTGTGCCGCCTGCACGCCGTGATAAGCGTCAGCCGCACCCGCAGGCGGATGGATCGACTCAATCACCGTTGCCAGCAGTTCCACACCGCTGTTGAGATGGTCAAGCTGCGCCTGCACTTTTTGCCCGATATCTCCGGCCAGACGGGTCTGATCGCTGCCCAGCAGGCTGTCGAGCGTGCGCGAGGAAAAATCATGCACCAGCACCTGATTGGCAATACTGCGGATCAGCACCGGCATATTTTCGGTGTGATAAAGGCTCGCCATCGCCGCGTCATCATTCATGGCGATGCGGTACACGAAGCGGACGTCCATATTCATGATTTGAAAACTTTGCCGTTCGTTCGCTGCGCTGGCGATGATTTGTGATTTGTCGCTGCTGTGGCCGGAATCCCATAACCGGTTCGCGCTCTCCGGCGCGGGGCCTTCTGCCGTGTCAGCCAGCGCGACGGGAGTGGCGTTTACCGGGTCTTCAGAACCCGTGGTGAGTTCATGCACTTCGCCATTATCCACCATCAGCGTGCGGCCAAAGGGCCATGGCAGCCCCGCATGTAAACCGGGCTGCCGGACGGCCACCGGTTTGCCGAAGGATTCATAGATCCCGCGTTGGGCCAGCGACACCTCGCTGATGCCCGTCAGCAGCCAGCCGGTCAGCAGGAGGATTGCGCAGAGCGGCAACAGCGCCCGACGCATAAAACGGAATGCCCAAATCTGGCGGAGATCGATACCAAAGTGCTGATGCAGTTCGTTTTGCACAAATTGCAGCGGACGCGGCGGCCAGCAGAGTTGCGCCGCCAGCAAGCTGCCCGCAATAAACGCCGGCTCTTTGTCCTCGCGCGGCGGTGAGAATACCCCGGTCAGCGCCCGCAGGAAAAGCTCCAGCGCCACCAGCGCCGGTAACAATCCGGTGACCACCAGCAGATGTGCGGGCCATACCGCTGTTCCCCGCGCAAACATGAGCGCCAGCGCCGTCAGCAGAAAGACGCCAATTAACATGCGCAACAGCGGTGCCAGTTTTGCCGCTTCCGGCCATTCCTGCGGATTTTTTAACGTCCAGTGGCGCTCAACCACCAGCACGGCGAAGGCGCAAAGAATAAAGACAGAACCGGCGAAATATCCTGCATCCCCGGTTTCATTGACCGGTAACGGCAACTGCCACAGCAGCGCGATGAGCAGCAAAGCGGCTAATGCGGGAAATGCCTGAAAGAAAACGTGCGCACTAACATAACGTAATAGGGGCTGCATCCACGCGCGGGAGGCCAGACGCTGAGAAAATCCGGGGGGAATTTGCGGCCCGACCAGGCCGTTACGGGAGGCTAAATGTTGCTCGCGCCAGCGGGTAATGCGCCGTGCGCATTGCAGCGAGGCAGCGCAAACCCACATCGCCGCCATGATATTCCCGACCACCCACGGCCAGACCGACTCCGGCGTGACCAGATACAACATCAGCAATATCAGATACAACACGCTGCTGATCACCATCACGGCGTGGATCAGCCCGCTCAGGCAGCGCGTGTGGGAAGCGGCGGACTGAAAGCGCAGCTGCTTGCTGGCATCGTCCGTTCCGGATGCTTTGTTTATGCTCATGTCCGCTCCGGCAGAGGAGAAAAAATAATCCGTCACGCTGGCACGGCGCCAGTTCGTATCGGATTAACCGAGCGTAACCGTATAACATTACAGAATTTTCGGCGATATGAATTTAGCCGCTTTTTTGCCACTAAATGTAAGCGATTATCTTACGGCGCGCTGGCAGCCAGGCGCAGCTGCTGTCGGCGGTTTGGCGTCAAAAAAAGGTGCCGTTTTTAAGGGGCACCTGTTGGATGTCAGAGATTATCTTCCGCGACATAATACTGCGGGTCATCCAGTTCGTGGCTACAAAAAGGCCCCGCTTTTTTCAGCAGGCTTACGCAGTCGTTGCTCAGATGGCGAAGGCGTATCGTCTTTCCGGCATCCAGATACCGCGCAGTCAGCTTATCAATCGCCTCTACACCGCTCGAATCCATTACCCGCGTCCCGGCAAAATCCAGCACCACGTTTTGCGTATCATTTTGCGGTTCAAACAGTTCTGAAAACGACGCCGCTGAACCAAAGAACAACGGCCCTTCCAGCTTATACACCGTCAGCGCGCCCTTGGTTTTCTTCTCGCGGATACGGATCCGCGCCTGCTGCCAGGCAAAAACCAGCGCCGAAATAATCACACCGCTGATCACCGCAACCGCCAGATCGGTGAAAATGGTAATGACGGTGACAATCAGCATCACCAGTGCATCGGCTTTCGGCATCCGCCGCAAGCGGCGCAAAGAACTCCATTCGAACGTGTTGTAGCAGACCACCAGCATAATCCCGGCCAGCGCCGCGACCGGCAGCAGCCCGATGTAACCGGACAAACTCACCACAAACAGAATCAGCAAAATCGCGCCAACCGTGCCGGAAATCCGCCCGCGCCCGCCCGACGTAAAGTTAATGATTGATTGCCCGATCATCGCGCAACCGGCGAAACAGCCGAACAGACCGCAAATCGTATTACCCGCACCCTGCGCGATGCTTTCACGATTACCGTTGCCTTTATGGCCGCCCATTTCATCGAGCACCGTCATGGTCAGCAGCGATTCAATCAGCCCGACCAGCGCAATCACCACCGCATAAGGCAGCACCACTTTCAGCATTTCGAGGCTGAACGGCACGACCGGTAAGCTGAAATGCGGCAATGCACCGGAGATATTCGCCAGATCCCCGACCCGCAGCGTGTGCAGGTTAAACCCCATTGCCACGGCGGAAACCACAATCAGCGCCGCCAGCGAAGACGGAATGATTTTGGTCAGTTTCGGGAACAGCACGACGACCAGGATCGCCAGCAGCACCAGCCCGTACATCAGCGGCCCCTGACCGGCAATCATGTGAAGCTGCGCCAGCATAATGACAATCGCCAGCCCGTTCACAAAACCGTGTACCGCTGGCAGCGGCACCAGCCGGATAAACTTACCGAGCCGGAACACGCCAATCAGAATCTGAATCACACCGGCAAAAATCGTCGCCCACAGCACATACCCCATGCCGTGCTGCGCCGCCAGGCTCATCAGCACCACCACGATAGAACCCGCCGCGCCCGACACCATGCCCGGTTTGCCGCCAAACAGCGCGGTCACCAGGCCGATAATAAAAGCGGTGTGTAAACCGACAATCGGCGACAGCCCCGCCACCAGCGAGAACCCGACAGCCTCCGGGATCATCGACACCGCCACAACAAATCCGGCCAACGTTTCGTTCTTCACTTCCGACAACTTCAGACCACGCAGGCTAAACATAAGACATCCGGTTTACTTCCAGTCAGTTAAAAAATTGTGACAAGTATCTAAAAATGACCGGAACGAGGCAAGGTTTAATCAATGCGGTCAATGATGTAGCGGCTGTTCATTGCGATCACAACCGGATCGAGAAAAATGCCGTTCTCGTGTATAATGCGGGGAATTATGGTCATTACATCGCGCAATTACGTTTAATTGCTTGATAATTAAGATATTAAGGTGAGAAAAACATGGGATTCAAATGCGGTATCGTCGGCCTGCCGAACGTCGGTAAATCCACTCTGTTCAATGCGCTGACCAAAGCGGGTATCGAAGCAGCAAACTTCCCGTTCTGCACCATTGAACCTAACACCGGCGTCGTGCCAATGCCCGATCCGCGTCTTGACCAACTGGCCGAGATCGTCAAACCACAGCGTATCCTGCCGACTACCATGGAATTCGTGGACATCGCCGGTCTGGTAAAAGGCGCGTCCAAAGGTGAAGGCCTGGGCAACCAGTTCCTGACCAACATCCGTGAAACCGAAGCGATTGGCCACGTTGTCCGTTGTTTCGAAAACGACAACATCATCCACGTTAACAACAAAGTGGATCCGGCTGACGACATCGATGTCATCAATACCGAACTGGCATTGTCTGACTTGGATACCTGCGAACGCGCCATTCACCGCGTACAGAAACGTGCCAAAGGCGGCGACAAAGATGCCAAAGCTGAGCTGGCTGCGCTGGAAAAATGTCTGCCACAGCTCGAAAACGCAGGCATGCTGCGTGCGCTGGATCTGACCGAAGAAGACAAAGCGGCCATCCGCTACCTGAGTTTCCTGACCCTGAAACCGACCATGTACATCGCCAACGTTAACGAAGACGGTTTTGAAAACAATCCGTACCTCGACGTTGTGCGTAAAATCGCCGATGCCGAAGGTTCTGTTGTGGTTGCCGTTTGCGCCGCGGTTGAATCTGACATCGCCGAACTGGACGACGCTGACCGTGAAGAGTTCATGGCTGAGTTAGGCATTGAAGAGCCCGGCCTGAACCGCGTGATCCGCGCCGGTTACGAACTGCTGAACCTGCAAACTTACTTCACCGCAGGCGTGAAAGAAGTTCGCGCATGGACCATCCCTGTCGGTGCGACTGCGCCACAAGCCGCAGGTAAAATCCACACCGACTTCGAGAAAGGTTTCATCCGTGCACAAACCATCGCGTTCGAAGACTTCATCACCTACAAAGGTGAGCAAGGCGCGAAAGAAGCCGGCAAAATGCGTTCAGAAGGCAAAGAGTACATCGTCAAAGACGGCGACGTGATGAACTTCCTCTTCAACGTCTGATTGTTTTTGATGTCCCGGGGAATCTGTCTGAGACGGATGAAAGACCTAAAACCCATGCGAAAGCATGGGTTTTTCTTTTCATAGCGCCTCAGATGGTTTCGTGGAGGCGTCGTTAACAAAGAGATCTACCTTTTTCAGGATATCCCGTTCTTCCTCAGTACGTTTAAACTGCGCTTTCAGCCTGAGGATCTCCGTTCTTGCATCCAGTAAATCTTGAACCTGATGCCCGCTGTTATCAGATTTTATTGAACGCCGCCATTTATAAAGACTGAGTGCTGAACCCCAAAATCGCGAAAAACGCTCCGTAGCACTGAACCTGGTTCTCAATCAATCGCCAGCTCAATCATCTCGAAGACTTTTTTCGCACCGGCGTTGGATTGCGTCAGCGTGATTTTTTGTTTTTTTCCCTCTTTTAACCAGAGCGTGATTTGTTTATTCAACGCACCTGAAAAAGTGACTTTCTCAATATTACTGAACCGTGTGAAAAATTTCTCTTCATCCTCAAACATTCCCGGTAAACAATAGATAGCCTCATCGGTTAACACTACGCCACGGTCGCCTTTTCCCATCAGCGTTTCATCAAAGTAAACAAGGACATCCTCTTTCTTAAGAGGCGGCAATGTTCCTGCTGCGGCAACAGCCTGAATAAAATTAGCGATTTTTTTATCATTCAGTCCGTCGTAACGATAAAAGTGATGATCTTTATGCGTCGCGTAGCGCTGTTCTTTTTCATGATTTAATCGTTTGGCGGGCGGTTCAGCAGCAGGCGTGCTTAATTCAGCCAGTGAACCGGTTAACGATGCGCCTACGGCCCCGCTTCCCGGAACGATCGTGGAGCTGACAACCGTTTGGGTAACGTTTCGTGTATAGTCAGCAACGATCGTTCCTCGCGCAGTGGTATATCCGCTCACCGATTGGGGAAGTTTCGCGGTTGTTTTTACTAAGCTCGTCTGGAATGCAGCACGTAGCGAGGCGACAATAGACGCAAACAACAGCACAATCATCGGTACAGATAGCAGCATAACGGAGAAGAGAAACAGACTGTGTTTTGGCGTATCCGAACGATCACTAATACGCACAGTACAACCCACTGCCGCAATAAAATAGACAATTCCACATCCTATTGTCAGCCACATATTGCTGTTATCGTAATGATCAAGCTGATAAATGACAGGAATAAATAGGCTGGCGTACAGCGCAGCGCTCAGCAAAGCGTCCGGCAGCAAATTTTGAATGCTCTCAAATGCCCTGGCACTATTGTAGAGAATCCAGCATATGAGGATTATCCAGCCAATAACGGGGATTGCAGCGGCGATCGCCATTAAAATAACGCTGAATACGATCCCGCCCAGAATACCTGCAAGATGCCCTTCCGATGCCAGATAGTAAATAAAAAATAGAAGTGCAAAACCAATCATCCCAGGAACAATAAGAAAAATAGCTTCCGGTATGAAAAACACACCAGCCCAAACCGCTAACAGCAGCAAAAAGCAGAGGCCAGGTCCAGCATTCTGCGCTTTCACCGTTACATCCGTATAATTGGTCATACCGTCGTTTATCCTATCGTTTACTCAAATATATACGCTATTGATATCGTTATTTTACTTAACTGTCTGACGCAGTAACTCTCCGCAGAGGATTACCTTCCAGGCCAATAATCCTTGAATTATCCTTGCAGGACCCCCTGAAAATTTCTGTCGTAAATGTTGTCTCAAACCGTTGCATGCAGTCGTAAGGACGAGATTCATACCCGACTCACTTAACGTGAGCATTCGAAAAATATCCATCATCGCTACCCTGTTTCAATCATCAAGGTGTGAACCGGCGCATCTGGAAATAATGAACCACCAAGTATTACTTATCAAAGCATTAAACAAAAGATCACAACTCAATCTCTGATTCGTTTTTGATGTCTCGGGGCGTCTCAGATTATTTTGTGGAGGCACAGTCAAAAATCGTCAACAGATAAAGAACCTGGCATTGGCGTGCATTTGTCATTGTCGCTCCCGGCCAGTTCGTGACAAAGCGCACCGATCTTTTCAACGGCATTGAGCAGATTGTGCGAGGGTTCGTTCGCACAATTTAACCTCAGGAAATTCTCTAATTCCGCACCGGGAGAAAACAGTGAACCGGGGCAGACACCAATGCCCAGCGCCAGCGCGCGACGATACACCGTCCATGCCTTGACCTGAGGCGGAAGTTCAACCCATAACAAGAAACCGGCTGCTGGTACGGCAACACGCGTGCCCGGTGGAAAACTGGCTTCGACCCGGGCGATGACGGCTTTTACACCTTCTGAAACACGGTGCTTCAGACGCCGCAGATGACGCTCGTAGTCCCCGCTGCCCAGCATCTCGCTCGCAGCGGCTTCCAGCAGCGGCGAACCAGCCCAATCCCCGGCCATGCGCGCCTGCAATACCTGTGTGTGGTAGCGTCCTGCCGCAATCCAACCTATCCGCCAGCCTGGAGCAAGGGTTTTGGACAATGAACTGCAATAAATCACATTTCCGATCTGGTCGAACGCCTTGCAGGCCGGAGCACGTTGCCCCTCACCGGCCAGATCACCGTACACATCGTCCTCTATTAGAGGGATACCTGCACGTTCAATTAGCGCAACAAGTTCCTGTTTGCGCGTGACGGACATACTGGCACCGAGCGGATTTTGCACCGTCGGCGAAGCCAGAACGGCAGCGGGATGGTGGCGCTCAATAGCGTCGGCCAGGGGGGCCAGTAACAAACCTTCTGCGGGATCTGTAGGTATTTGCAATGCCTTCAGGCCTAAATCCTCCAGCAGCAGGAGTGTGCCAAAGTAGGCGGGCTGCTCAATCGCCACAATATCACCCGGCTGACACACCGCCCGGAGAGCCAGGCGCAGCGCCTGCGTCGCGCCCGTCGTGATGACCAGGTCATCTGCACCAAAACGGGCACCCCACTGTGCAGCACGCAGGGCGATATTTCTGCGCAGATCTGCACGCCCCGGCGGCAGGCTGTAGCTCTGCCCGCGAGCTTCAAGGCGACGGCTCACCGTCTGCAGCGCCCGCTGTAGTGTCTCTGCTGGCAGCCATGCGGGATCGGGCAGCGCGGCCCCAAGTGGTACCAGACGCGCTTCTGAACGACTGAATATTGAACGGGCTACGGCTGACATCGTCACCGGAACCGGGCCAGGTAAATGCGGGGAATGCGGTCTGCCCTGAAGTATTTTAATCTGGCAGACAAAGTAGCCCGAGCGCGGACGCGCAACAATCAGCCCCTCAGCCTCGAGGCAGCGGAGTGCTTCCAGTGCCGTTGGGAGGCTGACTTGCTCGCGTTCGGCCAGTTTACGCGCTGAGATCATCCTGTCACCGGTTCGCAATGCACCGGACTCAAGGGTCAGGCGCAGCATTTCAGCAATCCGGCGGTAATGTGGGGAGGACAGTGGTGGGACGGACATTGCGATCTGTGCAGGCTGATTTTCGATAAATCTGACTATACAGACAATGATGTTCTCCATCTACAGTGTCTGACCTGATCAGATAAGGAGGCATTATGCATAGCGATAACTTCGACCTTTCTACATATTTCCGTCGTATCCACTATACCGGACAGGCGGCCGCCGATGCCGCCACGCTGCACGCACTCATGCGTCAACAGCTCTTTTCGGTGCCCTTCGAGAATCTGGATGTTCAGGCTGGTAAAGGGGTCTCACTGGTACCCGAAGACATAGCCGACAAACTGCTGCAACGCGGCCGGGGCGGATACTGTTATGAGGTCAACGGACTCTTTGCCATGGCGCTGGCGGCTTTAGGTATCCCCTACCGTTTCGTTGCGGCGCGTCCGATGTTTTACCCTGCGCGCCGTCCGAAAACGCATATGGCCATAATTGCTGAAGTCGATGGCCGTCAGTGGCTCTGCGACCTGGGGTTCGGCAGCTACGGTATTCGCGCGCCGGTGGCCTTAGACATGACAGATACTGACATCGTGCAGGATTTTGACACTTTCCGACTGACCCGTGACGCGAATAACGCGTACCTGCTACAGGCGAAGGTAGAAGGCGAATGGGCCAGTCAATACGGGTTTGACCTCTCTCCCCAGGAGTGGATTGACTTCGCCCCGGCCAACTACCTCAACTCCACTCACCCTGATGCTATCTTTGTGCAGAAGTTACTGGTCGTGCAGCATGGCTCCGGAGGACGCCTGATTTTGCTGGGTGATATACTCAAAACGGTCACCGCGGAGGGCGTCAAAACGCAGCAACTGACGAAAGACGAAATTGCCGGTGTACTGAAAAACCAATTTGCTCTGCCTGTACCGTAATAAATCGGGATGAAGGACGGATCCTCAGCACAACACAAACTTAACGGCTGATTCGTTTTTGATGTCTTCATGACGTTTTAAGCAACGTCATGAAGACTGACGAGCCTGATAACATCCATATCATTGCGTGCATTTTAACGTCTTAACATCCGGACTGCGACTTATCTTATTAATTTAAAAGGAAATTCCTAGCAGCCTTTTAAACCCTCATGATTTACATTCAGAAATACTTAATTTCTGTAAAAGTACGCATTCCCGATTTTTCTCTCTTTTGTAAGCCTGGCTTCTGAGTAAACTCATTAATTATAAATTTGACTTAAGTTCAGATCATCTTAAGTAACCTCACCGCGGACGGTGGCGGGATAACGGAATAATTCACAGGGAGTAACCGGTTTACGGCCTGTGATAAAGGGATTTCAACGATGAGCATTCAGGAATACATTCTTGCGGGCAGTAAATTCCCGATCCACAACCATTACCAGTTAAGACTGACACGCCTCGAATCCCGGCAGCCGGGCGTTGATATTTCGGTGCTCAAGTTCAGCGGCACCGAGGCCATCAGCGATATCCTGCGCTATGAAATCGAGTTCACCAGCGCGGTGAAAGACATCCCCGCGCAGCACATCATCAACTACTCCGCCCTGTTCCTGATGTATCCCGACGGCAAGCCGTGGGAACCGGTTAAACCGCGCACTATTCCCGGCGTCATTACTCAGTTTCGCCAGTGCAGCACGTCTGCCGACGAAACCCGTTACGTCGCCACGCTGGAGCATCGCCTCACCCGCCTGGATCAGGGCACGAACAACGCGATTTACCAGAATGACAGCGTCATCAGCATGACCGAAAATACCTTCCTGCGGTACAACATGGACCGGCTGGACTTCCGGTTTGCGCTGCATGACCAGTACCCGCTGAAAAAATTCATGATGCAGTTCGGTGAAAGCGAATATGCGCACATTGCGCGACGTCTGGCTGACAGCGGCATCTCGTACTTCTTTGAATACGATGAAGAAAATAACTGCGATGTGATGGTGCTGGCCGACCATGCTTACGCCTGGCCTGAGAGTATTGCTATTCCGTTCCGCAACCCGACCGGCATGTTCGACGGCGGGCTGGAATCGGTCTGGGAGATGTCGGTCAGCCGCAAATCCATTCCCAAGTCAGTGACGGTTAACGACGATTATTACCCGGCGGCGCAAAGCGATATGACCGCCACAACCGCCACCAATCCGGATTATCCGGCGCTGGTCGCCGAAGATTACCGCTGGGGCGAGTATTATCCGGAGACCGGCAAGGAATACAGCAACGAACCCGGTCAGGGCATGTGGTACGCCAGACGCCGTCAGGAGCGCTATCTCACCGAGCAAATCACGTTTGAGGGCAAATCCAACTGCATGACGCTGCGCCCCGGCATGGTCATCACCACGCCGGGCAAGGACTGGCCGGAAGCGCCGGACGGTTTGCTGATTGTTTCCACCGAGTCTCAAAACGTCGCCCGCGACACGGCGTATTTCGTCACCTTCACCGCCGTTCCGCGTAATACCCAGCATCCGTACCGCCCTGCTCTTTTGCCGTGGCCGACCGTCACCGGCACGTTACCCGCCCGAATTTCCAGCGCCCATCCCGATGAGCCTTACGCCCACATCAACGCCGACGGTTTGTACCGCGCCCAGTTTGGCTTCGACCGCACCGAATGGCAGAAGGGTTTTGAAAGCTGCTGGCTGCGTCTGGCAAAACCCTATTCCGGCGACACTTACGGCTTCCATATGCCCTTGCTGGATTCCACCGGCGTGGCGATTGCGTTTGAGAACGGCGACGTGGACCGGCCTTACATCGCTTACGCGCTGCATAATTCACGCCATCCGGACCATGTGGCGCTGCCGAATTATAAGCGGAACGTGATACGCACGCCTTCTGGAAATAAGATCAGACTTGAAGATCAGCGCGGCAAAGAACATATCAAAATCAGCACGGTACATTCCGGAAAAAGCCAGCTCAGCCTCGGGCACCTGGTGGACAGTGCCAGAAAGCAGCGCGGAGAAGGCGCTGAACTGCGTACCGATGCACATGTTGCCGTTCGCGGGGGAAAAGGCATTTTGCTTTCCACCGAGCCTAAAAACAGCGCTCAGGGACAACAGCTGGATATGGACGCCGCCATTGCCCAGCTTGAAAAGGCGCTGGCGCTGGCCAAAACCCTGAAAAGTACCGCCGATATCGCTCAGGCATCTCCGGCAGAAACCACCGAACAGGAACAACTCACCACCGACCTGACGAAGCTGGTTCAGCCCGGCGTCGTCGTTTACGGCGACGCCGGCATTGCGCATGCGACGCCGAAAACGATTCAACAAACCGCCGGTAAAAATCTGGTCGCCACCGCAGGTCAGGATGCCAGTTTCAGCGTCTTCCGCCGCTTCTCTGTAGCCGCCGGTGAACTGTTCTCCGTCTTCGTGAATAAGCTGGGCATTAAACTTATCGCGGCGGCAGGAAAGGTGCAGCTTCAGGCGCAGAAAGCCCAGATGGAACTGACCTCCTTTGAGGACATGCAAATCACCAGCACCAATGGCCGCATCGTGCTGAATGCCAAGAAAGAGCTGTTGCTGATGTGTGGCGGTGCCGGGATCCGCATTAAAGATGGTGTAATCGAAGAACTGGCTCCGACGCGTATTACCCAAAAATCACCGGAATTGATTTACCAGGATGGCGACAGCGTCAGCCAGGCTATGCCATCGTTCAAAGAAGGGGATTTTGGGTTGAAATACAAACTTCACAGTAAAGGCAACCCTGACTGGGTGTTAGCCGAACAAAAATTCAGGATTCGGAAGTCTGATGGCTCAATACAAGAGGGGGTTACCGACAGTAACGGAGAATCACCTTTGTTGAAAATGAATGAGCTGGAAAAACTAGTCATTGAGCTGATCAAGGATGAATAAATGAGCAACGATAATAATGGTGCTATACGCTCCTGCGGGATCATTTCAGAAGATGACACCGGCAGGCCAATTGACTCAGGGGCAATGCTGACTCAGACCTGCGAAGTGCACCCAGCATTGCCATGTATTGTTATATTGGTCCACGGCGTTAACGATGTCGGAGAGGCCTACCAAA
The DNA here is from genome assembly GCF_046449555.1 of Rahnella selenatireducens. Classification (NCBI taxonomy): domain Bacteria; kingdom Pseudomonadati; phylum Pseudomonadota; class Gammaproteobacteria; order Enterobacterales; family Yersiniaceae; genus Rahnella; species Rahnella selenatireducens. The sequence continues at coordinate 120,887 of NZ_JBKEZJ010000007.1, forward strand.
ATCAGGACATTGGTCTTTGCATGGGGCTAAATAATCGTCTCAATCGTACAGATTTACATCCACACAGCTGGATAGAAAAACATTTTCAGATAGCGGATATCGATGGAAATATCACCACTAAAACCTGTGACGTGAAGCATCAAACTTGTATTGATGGCCTCAATCGTTCACCCGTGATCCCATTCTATTGGGGATATAAGCCGGTAGATAAAGCGAGTTGGGAGGCAGATCAGAAAGCTTACCGGCAGGACTTAAACAAGCTGCACAATGAAGCCAATATTCCCTATAACACTTATAGGGAGAACGATCCAAAGCGTATCGCACAATTTAATGACGAAAACATTGATAATTTTGGCAATTGGTTAGATAGCACGGCAGCGAAAGGGGGTGGCACTTTTGCCAATGCAACGACTAACATTCCCGACATGTTTGGTCCAGGTGCCAGCGGTGCTGCTCTAGAACTCATCGGTCAGTTATCCCGCCCAGAACTAAACGACGGAGACTGGAGCCATCCTATCTATGACAACCCTCATCGTATTTATCAGGCCTATGCTGCGCGGCGCTTAGCGGATTTGATTTTGGAGATTCGTAATAATGATGCTACGAAAAATGATGCAATTAATATCGTGGCACATAGTCAGGGTACCATTATTACTATGCTGGCAAATATGTGGGTTAAAGATGCAGGTAAGCCCCCTGCTGACTGCGTCATTCTAAACCACTCCCCGTATTCGCTGGAGAACCGCTGGCTCGAAAATACTTCACCGGGGAACCAGCAAACGGATAACGCCAGACAGAAAACTCTCGCTCACTTTTGCAAACTCATGAGCACTAACCCTTTGTATAATGGTGGAAAACCCCACGATAGTGCTTACCAGAAAGAACTGACAAAAAAAATGTGCCTGCCACCGGTTTCCCAGTGGGGAAACCCTTTGTTCTCACGGAACAACTTCGGTTTGGTATACAACTACTTTTGCCCCAATGACGGTGTAGTTTCTATGCTTCCTATTCAGGGCTTCGGCTGGAGTGGTGTCCGTGACACTATTCGCAAATCACTGGGCGATAATTTCCGTCAGCGGGCATTCTGTAAAGGTTTCATCATTGGCGATCGAACTGACCTGCATTTTTTGTTCCCTCGGGGTGATAAAGACGCTCCTTCAGTAGGGATAACTAATGCCGGATATAATTTTTATGACGTAACTATCAATGCACCTCTGTTACCTGAGCCTTTCGAATTCTCCCTGATGGGGCAAGATAACCCCGCACGTCACAAAGATGACCCAGCAGTTCCTGCTGAACGGTATCACGCCGTTTTGGATGGCAATGATCCACACCTTGCCGCATCGGCTATGGCAGCCCAGGAGTTTCTTGCAATGCCAATCCCCCAGCCTAAAACACCGACATTTTACAACTTACGCCCCGGTGATCCGCTTACATCTGAGCAACTGGATGAAATAAGCAAAATCTATAATATCCGGGCCATGTCGGGTGAAAAAATTGACTGGCAGGGGCAGTCGCAAGAAATGATGGCAAAGTCGGGCCAGGATCTGCTGATTAAACGCCAGATGACCAAAGGAGAGTTACAGGAAAGGCTTAATAGCAGCAAAAACATTATTACCTACAGTCAGCACTCCTCAATTGTAGCGAGCAAGGACGTACCCAACAAAGCGATGGCTTTTGATTTAGCTATCGGGCGCTGCAATGCCTTTGAGATAAAGAACGGTGATTTTTGGCGTGATTTATTGTTGCGGGCAGATTGGCGACAGGAACGAAATCCCGAATCTAAAATTAAAGAATATTATCAGTATGGGAAGTTACCAAAAGAAATCAAAGAGCTTATGAATAAACCCGAACGGACCGGAGGTATTCCCAAAGGAGAAAATGGAGTTATTAATGAATTTGGGGGGCTAAAAGAAACAGTTCGCCCGCGCAGTCGGGTAGAAATCGAAATGGGCATCGTACCTAGATCGACTCTCAAAAGTGATCCTGTATTGCAATGGGATATGCCTAAGTCATTGATTTAAGGAGAAAAGAATGTTAGTCGCTAGAAAAATTTCATTTGTACTTAGTTGTTTTATATTAATGGCTTGCGATCAGCAAACGGACAACGCTATTCACGCACCAGCCCAAGTCGTCTATCGTTTCGACGATCATCGCTATTTAGAATTAGAAGGATTCAACTGCGAGGGGGCTTTATGGTTTGTCGATCAGAAAATGAAGATTCGGACAGAGGTTGTTGAGAAAAATAATCCTATTTTCAGGATATCATTTTTCAAATACATCCATCCTTCTCAAAAGTACATTTCTATTCCCTGGGATGATTTATCTGGATTCCTTATCTCAAAGGATTACGGACGTACATTTGAAGGGGCAAGATTTTCTCCAGGTGGGGGAGCCGTATCAGGAGGAGCCTCAGGCCCCGAAAAGAATGACATAGAATCCTTCACAGTCGTCAATGACCAAGCTTTCATTTTCACCAAAAAGCAGGAACTCTATCTCAGCTCAAAACCTTTTGGTGAACGTTGGGGTGAAGACTATGCATCTCTCAGGGCGATAGAAGATCAACGACATGGCTACAAAATGACATTCTCGGAAGCTAAAAACTTTCAGGGTCTTCCGCATCAAGTACCGGAAATCAAAAACTATACCGGTTGGGATCATATGCACTGTGACCCTGATTTAGGCTTGCCCTCAGTTAAGGCGAAGAAATAAGTATGGAAACGACTAATGATTTAAAAATGAGTCTTCATAACATTAAACGTCGGCAGACTTGGGCCTATATTTTTTCACTTTATCCATGGTTATTAATATTATTTTCTTACATCATAATTAGCCTGCCGGGCTGCAGATGGATGATGCCAATTTTTGCATTACTCCTCTACTTCGGATTCTTTGTTGTTTCCGGGATTAATTTTGTTATATCGGCTATTTTTCATTTTTTATACAATTTTAATTTTTCTCAAAGTGTACTCTATTTTTTTGGCATTAATTCAATTTCCATATTCTGGCTACATTTCATATTTCATTAAGGGAAACAATGAAAGGACTCATCCGCTTAGGTGATCCCCATAATCACGGGGGGACCGTCATCACAGCGTCCGGTGCGGTTTTTGCGGGAAAACCTGTCATGCTGGTCGGCGATAAAGTCAGCTGTTCCCAACACGGTACGGTTCCTGTTAATCAGGGACACCCTACCTGGAAAATGAGAGGCAAAGCTGTCATTGTCGATGGCTGCACAGCGCAATGTGGTTGCGTGCTACGCACGACGCTCACTAATGCAGGAGCTCAAGGATGAACTGGCTTTTACCTTTTATGCCTCGCAAAGAGTTAGCAAAACTTCCTATGTGGTGGTGTTGGCCTCTGATGTTGTTTATCTCAATTGCCCTTGCTGCGCTTGTATTATTTTTCACCTGGCCAGTGCAGCGTGGTTTTGCCAACAGCCGGTTCTGGATATATTTGCTGGTAATTCCTTTCTTACTGGCATTCGCATTTGGCGCTTTTATATTGAGTGCATCCTTGCAGGCACGCAGGGCTGTGTTATTTCGCCATCTGTATACGGATAACAAACAGGCTCAGTGGCACCATTGGGCGCACCGATCTTTAAAATTAACCGGTTGGAACCTGTTGACGCCAGAGCCCGATCTGGCGGTGCGGATTTTAGGGTTTGAAGGCGTTATTCCCCAGGCACCGGCGAAACCTACTTCGTTAATAGAAAATCAAAAGGATAAGCTCAGCGCTTCGCCATTGGCTGACATCATCACTCAAACATTGACGACTCTGTCGGAGCAATTGAGAAAACTACAGGGGGTTCAGGTCTGGCTATTCACCGGCGAGGCTGAAAATACCTCCCGCATCGCACTCATACAGGCCTGGAAAATTGCGCTGAACAAGCAACTTCCCCCGGATCAAATTCACTATCTCGAGCAATCGCCGGATGACCGGCGATTGACTGATTGGACCAATGAAACCCTGTCAAAACCGCATTTACTTTTATGCTGTCAGCTTTTAAAGGCTGAGTCCCAGGCAAGCGAATATAGCGTAGCCTTGCTCTTTCAGCCTCATTCCGCCACGCATCTGAACAGTTTGAAACTTAAACCGGTGTACGTATTCCGCCCCCAAAGAAGTCCATTGACTGAGTTTGAGCATAATGCAGCGCACTTTTTGGGCGCTGGTCAAACTGAGAGCGCCCGGTTGCGTCATTTATGGGATAACGGATTAGAACGTCGGGAACATAGCAAATTGATCTCGTTACTCGATGAACGTGCGATCGCGGTACCTCCAAATAATGTGCACATTCTACCTCAGTTACTGGGGCCTTTGGCTCCCTCCGGTTTTTGGTTAACGGTATGTCTGGCAGCCGCAGGATGCGATCTCGGCCAGCGCGGCCAGCTGGTTGCGGCACAGTCCGATGAATCCATCAGCCTGGTTCAGCTCAGCACTCAACCCGCCGCACCGGTTGACGCTCCGCGTGACAACATTTCTCGCTATCCGCTGGCCTATCTCGGCGGCATTTTTGCCGTCATGCTGGCCCTGATATTGCTGCCGTCTGAACGCGATACGCAAATAGCCATGCTGCCCTGGCTGGGCGGCGGACTGTTGATTGTCGCGGCGTTACTGAGTTTTTCTGTTCCGCTGGCGTTGCGCTTATGGCGTAAACAGCTGGACGTGGAATGGCACCTGCTGGAACAAAACCGTCATGACTAAAAGCCTTCATTTTTTGCTGGTAATGATGCTCGCCCTCGCCCTGAGTCTTCTCTGGCTGAATACCGGTGATGACCCCCTCGCACAAAGCGCCGCGTGGTGGGGAACCGGGGTCATATTGCTAGGCTATTTCCTGCTGGCCCGTTACGCCTTCTCTATTGAGTTGCTTGATTTTAACCGCCCGCCAGAAAAGCAGGACGACGCCCGCATTTCGGCGTTTGACACCCTGCGCTTTACCCTGCGCCACCGCCATGGCTGGAACTGGAAGCACAAACAACCCTGGCTGCTGATCACCGGTGAAACGGGAGTAGTTGAAAAAATCATCCCGGGACTGACACAGGCGCGCTGGCTCGAAAGCCAGAACGCGGTTCTTATCTGGTGCGGTGAGCCGGAAGCTCTGGATTTTTCTGCTGTGGCGCAGTTGCGTGAGATGCGCGGTCGCCGGGCGTTCAATGCCGTGCTGTGGGTAACGGACGTGACGACTGCACAAGACACGCTCTGGGCGTCGAAAGTCCCGGCGGGTCAGCCAACGCCGGATAACAGTGACGCCGTCTACCGGCAGTTTATTGAACTTGGCCGCGTCCTCAGCTGGCGTCCGCCGGTGTTTGCCGTGTGTCTGAATGAGCCGCAGTGGGAGCAGGATGATCGCCCCGTGCAAAGCATCGGTTGCCACTGGACGGCGGGAACACCGGTATCTCTCGACGACAAAATCAATCAGCTTGCCGCTGCACTGATACCACAGGGTATGGCGCAGCTTAGCGAAAACCCGCGCTGGGCCTGGCTGCTGCAGCTCTCAGGGGATATAAAACATCACACCGGCGCGCTGCTTAAACAGCGGTTGCAGCCGTGGCTCGGTGAACATCAGCGCGTACTGCCGGCGGGATTGTTCTTTATGCCCCCGGCTCCCGAACCCGCAGCGGTTTACCAAAGCCCCCACGCCTGTTATTTATCCCCCGCGTGGGACGGCGTGATTGCGCAGAGCCAGTTACAACGTGGTCGCCGCGACCATCTGACCCCCGGCGACAAGCTGGTGATCGGCACACTGACGCTGGCCGGGCTGTGGGTGCTCGGCATGGGGGTTTCTGCTTACAACAACCGCAATCTGATCGCCGACAGCCGTGCGCTGCTTCAGGCAGAAAAATCTCCGGCATCGATGTCCGAAAAACTGACACGCAGCGTGGCGTTGCAGGACAATATTGACCGCCTGCTGTGGTGGCAGCAAAACGGGTCGCCGTGGGCGCACCGCTTCGGCCTCGATCAGCGAGATGGCGTGCTTAACGCGCTGTGGCCCGCTTATACGCAACAAAGTCAGGCCTTGCTGATAACGCCGGTAGCGGAAGCACTGAAAGCCCGGCTTCAGGCCTTTGTGTCCCTGCCGCCGGGTTCCGCCGAACGCCGTCAGGCCGGAAAACTCGCCTATCAGCAACTGAAAGCCTATCTGATGCTGCTGCACCCGGAACACGCCGATCCTGCCTTCATGCAACCGGTGCTGGCCCCCTTATGGGCGGCGCCCGACGGCATTTCGCCTGGCGAATGGCTGACCCGTTCGGATAAACTGCTGGGTTTTTATCTGCAGCAGCTTCCGCTGCATTCTCAGTGGAAACTGCCTGCCGATGACGCGCTGGTCGTCAACGTGCGCACCATTCTGCGCAGCCAGAAAGGCATCAGTAACAGTGAGAACGCGCTGTACAAGCAGGTTTTGCTGTCCGTTTCGCCGCACTATGCCGACGTCACGCTCGACAGCCTGCTCGGGGATGCGGCGGGCAGTCAGTTGTTTTCCACCGAAGAAACTCTGCCCGGCATGTTTACCCGCGAAGCCTGGGAACGTGAGGTCAGCGATGCTATCGATAAAGCGGCGTCCGCCCGCCACGTGACCTCCGACTGGGTGCTGGACGACAAAGGCGAACAACAACTGCTGACCAAAGAACAGCTGCAGTATCGCCTGACAGGGCGCTATTTTGCCGACTACACCAACGCCTGGCTTAATTTTCTCAACGGAATCCGCTGGAACAGCAGTGATTCGCTGAGCACTTCGCTCGACCAGTTGACCCAGCTCGCCGATGCCCGCCAGTCGCCGCTGCTGGCACTGGGCCGTACCCTGCGTTATCAGTCCGCCGCCGGTCAGAACCGAGAGGCTATGGGTGACTCACTGCTGAAATCCGCGCAAAACCTGGTATCCAATAATACCGCCGGTGAGGGGTTAAACGGCGGGCGCAATGACCCGACCCGCGTCCTGAGTGAGACCTTTGCCCCGCTGCTGGACGTGCTGCCGCCGGAAAAACCGGTCGCCGGAGAGGCGCTGGTGGTGCCCAACACCGCCGGTGTTTCGCTGAGTAATTACCTGCTGCAGGTCTCGCAAACGCGGCTGCAATTACTGCAGGTGGCTAACGCCTCCGATCCGCAGGCGATGGCACAAAGTCTGGTGAAATCCGCTTTCACGCGCGGCGACACCACGCTGTCCCAGGGGCGTCACTACGCACAGCTTCTGGCCGCCAGCCTGGGTGGGGAATGGAGCAGTTTCGCCGATGCTGTTTTTGTTCAGCCACTCGAACAAGCGTGGAACGGCGTTATGTCACCGGCGCAGCAGGGGTTGAACAGCGCCTGGCAGGCACAGGTGCAAACCCCGTGGCAGACTGAATTCACCGGGCGTTACCCGTTTGATAACACCAAAAATGATGCGGCCTTCGGGCAGCTGGCTCACTACCTGACGCCGGATACCGGTCTTATCGATCAGTTTATTACGCAGCAGTTGAACGGTGTGCTGGAAAAACAGGGGGACAGTTGGGTACCCAATCCACTGAACACACAGGGGATGGTCATTAATCCGGATTTCCTCATCGCGGTGAATCAGCTGAGCCAGCTCGGCCGCCGTTTCTTCCCGCAGGGACAGGCCGGTGTGGCCTTTGAGCTGCAAATCCGTCCGACCCGCAACGTCGTGGAGACCGACCTGCAGATAGACGACGCCACCCTGAAGTACTTTAACCAGATGCCAGGCTGGCAGACGATCCGCTGGCCGGACGCCGCCAGCGAGCATCCGCAGGTGGCCCTAAGTTTTTCGCCCGTCGCGGCATCCGGGCAAAATGCCGAGGCTTTCCGAACCTATTTTCAGGCAGACGGCAGCTGGGCCTGGCTGCGTTTGCTTGACAAAGCACAGGTTGAGCAGCTCGACAGCAGCCGGTATCGCCTGACCTGGCAAACAGACACCAAAGAAACGCTGAGCGTAGTGTTACGCACCCAAAGCGGCGGCGGGCCGCTGGAGCTTCTGGCCCTGCGGCGCTTCAAATTACCCGCACAAATATTCATGACCGACACGAAACAGGCTGAGGACACCACACGCAATGACGCCCCGTAACTTTCCGCGAATGACACGCGCCGCCGTGTTGCTTTTGCTGCCCTTACTGTTAAGCAGCTGTGGCCTGTCGCAGCGTGTGGGCAACGGTGCCTCTGCGGTCGCCGGGGCCGTGTTTTACCGCAAAATTGACACCCTGCACCTGAAGCTGGTATCACGCGCTGCACTCAACAACAACGAAGGCGGTGAAGCGCTGCCGACGGTGGTCCGGGTTTACCAGTTAAAAGACCGCAAAACGTTCGATGCCGCCCGCTATGCCACATTGCTTAAACAGGACAATACCGCGCTGGCCGCTGACCTGCTCGACCGTCAGGTTGTTCAGGTGATGCCGGGTGCAGAAGCCCCGGTTGCCGTGCCGATGCAGGAGGGTGCGCAATACGTGGCCGTCGTTGCCCTGTTTATGGCACCGGATATCGCAAATAATACCTGGCGTGTTGTGCTGGAGCGTCGCGACCTCGATGACAGCAAAGACCGGATCATTGAACTTAACGACAACCGGTTACAGCTCAGGAAAAGTGAGTAATGGAAGACAATTTCTTAAAATATTTTGACGGCGAAATGCGCTACCTGAAGGACGCCGGGCTGGAGTTTGCGAAAGAATTCCCGGAGCTGGGCCGTGCACTGGGTCTGGACGGCAGTCCGGTTCCGCGTGATGAATCGGTCGAGCGGTTGTTTCAGGGCTTTTCGCTGATGATGGCCAAACTGCGGCAGAAGATTGATGATGACATTCCGGAACTGACCGAGCCGCTGCTTTCGCATCTTCTGCCCGTGATTAACCGCACCCTGCCCTCCACCGCCATCGTCGAACTGACGCCTGCTGCGCCGGCACTTCATGTGCGCGAAGAGGTGTTACCGGCTGAAAGCGAACTGTTCACCCAGCCGCTGGGCAATGACCGCCAGCGCTGCGCCTATCGCACGACCCGCGCCCTGAAAGTGCATCCGTTTGCGCTCGATCATGTTTCGCTCTATACCCTGCATGAAGGACAACAGGCGTTGCGGCTGCGCTTTACCCTGCCCATACTGACGGAAATTCGCCCTGCCGACTGGCAGAATATCAGTCTGTACCTGAACGGCGACCGCGTGCTGCAACCGGCGCTGTATCTGGCCCTTAGCCGCCAGGTAAAACAGGTCAACGTGCGGTTCTGGCAAAACTCGACCGAACTGATGCCGGTGGACGCGCAGTTTATTCCGCGCTGGCAAGCGGAAAGCGATGTGTCGCTGTGGCCGGAGAGCGACAGCCCGGCGCTGTGCGGCGAAGTGCGCCCGTGGCTGGAATATTTCACCTCACCCGAACGCTATTTCTTTATGCAACTGCGCGGGCTGGAAACCCTGAGCTTTCCGCCGGACACCACTTCATTTGATATCGAGGTGACGCTCAGCGAACGCTGGCCGTACGATTTGGCCGTGCCGCCGGACGCCATCCGCATGCACTGCGTGCCGGTCATCAATCTGTTCCGCCTGCTGGCGCAGCCCCTGACCGTGACCACGGCGGTCAGCGATTACCGTCTGCGACCGCACCGGCTCAGCGACGGTCATACCGAGATTTACGCGGTAAACGACGTGGCGGAAGTCACCGACGACAATACCGAATTCAGCTATGTGCCTTACAGCCACTTCCGTCAGAAAGGCGGGATGCTGAAATATGAGAAGTCCTGGCCCGACCGCTATTATCACACGCGCATGTACCGCGGCACGTCCGGGCTGAACGACACCCTTCTGATGCTCGGTGGCCGGACGCATGCTGAACAGAACGGCCTGAAAATGCGCCTGAATATGACCTGTACTAACGGCGCGTATCCGCGCATGGCGTTACAGGAAAGCGTTTTTGATGGCGAGATGTCGCTCGGCAATCTCGCGCTGAAATGTGCGACCCGCACCCGCCCGTCCATGCCGCATTACCCGCCAACCGCCGAACTTTATCAATGGCAGGTGCTGTCATTACTGCATCCGCAGGCCATCGCCGGTCTGATGGAAACCGATACCCTGCGCCACGCGCTGACGCTGTTGGACTGGACGCATGATCCGGATAACGCCCGCCGCATTGCGGGCATTACGCACGTTGAATACACGCCGTCCCATTATCCGGCCGAAGGCTGGCACGGCGTGGCGATCCGCGTGACGCTGGATGAACATCAGTTCTCCGGACAAGGCGACGCGCGGCTGTTTTGTGAGGTTCTGGAGCAGTTTTACACTCAGTACGCCGATATTCGCCGCTTCACGCAACTGACGGTGACGCTCAGTCAGTCCGGCACAACGTGGGCCTGGCCGGAACGGCGTTTAACACGGATTTTATTCTGATGACCAGGGAGGAGAATGAAAAGCGTATGAAAGAATTCTGGCGGGACAAGGACGGCAACGACCGGGCGCACGCGTTTAATTTCTACCGTTTTTGTCAGTTGCTGGAAAAACAGCTCGCGGACAATAAACCCTTAGGCAGCACCTTTTCGCCCAAAAACGACGCGGTGCGTTTTCGGCCGCATCCCGGCATGGGTTTTCCGGTCAGCGAGGTAAAGGCGGTAGAAACGGATCCGCAACGCCCGGACGCACCGCCGACGGTACGCACCACGTTTATGAGTTTATACGGCGTGGATTCCCCGCTGCCGACCCGTTACATCGATGACATTGCCCAAAAACGCGAAGGCCATGAAGCGCTCGAAGCCTTTTTAGACATCTTCAACCACCGGATGATGACGCAGTTTTACCGCATCTGGCGAAAGTACAGCTATCCGGCGACCTTTGAAGACGGCGGCACCGATAAAACCTCGCGCAGCCTGATGGCGCTGACCGGCATCACCGGCAGCGGCAACGTACCGGCCTCGCGCCTGCTGGCATTGCTGCAACCGCTAGTCAGAACCACCCGCACGGCAGAGGGGATTGTCAGCGTGATTGGCACGCAGGCCCCGAATACGCAGGTGACGGTCAAACCGCATAAAGTCACGCGGATGCCTGCCGGTAAACGGGCGAAATTCTCGTTTTTAGATCAGCAAAAACTGGGCGATCATCTGGTGCTGGGCAGCGAAACGTCGGACGTGAATTATTGCATCGGCGTAGAAATGTTTACTGAAAACGCAGCGGAAGCCAAAGGCTGGTTGCCCGGCGGCCAGCTGGGTAAGGACGTATTCGAACTGCTGCGCGTCTATCTGGGGTGTGATTATGATGCCAGCCTGTCACTCACCATTCCGATGAAACTGGCGCCACTGCCACGCCTGGGCGACCGTTCCGTGCTGGTGGGTTACAACGTGGTGCTGGGGTTGCGCGAGGATAATCTGGATGAAATGCCGGTTCAGGTGACGATGAAACTGGGGCGGATCAGAGACAAAAAGCACAGAAACCAATAAGCCCATCCGGCTTTCATTTTTCCTCGCGCCCCATTGTGGGATATATTGGGCGCAGACTTTTAACATCATCTCTTTGTAACGGATAACATCGCCATGGCACTGATCCCCAAAAACTACTCGCGTCTGGAAAGCGGCTATCGTGAGAAAGCCCTCAAAATCTATCCCTGGGTGTGCGGCCGCTGCTCGCGGGAGTTTGTTTATTCCAATCTGCGTGAATTAACGGTTCACCATATTGATCACGACCATACCAATAACCCGGAAGACGGCAGTAACTGGGAGTTGTTGTGTCTGTATTGCCATGATCACGAACACTCGAAGTACACAGAAGCCGACCAGTACGGCACGCGCGTTGTGGCGGGCGAAGATGCGCAAAATGATGTTGATGCCGCCACCTACAACCCGTTTGCCGATTTAAAGTCGATGCTCAACAAGAAGAAATAATATGCGAAATGTCAGCCTCTGGCGCAGAGGCTGACTTTCGAGAATCCCCTCCTTTCTTCACTTCGTACACGTATTTCATCGAATCTCCCTGAACATCTGCATTGCCACCGTCCTGAACCCACACCTGATCATGAAGTTCGTTCATGTTTAATGAAATTAAATCACTTTTCCTCAATCACTGACTCAGGCATAAATTATGCATAGCAGTTATCTACAGATATACATCAGGGTGCCGGAATAAAATGAATAAGAAATTTGCATTTACTATTAAGAGCATTTGCTTCGACGAGAATTATAACCCTTCTGAAAGTACGCGTATCACGACGAACTTTGCTAATCTGGCCCGCGGCGAGAAACGTCAGGAGAACTTACGCAACACTCTGGTGATGATTGACAACCGTTTCAATTCACTGGCGCATTGGGATAACCCGAATGGTGATCGTTATAGCGTAGAACTTGAGATCATTACTGCGCAGCTGAATATTGATATTGACGGAAAGGCCGACGCCTTCCCGGTGATTGAAATTTTGAAAACAAATATCATTGATAAAAAAAACCAGGAACGCATAGAAGGTATCGTCGGGAATAACTTCTCCTCTTACGTGCGCGATTTTGATTTCAGCGTTTTACTGCCCGCGCACAATAAGAACAAAGACCAATTTACGCTTCCGGACAACTTTGGTGAGTTACATGGGAATATTTTCAAACAATTCATCAATTCAGATACCTACAAAAACAGCTTCAATAAAACGCCGGTTATCTGTCTGAGTGTCTCCAGTAAAAACGTCTATTACCGCACGGGTAATGAACATCCTGTACTGGGCATCGAATATCAGCAGGATGAACTTTCCCTGACAGATACCTATTTTGCAAAAATGGGATTACATGCCCGATATTTCATGCCAAAAGATAGCGTTGCGCCTTTGGCCTTTTATTTCGCGGGCGATTTACTCAGCGATTACACTAACCTTGAACTTATCAGTACCATCAGCACGATGGAAACGTTCCAAAAAATTTACCGGCCTGAAATTTACAATGCGAATTCCGCCGCAGGAAAATGCTATCAGCCGAGCCTGAACTTCCAGGATTATTCGTTAACACGAATTGTTTATGATCGCGAAGAACGTAGTCACTTAGCTATTGAACAAGGGAAGTTTACTGAAGAGAATTTCATTAAACCTTACCAAACTGTTCTTGAACAATGGTCTGCCAGTTCCGTTCTTTGATTAACCAAAATACAGGGTCATCTATTATGAAAAAGTTATTACCGACGTCAACGGCGGGCAGTTTACCGAAGCCATCATGGCTGGCACAACCTGAGGTACTTTGGTCACCCTGGAAATTGCAAGATCAGGAATTAACTGACGGTAAACATGACGCCCTGCGTCTGTGCCTGGAAGATCAGCAGCAGGCCGGCATTGATATTGTCAGCGATGGCGAGCAAACGCGTCAGCATTTTGTCACCACGTTTATTGAACACCTTAACGGCGTCGATTTTGAAAAACGTGAGATCGTTAAAATCCGCGATCGCTATGATGCGAGCGTGCCCACCGTTGTGGGTCCGGTGAGCCGCCAGAAATCTGTGTTTGTTGAAGATGCTAAATTTTTACGTCAGCAAACAGACAAGCCGATTAAATGGGCTCTGCCGGGTCCCATGACGATGATCGATACGCTTTATGATAACCATTATAAAAGCCGCGAAAAACTCGCCTGGGAATTCGCTAAAATTCTCAACGAAGAAGCCAAAGAATTGGAGGCGGCCGGTGTAGATATTATTCAGTTTGATGAACCCGCATTTAATGTGTTCTTTGATGAAGTGAATGACTGGGGAATTGCCACGTTAGAAAGAGCCATTGAAGGGCTTAAATGTGAAACGGCGGTGCATATTTGCTACGGCTATGGCATCAAAGCCAACACAGATTGGAAGAAAACGCTGGGAACAGACTGGCGACAATACGAAAAGATTTTCCCGAAATTACAAAAATCGAATATCGATATTATTTCACTGGAATGTCATAACTCGCATGTTCCTATCGAACTGCTGGAACTCATTCGGGGTAAAAAGGTAATGGTAGGCGCGATTGACGTGGCAACCAATACCATTGAAACACCTGAGGAAGTTGCCGAGACGCTGCGCAAAGCACTGCAGTTTGTTGACGCCGACAAACTCTACCCTTGCACCAACTGCGGCATGATCCCTTTACCTCGCGGCATCGCCAGAGGCAAGCTGGATGCATTGAGTGCAGGCGCAGAAATCGTCCGTAAAGAACTTCTGGCTAAATAGCACCGCCAGACAGTTTGTGCTTTGAAGAGAATTGAGTCCGGGTTGAGCGATCAGTGGGATCGCTCAACCGATAAACCCAGTCGGGCTAAGTTATGACGACGATCCAGACCATCCCTGTTCTTCATGACTTTCGCCGGTTAACGCCTGCGCTTCCACTCATCAGCAACATCTCCCAGAGTTTTTGGCACATCGTTCCGTATCCAGGCCATGAAATCTCGGTCGAATCGAAATGCTTCCCCGCACTGCTCAACCATGAAACGACGCACATTTTGGGTGTTTTTGTAATTCTTATCCACGACGGTAGTACGGGTGAGTGATGAACTGTGCCAGTCAATTTTCATTTTTACTGCGCCTGTGAATATCAGTAAGGAAAATCATAAACCTTCAAAAACCTGCTCGCCATTTTCTGTCGCATGACACCGGTCATACGCCGCCTGCGCCTCTTCCAATGCGGGTCCAAACTCCAGAGCCCAGTCATACAACGCCACAAACGGCTGCTGCAATGTTTGCGCCAGCGGCGTAAGGCTGTATTCCACCCCTACCGGTGAAGTCGGCAACACTTCACGATTAACCAGTCCATTTCGTTCAAGCCGCTTTAAGGCATCTGCCAGTGCTTTATGCGTAATGCCATCAAGACGACGACGGATTTCGTTAAAGCGTGAAGGTTTGGTGCAGAGCACCGTGAGAATTAAAATCGACCATTTATTGGTGATATGCTCAAGCACCGGGCGCGTTTTTCCTACATCTCTCAAGCTGTTACCGTCAATTTCTGCCATGCCGATATACTCCGCTATACCTGATATCAATAAAGTGCGTAATTGTTATCTAGTATAGATTTTATATCATCTATTTTCCAACCAAACGGGAGATGACAGATGAGCAGATTAGAAAACAAAGTGGCCGTGGTATTGGGCGGCGCGAAAGGCATTGGTCTGGCAATCAGCCAGCGGTTTACCCAGGAAGGCGCAACAACCTGGTTTACTTCACGCCGGGAAACAGAACTTGAGGTGGCGAGCGGGAAAATATCAGGCACCTCGGTTCCGCTTCGTGCTGATGTCAGCCAGCCTGACGAACTGACCCGCATCATGCAGACCATTCAGGCCGAATCGGGCCGGATCGATGTGCTGGTCATCAACGCCGGAATGTCGGAACACGCCACGATTGATAACATCAGTGAAACGCATTTTGATCAAATCTTCGACCTCAATGTGCGCTCGCCGGTGTTTGCGTTACAGGCCGCACTGCCTTTGCTGAAACCCGGTGCCAGTGTGGTGCTGATAGGTTCAATCGCGGATGTCATTGGCACACAGGGATACGGTGTTTACAGTGCGAGTAAAGCGGCGCTGCGCTCTTTCGCACGAACCTGGACACGCGAACTTTCTGCTCGCGGCATCCGCATTAACGTGGTGGCGCCCGGCCCTGTCGATACTGAAATGATGGCGGCTGCGTCTGATGATGTTCGCAACGGATTAGCCGGTGCGATCCCGCTCGGAAGACTGGGCAAACCTGAGGAAGTCGCCAATGCTGCGCTATTCCTCGCGAGTGACGAGAGCAGCTATATCGCCGGTGCGGAGATCTGTGTAGATGGTGGCCTGACGCAGGTTTGACAGACTGTGCAGCTACCTCAGGGTAGCTGCACAGAAAGAGTGCATTTCAAGTTACAAAGAGCAAAATTCCCGAATTCTTTGCTGAATCTATGCTCACTTTTCCTTAATGATACCCATCTCGATCACCACTTTACCTTTTGCCCGCCCGGTCTCGACGTAACCTAATGCTTCTGCCGTCTTCTCAAAGGGGAAAACGCGGTCGATGACAGGATGAATAGCCCCTGATTCGATCAGCGTTGTGATTTCACTGAGCTGGCGTCCGCTGGCACGCATAAAAAGAAACGTATAGTTTACGCCCTGCCGTTTTGCTTTCTTTCGGATGCGGTAACTCAGCAGACGCATAATCTGCCGGAGATACCACGGCAAACCCTGTTCGGTGGAAAATTCGGGCGTTGGCGGGCCAGATATCGAGATCAGTTTACCGCCCGGTTTCAGGATGCTCAGCGATTTTTCCAGAACATCCGTTCCGAGGCTGTTGATTACCACGTCGTAATCACTATCACCGGTTTCGAAGTTTTGCGCCTTGTAGTCAACAACCACATCCGCGCCCAGGGCTTTCACCCAATGCACATTTTTTTCACTGGTCGTGGTGGCAACAAAGGCACCCAGATGTTTAGCGAGCTGTATCGCTATCGTTCCGACGCCGCCCGACCCAGCGTGAATGAAAATCTTCTGCCCTTTCCTCAGTTTTGCGACGTCAACGAGCGCCTGCCACGCCGTCAGGCTCACCAGCGGAACAGAAGCCGCCTGCAGGAAATCCAGGTTTTTAGGTTTATGCGCCAGCGCACTTTCCTTTACTGCAATGAATTGTGCAAAAGAACCGATACGATCCTGATCGGGGCGGGCATACACTTCGTCCCCCGGTCTGAACGCATGAACGGCAGAACCAGTCCGTACAACAACACCCGACACATCGTTACCCAGAATCAGCGGCAGCCGGTAAGGCAGCAAAAGTTTAAATTCGCCTGTTCTTATTTTACTGTCGAGGGCGTTCACCCCCGCTGCGTAGACGCGGATGAGAACGTCATCTTCCTGCATCTGCGGTTCAGCTATTTCAGTAATCCGGCCGCTGTTTTTGCTGTACTTATCAATGATGAATGCTTGCATATTTTTGTGTTATCCACTTTCATAACCCTATAAATGACAATCATCATCTATATTGGCAAAATAAAACCGACATGTTGAACGGAAACAACATGCCGGTTTTCAGGAGTTATTCAGAAACTCAGGCCAGTGCGCCCAGATCAGCTGCATTAAATCCTTTCAGCTCATCCAGTCGTGCATTCCGGATCTTCTGCACCCAGTGCGCGTCCGAAATTAAGGCACGTCCGACAGCAATCAGGTCAAACTCCTCGCGTTCAAGCCGTGCGTAAAGATTGTCCAGAGCCGCTGTACCCGAACCTTCACCGCCGAAAGCAGCGAAGAAGTCAGAATCCAGCCCCACGGAACCGACGCTGATGGTCGCCGCGCCGGTCAGTTTCTTCGCCCAGCCAGCAAAGTTCAGCCCCTCTGCGCCATCAATTTGCGCAAACTCTGGCTCCCAGAAACGGCGTTGTGAACAGTGAAGAATATCCACACCGGCCTCTACCAGTGGTACCAGCCAGTCAGCCATTTCTTCAGGGGTATTCGCCAGACGTGCGGAATAATCCTGCTGTTTCCACTGGCTCACACGAAGAATTAGCGGGAATTCAGGGCCGACAGCGGCGCGAACGGAACGGACAATTTCAGCCGCAAAACGCGCGCGCTCGCGAATAGTCGCCCCGCCAAAGAAATCGGTGCGTTTGTTGGTGCCCGACCAGAAGAACTGGTCAATCAGATAACCGTGTGCGCCATGCAGTTCAACGGTGTCAAAACCGAGTCGCTTAGCATCGGCTGCCGCACGGGCGAAAGCGGCTACAGTATCGGCAATATCTTCTTCCGTCATCGCCACACCGCGCGCTTCATTCGGTCCCACCAGGCCGGACGGGCTTTCAACCGGTGCATCAGGTTCCCATCCACGGCCATGTGTGGAACCGGTGTGCCAGAGTTGTGGCCCGATGCGGCCACCGGCGGAATGCACGGCTTTGACAACACAATCCCAACCCGCCAGAGCCTTTTCGCCGTGGAAAAACGGAATTCCCGCCATGTTTCTTGAGGCGGGGCGATCAACTACAGTGCCTTCGGTGAGGATAAGACCCACGCTGCCTTCCGCGCGACGGCGGTAGTATTCGGCATTCGCAGTGCCGGGGATCCCACCTTCCGCCATGCCCCGCGTCATGGGTGCCATGACGATTCGGTTAGGCAAAGTCAGGCCTTTCAACGTAAATGGGCTAAACAGAATATCGCTGGACATAAATCTTCCTTCTGAGCATGGGAGCATTGAACCCGGATGGGAGGGATAACCTTCATCGCTTTTAAATGATGGTCATCATTTATTTGGGATGTTATGATCCTGTCTCACAGCTGTCAACGATGAAAATTTCAGCGCGGCAAGCAGACCCGGGGAAAACGACGACGGGGATTTGCTGATATCATCGTGGGTAAAGCGATGTGTTTCGGAGAATTAAATTTATGGCACGGGTCTCAAAACAGCAGATGGAACGCAACCGCGAGGCGATCATTGAAACGTCTTCTCATCTCTTTCGCGCCAGGGGGTTAAACGGCGTCAGTGTGAATGATTTGATGGCAGCGGTCGGGCTAACCCACGGGGGTTTTTACGGACACTTCAAATCTAAAGATGAACTGGCGGCTATCGCCAGCGGCAAAGCATTTGCGGATTCCGAGGCCCGCTGGCACCAACTTAGCAGCCAACCCGGTCAGGATAATCTGCGCACCTTAGTCGAATTCTATCTTTCCCCCGCTCACCGGGACAACATCGAAGAAGGCTGCGCGCTCACGGCCCTGGCCAGCGATGTCGCCCGTGAAACAGATGACAAACCGGTCTGCAAAGTCTATTTAACCGGAGTGAATTTTATGCTGGAAAAACTGGCGTCTTTCTCGACTCTCGAAGACGAGGCATCGCGCAGAGCTGAGGCGCTTAAACAGTTTTCGTTGCTGTCCGGGGCGCTGGCCTTAGCGCGCGCTACCGCTGGCGATAAAGTCTCAGATGAGTTTCTCGATGCGGCTAAGAAAGCGTTATTAGGGGAATGAAGGGGGATCTGACTTGGAAAATCCCATACTCGCCACATTGTCACTGTAATGTTACGGTTGTAAAATATATTGATATCCGTAATACGCAATTTAACAGGAATGACGCCCATGAAAAAAGAACTCACTGAGTTTGAACGCTTTGTTATTGAAGACAAAGGCACAGAGCGCCCGCACACCGGGGAATACAATGCGCATTTTTCGCCGGGCCGTTATGTCTGCAAACGCTGCGGTACCCCGCTGTATACCTCAGAACACAAGTTCGAATCCCACTGCGGCTGGCCGTCTTTCGATGATGAGATCCCGGGTGCGGTAGAACGTATTCCGGATGCAGACGGGCGCAGAACTGAAATCGTCTGCTCAAACTGCCAGGCGCATCTGGGACACGTTTTCGAAGGTGAGTATTTAACCGAAAAGAACCTGAGACACTGCGTGAACTCCGTCTCACTGACGTTTGAAAGCGTAGGAGAAGAGTAATTTCCCTCACTGCCGCACGATATTTCGGTACAAATAAATGCGGTTTCCGACCTGCATCTTGTTCATCAGGCGGGCACGACTGGCGTAGATGGTTTTGATATTTACGCCCAGACGTACGCCGATTTCGCGAGTATCCAGCCCCTCCTGCAGACAGGTCAATACGTCGTTTTCGCGTTCAGACAGTTTGCTCTTCACACAATAATTGAAATGCGCGTGATTAATTGTCAGACAGGAAAGCACTTCGCTTATTTCACTCCGGCGATCGATAAAAATCACGTTTTCCAGATGGCATAATGCGTAATAGTCAAAATCGTTTGAAATAAAGGCAAAAACCTTTTTGTTCTGAAATAAACATTGTTCAACCTGCGAACGGCTGGTTGTTTGCACATCAATAATTAAATAATCACCATCGAACGAACGGGATGAAAGCAGTTTTTTAATCCCAAACGTGAAAAAATAATCTTGAGATAAAACGGTATGCAGCGAGCTCATAGTCAATCCTTTTTTACTTTCGTCCATTTACGGCTCATGCCTTCAGCAATGAGTCTGTTTTATTTTTACCACACGATCACTCTTGCCTAATACGCACCGGAATAAAATCAGTATAAGATTATTATTAAGTCAGTGCTATCTTACAGGCGTAGCCATAGTCTGAAATACACAGAGAAAGACGTATTGTTTATTTCTTATTTAAGGAAGATCGCTTACAACTGCCGCCCGAATAGAATAAATGGCATCTCATGCATCCCGATAATCGATTCACTTTTACTTTTATCACATTCATCAGTATTAATCTTGCTGGCGGCATTGTTCTTTTTGAAAAGATGAAAATCAGTCAGAAAAAAAACACTGAAAAAAACGTGCTTATCATTCGCGATGAAATTGATCGCGTTCTCACTCATGCCCGGATTGCCAGCCACTCCGCCACACATTTCCTTGAGGGGAAATGCAATGCGGCCACACAAACGGATATCCGTAAAATCGTCGCGACTGTTCCTGATGTCAGGACCGTCAGTCTGCTCAAGGGCAGTCATATTTATTGTTCTTCTGTTTTTGGCCAGCAGAACCTGATACTTGATGCCCTAAGTACGCCGCCAGTGGGATTGTCTCTGATGAACGGCAATGCGCTGACGCCCTACCGGTCGTTGCTGATTTACAGGATGGAACATGCGGATAAAAGTGTGATGGTAGGCATCGACGGTTATTATCTGCAAAACAAACTGAAGACCACTGACAAGCGCATGGACTATCAGATGACGGTCAGCGGGCTGACGCTTAATGCTGACGGTCAGGTACTGAGCCACGCCAGTAATAACGCCAGCATCCGGTATAACTCCCCTGATTTTCATTATCAGATCAGTGCATATCCTGTATATTCGCCTGGCATAAAGACGTTAATTGAGGATGAGAAATCAGGTATTTTTTTAACGTTCTTACTCTCCTCCGTACTCTGCGCATGGAGTGATAAAAGGTTTTCCCGCCGTAATACGCTGCTTTTTGGCCTTAAAAAAGCGTTGGATAAAAAAGAACTTATTCCGGTTATTCAGCCGATTATCGAAGCACACAGTGGTAATACGGTAGGTGGCGAAGTGCTGATGCGCTGGAACCATTCAGCGCTGGGCAATATTCCTCCGGAACGTTTTATTCCTTTAGCTGAGAAAAACGGCCTGATTAGCCGTATTACGCAGTCCGCCCTTCAAAGCGTTGCGGACGGGATCGCGCTGGGAAAATACAGACTTCCGCGCGAGATGACATTATTTTTCAATGTTTCCGCCGCTGATTTTATGAGTGATGATATTTTGGAATCGTGTAGATTGTTTATGCAGAAAACGCAGATTGCGGATTTGCATCTTGGGCTGGAAATTACTGAGCGTGAACCCGTCGAGGACACTCGCGGAGTTCAGGAACTGTGTCAGCAGCTTGCTGCGCTGGGCGTCAATATTTCTGTCGATGACTTTGGGACGGGGAATTCTAATTACCGCTACCTGATGCAGTTCCGCCCGCGTTATATCAAGATTGATAAAGTTTTCACGTCAGGTATCGAAACCGATGCGAAAAAAGAAGCCATCGTGCGCAATATTATTGCCATCGCGCAGGACATGCGTTGTATGACCATTGCCGAAGGCATTGAAACGGCCTCACAAAAAGAGAAACTGGCCGCGATGGGCATCACCCATTTTCAGGGATATTACTTCTCGAAGCCGGTTGAAATGGCCGCTTTCTTCCGTAACACACTGATTCTCCTCCCGTAAAAAAGGCATCCCCCGAAGGGAATGCCTTTTCTCATCGCAACATCACTCACCGTTTACCAGTTCAGATCAATCGCTACCGCTGCGGTCGCCAGGCCAGGATCGGCGCTCGCCCGCGGACACAACACCCAGACCAGCGGATCGGACCATGACGTTTCTGTCGTGATGGTGCGCAGAGTGTTTTTCGAACCGTCCATTGGCACCGATGAGCTTTTGTCCGTGCAACCGGCATCGGCGGAAGCGGTTGTGCCGCGGAACCCGCGCACATCGCCATTGATCGCGCCATTGGCTGACATCAGCGGAACACTGCTTTTATCCCCCGCCTGTGATTTTGGCGTGACGGAGTAAGACACCGGCAATGCGGTTCCCGTCGGGTTCACGCAGGTGACATCTAACGTGGAACTCACCGGAATTCCGCCCGGTTTGCCCACATCCGCAGGCGTCACGTCGCCGAAGGAGATGGATGCCGGCGTACTCACGTTGCAACTCACACCGGTCCAGGTCAGTGAAAATGTCCGCCGATCAAATGTCGACGTGGTGGCGTTCCAGCGGTATCCGCGTGAGGCCTGCGCATAAACATTTTTGGTCGCCATTTTGGCCGCCCCCGGTTTCACATAAACCCCGTAACCAATGGACGCCTGTGTGCCGCCGCCGCTGTTCATTTCGACTACGCCGGTGGAAACAGTATACGTTGTCCCCACGCCGACACAGTCGCTGCGCGTACTCAGACTTCCGGCGCTGTTACCGGTGCCGAATTTATCCCATGACACGGCTGAGGTGGTATTCAGCCCGGGGTTGCTGTTCGGTGTAAACGTTCCGCCATTGGTGATCGGGTTCATCGTCCCCGCCGTCACCACCATCGGGCCTGACATCGTGCCAAACGGGATCACCAGAATTCCGGGGGCGATCTCGTAACCGCGATAGCCGTCATACGTCGCCATCGGGTACATGTTGATGCACTCGCCGGTAGCCAGCGGTGCGGCGGAAACCAGGATCGTCCCCACCTGTCCGTATCCCAAAAAAGGCACCAGGTTTTGGGAATAATACCAGCCGGGTTTGTTGCCGGGTACGATTGCACCGGTGGTCCACTGCAACATTGTAGTGGTGATGTCACTGATCACCTGATAGCCGGAACGAAGTTCCTGTGCGGAACAGTTAGCCGCGCTGAGTAATGCGGCTGCGCCCAGCAAGCACTTTGCCCGGCGTTTCCACGCGCGGTCTGAATGAGAAATTAAAGCTGTCATGTTTTACTCCCTTTGCTGCACAGAGCGTGGTTTCACCGCCCTGTGCCGGAATTCATGGATTATTTACGCTTAACGGCATTCGCCATTAAGCTGGATAACCGGCATCTGTGCCGTCGGCGCAAGGCCGTGCAGGTTGTAGCTGACGCGGCACTGCTTATCCTGGCCTTTACCCCACATCACAGAGATATCGCCTTTTTGCGGCAGGCCGGTCAGATAAACCTGTCCGTTATCGCCCACAATGCCGGTGTTCTCTTCACTGGCGGCGCTTTGCGCCAGTGCAACGGTGGCACCAAACGGCACTGCGCCCGCACCGCCTGCACGCGTCAGGGTCATCAGCACCTGATAGCCAATGCGGGTGGCAAAGTTAGCTTTCACCACTGCGCCGTGGGTCGGATAAACCGTCTGCTGGTTTTGCGGCAAATCGACATTATCTGCCAGCGTGCTCGGGTCGAGGCCGATGCTGTTGCGGCTGTAATCTGAGAGATAAGGCACCACGGCGAATCCGCGCGAGTCGGTCTTTCCGCCATTGTTAGACAGGCTGACGCCTTCCGCGCCCGGTGCGCTGATCAGCGCCACCGAACTGCCTAAAGGCCGTGACAATGTCACGCCTTCCGAATGCACCACCGCGCCGCCGCTCATGTTGACATTCATCGAGCGCATGTCTGCGGAATAACCGTAACCGGCGGAAATGTTGCCTTTGCTGCCCTGATAGCCAAGATTGGCGGTACTGCTGCTGACCTGATCCTGATTGCCCCAGCCCTGCATCACGCTGTAAGAAAACGCGCCGTCGGCGTTGCTGCCGGCGATCCCGGCCTGCCCCTGCGTGCGCCCCTGATTGTCATGGGTGAACTGGCTGCTGGCGTAGGTGTTTTGCAGCGCGGACGAATAACTGAAAATGCTGAATGGAATGCTCAGGTTGAACGACACCTGCCGGTTTTCCGGCCAGTCGCCGTTGCCTTTCATCCGGTCCACGGTGTAATAAATCCCGTAGCTGATGCCCTTATAGCTGCCGTTATACCCGGCGGAAAGGCTGGTGAGCGTTTTCGTCGAGCCGTAATAATCATCGCGGTTGGCGCGCAGGCTGACTGAACCAAAATCGCCCAGCTGCTGCGTCACCTGCGTCTGGAAACTGCTGCGACGGCGGCTCATGATCCACGGCGATACGTCTTCCTTCTGCGCATAACCCAGGCTGTTGTATTCGGAAAAGCTGTAATAGTTTCGCGTCGAATAACGCAGCGCCGTCAGATCCACTGACGTGCCGGTCGTGAGCATACTTTTGGAATAACGCACGCGCCACGAGGCACCGCCCTGACGGTCTTTGTCTTCAAACTGCGTGCTGGAAAACGTACCGTCCGCCGACATCGCGCCCCAGTCGCCGAGCGAAACTCCGCTCCCCATGCTCAGCGCGCTGTATTTTTGCGACGTCAGCAGGCCGCCGTAGAGCGTCAGGTTTTTCGGTAAACCGTAAATCAGCGTGGCGAGCACAAAATCGGACTGGCGCGAGCCTTGGGTGGTGCCGCCGTCATAACGTCCGGCCGTGACTTCATATTTCACCGCCCCCGGCCGCAGCATCACCGGCAACGACGAATACGGCACCACGAAACTGTGGACGCTGCCGTCGGCTTCGGTCACCGCCACGTCGAGGTCGCCGGACATCCCGGCCTGATACAGATCCTTGATTTCAAACGGTCCGGGCGCGACATAAGTCTCGTACACCACGTAGCCGTTCTGGCGCACGGTGATGCGCGCGTTACTGTTTGCGACACCGGTGATCTGCGGGGCAAATCCGCGTAAGCGTGCAGGCATCATTTGCTCGGCGGTGCGTAACTGCACACCGCGGAACGGCACGCCATCCAGCACGTCACCGCCGGTGCTCGCTTCGCCCATCAGCAGGCGTGAGCCCCAGCCACGAATATCCCGCGCCAGATAGGTATTGGAAAAACGCGTGCTGTCGGCGTTGTTGCTGTCTGAATCCGAATGGCTGTGCGTGAGGGTGCTGCGCAGACGCCACGCGCCCGCATTCGCGCCGGTTTGCACATTGGCGAAAACGCTATTGCTCGTGCGCGGGTCACTGTTCACCGTCTGCTCATTACGTCCGGCGCTGACGTTATAGTTAAACAACATCGCCGGGATCCCGTCATCCCACAACGTGGGATCACTCTGGCTCTCCCGGCCGGGCTGCATGGCAACCTGCGGGATGCTGACATCCAGCCGCAGGCGCGATAAATCAAACTTCACCGTTGATTGCGGGATCAGCGCGGTGAGATCAGCGACCGGCTGATCTTTCGGTAACGCTTTCAAAGCAGGCAGCTGGTCAACGTTAACACCCAGCGTTTTCAAGAGTTCCGGCGTGAGTTCCGGCACAACATTGCCACGGGCATTCTTTTTGAAGACCAGATCGCGGGATTCCGCTTCGCGCTGGTTGACGAAAATCGTCACCAGATAATCGCCTTCTGCCACGCCACCCGCATGGGCAAACGCGGAGAGATCGACTTCCGTCGTGCCGGTTCCCAGCGAGAGCAGATCCGGGTCAAAGTAATCCTCCGACCACGCGCCCTGACAACTCATCAATACGAAAAGTGCGAGTGAATTGCGCGGAAACGCGCGTGTACTGGCTGCCATGCCATTTGTCCTGAAACAGGATGTCAATTTCTTACTCAAGATCGTTCCCTGCTTTGCAATGAATTATTCTCTGTCTGATGCCGTCCCGGAAAATGCCGGAACTTACAATGTCTGGCGCTGTAACGGCGTCACCTGGCTGTCTTCGTCGACCAGTTGCCATTCCACCGCACCGCACATTCCCACGGTCACGGGATAACGCTGCTGTCCTTTTGGCGGAACCAGCCTGCGCAGATCATCCGCCGCAAAAGATTTCCCGCCGACGGTCAGCTGGCTGAAATTGAGGTAAAACGGCGACGGGTTATCGACCACCAGCGCCTCGTTTTGCAGGCTGAAGCGAAGCTGTTTCGCCGCGCCTTTTACGCCGTCCTCCGGCAACCCTTCTGGCCGGTAAAACAACTTCATGTTGTTCACCACCGCCAGTACCAGCTGGCCGCCGTTCTGGCTGGCTTTATCCGGCACCGACGGGATCCCTTTTACCGAAAGGTAAAAGACCGATTCCCTGTCCTGCGGCAACGTCATGCCGGTGAGACGAATACGCAGCTGGAGCGGTTCCCCGGCATCGATACGTTTCAACGGCGGCGTAACCATCAGCGGAATAGAGTCGCCGGGCGCTTTGTTGTCAATTTCTGCCGCCGGTAATCCGGTGCTGAAATCCACCGGACGGATCCACGACTGCATCAGATAGGCGCGGTCGGTGTTGTTGGTCACCGACCAGGTGATGCCCTTTTTCTCCGCCGCCGGATACACAATCCGGAACTGGTTAAGTGAAAAACCGGACGGCTTTTCAGGTGAAGCAAAAGACGGCAGCGCGCCCGTTAAAGCGGCGAGAAACAGCGTGAATGTCAGGGCTCGCCTCATGATTTCCCCCGGCTTTGCACAGTGGCGTTAAACAACGGGCTGTTGCCGCCATAGTCATTAATCACGGTCCATTGCGCCTGACGGACGCCGCCGGGAGCCGGTACGCTCAACTGTGAAAAGGGCGCGACCATGATCCCGCGGCTTACGTCCACGTCAGCCGTGTCAAACGCCAGCCACGAAAACGTCAGGTAATACGGTGTCGGGTTGTTCACCTGCACCTGCCCGCTGTGATGTTGAAACGTTAAACGCCCCGCGGCTTCTTCCTGCGATATCGTCAGCCCGGTTGGGCGGTAAAACAGCTTGATGGTGTTGCGGATGCCCACGGAAATACGCGCCGCCAGAGAGGCGTCTTCGGCCTCTTTCGGCTGCGTCATCGACGGCACGGCAATCGCGGTGAAATAAAACACCGACTCGCGATCGTCGGGCAGCGCCGCAGCGCCTTTACGCAAAATCCGCACGGCGTTCTTGCTGTTACCTTCCAGCCTGAACAGCGGCGGCGTGGTGAGAAATGGCGCGGGGTCGTGTCCGGTCGGGGTCGCGACCACCGCCGACTGAACCAAATACGGCAACGTTCCGTGGTTTTGCAGGGTCACGGTCTGCGCGTTATCCGTGGACTGAAAAATCACACGCGTCCGGCTGATGCTTATCCCGCCATCTTCAGCGATCGCGCCCTGCACCATCGCCGCCATAAGCGCAGCGACAGTCACCGTCCGGCGCGCGAGTAAACACAGTAAATTCATGGCGGGATCCTCACTGATAAACAAAATCAAATGTAACGCTGGCGTTCAGCGTCCCGGATTGGGTGGCGGCATTCATACACTGATTGCCGCACGACAGCGCCACTTTCAGCGGAATGCGGGTGGAGCCGCCGTTGAAACTGGCGGCGTCCACCACGGCGGGAATAAACGTGTTGTTCGCCACTACTGCGCCCGCTGCCGTGACAATGCGCACGCCGTAATTCACCGACTGCGACGTCGCCTGGCGGAACAGGAAATCGCCGGAAGCGGTATTGCCTGAACCCGCCACCGTGACGCCGGGGCGCTGCACCGCGCCAATAAATCCGGCGCACTGCGACAACCTGACTTCCAGCGGTAACGGATTGGCCAAACTGACGCCCTGCCGGATGTCTGACGACAACACCGGCCCGAAATCCAGTGTCGCCGGTGCCGAAACCTGACAGGTCGGAGCCTGAAACGTCGCGCTAAACTGCACATCAGCCGCCGTGGCGCAGGCCGCGATCCCCGGCAGACACAGGCCAAGGGACGCCCTCAGGGCAAATAAATGCCCTGATAAAATGTTGAGATTTTTCATCGGGTTTTTCTGTTGAAAGCGTTAAGGGAAAATGAAGGCAAACGTGATTCTGGCGTTGACGTTGCCCTGAGTCAGCATCGGGTCGCCCGCGCTGCGAACCAGCCCGACGGAAAATGGCTGCACCGAATTACCATCGTCCTGACTGATGAGCACGGTATCGCCGGGCGCGACGGTACCCGCCGCGTTATAGAAATCCGTCAGGCTGGTGAGCGTGCCTTTTTTCAGCATAAAACCGGCGTATTTCGCCGTTGAACTGCCCGCACGAAATAAGCGCTTGTCCGTCAGCCCGGCCGATTCGCCGGTCACACTCATCGAAGGCGCTTTGCCCTGCATTTCCACGCAGTTGAGGTTCACGCCCAGCGGCAGAATTTGCGCCGTGCCGGTGGCAAATTGCGTCGTGTCTTTGCGGTCAAAGGTGATGCTGGCGTTATCGAGCGAAACCTGACAGCTGCCGTCCACGATATTGGCCTTAATTTCGGTGGTGGCGGCATCGGCCGCTGCGCTGGACAAAATCAGCGCAAGCCCGGCCGAGAAATACAGTAAAACCGGCTTAATTGACGGTGCCACGGAACACCTCCACGCCACCAAAATCATTGATTGCCGCCCATTCGGCCTTGCCCTGCCCGACGCTGACCGCATACGTGTTGGCCGCAAACGGCGCAACCATGCTGGTGCCTTTGATGACATCGAGTTTGATTTTTTTGCCATCAATCATCAGCTTGTTCAGGGAAATATAATAAGGCGTCGGGTTCAGCACCTTCACGCCCTGGCCTGTACGGGAAATCTGCAATTTCCCCATTGCCTCTTTTTGCGTCATCGGCAAATTATCCGGGCGATAAAACAGTTTCACGGTATTTCCGGTGGCGACCTGAAGGGTTCCGCCAACGGTATTATCATTATTTCCCTGCCCCGCTTTGCCGGTCGGAATTGACATAATATTCAGGTAAAAAACGGATTCCCTGTCACGTGGCAGTGAATTCGATTTCTTCAGAATTCGAATTTTATTGGTTGAATCAGATTCAATACGAAATAATGCAGGCGCCGGCATAAAAACGCTGTCCGACGGTTTCGCTGAAAGACTCTCTGAAATACCGACATTAATAAGGTAAGGTTGATTATGAGACCGGTTATTAATGTCAACACTCTGGCTGCTGTCGTTTGCGGAAAATATAATACGCGATGCACCAATACTGATACTTGCATATACCGGCTGAATTAAAAACAGACTCAAACTTAAAATAACGCCTGCTTTGTGATGAAATTTCATAATATTCTCTGTCCGTCCAATGGAAAAGAGAGGCCGCCAGGTGCCTCTCTTTTCTTACTCTTCGTGTCGTCCCCGTTATTCACGGAAGATGACGGAGTCTTTGCTATTAGTTGCTCACGTAAGAAATCTTGATTGGCGCGGTGTACGCCCCAGGGATCACGTTTGCAGTGTCCATCACGGCCATACCGGCGGTGAAGTTGTAGGTCAGAGCGCCGTCTTCATCAGCAACAACCGGGATGCTGGTGTCATTGATGACCTGAGTGGTGTTGTCAGACTGTTTCAGCATAAAGCCCGCAGTCTGGGACGCGTCGCTCAGGAACATGTTGTTGTTTGTGCCCACAACGCCGCTTACCTGCAAAGCACCTTCTTCGTCTGCATCACAGTTTTTCAGGGTAACAACCAGTGGCTCTTCGCCCACTTGTTGTTTAGCCGCAGTGAATTCAGTCTTCGCGAAAGAACCGACGTTTAACGTTGCAGCACCATTATTTGCTGTCACTTCGCAAGTGGTTGCGACAATATTCCCCTGCAGGGTGACATCAGCCTGCGTTGCAGCCTGAACGTTACCCGCAAAACCCAAAATAAGAGCGACGGGCGCAAGGGCGATAATTTTTTTCATTACTCAATCCTTCAATAGAATATGTTTATTACGATTAAAAAACATTTATTTTCAGCCTGCCTTGGCTGAGGAAAATATAATACGCACTGGCAGAAAGGTTAACCATGAGAGGGAGATTATTTTAATGAAGGCCGGTGACTACAGGCGTAGGACGTGCAATATTAATGGCGTGATAAATACGTTGATTCAAAAACTAGCACGACGTGAAATAAAAATAAAGCCATCACGAAGGTGATGGCTTTATTCGGATAAAAGAAATTACTGTCTGATTGAACGAGAATACGTTTCGATACCCGCACTCAGTTCTTTTATTTGCTGTTCCAGCAGCACGACACCTTTTCCCAGCGCAGGCGGATGAAGCCCGGCGGCCAGCTGATTCTCCAGCGTTTCGGCCAGTTCGTACAATGACGTCGCGCCCAGCAGCTGCATCGTACCGTTGATGCGGTGCAGATGATGTTGAAGCAGTTCCCACTCTTCACGCGCCAGCGCCTGAACGGCCGCCGCTACGTCTTTATCGTTTTCAATCCGCGACTGTTCCAGCATCTGACACATCAGTTTCTTATCACCGAGGCTGTGCGCCTCCAGCGTGGGCATGTCGATAAACGTATCCAGCGGCGGCCCGTCCGCCGGAATATTCACGCCGCTGAGCGCGGCCTTGAGTTGTTGAAGATCGATCGGTTTGAAGAGACATAAATTCATGCCCACCGCCAGACAGCGCTCTTTTTCTTCCGTCTGCGCATTGGCGGTCAGTCCCCAGATCACCATCGACTGATTCAACTCGCGTACCCGCCGGGTCAGCGTGATGCCGTCCATGTTGGGCATATTCAGATCGGTAATCAGCAGATCGTAATCCTGATTTTTGATGAGATTCAGCGCATGCAGGCCGTCTTCGGACTCATCGACGTGATAGCCAAGAATATCCAGCTGACGCCGTAATAACAGGCGGTTGGTCGGGTTATCTTCCGCAATCACAATTCGCAGCGCGACAGGCAACGTTGCTTCCTGTTCGGCAATCAGCGGCACCGCGGGCGCATTGTCCGAGGCCTGCGTCACAAGCGTGACCATCATGGTGGTACCCATGCCGGGCTGGCTGGTGATGCTGATCTGCCCCGCCATGCGTTCGACCATTTCACGACAAATCACCAGCCCGAGGCCGGATCCAATCTGCCGTTTCCCCGCTGGAGTCTGGCCGAACGGTTTAAACAGCTGTTGCTGTTCGTCGTGGCTGATGCCCGCGCCGGTGTCACGGACGCTGAGCGTGAGGTACGCCCGCTCCTCGCCCATCGCCTGCATGTGGGCAATCACGTCCACACCGCCTTCGGCGGTAAATTTAATCGCGTTACTTAGCAAATTAGACAGCACCTGTCTAATGGCCTGCGGATCCAGCCACAG
This sequence comes from Rahnella selenatireducens, assembly GCF_046449555.1. NCBI lineage: Bacteria > Pseudomonadati > Pseudomonadota > Gammaproteobacteria > Enterobacterales > Yersiniaceae > Rahnella > Rahnella selenatireducens. Next base: position 151,769 of record NZ_JBKEZJ010000007.1, read on the forward strand.
CGTTTTTCCGTGTTCAAGACGGCAATCGATCGTAAGACGCAGGTTTTTCTGCCGCGCCAGTCCTTCAAAATTGGCGACGGTGGCGTTAATCACCGGTTCAAGATCGACCCATTCCGGTGTCAGCGTAAAATTACCGGACTCAATTTTTTCCATATCCAGCACATCACCAATCAGCGCAATCAGCGTTTGCGCCGTACTGTGTGCCAGCTGAATAGCTTCTTTAGTCTCTTCCGCGCTCTGTTTACGGGTGGTCAGCAATTCCAGAAAGCCCATAATCGAACTGACCGGCGTTCGGATCTCATGGCTCATGCTGGCGAGGAACTGGCTTTTGGCCTGATTGGCATCAATGGCTTTATCTTTCTCCACCTGCAACGCTTTCATCAGTTGCCTTGATTCCGTGATGTCCTGCCAGCCGCAAATCAGGATCGCTGGGCGGTTTTCCGGCATCTGACACAGCGTTAACCAGTGCAAAATCTGGCGATTTTCTTCGCCATCGTTGAGCGTCAACGAATGCGTGATCACACTGCCAGGTTGCAGCCCCTGCAAAATGTCGGGCTGTACGGCATGAAAAACATCGGCCAGCGGGCTGCGTCGGTCAAACAGGGAATAGCTCATCGAACCACGCAGCTCCGAAATAAAGAACTCGCTGAACGCGCTGTTATAACTTTCCAGTTCACCTTCCAGCGTGATGACGTAAACCGGCACGGGAATCGAATTGGATAATGTCTGGCTGAAGATCAGCTGATAATTCAGCGCGGCCTGCGCGGCCTTGCCCCGCCCGATGGCCCGCAGCAAATACACGCCCCACAGCAGGCTGGTGATCACCAGTAAAACCGCCAGGCCGATGACCAGATAAAATGGCCGGTTGTACAAATTCCAGGTGCCGATTTTTACGTCCGGCGCTTTGGTCCATTTTCCGGCAAGATTCAGGATCTCTTTCGGCGGAATATCGTCCAGCGCTTTATTTAAAATACTTTGTAATTCAGAGGAATCACGCGGGATCGCAAAAGCTATTTGCGCCGAAGGCTCATCCGGAATGCGGGTATATTTCATCGTGCCGGGATAATAGTGATCGATAATAAACCGCGACGCGAGCTGCGTGGAAACCACCGCGTCTACGTCACCGAGCATCAGCTTACTGAGTGCAGTACTGGTATTTTCTGCAATTACCCATTCCACGCCCGGATATTTCTTTTTGAGTTTATCCGTCAGCGGATGATAGGCGGGGATGGCCACTTTTGAGCCCGGCGAAAGCAAATCGTTTTGCTCCGATGACGCACGTGTCACCAGCACAAAAGGCGTGGCGATAAACGGATGCGTAAACAACATTTCCTCTTCACGTTCGGCGCTGAAGGTCGCCGTCGGCAGCACGTCCCAGCCGCCTTTACGCATGATATCGGCCATATCTGTATTTGAATTGGCAATCACCGGCTGAAAAACTAACCCGGTTTGCAGCTGGATAAGGTTAAGAATATCGCCCAGCAGCCCGCGGATTTCCTGATGGTCATCCACCATGCTCAGCGGCGCATAATACGGGTTAATCAGTACGCGCAGCTCCGGATGTTTAGCAATCCAGCGTTCCTCTCTGGGCGTCAGCTTCATCGCCTTATTTAAAAATGAAATATTGCCGGTATCGACCCACGACTGGGCAATTTGCTTATGGGTTTGTTCCGTCAGGGAACTGATAAAGGTGTCGAGAATGCCGAGCAGTTGTTTCTGATCGGCCGGTACGATGAAATGATTCCCGGTCTGCGGTTCACGCCAAAATTTCACCATTTCCAGCGACTGATAAAAATCGCGAACCAGAATAAAACTGGACGTCAGATTATTACCAAAAAAATAGTCATTTTCGTTATTCGCCACCGACGCAAGCGCCAGATAATTATCCGCATAAGACGTGATGTGCGCCTTCGGGAAAATCATCTTTATAAACTGTTCTGATGGATATCCCTGCTTAATGGCGACCGCCACCTCGTTCTTATCGTCAGACAGTGGCTTCATCACATCCGCCTGGCGCGTCACCAGCGTCGGATACGCGCGGATCAGCGGCAGTGAGGCGGCAAACGCCGGATCCAGATCTCTTTCACCGGCGGGCGATGTCAGGATAATATCCGCCTCACCGGCCTGGAGCGCGGTTAACGCTGCACTGAGATCGTCGTAATGCTTAATCACCACTTTGATTTGTAGTGAGTTTTCCATCAGCAACAGATAATCCGCGTTCATTCCCCGGTAGCGCCCGGTGGTCGAATTCATGCTCAGCGGCGGCGTTTCCTGCCCGTACACCGCAATCGTCAGGGAACGTTTCGCCGCCAGCCACAGCAGATCGTAATGCCCCAAAGGCAGCGCGGGCGTAAACACCTGATTATCACTGGCGAGCTGAAGCGTCGCAGGTTCAGGGATGGCAGATTGCGCCGGAAGACTCGCGATCAAAAGCAGAAACAGCGCCACAATGGCCCGCGTTATCATCGTGTTACCCGATTGCATTACGTTGCGCAAAGGAGAAAAGTTCCATCAGCGATTTGCAATTGAGCTTTTCCATTAAGCGGCTTTTATAGGTGCTCACGGTTTTATTACTGATGCACATTTCCGAAGCGATTTTCATATTGTCATCGCCGTTCAGAATATAGCGCATCACTTTAATTTCCTGACTCGAGAGCGACTGCAACATTTCCTGCTCAGAAGAAAGACTGCCCATAAACGTCTGCAATGATAACGGGAAATAACTGTAACCATTTTGCGCCGCGTGTACCGCCGCGATAATATTGGTCATGCCCTCTTTTTTACTGATAAATGCATTTGCGCCCGCGTCGGCGCTGCGCTTACCATAAAACAAATCGTTCTTGGCAGAGACCACAATAATAATCCGGCTGAACGCTTGCTTGCGCAGTTTCTCCACCACTTCAATACCGCTCATCACCGGAATATCCACATCGACAATCACCAGATCCGGGCTGTGTTCGCCGACAAGCTGCAACGCCTGCGCGCCGTCACCGGCTTCCGCGACGACGGCGATCTCTTCATTTTCCAGCAGGTTTTTAATAGCCATACGAGCCAGCGGATGATCGTCAACGATGACAGCATTTAACTTATTGGTTTTACTCATCTTAGCTCCTTATCAAAAGACATCTTCATGTTTCCGGTTCACTCACTTTCGCGCACAGAACAACGCACATCCCAATGACAGGTGGCGTAATTATAACGTGCTGCGGAAAGATGAACGTGTTTCGGTGCTAATTATAATGCACCGTATTGAAGGGAAATCAGAAGGATTAATTATACTGTCTGCGCATTTTTATTTTCATGAGCATTAAGACTAATAGTATCACGCAATGCAAAAACGTGTTCGCCTGAACTCAATTCGTTCAGGAAAGGTTTAAAAATTCTCAATCGCAATATTTTACTGATTGTTTTTAAAGAGAAATAACTTTCCAATTAGCTGCATGGACTTCACGTGTAGGATATTCCCTGCAAAAGTTTCCGATGTGTCTCCTGTATTTCATCCGCACCGGTGATTATTCTGACTGAATATTATTAACACATCCTTTTCAGAAAGAATGGATGAATTTTCTCATGGAAGAGTTTCACGGCATGGTCGCTAATATCGGCAAGGAACGTCCGAACCCAAAAATTAAAAAACGAATGCTTTGCGTCATTGTTATTATCGTTCCGTATTTTATTTGCAGTCTCGGGCTGGACTTTTCATTACGTAAAATGCCCGGCACCAGCGACGCTTACATTACCGGAAATCCGGTCACCCTTTCCTCAGAGATAAACGGGCGGGTGGCGGTCGTTATACAGACCAGCAGCGACCGCGTACGCAAAGGCGATATTTTGCTGCATATGGATAACACCAGGGAAATTCTCCACTATAAAAAGGCCGAAGAAACGCTGCTGGAAACGGAAAAAGAAACCCGGGAACGCTATACCGCCGGCGGCCAGAATAATACCCAAATCCTCAGTGCCCAGATGACCTACCAGCAGGCGCTGATTGATTACAACCGGCGCTTACAATCAAAAGGCCCTGCGGCGATTTCAAAAGACGATCTCCGGCAGGCTCTCATCAACGTTAATAACAGCAAAGCGGCTCTGGATACGGCCATCCGGCAATACCGGCGGAATACCGGATTGCTCAGGGATTCCGATATCACCCGGCAAAAGCAGATTTTGCAGGCCAGAAATGCATTACAGAAAGCCGCAGAAGCGCTGGATCGCACAGCGGTTCGCAGCCCGGTCACCGGTTACATCGCGCAGAGAAATGTGCATACCGGTTTGAAAGTCACGCCCGGACAAATGCTGCTGACTATCGTGCCCGCCGACCAGATGTGGATAAACGCCAATTTTACCGTGGCAGAACTTTCGGACGTCATCGTCGGCCAGAAAGCCTCAATTGTGACGGAAATGTACGGCGACAACGTGGTGTTCGACGGACAGGTGGAAGGATGGGATGACGACGCCGACATCGCGATTTCCGCCCTGAACGGTACAGGAAAATGGATCACTGACGTGCAAAAAATCCCGGTCCGCATTTCCATCAACCCGATGCAAATGAGCCAGTATCCGCTGCGAATTGGCATCTCTTCGAAAGTGAGACTGCTCGGCGGGCATTCAGGGAATACCTTGTATGCGATGGTAAGAAAAGGAATAAATATGCTGCGAGCGTTCAGGCGGTATGGGGTCAAAACAAACTGAAAATGCGCCGTAATGTTAACAGGCAATTGCTAAATCAGCTCCTGTGCTGCACTGGCAGGAAAAATCGCCTGAGTTATCAGCACACCCTGAGCTTTTTCTTTCAACACCATGTTAATCAATGAAAAATCAAGTTGAAGACAATCTTATGGATCTTTTAAGTATTGTATTTGTACCTGATGCAGGCCATTCCCAATCCTTATTTCAGAGTCACGGAACTGGCAACATTCTTTACAGCCGCTTCAACAAGTTCTGAATCACTTTGAATACTGGCCATCACCTCACCCGCTTTTCGCATGAGTCTGACACCCTGATAAGTGTTCTCAAGACTACTTTCAATGCCTTTCAGGACCTCTTTAGCAAGCTGATTATTGTCTTTCACCACCCGTTCAATATCCTCAGTAGCGATGCTAACGTTGCTCGCCAAATTACGGACCTCTGCGGCAACTACCGCAAAACTTCTGCCGGAGGCACCAGCACGGGCAGCCTCAATGGCAGCATTTAATGCTATAAGTCGGGTCTGAGTGGCAAAACCCCGGATGGTTTCTACTATTTCGTCAATACTGACAGACTGACGGTTAAGAAGAGATATATCGTCGGATACAGTGTTCATACCTTCTGCAATCTTATCAATCGTCCTTATGCTTCCTTCAATAACCTCAGCACCAGCCTGAGCACTCCCGCGGGTTTGAATAGCCATATTCCATGCGTGAACTGCCGCATCGTGTTCCTGCTGGTTACGAAGGACTTGCTCAGTCACTTCTGAAGCAAATTTAACTATTTTATAAAGCTGCCCATTACTATTAAAAACAGGGTTATAAGTGGCGCGGAGCCAAATGGCCTTCCCATTTCTGTTAAGGCGTGGAAACTGGCCAGAAAAGAATTCCCCCTGATTAAGCCTTTCCCAAAACTGACGGTACTCTTGACTCTTGTACAGTTCTTCGGAACAAAACATTTTATGATGCTGTCCCCTGACTTCATCAAGCTTATAACCGGTGGTTTTAAGGAAATTTTCATTCGCTGCAAGCACCTTTCCTTCCGGAGTGAACGAAATCACGGCCATCGAACGACTTATGGCGTTGATAATAGACTCTTGTTCAAGGGCGGTTTGCATTCGGGAAGAAATATCTGCTGCAATTTTAACAACTTTAATTACCCGGCCTTTGGGATCAGTTACCGGGATGTAACTGGCCTCAAGCCATACCGAACGCCCACCTTTAGCCAATCGCAGATATTTATCATTAAAACTCTCCCCAGCAGCCAGACGCTGCCAAAACAACCTGTATTCAGGGGATTTTACGACCGAGTCCGGACAGAACATCCTGTGGTGACACCCAATGATTTCGTCATCTCGATAGTTCATCGTCGCAAGAAATAGCGGGCTGGCTCTCAGCACTATCCCTTCGGCACTAAATTCGATTACTGGCATAGACTTACACAGTGCTTCGAATGAAGCAGCAGAGCTTGGAATTCTTAGACCTAACAGAGCAGATAAAGCGTTTTTAAAAGTACTCAGGCGCATCAGTTGTACCATATGAAGTAATGACTGCAGTGGTTATCGGCAATTCCTCCCGCGACATTATTTATTAGTGTGATAGTTGGATCCTATTATTATTTACTTCTTGAACTATTGTCGTCATGCGCGACCTTGATAGCGAATCATGACTTCGGCGCTTCGCTTGGGACGGGTAAGCCCCTGAAATTCGCGGAAGCGGCAGTCACCGTCTCGCGAATTCGAAGGATTACTCATTTCCTGCACTCTTTACGTTACCTTTTCGATTCGAAACCCAAAAAATAGCTGTACTCTGCATTGAAATAGGATGATTCTTAATGTTCTCATTAATTTGATAACTTACTCCCCGAGTTAAAATGCCTGACATAAAAATCATCTGCGAAAAATGTGGATCTGACCGATTTACTGCCTCTTCAGCGTCTGTATCTTCTGAGACCGTGTCTGCTATAGAGTGCAGGGTTTGTCAACACCAGGCCAACGTCAATGAGCTGGTAACATTCCGTGAGATCCCCCACTTCATGCCTATGCCTGAACTTCAATTGGCTAAACCAGAATTCCCAAACTCTCCCTAATAGTTTCAAGTACAAAGTTTGAGCATATACTCATGGTTGATTAACGCACGCTCTCAGTGCTATTACCGTTACATATCTGATTTTATTGAATATTAGCGATATTACATCAAGGTCATAACAAGAGATCTGTGAGGCTGACTTTTGAAGATAGGTTATGTACCCCTTTTATAACCTCTGTGATAAAGAGGTTTTCATCGTTTGTGATGCTCTCCGCCTTTTCAAACGGGACCCTCGTAACCTTTCATAAAATATCTTTGCTTTAAGTTAAATTTTAGATAATTTAGGGTCATAAAAAGAAAATTCTTATAGGCGCTAAAATGTTATTTTTCGTGTCAGCACCGCCGGTAGTAGATATGCAAGTTCGGAACGTCATTCGCGCTTGTTATCCCGAGTTTACAACTAACGAATTGATGTACAGTATTAAATTTGAATATATGGAACCTTATACAGGCAAAGTTTATTTTTATTCAAATGATGACAAGGACAACGTCATTGAATTTAGTATTGATGAAGAGGGAGGTGTTAAAATAACCCGGCCATTTTGAGTAAATATCCTGTCCATCGGGATAACAGATTTTAATCATTCGTTTCATTAGGTTAATGTTGTTTTATACCTATTGATTGGAAAATTCATTCACCTGAGTGCTGGGGTCCCTCAACATCACCTTGTGACCGCACTCTTTCAGCACTTAGCCGAATGGCCACGTCAGCCCTGCCATAATGGGTTGAAGTGTTGTTATTTAAATACGGCTTGCCAAAATGCAGTAGCAGGAAGTTCCCCATCTGCAGTACAACAAAAAAGCCCGGTATGCGGTAAGTCTCCTCATAAAAAAATGCCCGTGTTAACGACGGGCAAAGTATCAAAGGTATCAACATTACTTAGTTTGGAAGGTAGTCACTCCATCCACTTCAAATAGTAGCCGATGCTCAGGTTTACACCATGCGACAGGCATAAAAAAAGCCCGTTGTTTAAGCGGGCTATCTTAAAGAATTAGAACACTATCAGTCTTGGCAGACCTGCTGATCTATTGTCAGCTCATTACAGCGTAGACGCTTTTCTGACATTGATTATTAATTTTCCTAAAGTAAAAATCCTTGGGCAACTTTTGCGTTAACATTAAGATGTTTTTTTACACAGCATCTGGAGGTTCTCATGGATATTTCAAATCCAGTTTTTGAGGAAGCGTGCAGGCTAATTGGGGAGTGCTGCGTGATGCTTGCGCAGAATGGAGAAGAAATCAGCCGTTACCGGGTAGCATTGAGACTTGAACGAGTTCAGGAATCGGCGATAACGATCACCGGTAAGCCTAACGATGCGTTATGTCAGGCCATTGAAAGACTTAAAGGTCTTTAAACTGTTGCTAGAAAAGCCCGCCTGATTGTTGGTGCAAGAGTTATACAATGAAGAGGGGATACAGGGATACATCTCCATCAGTAATTGAATTATCCCAGGGGAAATATCTGCCTGTGTATTGAGAACCATTACACTCACTCACCGTAATATAAAACTCCTTTTTAGTTTTACATCTATTAATCCCTGCTCATTTTGTCCATCGATATAGGCCCTCGGCTAGCGCTCGCAGTGCCCTAAGACCCAATGAGCATGCATTTTCAGCGCATGATGTATCTCATCACTACCGGTAATAATAAGTAGAAGTATTAATAGGACTAAAAGTATTATGAAAAGCGCACAGCGCATCGCAGTTCCATTGCCATCTGTAAATAAACGTTAACTTTAAGGGTAATTATAACGCAATCCTTACAATAGACATACTGTGATTCTTACCGTTGCACGGAAGTTAAGCAAAATACATAATATATACTGTGGCACAGCAGGAGTGAGAATCAGTGTGGCTCTGCTTCAGATACAGCTGTACAAAAAAAGCCCCATAAAAATCTTGGACCCTTTTTACAACAACTGTTGGATCGTTCCAGTCCTTACTGGACGATCATCATTGCTAGAAAGCGTTTTTTTGGGCAAAACTAAAAAACTACGGGCAAGGCCCCATGCAATCTGCGATTTTCAATACCACTACATCATTGTAATGTAATACAAAATACTCAGTTCCCTGTTTGTATTCAGCGTCTATATCAATACCCTCTTTTATCAAATAAGCATTCAATTCGCTTACTGCGAGAGGGACATCTTTAACACCAGACCAAACCACTTCTTCCTCGAAATTCTGGTGTTCGTCCCCACCTCTTACATGATATGTCGCGTTGTCTGATACCGCAGGAGCATTTCTGATGAGTGAAGGCGTCAAATAATAATAGTCAAACCAGTCAGACTTTCTGTATTCACGTCCATCGAAGGAATAACCACAAGAAATTATTATCCATACGAAACACAAAAAAAACATTACGAATAATACACAAATCCACTTTGTCAATTTACACATACTTTAACCCCCTTGTATTTAATCAAAAACATTTCGTCACCATATTGGATATTGACTATCACCGCCTATATGAAAATAATCAGGTGCGGGAATATTATGCGGATGAACATAAAAATGGGATGGCATGTGAAGATCATTGGGTTTCTGGTAGCCCCTTCTTAAAGCAATATATAGCTCATTGTTCATCCGATTGACATCATCGAAGAGATCTTTTTTCGGCCGATTAAAATATCTATTAGATATATACTTATTAGATAAGTCACCGAGCGGTTTAATATAGTCTAACCAGGTTGGCAGGTAACCTATTCTAGGTATTGACGTTTTACCTGGTGAGGGCTGAGGGAACAATATGGGTCTAAACCCCCTATTCTTGAATTTTCCTATCGGGCCGTAATGATCCCATATAGATTTACCATAAGAAATTTCAGTGGGTTGGGCCAATATAAGTGGATCAATACCTTCACCAAAGACTCTATAAAACCCCAATAAATCCGAGACCAAGTCTTCCCCACTAAAACCGCTATCTGTACGCCAATTTACCAAAGATGAATCCTGCAGGGCTTCGAATCTCGATGCTGTTTTCATCATAATGGTTAGCGCAATTCGTTTGTTTATTTCCCAGCTCAAACACGAACGTACCATTAATGGAGCATGTACGCCGGCCCACATGTTTGTTTGTGTTGATTTATGTATTTTTAAAGCCATTTCCTGATAATAATCAACAGGAAAATACCATTCATTTAGCTCCGGGTAAAAACACCTTCCTTTTTCTTCGCGAAGTATACTCTGAAGTTTCCGGGCATCATTCCCCTGAGCATGACCAAGGTCTATCCAACCTAATAGTTTGGTGTAAACCAGGCCAAAACCGATCGCGCTTCCTAATAATGCACTGGTTATATCTTCACGCTTACTCATGCACCCCCCTACATCACAATGTCTTCCCAGAAACTGTAGCCAGATGTCCCAGCCTGATGGTGCTGCCACGTGATACTTTTGAACGTTAATATCAGTGTCTCTTCAGGCTGAGCGTCACAGTGGTCTACCGAGTGTGGGAAATTAATGGAGACATCAATAAGAAAAACATCACGTAGTTCTATCGAATAATATTTCATGAGCTTTCCCGTGATATCAGTCCGATAAATATCAAAATTGCATTGTAATTTTTCATTATTGGAAATAGCAACACCCAATAAAGGTGAAGATTTGTCGATTATTTTAGTGATAGTCAGTGGTTGGTGACAAACATTTTGATTACGATGTGTGTGATGCGATAAAGATAATATGAATATTTGGTCTTTGTGCAATACCTGATATTTATTACCCATCGAGTCATAAGTGCCACACCCCTGAGATATCAGGCCTTGTTTCTCACCTGTGAGCGACATATATATTTGATTGGCCATTCTAAAACTCCTTTGGATTTAAGACGTTATAACTCAACCGATCACTCAAAACAAATGCTATATATCAATATAAAAAATCGATCAATACATGGCCGTTATTAATAAATAATCACTCAATAATTCTGAAAAAAATCGTCGTTTAAATTTGCTGAATCGTAATATTTATATTTATGACTTACCTGAATATCTTATGAGGTTTTCAGGAACCACGGCAATCGCCAGAAAATCCCATAAAAAAACCCACGTTCACACGTGGGTTTTTCCTTTTATCACAACGCAGTTATTAACGTTCCCGCATCGCTTCGTTCATTTTGTTCAGCGGTTTCAGCAGATAATCGAGGATGCTTTTATTCCCGGTTTTGATATCCACCGTGGCGATCATGCCGGGGAAGATATAGAACTTCTCTTTGTGTTTATTTTCCAGATAGTTGGCGTGCGTTTTGATGTTGACGCGGTAATAGTACACGTCGCGGCGGACTTCATCCTGGATGGTGTCCGGGGAAATCGTCGTGACTTCGCCGTCAAAACTGCCGTAAATGGAATAATCATAGGCGGTGATTTTCACCTTGGCTTTCTGGCCGGGGTGGATAAACGCCACGTCGCGCGGGGAGATTTGCGCTTCCACCAGCATCTGATCGTCAATCGGCACAAGCGTCATCAGTTTGCCGTTGGGCGGGATCACGCCGCCAACGGTATTCACGTCGATATTTTTGACGATGCCTTTAACAGGCGAGAAGAATTCCAGGCGGTTCAGTGAGTCTTTACGCCCCAGAATTACTGAGCGCTGCGCCTCGATCTCCGCATTGGCCTTGGCAAGTTCCTCACCGGCACGCACGTTGTATTGCGTTTCCAGGTCAGTCGCTTTGCTTTCCATCTCGTTAATCTGACGTTGCAGACGCAGCACTTCCACGTCGCTGGCCGCGCCCTGTTTGACCAGTGGCGTTGTCATTGAAAGCTCGCGGCGGATAAGCGATACGCCCTGCTTCAGGCCGGAAAGTTGTTTCTCCAGGCTGTTGCGGCTGGAGTTGTACAGTTCGGTTTCTGATTTCACCAGCTCCGGTTCATCATCCAGCTCTGCCGGGAACGTCAGCGGCGTGTTGTTGATCTGCGCTGTCAGTCGCGCCGCCGTCGCCAGCGCGGCATGCAAACGCGCCACGCTTTCCTGAACGCCAGATTCAGTTTTGGTGCGATCCAGCTGCGCCAGCCGTTGCCCGCGTTCAACCACTTCGCCTTCCTGCACGTCGATGGTGTGCACGATGCCGCCTTCCAGCGACTGCACAATCTGCTCGTGCGACGACGGGATCACTTTGCCGGTGCCGGTCGTAACTTCATCGAGCGTGTAAAAATTCGCCCACAGGAAGAAACACAGCAGCATCAGCGATACCGACCAGACCAGAATGGTCGAGCGTGGCAGGGATTTTTCTGCCCGCTGGCGGGTCGTGAGTTTAGGCTTTTTCATTATGATGCCTCCTTGCTTGTCGCCGGTTTTGCGGTGGCGGCAGCGGTCTGTCCTTTTGGCCTGAAGTGTTTGTTCAGGATGTCCTCTTTATTACCGTCGAGCGAAATGCGCCCGTTATCCATGACGATAATGCGATCCACCAGTTGCAGCAGCGCCAGACGGTGCGTGGCAATAATCAGCGTTTTGTCTTTGCCCCAGGTGGATAACTGGGAAATCAGGTTCCATTCGGAAATCTCGTCCAGCCACGCGGTCGGTTCATCGAGCAGCAAAACCTGCGGCTGTGTGATGATGTTACGCGCCAGCAACAATGCCTGACGTTGCCCGCCGGAAAGCCCGACGCCGCCTTCGTGAATGAGGAAGTTCAGGCCGTCCTCTTTTTGCTGAACAAATGCCAGCGCGCCGCTGATCACCAGCGCTTCATGGATTTCTTCGTCGGTCGCCTGCGGGCGGCCCATGGTGATGTTTTCATGCACCGAGCCGAAGAACAGACGGGCGTGCTGGTTGTGCAGCGCCACGTCGCGGCGTAAATCTGCCGGGTCGATCTGTTTGATGTTGACGTTATCGAGCACCACCTGCCCTTGCTGAACCTGTTGCATCCCCGCCAGCACTTGTAAGAGCGTCGATTTACCGGCGCCGTTTTTGCCGAGGATGGCAATCTTTTCACCTGGCTTAATGTTCAGGCGCGAAATCGCCAGATTCACTGCTTTGGCTTCTTCGTCGTAATAAAACACCGCGTCACTTAGCGCGTATTCACCGGCGATCTGCGCCTTGTGAACCATTTTCTGGCCGTTTTCCTGATCAATCGGGCGTTGCATCAGTTCGTCCAGCCCTTTCCGCGCAACCTTCGCCTGCTGCCAGCGCGACAGCACGCCGGAAATCTGCGCCAGCGGTGCAATGGTACGCGATGCCAGAATGGTCGTACCGACCAGCGCACCGGTGGTCATGTCGCCCTGCATCACCAGATAGCAACCCACCAGCAGCACGACGGCGTACACAATCGACTGCACTTCCTGCGTCCAGGTCATCAGCAGGCTGGTCAGAAAACGCTGACGCATGCTGATTTCGGCAGACACTTCGTTACAGTGGTTCCACTGGTTCTGGAAGCGCTGCTCGGCGCGCATCAGTTTGATGTCTTCGAGCGATTCCACCGCTTCCACCAGCGAGGCGTTACGCACCGCCGATTCGCGCATCCCTTCGTTCGCCAGTTTCGCCAGCGGTTTCTGGATCAGAATGCCGGGGATCAGCAGCAAAGGCAGCGCCAGCAACACCACAAACACCAGCGGGCCGCCGATCATCCACAGAATCACGGTGAACAGCAGGAAGAATGGCAGGTCTGACAGCGCGCTGAGCGTGGTCGAGGTGATCAGCTCACGCACGGATTCCAGTTCGCGGATTTGCGAAATAAAGGAGCCGGTGGATTTCGAGCGCGCACTGTTTTTAATGCGCAGCGCACGGCCAAAGACGCGGTCGGAAATGCGCAAATCGGCGCGTTTCCCTACCACGTCAGAAATATGGACACGCACCATGCGCATCACGAATTCAAAGGTAATCGCCAGCATTACGCCGCCGAAAAGTACCCATAAGGTCGGGACGGACTGCGACGGCACCACGCGGTCATAAACCTGCATGGAAAACAACATGCCCGCCAGTGCCAGCACGTTGGCAATCATTGAGGCCAGCATGATGTCGCTGTAACGACGCCAGTCTTTCAGCGCCAGATCCCAGAACCAGTTTTTCTTGTACGGCTTGATGTAGTTATCAACGCGCGCATCGGGAATGCTGTGCAGCGGGCGCAGAAGCGTGATGCTTTTCGCGCGTTCCGCCAGCTGTTCTGATGTCAGGGTGGTTTCAAGCCCCTGATCTTCGGTAAATTGCACCGCGCACTGGCCGCTGGCGTCCAGATGTGTCACCACACCCAGCCGCCCGTTGTCGAGCGTCAGGATGAACGGCACGCTCATCGGATCGAGATCGTTCGGGTGGAAATCACGCGTTACGCGGCCCAGCCCCAGTTTTTTCGCCATCTCATCAAGAATCACGTCTGCCGGTGCGCCCATCTCCCAGGCGACAGTGGCTTTCACGTGTTCTTCTGAGTAATCCAGCCGATAGTGTTTCGCGATATCGAGCATGGCGCTGAGCCACGCGGTGTAGCCTTTCTCTAACATGTTGTCTTTTTTCATCATCATTCTTCCCTAAATCGTCTTTCTTCACGCTCATTCCGGAGCATAAAAAGGCCATCCGGGGCCGCGGAGCAGAGAGTTTCCCCTGCTCCGCTTTCCGCTACTGATTAGCCAACAATCAGCTGATGGTTCGCCAGCAACGTCGCCAGATCGGTATGCACGTTGGTCAGCGTCGCGATGGTGGTCATCGACTGTGCTGAACCGCTGCCATCCATATCAATCTTGATGACGGTGTTGTTGCCTTCGGTCGTCACCGACAGGTAATCGGTGATATTGCCCGCCGAGGCGTTCAGCGTGGCCACGCCGTTGACGTAGCTTGCTGAACCGGTGCCGGTGTAACCGCCCGACTGCAACAGCTCGCTCAGATCCAGACGGTCTGAGTTCGCCGTACCTTCCCATGTCCCGACCGTAAAGCCGTTGATGGTGTCAGAACCGTTACCGCCGGTGGCATCGGCACTGTTGATCAGCTTGTACAACAGCGTGTCATGCCCGCCGTTGCCCAGGTTGAAAGTGTCGTTGCCTCCACGGCCTTCGAACACGTTATCGCCCGCGCTGCCGGTGATGGTATCGTCGTAGTTCGACCCGGCAATCCCTTCGATATTCTTGAAGGTTGACGTGTTGAACCCGGTGTTCTGGGCGTTACTGCTGCTCAGATCCACGGTGATCCCGCTGGTGGCATTGCGGAAATCGACGATGTCCTCACCGCCGGTGGCACTCCATGTCGCGTGGTCTGACGAGGTGTTCCAGCCGCCGGAGCCGTCATACACGTAGGTGCCATTTTCCGCGATAAACGTATCGTTGTAGCCGGTACCGGTGATCGTGCCGCTGGTGCCGCCGGTCGCTGCATCCGCCGTTAACGAGTAGCTGGTGGTGCCGTCACCCGCGGTCAGGTCATTCCAGGTTTCATTGGACGACACGCCGTTGATGTTACGCACCAGCACCGCCGAATACGTTTCATTCGGATCCAACCCGTAGAAGTTCACCAGCGCCGAGGCATCGTTAATCCCGATACCCGACTGGGCGTTGATGATCTGCGACGCCACCAGTTGTCCGGCAGAGTTATACAGCTGAACGGTGTTGCCGTAGAACACGTTCATCCCTTCGCCGTCGAGAATGCGCAGGTGAATAGCCGTGCCGTCAGCAATGGTGTTGTTGTTGGCGATGTACACCACTTTGCCGTTGGCCTGCGAGACCAGCAGATCCTGCGTCCCGTTCCAGTCGTAGTCGAGCGTCGCAATCCCCGTCACGTTCACCAGTGCGGATGCAAGCTGACTGCTGGTCCAGCCTTTGCCGGTGCTGTCATTCATGTACAGCGTCGCAGTCTGGTTGGTGGAATAGGTGCTGAACTTAATGATGTCCATGTCACCGTCACCGTCCCAGTCCACGGCCGCTGACAGATACCCACCAGATGCCGCGTTGGTGGTCGCCGTTTCTACTGCGGTTGGCGTGGCAGTTAAGCCGCCTGTCCCGTTGTTGTAGTAGATCATGCCGCCGTAGTTGTATCCGCCGCTGGAGTTCAGACCGGTTGAAATGTACAGGTCCATCAGGCCATCGCCGTTGAAGTCCGCCCAGGTCATCGACACTGCGGTGGTCGAGTTGGCGGCATTCGGGATAAACACGTTAGCGATGCTCTGCGTTTCCGTCAGCGATCCGGTGCCGTTATTGCTCACTACCGTCAGGGCATACGCGCCGTTACGGTTGGTGTGCTGAACGATATCGACCGTACCGTCGTTGTTGATATCCACGCCGGAAATTTCACGGTACGTCACACCCGCCAGACCCGCCGCACCGTAGGTGCCGTCTGCGGTCAGAACGCCATTGTTGTTCACCAGATAACTGCGTGAGTCACCCCCGGCATCGCCGTACGCCAGATCCACCCAACCGTCTCCGGTTTTATCGTAAGCAATAATGCCGCCATACCAGATGGTGGTGCCGATCGCCTGCTGGCCGTAGGTGTACGTGCCGTCTGCATTTGCGGTCCATTTGCCTTGGATGCTGCCGCCGTAGTTGGTTTCCGTTGCATAAATGTCTGACGTACCGTTACGGTCGGTATCCGCCAGCGTGTAACTCACCACGATGTTGCCACGGGTGTTGGTTAACGTGGTGCCGGAATAGCTGTTCAGGCCGGAACTGGTGTAATCCGAGATCCCGGTGACAATGTTCCACAAACCGCTGCTGTTCAGGCTAAACGCCATGGCATTGGTGGACGTCGAACCCGCAGTGGTCGCCCAGCTGGTGTCCACGGCGGTTTCGGCATAAACAATGATGGCGCTGGTGTCGATACCTGCATCGTTCCCGTTGCCCGCACTGCTGCGCACCTGCGCCGTGACGTTATAACTTGCCAGCCCCAGCGCACCCGGAACCTGCAAATACCAGGTATTGTTCAGCGGGTCGACCACCACTGCGCCGCCCGTTTCGGACGTGTACGTCACGCCGTTTACCACTACCTGAACATACATGCCTTCGCCCAGCGCTTCGGACAACGTACCGCTGATGATCGGCGTCGTATCCTGCGTGGACTCTGGCGTGACGGTGGCAATCGTGGTCGGAATCGAGGTATCCACCGTCAGGGTGAAATCGCCCGATGGTGTGGTGTTCCCCGCCAGATCCTGCGCTTTCGCGACGTACACGTAAGTGCCGTCCGCCAGCGCGGAATCCGCGAAGGTCCAGGCCAGACCGACCACCGTCGCGACGCCCACAAACACGCCGTTACGGTAGATTTTCAGCACTTCGCCATCGGCCAGCGCCTTGCTCAGCGTGCCGCTCAGCGTCGGTGCGGTTTCATCGGTGTAGGTGCCGGAACCGAACGATCCTTTGCGGTCACCTTCGTCATCGGAATACTGAACGATGCTCGCCACCGCTTCCGGGTTCAGCGTGTCAATCACCACGGTCTGGCTGCTGACCGTGCCGGTGTTACCGGCCTGATCGATAACCCGAACCTGCACGTTGTAATTGCCGTCAGCAAGAACGGTGCCGGTTGCGTCATAGCTCCATGACTGCCCGTTAACCACCACGTCAGTCCAGGTCAGACCGCCGTTGAGGCTGATTTGCGCCCTTTCGTCAGTCGCCAGTGTGGCGTTCAATGTGCCCGACATCGTCAGCGTGTTATCACTGGTGATGAAGTCATTCGCGTAATCACCGGTATCGTTGCTGATCGCACCGATGGTGATGATTTGCGTCGGAGCCGTAGTGTCAATCGTCACCACCTGCTGCGCGGTCTGGCCGACGTTTCCGGCCTGATCCACCACGCGAACCTGATACAGCGTCTGGCCGTCGGTCAGCGTGCGACCGTCGGTGTATGTCCAGGTGCTGCCGGACAGCGAGACGGTGGTCCAGGTCGCGCCGTTATCGACGCTGATCTGTACCACTTCGCCTGCGCCCAGCGCCGCGCCGATAGATCCGGTGACGGTCAGCGAGGTATCGCTGGTCACAAAATCGCTGGCAGAAATGCCGGTATCGGTGCTGACGCTGTCGATGGTCACGGTTTTGCTGCTGTCCGGCGCAACGGTATCGACGGTGACCACTTTCGAGGTCACATTGCCGACGTTTCCGGCGGTATCCACTACGCGGACGTTATAGGTGTAATCCCCGTCCGTCAGCGTGCGGCCATCGGCAAACGTCCAGCCGGTGCCTATCGTGGTCGCATTCGCCCACGTCAGACCGCCGTCAACGCTCACCTGCACCACTTCATCGGCGGCCAGCGTTTTACCCAGCGTACCGGTGACGGTCAGCGAGGTGTCGCTGGTCACAAAGTCACTGCTGCTCAGGCCGGTATCGGTGCTGATCGCATCAATACTGATGGTTTTGCTGCTGTCCGGTGCCGTGGTATCCACAGTGACAACCTGACTTGCCGTCGCCCCGACGTTTCCGGCCAGATCGACAACGCGCAACTGGTAGTTGTAATCACCGTCGGTCAGCGTGCGGCCGTCGATGTACGTCCAGGTCAGGCCGCTGATGCTCACGTCAGCCCAGGTGTTGCCACCGTCGAGACTGATTTGCGCATATTCGTCTGCACCCAGCGCCGCGCCAAGCGTACCGCGCAGGTTCAGCGTGGTGTCGCTGGTAATAAAGTCGGTACTGCTCAGGCCGGTATCCTGCGAAATCGCATCGATACTGATGGACTGGCTGGCGTCCGGCGCTACGGTGTCAATCACCACCGTCTGTGACGCGGAAGACCCGACGTTACCGGCGGCATCGATCACCCGCACGGTGTAGCTGTAGCTGCCGTCTGTCAGCGCGCTTCCCTGCGCATAGTTCCAGGTGGTGCCGGTCACGGTCAATGTGACCCAGGTCAACCCGCCATCCAGGCTGATTTGCGCAGACTCGTCATTGCCCAGAGCCGCAGAAAGCGAGCCTTTGAGCGTAATCGTGGTGTCGCTGGTCACGAAATCACTGTTGCTGCGGCCAGTGTCATCGCTCACCGAATCAATGGTGATGGTCATTGACGGTGCCGAGGTATCGACCGCAATTTCGTGCGTCGCCGTACCGGTATTACCGATGCTGTTGGTCACCGACGCCGTGATGGCATAGTTATCGCCATCCACCAGCGCGCTCACCGCATTGGCGCTCAGGTTCAGCGTCCAGCTCTGATCATTTTGCACCTGCGCGGTATAGCTCTGACCGTTCAGGGTCACCGTCACCGTTGAACCGGCCGGAGCCGTCGAGGTACCGGTAACCGCCAGCGACGTACCGTGTTCTGCGGCGTTAACCACATCATCGGCCGCGAAGGTGTTGATGGTCACTTCCGGCACCGCGCCGTTCAGCGTGACCGATGAACCGCCCGTTGCCGGGTTCCCCGCTACATCACTGACGCTGGCGCTGACGGTGTAATTGCCGTCTGCCGCGCCGTTAAAGTCAGCCGCAGGAACGTTCACGCTCCAGGTACCGGTGGACGTCACGGTCGCGTGGTATTCGCGATTGTTGAACGTCACGGTGACAATCTGACCCGCTTCCGCCGTTGTGGTGCCGCTGATGGTCTGGCCCGCCAGTTGCTCGGTGGTATTGATGATGTCATCACCAGCAATGGTGTTAATGGTCAGCGTTGGCGCTACCGTATCCACCAGAACAGAAGTGCTGGCTGACGCCGGATTCCCCGCCACGTCGCTGACGCTGGCGCTTACTGGCAGTGAACCGTCCGGCAGCGCAGCAACGTCCGCCGCAGGTACATTTACCGACCAGGTGCCGTTGCCATTCACGGTAGTGGTGTACGTTTCATTGTTGAACGTCACGGTGACCGTCTGACCGGCCTGCGCGGTGGACGTCCCGCTGAGCGTCAGCGGCTGGCCGAGTTCGACCGCGTTTAACATCCCGCTGGCAGTAACCGGGCTAATAAGCAGCGCTGGCGGCGTGGTATCGACCACCACGTTGTGCGTGGCATTGGCCGGATTCCCGGTCGCATCGCTGGCGCTGGCCGTGACGCTGTAATTGCCGTCGGTGATGGCCGCCATATCAGCTGCCGGAACGCTCAGCGTCCAGTGGCCGGTGGTATCCACACTGGCGGTGTAGCTTTTCCCGTTCAGCATCACGGTCACTTCGGTACCGGAAACCAGCATATCGCTGCCGCCGGAAATCGTCAGGCTGGTGCTTTTTTCCGCCGCATTGATGATGTCGTCCTGCGCAATCGTATCGATGCTCAGGCTGACCGCATTGGTGTTCACGGTGATCACGTGATCGCGGCTGCCGGTGTTGCCCGCGCTGTCGGTAATGCTGACCGCAAACGTGGTATCGCCGGACGCCAGACCCTGGATCACGCTGGCCGGAACGCCGATGCTCCAGTTGCCGCTGGCATCCACGACGGTACTGTAGGTGTGGCCGTCAATCACCAGCGTCACTACGTTGCCCGGCACGGTGCCGGTGCTGCCGCCGGTAATAACCTGCGCCTGCCCGTGTTCTGCGGTGTTCAGCACATCGTCGCCCGCCACGGTGTTAACCGTAACGACCGGTGCTGTGACATCCACCAGCAATGAACCGTTTGCGCTCGCGCCGTTGCCTGCGATATCGCTGACAACCGCACTGATCGCATAAGTGCCGTCCGCCAGAGCAGAAGCCACGGAAGCCGGAACCGACGTGCTCCAGGTGCCGTCCGCCGCCACGGTCGCGGTGTAGTTCTGGCCGTTCAGCGTAATCGTTACAATCTGACCCGCTTCTGCAGTCGACGTCCCGCTCAGCACAACGTTTGCAGCGGCTTCAGTGCTGTTGAGCACGTTGTCACCGGCAATAACATTGATAGTCAGCGCTGGCGCTGTTGCATCCACTTCTGCGGTGTTTGCCGCGCTCGCGCCGTTGCCCGCCACGTTAGTGACACTCGCGGTTGCCGTCACGTCGCCGTCTTTCAGCCCGGTCATATCGGCCGCCGGAACTTTGACGCTCCAGCTGCCGTCGGCCTGAACCTGTGCAGTGTAGTTATGACCCGCAAAGTTCACGGTCACGGTCTGGCCTGCTTCCACGTTTTGTGTGGTGCCGGTCAGCGTCAGATCTGCTGCTTTCTCAGCTGCATTAATGATGTCATCGGCTGCGATGGTATCGACCGAAATCGCCACGCTGCTCAGATCCACGGTCACGTTATTGGAAATTGTCACAGTATTACCGGACGCGTCGGAGCCGGTAACGCTGATATTCAACGCGCCCGCAGGCCAGTTCGCCACGTCTGCCGCCGGAACAGCCGCAGACCATGTGCCGTTCGCACCAACCGTTGCGTGATAATCAATGCCGTTAACGGTCACCGTCACGCTGCTGCCTGCCGCGATATCGGTGCTGGTGCCACTGATGATCTGGTTTTGCTGAATTTCAATGCTGTTGACGATGTCGTCGCCCGCCACCGTATCCATACGCAGACCCGGCAGACCGGCATCGATGTTGATTTCACGGTCGCTGCTGTTGGTATTGCCGTGCTGATTGGTCACGCTGGCGCTGATTGTCAGGTCACCGTCGCCGAAGCTTTTCAGGTCTGCTGAAGGCACGCTGACGCTCCAGCTCAGATCGCTCTGAACCGTTGCCGTATAAGACTTGCCGCCAAGCGTGATGGTGACGATATCGCCTGCCGCCGCGTTGGTGACGGTGCCGCTCAGCAGCTGATCCGCATTGATTTCCGTCGCGTTAACGATGTTGTCAGTGGCGAATGCGCCGATGTTCACGGTTGGCAGTGAGCTGTCGACCAGCACAACGTGCGTGGTGTTGCCGGTATTGCCCGCCGCGTCGGTGCTGCTGGCGGTCAGGGTGTAATCCGCTTCGCCCAGTTTGGCGACGTCTGCCGCCGGAACGTTCAGCGTCCAGACGCCGTTAGTGACGGTTGCGGTGTAGTTCTGACCGTTGAAGTTCAGGGTAACTACCGTGCCGTCTGCACCATCGCTGGTGCCGCTGACGGTCAGTGCTTCCCCTTTTTCGGTGGCGTTGATCACGTCATCCGCGGCGACGGTGTTAATCGTCAGCACCGGA
This sequence comes from Rahnella selenatireducens, assembly GCF_046449555.1. Taxonomy (NCBI): domain Bacteria; kingdom Pseudomonadati; phylum Pseudomonadota; class Gammaproteobacteria; order Enterobacterales; family Yersiniaceae; genus Rahnella; species Rahnella selenatireducens. Next base: position 173,412 of record NZ_JBKEZJ010000007.1, read on the forward strand.
GAAACGGTATCAACGGTAACCGCATGCACCGTGGAACCTTCATTACCCGCCGCGTCTTTTGCTGTTGCCGTGACAGTGTAACTACCATCGGCCATTGTGCTTACCGCTGACGCCGGAATGCCGGTACTCCAGTTGCCCTGTGCGTCTACCACTGCGGTGTAGCTCTTGCCGCCGATGTCAATGGTCACCACACCCCCCGCTGGCACGTCAGTGCTGCTACCGGAGATCATCAGGTTTTGCTGCAGTTCCTGCGCGTTGATCACGTCATCGCCGGAAATCGTATTGATGGTCAGCGTTGGCGGCGTGATATCCACCAGCAAATCACGGTCAACCTTGGCGCTGTTGCCTGCCACATCACTAACGGTGGCTGTGATGGTGAATGTGCCATTAGTCAGCATGCCCGCGTCAGACGCAGGGATAGTCACGCTCCAGGTGCCGTCCGCCGCCACAACCGTGGTGTAACCGGCGACATTGACAATCTGGCCCGGTTCAGCCGTGGTGGTACCACTGACGATGACTTCGGCAGTCGCTTCCGCCAGATTCAGCACGTTGTCACCGGCAATCACATTCATCGTGATAGTCGGCGCGAGGGTATCAACCGTCACATCCTGCGCAGCACTAGCGCTGTTACCCGCCGTGTTAGTCACGCTGACGCTCACGGATGTGTCGCCGTCTTTCAAGGTAGTCATATCCGCAGCAGGCACCGTCAGGCTCCAGGAGCCGTCAGTTTGTACCTGCGCGGTGTAGCTGTGACCGGCGAAAATCACCGTCACGCTCTGCCCGGCTTCCACGTTTTGCGTGTTGCCGCTCAGAGTCAGATCCGCCGCTTTCTCGGACGCATTCAGTATGTTGTCGGTAGACACCGCATCGATAGCTATGCTGACACTGCTCAGATCCACCGTGATGGTGTTGCTGATTGTGACGCAGTTTCCGGCCTGGCTAACGCCGGTGACGGAAACTGCCAGCTCGCCTGCAGGCCAGTTCGCTACGTCCGCGGCAGGAACCGGCGCAGACCAGTTGCCGTTAACGCCGACAGTCGCCTGATAATCAATTCCGTTCACCGTCACGGTGACGCTGCTACCCGCCGCCAACCCGTTGCTGGTACCGCTGATGATCTGGTTTTGCTGAATTTCGATACTGTTGACGATATCGTCGCCCGCAATCGTGCCGATGCGCAGGCCCGGAAGCGCCGCATCGATAGCGATATTGCGATCGCCGGAACCCTCATTACCGCTGACGTTAGTGACGCTGGCGGAAATGTTCAGGCTGCCGTCGCCCATAGCGGCAAGATCGGCCGCAGGAACGGTAATACTCCAGGTGAAATCGCTCTGCACTTGCGCGCTATAGGTTTTCCCGCCGACGGTCACGGTGACAGTCTGGCCTGCTTCGGCATGCGTTACGGAACCGCTGATCACCTGATCCTGCGTCACTTCGGTCGCGTTAATCACGTCATCGCCCGCCACCGCATTGATGGTGACGGAAGGATTATCAGAAGCCGTTTGCAGCCCTTTGGAAACAGAACCGGTATTGCCATTCACGTCGGTGCCGCTGACGCTGACCTGATAAAGCGCCTGCCCCAGATTTGCCAGTGCGCTTGCAGGAATGTCGGCACTCCACACGCCGCCGTTCACGGTTCCCGTATAGTTCAGGCCGTTCAGCGTCACAATCACCTGCGCGCCGTCCGCAAGCCCGGTCACAGTACCCGTAACGGTCAGTGTGGTCAGGGCTTCGGTGGCATTCAGCACATTATCGCCACCCGCCATGTCATTGATCACAAAGACGGGTGCGGTGGTATTGACCACGACATTCTGGCTCGCTGAACCGGTATTTCCAGCCAGATCGGTAACAGAGGCGGCGACGGTGTAGCTGCCGTCCGCCAGACCGCTGACCACGTCAGCCGGAACGCCAATGCTCCAGTTGCCGTTGACATCGCTGATAGCCGGATAGCTCACACCATTAATCGTGATGGTTACGGCAGTGCCACTATCCACGCCGGTGACGGTGCCGCTGATCACCTGTGCCTGCCCGTGTTCGGTGCTGTTAATCACGTTATCGCCCGCCACCACGTTGACGGTGACGACAGGCGCGGTCTGATCAACCTGCGCGGTGCCGGTCGCCGTCGCTGGGTTACCTGCAATATCGGTAACGCTGGCGGTCATCGTGTAAACACCGTCGTTCAGAGCGGAGAAGACAGTGTTCGCGACGCTGGTGGTCCAGGTGCCGTCCGCAGCGACGGTCGCGGTAAAGGTTTCGGTGCCCATCACGATGGTCACCGTCTGGCCCGCCTGCGCCGTTGATGTGCCGCTCAGCACAATATCCGTACCGGCATTTACTGCGCTCAGCACATCGCCCGCGCTGATGCTGTTGATCGTTACGACCGGCGCAGACGCATCCACTTCCGCGGTATTCGCCGCGCTCGCGCTGTTGCCTGCCACGTTAGTCACGCTGGCCGTTGCCGTCACGTCGCCGTCTTTCAGGCCGGTCATGTCGCCTGCCGGAACGGTCACGCTCCAGCTGCCGTCGGCCTGAACCTGTGCGGTGTAGTTGTGCCCCGCAAAGTTCACGGTCACGGTCTGACCCGCTTCCACGTTCTGCGTGGTGCCGGTCAGCGTCAGGTCTGCCGCTTTTTCTGCCGCATTAATGATGTCGTCGGCTGCGATGGTATCCACGGAGATCGCCACGCTGCTTAAATCGACGGTCACGTTGTTGGAGATCGTCACGGTATTGCCGGACGTGTCAGAGCCGGTCACGCTGATATTGAGCGCGCCCGCTGGCCAGTTCGCCACGTCTGCCGCCGGAACGGCCGCAGACCATGCGCCGTTCGCGCCAACGGTGGCCTGATAATCCACGCCGTTAACCGTGACGGTGACGCTGCTGCCTGCCGCGATGTCCGAGCTGGTGCCGCTGATGATCTGGTTCTGCCGGATTTCGATGCTGTTGACGATATCGTCGCCCGCAACGGTATCAATGCGCAGACCCGGTAAACCGGCGTCGATCGCAATATCGCGGTCGTTGGATGCGGCATTGCCGTGCTGATTGGTCACGCTTGCGCTGACGGTCAGGTCGCCGTCGCCGAACCCTTTCAGGTCAGCCGAAGGTACGCTGACGCTCCAGCTCAGGTCATCCTGAACCGTTGCTGTGTACGACTTGCCGCCGAGCGTAATAGTGACAACGTCACCGGCTGCCGCATTGGTCACCTTGCCGCTGATCAGCTGATCGGCATTGATTTCGGTCGCGTTGATGACGTTATCGGTCGCCACCGGATTGATGATCACGGTCGGCAGCGAACTGTCGACCAGCACCACGTGCGTGGTATTGCCGGTGTTGCCCGCCGCGTCGGTGCTGCTGGCGGTCAGGGTGTAATCCGCTTCGCCCAGTTTGGCGACGTCTGCCGCCGGAACGTCGAGCGTCCACGCGCCGTTGGTGACGGTTGCGGTGTAGTTCTGGCCGTTAAAGTTCAGGGTAACCGTTGTGCCGTCCGCGCCGTCGCTGGTGCCGCTGACGGTCAGCGCTTCACCTTTTTCGACGGCATTGATCACATCATCTGCCGCCACGGTATTAATCGTCAGCACCGGAGAAACGGTGTCCACGGTAACCGCGTGAGACGCTGCGCCATCGTTGCCCGCCGCGTCTTTCACGGTGGCCGTGACGGTGTAGCCGCCGTCGGTCATCGCGCTGACCGCCGAAGCCGGAACGCCGGTGCTCCAGTTGCCGCTGGCGTCGACCACTGCGGTGTAAGAAACGCCGTTGATTTCAACCGTCACCAGCCCGCCCGCAGGCACGCCGGTGCTGCTGCCGGAGATCATCAGGTTCTGCTGATGTTCCTGCGCGTTGATAATGTCGTCGCCGGAAATCGTGTTAATGGTCAGCGTCGGCGCGGTCACATCCACCAGCAAAGAGCCATTCGCGCTCGCGCCGTTACCGGCAATGTCAGTAACCGTTGCGCTCACAGGATAGGTGCCGTCAGCCATTGCTGCCGCGTCCGCTGCCGGAACGGCGGTGCTCCAGGTGCCGTCCGCCGCCACGGTCGCGGTGTAGGTCTGGCCGTTCAGCGTGATGGTCACGGTCTGACCCGCTTCGGCGGTTGACGTGCCGCTCAGCACCACGTCCGCGCCCGCTTCCGCGCTGTTGAGCACGTTATCACCGGCGATGACGTTGATGGTCAGCGTGGGCGCAGACGCATCCACTTCCGCCGTATTCGCCGCGCTCGCGCTGTTGCCTGCCACGTTAGTCACGCTGGCCGTTGCCGTCACGTCGCCGTCTTTCAGGCCGGTCATGTCGCCTGCCGGAACGGTCACGCTCCAGCTGCCGTCGGCCTGAACCTGTGCGGTGTAGTTGTGCCCCGCAAAGTTCACGGTCACGGTCTGACCCGCTTCCACGTTCTGCGTGGTGCCGGTCAGCGTCAGGTCTGCCGCTTTTTCTGCCGCATTAATGATGTCGTCGGCTGCGATGGTATCCACGGAGATCGCCACGCTGCTTAAATCGACGGTCACGTTGTTGGAGATCGTCACGGTATTGCCGGACGTGTCAGAGCCGGTCACGCTGATATTGAGCGCGCCCGCTGGCCAGTTCGCCACGTCTGCCGCCGGAACGGCCGCAGACCATGCGCCGTTCGCGCCAACGGTGGCCTGATAATCCACGCCGTTAACCGTGACGGTGACGCTGCTGCCTGCCGCGATGTCCGAGCTGGTGCCGCTGATGATCTGGTTCTGCCGGATTTCGATGCTGTTGACGATATCGTCGCCCGCAACGGTATCAATGCGCAGACCCGGTAAACCGGCGTCGATCGCAATATCGCGGTCGTTGGATGCGGCATTGCCGTGCTGATTGGTCACGCTTGCGCTGACGGTCAGGTCGCCGTCGCCGAACCCTTTCAGGTCAGCCGAAGGTACGCTGACGCTCCAGCTCAGGTCATCCTGAACCGTTGCTGTGTACGACTTGCCGCCGAGCGTAATAGTGACAACGTCACCGGCTGCCGCATTGGTCACCTTGCCGCTGATCAGCTGATCGGCATTGATTTCGGTCGCGTTGATGACGTTATCGGTCGCCACCGGATTGATGATCACGGTCGGCAGCGAACTGTCGACCAGCACCACGTGCGTGGTATTGCCGGTGTTGCCCGCCGCGTCGGTGCTGCTGGCGGTCAGGGTGTAATCCGCTTCGCCCAGTTTGGCGACGTCTGCCGCCGGAACGTCGAGCGTCCACGCGCCGTTGGTGACGGTTGCGGTGTAGTTCTGGCCGTTAAAGTTCAGGGTAACCGTTGTGCCGTCCGCGCCGTCGCTGGTGCCGCTGACGGTCAGCGCTTCACCTTTTTCGACGGCATTGATCACATCATCTGCCGCCACGGTATTAATCGTCAGCACCGGAGAAACGGTGTCCACGGTAACCGCGTGAGACGCTGCGCCATCGTTGCCCGCCGCGTCTTTCACGGTGGCCGTGACGGTGTAGCCGCCGTCGGTCATCGCGCTGACCGCCGAAGCCGGAACGCCGGTGCTCCAGTTGCCGCTGGCGTCGACCACTGCGGTGTAAGAAACGCCGTTGATTTCAACCGTCACCAGCCCGCCCGCAGGCACGCCGGTGCTGCTGCCGGAGATCATCAGGTTCTGCTGATGTTCCTGCGCGTTGATAATGTCGTCGCCGGAAATCGTGTTAATGGTCAGCGTCGGCGCGGTCACATCCACCAGCAAAGAGCCATTCGCGCTCGCGCCGTTACCGGCAATGTCAGTAACCGTTGCGCTCACAGGATAGGTGCCGTCAGCCATTGCTGCCGCGTCCGCTGCCGGAACGGCGGTGCTCCAGGTGCCGTCCGCCGCCACGGTCGCGGTATAGGTCTGGCCGTTCAGCGTGATGGTCACGGTCTGACCCGCTTCGGCGGTTGACGTGCCGCTCAGCACCACGTCCGCGCCCGCTTCCGCGCTGTTGAGTACGTTGTCACCGGCGATGGTGTTCATTGTGATCGTCGGCGCGAGGGTATCGACCGTCGCATCCTGTGCGGCGCTGGCACTGTTGCCCGCCACATTGGTTACGCTGACGCTGACGGTGGTGTCGCCCTCTTTCAGGGTGCGGAGATCGGCGGCAGGAACGGTCACGCTCCAGCTGCCATCGGCCTGTACAGTCGCGGAATAAGTACCACCGGCAAAGTTTACGGTGACATTCTGCCCCGCTTCCACGTTCTGCGTGGTGCCGGTCAGGGTGAGATCTGCCGCTTTTTCTGCCGCATTGATGATGTTATCTGCCGCGATGGTATCCACGGAGATCGCCACGCTGCTCAGATCCACGGTCACGTTATTAGAAATCGTTACGCTGTTGCCGGAGGCATCCGAGCCGGTCACGCTGATATTCAGCGAGCCTGCTGGCCAGTTAGCCACATCCGCTGCCGGAACGGCCGCAGACCAGGTGCCATTCGCGCCAACGGTGGCCTGATAATCCACGCCATTAACGGTCACTGTGACGCTGCTGCCCGGTGCGATATCCGAGCTGGTACCGCTGATGATCTGGTTCTGCTGAACTTCGATGCTGTTGACGATATCGTCGCCCGCAACGGTATCAATGCGCAGACCCGGCAGACCCGCGTCGATCACGATCTCGCGATCGCTGCTGCCGGTATTGCCATTCTGGTTGGTCACAGTGGCGGTGATATTCAGGTCGCCGTCGCCGAACCCTTTCAGGTCAGCCGAAGGTACGCTGACACTCCAGCTCAGATCGTCCTGAACCGTCGTCGTGTAGGAATTTCCGCCCACGGTGACGGTAACAACGTCACCGGCTGCGGCATTCGAGACTTTACCGCTGACAATCTGAGCGGCTTCAATTTCGGTGGCATTAATGATGTCATCGCCCGCAGTCACCGCGATATTGACGATCGGAAGTGCGGAATCCACGAGGACGTTGTGGGTCGTGTTGCCGGTGTTACCTTCGGCGTCCGTACTGGTGGCGGAAAGCGTGTAGTTTGCTTCGCCGAGTTTTGAAACATCGGAAGCAGGCACGGTAACGGACCAGTTTCCACCGTTAATGGTGCCGGAATATGTCACGCCGTTGAGCGTCAGGCTGACAGGCGTGCCGTCGGCGCTGTTGCTGGTACCGGTGATGACCAGCGCTTCGTTTTTCCCGGTGGCGTTGATGACATCATCAAGCGCAACGGTGTTGATCGCCAGTTCAGGGACTTCTGAAGACACCAGAACCGCAGTGTTCTGCGAGCCAGTATTGCCCGCTTTATCGGTAATGCTGACGCTGATCGGGTAACTGCCATCGGCGACGGAGCTGAAAACAGACGACGGCAAACCGACGCTCCATGAGCCATCGGCCGTGACGGTGGTGGTGTAAGTCTGACCATTGACCACCAGCGTGACCGTGTCGCCCGCTTCTGCGCCGGTGCTGGTGCCGCTGACGATTTGCGCCTGAGTCTGTTCAGCGCTGTTGAGGATATTATCCCCGGCAATGGTGTTGATGGTGATCACCGGAACCGTGGTATCGACGCGCAAATCTTGCGTCGCAGTCGTGCTGTTACCGGCCGCATCGCTGACCGACGCGCTGACGGAGACATTACCGTCCTGAAGCACGCCCGCCTGTGCCGCAGGCAGGTTAACTGACCAGCTGCCGTCTGCGCCGACAATGGCGGTGTACATTTGGCCGTTCAGGGAGATCGTCACGACCTGGCCCGCTCCGGCGTCTGAGGTACCACTCAGCACAACGTCTGCATCCGCTTCTGCCGCATTAAGAATGTTATCGCCCGCCAGTGTGCCGATGGTCAGCGAAGGAGGCTGAGTATCAACATTCAGGGTAGAATTTGAAGTGATGGTATTGCCTGCGGAATCCACACCGCTGACCTGCACGGAATGCACGCCATCGGCCAGTGCGCTGACATTGGCGTGTGGAACACTGACTGACCATGATCCGTCTGCGCCCACGGTGGTTTGCCAACTTGCGCCATTCAGGGTCACGGTAACCGTGGTGCCCGCGGCCAGGTTGTCACTTTTGCCGGAAATCGTCACATCTGCCGCGGCTTCTGCGGCATTCAGCACGTTGTCACCGGCGATGGTGTCAATGGTCAGAGCGGAAGTGGTCGTCACGACATTCAGCGTGATGGTGCCCGCCGTGGTGGTGGAACCGTTGCTTTCCTGCACCACAATGTAAGTGTGCGTACCGGCAGACTGCGCCGCCAGCTGGGCGGTCCACTGACCGTTTGCGCCGACCACCGCGGTAGCAATGATATTGCCACTGCTGTCCACAATCGAGATGTCCGCGCCCGGATAACCGGTACCGGTGAAGGTCGGGCGCGTGTCGTCAGTGATGTCCCGGTCGGCAAGAATGCCCTGCTTATCGCCCTGCGTATCGGTGACGAGGAACGTCGGCTGCGCCACTTCGACATCTTTGGTGTTATCAATGACTTTGGTTTTTTCATCCGTTCCGCCGCCGTGCCCCAGCAATGCGCCAGCGGCACCCGCGCCGAGCACACCGGCGAGCAGATACGGCCATTCGACCGTGACTTCAGTGCTGCTGAGCAGCAGCGGTTCAATACCCGCCAACGGCGTTTCAACCGCGTGAAGAGCGAAGGCAGGCGCATCATGAGCCACAGCGGCATCCGGGAAACTGACTTCCATCAGCCCCTGGTTTTCATCCTGAAAGACCAGTTTATTCTCGTCGTCCTGTCCGATATTCTCGAAATATCCTACGCAACGAATAACGGAGCCGTCCTTCATGTGAATAATCAGGTCATTCCCGTTACGTTCATAGCTGGCAACATCTTTTGCCGAGCCATGAATAACGACAATGCCGGATTCATTCATTGCGACAGCTGCATTCCCTTGTGCAGTAAACTCATTTTTCAATGATGTTTTACGAGAGATAATATCCATGACTCTGCTCATGATATTTTCCTTTATCCTTATTATGCCTGATAGGTGTTATTCCAATGCTTATACGAGCCACTGGCTATTAAATAACAAAACGTTTATTGACAAACATTTAATAACAAATCATTTCAAGTCCGGTAAAGATTGCTTCGCGCCCTGATTAATACCCAACTGCGGTAATAAATCATTTACGGCAGTGGCATAATTTACCAGCGAATAACCGCTGTCATATTTCGCACTGATTTGTGAGAACTTCGCCTGGAATACATCCTGTTCGACACTCAGCAAATCATTCAGTGTGCGCTGATTAAGCTTATATTCACTTTTGTACACATCACGCGAGCGTACAGAATCCTGCAATTGTTCGGCGCTGGCCTGCGCCTGCCCTTCGGCTCCTGCCCAATTGGCATAAGCCACTGACGCTTTTTGCAGAATATCGAGCTTGGCCTGGTCAACCAGCGTACCGGCGATATTTTTACGCCCTTCTGCCTGACCTACACGTGCAGATACCGCGCCGCCCTGATAAAGCGGCGCACTGACGTGTAACTGAATCTGATTATTCCAGTACGGATCATTTTTGGTTTCATAACGCGTACGGTTTGCCTGCAAACTCAGCGTCGGCAAATAATCAGATTTTGCTTTACTCACTTCATAAGAAGCGGATTCTTTTTGTGCCTGTGCATAAAGCACCGTCGGAATTTTGGAATAATCAATATTGTCTGGCATGACCGGCGCACTGAATTTATTGGCGGCAAAAGGCTTATAGGACTTCGCGTCCACGCCGGTGAGCGCGGTCAATTGTGCTTTCGCAGCGGATAAACTCGCCTGATATTGTTTCAGCGTCGAGCGCATACCGGAAATACGCGACTGCGCCTGCAATACGTCAGAACGGGTAGTTAACCCCGCATCAGAACGTAGAGAAGACATTCTTCTGACGTCTTCCAGCGCGCGGATATTCTCTTCCACAGCCTGAGTAAGCTCTTGATATTTCAATACATCAAGATACGCCGTAGCCGTTTGCTCTGCGACGTCGGACAGTGTTGCCTGTAATTTGTAGCGGTAGCTTTCCTCTGCCGATTTTTGCTGATTTACGCTGGCATTGGTTTTGCCGAAATCGTAAATCAGCTGTGACAAGGTCATACCGTACGCAGCCGCATTGTTAAGGCTGTTTGAGAAATCCTGCTGCGTTGAACTGCCTGTATTGGCGTTCAGCCCCACCTGCGGGTACCACGCGCTCTGCGCTTCGCGGATCTGCGCCTGGCCGATCCCCATCTGGTACGCCTGTTGTGTGACAGACGGGCTGCGGGAAAATGCCTGCAGGATCGCCGTTTTCAGATCCACAGATTCCAGCCCTTTCATTGAGGGTGCTGCAGCCCACTCAGTCCCGCTTTTTGTAACATCCGCATGGGTTACAAGAGGCAGAGTCAGGCATACAGTCAAAATACTTAACTTTCCTGCGATTTTTCTTACTGATTTTTTCATCTGACACTCCTGTCATTTTCCTTGCCGGAAACATCCTAATGCAGCCTTCGCACAGTTCCCGGAACCCACATTCCATCTGACTTTCAGGGGTATTATTGCAATCTTCCGGACACAGAAAAAGCCGTCCTAAAGTACAAAAACCGTTTGAAATACATTGATGAAAGACGAATATTCCTATTAAAAACATTCATGACATGTATGGATTAATCTTAAAAATCAGGATGTTATTTTTCTAACATCAAGGAAAATTCTGATAACCGAAAACGGTCAGATGGGTGGCAATTTGATTACAACAGCGGCACTAAACTTACAAAAATCGGTCACTTCTTAGGAAAATTTGCGGAATCCTTACAATTAAATGCAGGTGAATTTGCATTATTTTGCAGTTTTGGAGCGAAAAAAACGCTGTCAGGGTGAGATTATTCTGAGTGTAAACCCCGAATTTTCCTTTTAATCATTTCAGCTACAGGTGAAAAAACAGCACAATAATAATCATGAAAATAGTTAAGCGAATTTCATGCTCTGGCGAAATTATCGTTCACAGATCGTCTTAATAATAAAGCCGGAAAAGAGTCATCGCTGGGTTCCTGTTTGGATACAAAGCCAGCAGCATAAAATAACGTTATATTGGCATGACGAGACCGATGTCATATCACCCTCCTGGCTTTCGTTTGCATTTTTAAATGAAAGTTCTCTGCGCAAATGAGTATCAGTCAAAGGCTTTCTGACGCTAATATTCATTCATGCATTTGAGATGCGTCATAACTCTCTGTAGATTTATCGATTAATGTATAACCATGTCAGCTTTATGGAGTAGTCTAAGATTATTTAAGTATTATATGTAGAAACGAAAAATATTCCTAAGCGGGTAACACAAACCGCCTTCTGGATTGATGATTAATTTTTATTTTCAATGAGTTAGGAGAATAATCCGAGAATATTTAATTACATTATAAGAAATTAATAACCTTGGGTTACATTGACGGTAGTATCCATAATATATATTATGATCACAGGCATATTGGATGGTAATAACAGAGGCAAACTATCGTACATATGCAATGTCTTTACGGAGAGCGGTTCATTTAAAGGAATGAATTAATGATGCGCATTGCACTTATTGACTCATGCACATTCACGTATAACGGGTTAAAGCATTTATTCTCTTTAACCCATATACCAAAAGGCATAACTTTCAATCAAATCAGTGCGGAGGAAGCGCTAGACAGAAGCAATGAGAACTACGACATCTATATAATTGAACCAGGTGAAGTGAGTTTCGAATTTAATATCGATAAGTTTATTTATAATCTGAAGTCTATGAGCCTGGTCAGCAGCAAGTTTGTTATTTTGAGCGATAATGTGATTGTAAACAGTCGCCTGGCCGACTTTCACTTATGCAAAGAGCATGCCTTCTCGAAGAGCTATTTCTTCTTTGACAGCCTGCTGAGCCAGAAGTACGACGCCATACGCCCTTTTGTAGAGGATTATCTCCTCTCGAAAAACGAAGCAATTTTGCTGCGGTGCTTATCAAAAGACCCGACAATGAGAAATATCGAGAAAATCACGTCGATTCCCATGTCGAATCTTTATTACTATAAATACAGCGCCATGAAGAAGCTTAAACTGAAGAATACCAAAGAGCTCTTCAGTTACCTCAACCGGGTGCTTAATCACTCCCTCTGACCCGCAACCTGGCTTCATATAAGCCAGGTTATTACGTCTGGTTTATTGCATCAGGTACTTGTACAACTCAATCGAGTTTTTCAGCCCCAGTTTCTTCATCGCATTTCGCTTATGCGTACTAATCGTCTTACAGCTCCGTCCTAATTTCTGCGCAACATTGGCATTGGTCTTCATGGTTTTAATCTCCATCAAAACTTCCCATTCTGTAGCCGTCAAAAACTTTTGTGAAGACTGCGCGGATGTCGCTTTCTTTTGCTGAAAATAAGGGCTGATTGCCCGCTGATAATTCAGGTCAGAGGCACCAGTAATAAGCATTTTCCTGAGCACTGAGATTTCCTCCTGTTCTGAGATAATCATATCAATGCTTTCATCAGACAGTTGCGCCAGTTTATCATTCTGCTCAATCTTAGTGACGACAATCACCCGAGGAGGAATATAGAGGAAATTCATTCTCCGGATAAATTTCATGACCGCATTGAAATCATCCGAGGCATCCTGAACCTCGAGAATAATACTGTCGATCCCCGTCCCTATTCCTGAATTGTAAAATTCAGCCAGTGAACTGAAAGCATGCGTTTTTAAATCAAGCTGATTCAGAACAGCCGAAATTGCCAGCCGTTCATAATAACCTGAGTGAATTATCACTGTTTGTTTCATTAATCATTCCGTTGGTAAAACTTTCCGTTTATCTCCCTTTCAGGGGAAAATTCTTACTCACCCTGAATGCATCGCAATCTTAATTCGGGATATTTTTCCTGTCGATATTTTGAGAATTTCAAGCGTCTCGTTAGGATTTTTACAGTCATATCATAAAAATCCATAAATCAACTACAACTCATCATTAATTGATTATCTATTGCGTATCAGATGAAACAATAAACTGATAAAAGCCACATCAGGCAGATACTTATTCTTTATAGTCTTTGCGTGCTTTAAAAATTTTGTCTGATTGACATTTTTTTCCCACGCTCACTTCTGATCAATAAATCCGCACATTTAAGCCGAAATTGATCACAAACAAGCGCAAAGCGTTTTTTCCTGCAAATATTCTAAGAATTTTCGAGTTTATGAGGCGAAATATCTGAGTTGTGCATCAGTTGGTGTTTTCAGCACGAAATGTTTGAAACACGTCATGCAGAAACGTGATCCGGACGTGGCAGGGCTCAAATCCATAAAACACGGAGGACCGGATAATGCGAATATCGGCAAGTATTTGGGGAAATGACTTCACGGGCGATTAAGCCCTCGGTTCCAAACTTATCCTTCAGGAAAAAAATGATGACGACCTTAAACGACAGACTGGCATGGCGCTACGCCACTAAAAAATTCGACCCAACCAAAAGCGTACCGGCTGACAAGCTTGAACGCATCATCGAGGCCGTCCGCCTTGCGCCTACCTCAAGCGGCCTGCAACCGTTTGAGCTGTTTGTCGTCACCAACCCGGAAGTGCGCGAAAAAATCCGCACTGTAGCGTGGAATCAGGCGCAGGTAACCGACAGTTCTCACCTGCTGGTTTTCGCAGCCTGGGATGACATTACCGAAGAACGCGTCAATATGATGTTTGACCTGACCAATGACGTGCGCGGTTTCGTCAATGAAGGCTGGGAAAACTATCGCAAAATGTTGCTGGGTATCGTCGCTGAACGTGGAACCGAAGCAAACTACCAGGCTGCTGCCCGTCAGGCTTACATCGGCCTGGGTGCTGCGCTGATAGCCGCTGCGTTCGAAGAAGTGGATGCTACGCCGATGGAAGGTTTTGACCCGGCGGCTGTGGATGAAATACTGGGTCTGAAAGAGAAAAACCTGCGCAGCGTGATCATCCTGCCAATCGGCTATCGTGCACACGAAGGCGACTGGCTGGTGAACCTGAAAAAGGTCCGCCGCAGCCGCGAAAACTTTGTGACTGAAATTAAGTAATCAGGCCTGCCGTTTAAGTCAGAATTAAAAAAATCCGCTAGCGTCGTTATCTCCGCTAGCGGATTTTTATGTTCAGGAGCGTCCGGTTTAAATACAATTAGCGCACAACCATTGCCAGTTTTTGATGGGATTTTGTTGTTAATATAGTTTTTTTAAGAAAAATAAAAATCGGTGGCTGAGTACTCTCTGCCATCAAATGTATCAGCAACTGTAATGAAAACGTAAATATATCCAGCCGAAAAAAATAACTCCCTTCATTAACCATTTTAACAACTTACACACTTTATAATCTCTGTTTTTTTATAATGGAAATGTAGAGTGTAAAAATAATAGCAACTAAAAAAACACTTGAGGGTACGTTTCCACCAACTTATAACCTAAAGAAATCAATCATAATCGTAGATAACCAAAGTAATTTCATCTCCTACAATTTCTAGTACATAAGTTGTTCCGGAGTGACTTTTAGTATCTTTTTGATCTTATTCTCCATCATATAAGCGTCAATTTTTTCCTTGGCCAGATAAACATCCCTGACATGCTTCCATGTTACCTCATACCGGCAGTAGCCATAATTATCATCAGTTTGCGTAAAGAACTCTTGTTCATTCGAGATATCTGGCGCGTCCATTAATATAGGCGGTGTTAATACATAATAATCAAAAACATTAGATTTTGAATATGTTTTCCATCTAATGTATATAAAACAAGGAAGAAGAAAAAAACATGAAGCAAATAATTAAAGCAAGACATAGCACAATAGTCTTTACCACCCAAACAATTAATCTATTCAAACTGTAATCCTTTTTAAAAAACATCAAATGTTTGAGCTGTACTTTAAAATCAGCGACCGTTGTATAAATTTAAGATATGTAAGCATTCATTATTTTCTGGAGGTGACTGATGACATTAATTCAGCAACCTCTTGTAGCGGTGATTAATTCTATGCTTATGGCATGATATCCCCAGACTGTACTGTATTGCTTATGGGCACATTTATCAGGGGGAACGTCAACATCTGACCAGTAAAACCGCCAGACCAGACCCTCTTTCCGTTGTGTGTACCCTTTGCTGATAAAAAATTTCTCTATGATTTTTTGCGCAGCAGGCACGTCTTCAATGTCATTCCACGTAATATCATTTTGAAAAAATCCGTAATTATCATCCCCCCGACTGTAATACGTGATCCTTCCGGGAATAATCGGCGGATCCATAAAGAGATCCGGCGTAACAAAATAGTAATGGATATAATCGGTGGCTGAGTACTCTCTGCCATCAAATGTATCAGCAACTTTAATGAAAACGTAAATATATCCAGATAAAATTAGAACAACTGAAATCAGTAGCCATTTAAATAACTTACACATTTTATAACCCCTGATTATTATCATGAAATTTGAGAATAATATAGTTCATCGCCATGTAGGATTTGAACTGTCGCCACCGATATGAAAATAATCAGGAGGAACCGGGGTGTGAGAATGATAGTTAAAATGTGAAGGCATTTCCGCTTTGTCTCTAAATTCGAATCCTTTACGTAGTGATGTGTATAACTCTCCGTTCAATCTATTTTTCTCAGAAAAAAAGTCTTTCACTGGCACATTTAAGTATCTATTTGAAATGAATTTGTCAGATAAATCACCCAGTGGTTGTATGTAATTCAACCAAGAAGGAAGATATCTAAGCCGTGGCAAGGATTTTTTCGGTGGACACGGTTTAGGAAATAGCAGTGGTCTGAATCCATAATTTTTGAAACCCCCTACTGGACCATAGTGATCCCATAATGATAGCGCGTAAGTTAACCGCGTTGGTTGAGCCAGCATCAGAACATCAATATCACTGCCAAATATCCGGTAAAAACCCACTAAATCAGAGACAAGATCTTCTGCACTAAAACCACTGTCTGTTTTCCAGTTGATAAGGCTTGAATCCTGAAAAGCCTCAAACCTCCATGCTATTTTCATCATGACAGTGAGTGCGACCCTTTTTTTCATTTCATCACTCAGGCATGAACGAACCATAAGCGGAGAATGCACCCCACCCCATATATTCAGATCAGTATTTTCAATGGAATATGCCATTTCCTGATAATAATCGACAGGGAAATACCATTCATTCAGCTTTGGAATAAACTTCCGCCCTTTTTCCTCAAATAGAGTTTTTTTAAGCCTTCTCATATCGTCACCACGCGCGTGACCAAGGTCTATCCACCCTAAAATTTTTGTGTAAATCAGTCCCTTGGTTCTGAGACCATAAGATAATCCATCAACAATATCTTTTCTTACACTCATATATTATCCCCTTACATCACAATATCTTGCCAGAAGCTGTAGCCGGAAGTTCCTGCCTGATGGTGTTGCCAGGTAATGCTGTTGAAGATAAATATCAACGTTTCTTCTGCTTCTGCACCGTTGTGATCGACGGAATGGGGGAAATTCAGAGCGACATCAATCAGGTATGCGTCGCGTAATTCGATGGAATAATACTTCTCGCTCATGCCTGTTTTATTGATACGCAGGATATCAAAATTGCACTGCAACTTTTCGTTGTTGGCAATCGCGACGCCAAGCAATGGCGAGGCTTTATCCACGGTTTTGGTGACTGAGACGGGCTGATGACAGACATTTTGTGAGCGATGTGTACTGTGTGAAAGTGCGAGGAGAAATATCTGATCCCGGTGTGCGGCCTGGTATTTATTTCCCATGGAATCATACGTACCACAACCTTGTGATATCAGCCCTTGTTTTTCACCCGTTAAGGTCATGTAGATCAGATTAGCCATTGGAGCCTCCTTTTAATTTAAGAGGTTGTAACCTAATCGTTATGGTGAAACAAATGCTATATTTCAATGGATGAGTTAAATAAATAAAAAGAGGATATATTCCTAAGTGAAAATGCTTTAAAGAAAATGAGTTACTCAATAATTTAAGTAACTCAGGTAGTTCGAGGAACGAAATTACTGATTTATTCGTTTTAGCTTCGTCATTTATTATAGCCACCCTGACTGAATATTCTTATTCCCTCCCCGTCCCTTCCAGCCCAACCTTCAGTTCTGCTTTCGACATCAGCACACAATACGTCGGCGTGCCGCGTTCAAAGCGCCAGCCTTCGGAGAGCGCACCGGCGTCGACGGCGTCGAAACCAAAGGCATCGTATAAACCGGTCACAAGCTTTTTCGTTTCGGCGTTGTCACCGGCCAGCGGGAGTGCGCGGCGTTGTGGGTCGCTGGCGGGTAAGCCTTCGTTTTCAAGATCGGTCATCCGAATCGAGTTAAACGCTTTGGTGATGGTCGCGCCCGGCAGGAAACCGGAGAGATATTCGCTGGTGGTTGTCGTGTGGTTATCCAGTTCGGGCACCTGACCGTCGCGATCCGGGTAATAATTTACTGCGTCGATGACCTGTTTCCCGGCGAGTTCGGCGGCCGGTAATTGCCCGATGGCGGTCAGCGGCACGGCAATCACCACGATATCACCGAAAATGGCAGCTTCCGTGGCAGTACCGATTTCACAACCGATCATAGGTTTCAGGCTGAACAATGTCTGCGGCCCGCGTGAATTACTCAGCATCACCTGATGCCCTGCTTTGAGTGCCAGTTTGGCGACTGCGCGGCCGACAAAACCCGCGCCAATAATGCCTATTTTCATGATTTCACCTTTCATTTCGTTGCAGAAAGATAAAGAATAATTCGATACTCAGCGTTGATAAATCACCATCATCGATACAAACAAACAACAAAATGGAGCGAATCATGGATCGGTTAACCAGCATGAATGTGTTCGTCAGGACGTCCGAACTGGGCTCTTTTGCCGCCGCCGCAGAGGCATTGCGGATTTCACCGCAGATGGTGGCAAAGCACATTGCCCGCCTCGAAACGCGGCTGGGCACGGTGCTGATCAACCGCACCACCCGTCGCCAGCATCTGACCGATATTGGCCGCAGTTATTATGAACGCTGCAAAGTGGTGCTGGCCGAGGCAGAAGCCGCCGATGCGATTGCGCTGGAGATGAAAGCCACACCGTCCGGTATTATCCGCGTGAATGCGCCGGTCACGTTTGGATCTTCGACGCTCGCGCCTTTTATTACGCAATATCTGGATAAATTCCCGGAAACCCAGGTTGAGCTGACGCTGACCGACCGCCTGGTTGATCCTGTCGAGGAAGGTTATGAGGTGATTTTGCGCATTGGCGAACTGACCGATGGCCCGATGATTGCCAGCCCGCTACGGCCTTACCGTCTGATTGCCTGCGCTTCGCCGGGCTATCTGGCGCAAAACGGAGTACCGGATACGCCCGCCAGTCTGGCGCAGCATTCGTGTCTGGTTTACGGCATCTGGTCGCCGCAGGATCCATGCCGCTGGATATTCAGCAAAGACGGACAAACGCATGAAGTCCGCCCAGCCGGGAGATTGCGCGCCAATGACTGGCGGGCCTTGCTGCATGCGGCGGTGAAAGGGTACGGCGTCACGCTGGGGCCGGAAGATGTGTTAAATGAGGAAATTACAGCAGGACGGCTGGTGCAGATTTTGCCGGATTACACCGGCCCTTCCCGGCCGATGCATGTTCTGACACCGGCCGGGTTGAGGCAAACAGTGAAAATCCGCTGCTTTATCAATGCGATTAAAGAGGCGTTTGGCTGAATCGCACCGTCATCATTTTACGCGTCGGCAGCCACAAAAGCCGGAGGTTGAAACGCCGTCACATCCGGCAGAGGCGCATCCCAGCGTTCAATCTCAATCCAGCAACTTTGCGCGGTACAACCCTGACCAAGGCGCGAACTCCCGCGATCTTCCGTCAGTACGTTCGGATTGCCGTGCTTATCAATTGAATGTGGCTGCCTCGGATCCTGCGGGTCATACCAGGCCCCCGTGGACATCTGCACCACGCCGGGTCGCAAATCTTCCGTAATATGCACGCCCGCTAAAATCGCTCCGCGATCGTTAAAGACGCGCACAATACTGCCTTCGGTAATCCCACGCGCGGCAGCATCTTGCGGATGAAGCCAGAGCGGTTCGCGATCCTGCACTTTGGTACTGCGGCTGACGGCACCGTGATCGTACTGACTGTGCAGACGCGTGCGTGGCTGGCTGGAAAGCAGATGCAGCGGCCAGCGGTCGCTGAATGCCTGCTGTTCCTGCGCATCCTGTTCAAACCAGAACGGGAAACCGGGACATTCTTCGTAATCAAAGTCCGCGACGGTCTGCGAAAACAGTTCGATTTTGCCCGATGGCGTGGCGAGTGGCGCGCCTTGCGGGTCGTCGCGGAACGCTTTCAGGAAGATCTGCGGCGTGTCCGGCCGCGCATATTCCATTTTTCCCTGCTGCCAGAAATCTTCAAAGTCAGGCAGTTCGATGCCGTCAGCTTCGGCGCGCGGACGCGAAATTTCATAGATATGGCGCAGCCATTGCGCCGGGTCGCGCCCTTCGCTGAACTCTTCGCCAAAGCCCATTTTTTCGGCCAGTTCGGCGAAAATTCCGTAGTCACTTTTTGCCTCTGCAAACGGCGGAATATGCTGACGCATGGCAATCATAAAGCCGTCATTGCTGGCGCTGCCGATGTCTTCACGTTCAAGCGATGTCGTCACCGGCAACACGATATCGGCGAATTTCGCCTGTGCCGTCCAGTACTGTTCGTGGACCACGACGGTGTCCGGTTTACGCCAGGCGTTGATCAGCCGGTTGATGTCCTGATGATGGTGAAACGCATTGCCGCCCGCCCAGTACACCACGCGGATATCAGGATACCGGCAATTTTTGCCGTCAAACTGATATTCCGCGCCCGGACTGAGCAGCATGTCGGAAAGCCGTGCAACCGGAATATGTTCGCTCACCGCATTTTTGCCCATCGGCAAGCGCGGGCCGGAGAAGGTACGGCGGTCGGAACCGGCAAGATTGGTGGAGGCATAGGCAAAACCCAGCCCGCCGCCCGGCGTACCGATTTGCCCGAGCAGTGACGCCAGCGCCACCGTCGCCCAGAAGGTCTGTTCGCCCTGCCTTGCCCGCTGCAATGACCACGCAATGTTGATCATGGTGCGCTTTTCCGACATCTCACGCGCCAGCGCCCGGATGCTTTCCGCGCTCATACCGGTCAGGGATTCCGCCCACTCCGGCGTTTTGGCTTTGCCGTCTTTCGCGCCGGTCAGATAGTCGCGCCAGGTGTCAAAACCGACCGTATGGCTGGCAACAAAACCGGCGTTATAGCGCGATTCGTCGATCAACACGTAGCTCAGCGCCAGCAGCAGCGCGGTATCGCTGCCCGGTTTAAGGGAAAGCCACTGCGCGGATTTCACCGAAGACAGATCGTTTTTCACCGGGCTGACGTTGATAAAGCGCGTGCCCGTTTGCTCCATAGTCTGGAGCCAGTATTTCAGGGAGTGATCGTTCGCGCCGCCGCCGTTAACTTGCGCATTGCGCCACGGCAGGCCACCGAAAGCGACAAAAAGCTCACACTTTCCGGCCAGAACTGACCAGTGCGTATGTTGTTTTTGCAGGACGTCCAGGTCGCCGATGATGTGCGGTAACAGGCGCTCGGCGGCGGCCAGGCTGTAAGTGTTGGTACTCCCGGTGTAGCCGCCAAACTGGTTGAAGAACCTGTGCATCTGGCTTTGTGCGTGATGGAAACGCCCGGCGCTCGACCAGCCGTAGGAACCGGCATAAAACGCGGAATTGCCGTGTCCGGTTTTCACCCGCTGAAGTTCGCCTGCGATAAGCGATAACGCGGTGTCCCAGCTGACTTCCACAAACGGCTCTTTCCCGCGCCCTTCACGTGAGGCCGCGCCGTGTTGTAAATAGCCGAGGCGTACAGCGGGGCGGCGGATGCGGCTGTCACCGTCGACGCCGCCGACCAGCGACTGGCCGATTTCAGACGGGTTGCGATCCCATTCCACCGGTTTAACAGATTTCAACACACCGTCGTCCGTGGTGACGCGGTACGTCCCCCAGTGCATAACGGCCAGATCGTGATTGTTTTTCATTATCAGCAGGCTTTTATTGTTGGCAAAGATTGGCAGGCAAAAACGCACATTAACATGCCGGTAACGGCGCCGCTACGCGATCGGTGTTATTCCCACTTTTATCATGAAGTTATCTGTTTTTCACATTAGACAATATGTTGCCTATTTTTTAGGATTACGCCCCTTTGGGATATTTTCTGACCGCTTCGGGCGGACTATGCAGCAGGGTATTTACACCGTTTCAGCACATAAAATTAGGATAATAAAATGTCAACTTCCTGGAATCGTCGAGATTTTCTCAAATTCTCTCTCGCCGCCGGAGCCGCCTCAGGCATAAGTCTGACGCTGCCCGCGCAGGCTGCCGATAACACGCCAAAAAAAGGCGGACATCTCAAGCTTGGCATTGACGGCGCGGCCACCACCGATCGGCTGGATCCGGCCACCTGGATCAGTTCTTACATGATGGTCGTTGGCTGCGCGTGGGGCGATACATTAGTGCGCACCGATCCGGCCAGCGGCAAAGCCATTCCCGGTCTGGCGGAAAGCTGGGAAGGCAGTGAAAAATCAACGCGCTGGGTGTTTACCCTGCGTAAAGGCGTGCTGTTCCATAACGGACAATCGCTGACCGCTGAAGATGTGGTGAAAACCATTCTCCGCCATCGTGATCCAAAATCCCGTTCCGGCGTGGTGGCATACCTGTCGTCCATTCAGTCGGCAACGGCGGAAGGCGATAAAATCACCCTGACACTCAATGAAAGTAACGTTGATTTTCCGCTGGTGCTTTCGTTGTGGAACCTGCAAATCCAACCGGGCGGCGGCGTAGAAAACCCCAATGCCGGCATCGGCACGGGTCCTTACCGCATTGTGAAATTCGAAGCGGGCGTCTACACCCAGCTGGAGAAAAACCCACACGACTGGGACAGCGGGCGCGGCCATGTTGCCAGCGCAGAAGTGATTGCGATTAACGACGCGTCTTCCCGTGTGGCGGCGCTCTCCACCGGCAAAGTACATTTCATCAGCGGCCTGAGCCCGAAGATTGTGGCATTACTCAAAAATGGCCCGGTGACGGTTTACAACACGCCGGGGCGCGGACATTACACGCTACCGATGATGGTTGATAAATCCCCCTTCGATAATAACGATCTGCGCCTTGCGCTGAAGTACGCGATCGATCGCCAGCAGATCCTCGACCGCGTATTGGGCGGCTATGGATCGCTGGGCAATGATTTCCCGGTAAACCAGGCCTACCCGCTGTTCCCGGCCGATATCCCGCAGCGTCAGTATGATGCAGAGAAGGCGGCGTTCCACTTTAAGAAATCTGGTTATACCGGACCCATAGTGCTCGACGTGGCGGAAGGCGCATTTCCCGGTGCGGTTGATGCTGCCACGCTCTTCCAGCTCAGTGCGCAAAAAGCCGGTATCAAAATTGATATCCGCCGCCAGCCTGACGATGGCTACTGGAATAATGTCTGGCGTAGTAAGCCGTTCTGTGTGTCCTCATGGGGAACGCGTTTAACACAGGATCTTATTTACTCGCTCGAACTGGGCCCGACGTCCGCCAGTAACGAAACAAACTTCGCTAATCCGCAGTTTGCCAGCCTGCTGAAACTGGCGCGAGCAGAAGAAGATGAAGCCAAACGTCGCGCGCTTTACCACGATATCGCGCTGATTGTGCGCGACGAAGGTGGCACGCTGTTGCCGGTATTCAATAACTATCTGAACGCCAGCAGCAACAAACTTCAGGGCTATACCGAGGATGTCGGTAACGACTTATCAAACGGTCAGGTAATTTCACGCGTCTGGCTGAACAGTTGATGAAAAGAGCTCTGGCTTACGGGGTAAGATTTGCCGTACCCCGTCATCCGCTGGCACGTGCATTAGGACACCGCCTGTTGCTGGCGGTGATTCTGCTTTGGGGCGTTTCGCTGCTGATTTTTATTGCAGTGAACACGCTGCCCGGCGATTTTGCGGCCACTTCATTGGGCAGAACCGCCACGCCGGAAGCGGTGGCCAGCATCCGGCAAAGTCTCGGGCTGGATAAACCGCTGGTGACGCGATACTGGCACTGGGTGGAGCAAATTTTCCACGGTGACTTCGGGCTGTCGTGGGCCAGTCAGCAGCCAGTCAGCGCGCAGCTCGGTCATCGGTTGCTGAATTCGTTATGGCTCGCGGGCGCTTCCGCGCTGCTGGCAGTGCCCGTGGCGCTGCTCGGCGGGTTGTTTGCCGTTCGCTATCTTCACCGTCTGCCCGACCGGATTATCACGCTGATTTCACTGATTATTCTTTCCCTGCCGGAATTTTTCATCGGTTATCTGCTGATTCAGATCCTGGTGTTACACGTCGGTGTATCTACCTTTCCCTCCACAATCCATGACGGTATGAGCCTGACCGACCGGCTTTCCGCCATGCTGTTACCGGTGCTGACGCTGGCGATTGCCGTGTTGGCGAACATGCTTCGTTCCGCGCGCAGTGCGCTGATGTCCGTGACCAACACGCCGTGGATGGAAACTGCCCGGCTGAAAGGCCTGCCGCCTCTGCGTATTCTGTGGAAGCACGCCGCGCCGAACGCCATTTCACCCGTGCTGACCGTGATCGCTATGAATCTGGCCGGGCTGGTTGTCGGTGCCATGATCATTGAAGTGATTTTTGTTTATCCCGGCGTAGGTCAGTACATGGTTGATGCGGTGACGGTGCGCGATATTCCTGTTGTTGAAGCCTGCGGTCTGGTCTTTGCGGCGGTCTATATCCTGCTTAATTTGCTGGTGGATATGCTGGCGATGGTGGCGAATCCCCGCCTGAGATTTCCAAAATGAAAATGTTGTTCTCTTCTTTCAGCACTATCGCTGGCGGCGTTTTGCTGGCGATATTTATCTTCGCCGCCCTGGCCGCGCCGTGGCTTGCACCCTTTGATGCCGGGCAGATTGCCGGTGACATCTGGCAGCCCGTGACCGCCGCACACTGGCTCGGCACAGATAATCTCGGTCGGGATCTGTTCTCCCGTCTGCTTTACGGCGCGCGCCTCACGCTGTTTTTTGCCTTTGTGATTTCCGCATTAGCGACATTTCTCGGCATACTGCTGAGTTTTCTGGCGGTCAGCGTTGGCGGTGGATTTGAAATGCTGCTGTCACGGCTCAACGATCTCTTTATGTCATTGCCTTCACTGATCATTGCGCTTGTCGCCCTGGCGGTGTTACCACAAACTAACGTCACGCTGGTGGGCGTTCTGGTCACCATCGGCGCAACCCGCGTTTACCGGCTCGGTTACAGTCTCGCGTCGCATATTGCCGCCACGGAATATATGGAAGCGGCGAAACTGGCGGGCGAAACTCACTGGTACCGCATCACGCGGGAAATGCTGCCAAACGCCCGCTTCCCGTTACTCGCCGAATGGGGAATGCAGTTCAGCGCCAGTATTTTGTTCATCTCCACGCTGTCTTTTATCGGGCTGGGTATTCAGCCACCCGCTGCTGACTGGGGGGCAATCGTCCGTGAAAATAAAGACGGCATTCTGTTTGGCGTCACCGCAGCCTTTTATCCGGCAGTGGCAATTTCCCTGCTGGTGATTGCTATCAACCTGCTGGTCGATGCACTGAGCAGAAAACTGCAACAACAGGAGATTCTGTAATGCCAGACGCCATTTTGCAGGTACATGATCTCAGCGTGGGCTACCGGGAAACGGTCCTGGTGGATAAGGTTTCTTTCACATTGCGCCGGGGGGAAGTGCTCGGGCTGATTGGAGAATCGGGTGCGGGGAAATCCACGCTCGGGCTGGCAGTGATGGGGCATTATCGTGGCGCGTTGCGTCCGCTCAGCGGCACGGTTACGTTTCTCGGCAAGCCTTACCCTCCGCAGGATGCACCACGTTTGGCCTTACATCAGGGCAAACGGATTTGCTATGTGGCACAGTCGGCCAGCGCCGGGTTTAATCCGGCGTTAACCCTCGGCGCACAGGTGATCGAAACCGCCTGCTATCACGGCGTCATCAGCAAAAAGGCCGCGCAGGAACGGATGTTGCAGCTGTTTATCTTGCTCGGTTTACCCGACCCGGTGCAGTTCGCCCGTCGATATCCGCACCAGGTTTCCGGCGGGCAGTTGCAGCGCGCAATGACCGCCATGGCGCTGTGTTCAGCGCCGGACGTGATTGTCTTCGATGAACCGACCACGGCACTGGATGTGACAACTCAGCTCGACGTGCTGGCTGCCATCCGCCACGCCGTAAAGCAAACGCATACCGCCGCGTTGTATATCTCGCATGATATTGCCGTGGTATCTCAGATTGCCGACAGCCTGCTGGTGCTGCGACACGGCAAGCCGGTGGAAAGTGGCCGTACGGCGGAAATTTTGCGTGCGCCTGCGCAGGCTTATACACAGGCGCTGCTAGGCACCCGTCATCCCGCGTCGCTGGAAGCGCCAGTACAAACTCTGCCGGTGCTGGAACTGCGCAATCTCACTGTAGGTTATGGCAACGGCGAACCGGTGATTTCCCGGCTTTCGCTGTCACTGCCACGCGGGCAAACTTTTGCGTTAGTCGGTGAATCCGGCTCAGGGAAATCCACCCTTGCCCGCACGCTGGCCGGTTTGCATAAAACCGCATCCGGCGAGCTGTTGCTTGAAGGCGAAACGCTGTCATTTGACTGTCAGCGCCGTACAACCGCGCAGCGTCAGCGGATCCAGTACATCTATCAGAACCCGGATACCGCGCTGAATCCGCGCCATCGCGTCCGCGAACTGTTAGGCCGCAATGTTGCGCGCTTCAGCGGTTTACGCGGCGCGGCGCTCAGCGAGCAAGTTAGCCAGTTACTCGAACAGGTCGAGCTTTCCGCCGATCTGACTGATCGTTTTCCGTCTCAGCTTTCCGGCGGCCAGAAACAGCGGGTGGCGATTGCCAGGGCGCTGGCGGCTGAACCGGACATTCTCATTTGTGACGAACCCACTTCGGCGCTGGATCCTCTGGTCGCGCAAGGCGTGCTGACGCTGTTTCGCAAGCTACAGCACGCCACCGGCCTGACGCTGCTTTTCATTACCCATGACATCGCGACCGTACGCAGCATCGCGCATTCCGTCGCCGTGATGCACCGTGGAAAACTGGTGCGTCAGGGGCTGCGAGAAACCGTGCTGGCTCCGCCTTATGATGATTACACCGCGCGCCTGCTGCAGGCTGAACCAACGCTCGAGCCCGGCTGGCTGGATAACGTGTTAACGCAGCAGTCACCACCCGCTCAGACTTTTTTATTACAGGAAATGCCGACATGAAACAGACAGACATCGCACAACGCGCCCGCACACTTTTTGCCGGTTCGCTGGTGTGGGACGGACACTCCGGTTTTATGCCCGATCCGGCAGCGGACCTGAATAATTTACAACTCTGGCGCGATGCCGGGGTGCATTATCTGTCGGTGGATGTCGGGTTTGATGTCCTGCCGTGGGAACAAACAGTGCGTAATCTGGCGGCGTTCCGCCACTGGATCCTCGACCACGCCGATGATTATCTGCTTGTAAGCAAACCTGAAGATATTCTCACCGCCCGCGCCGCCGGTAAACTGGCAATAACCTTTGATATCGAAGGCATGAATGCGTTGGATGGCCGGGTGGAAATGGTCGAGTTTTATCATCACCTCGGCGTGCGGCAGATGTTGTTTGCCTATAACCGCAATAATCTGGCCGGTGGCGGTTGTCATGATGAAAACACGGGTTTAACCAGGTTTGGCAAGGAAGTCATCGACGAAATGAACCGCGTGGGGATGTTTGTTGACGTCTCACATTGCAGCCTTCAGACCAGCCTTGAGGCTATAGACTATTCCTGCAAACCGGTGATTTTTTCCCACTCAAACCCGAAAGCCGTTCACGCACACGGACGCAATATCAGCGATGAACAAATTCGCGCCTGCGTGAAATCCGGTGGTCTGATCGGCGTTAATGGCATCGGGAAATTCCTGGGTGAAGATAATCCTGATGCCGCCCTGTTTGCCCGCCACGTCGATTACCTCATTGACGTCGCCGGGCCCCGTCACGTCGCCCTTGCGCTTGACTACGCCTTCCCGGTCGGCAACGCCAGCACCGAAGAAATCCTCGCCGCGCATCCGGAATACTGGCCTGCCGAAGCGTATTCCGGCGTCAGTGATTACGTTGCGCCTTCTGCGCTCGAAGAAGTTGTCGTGCATTTACTGCAATCCGGCCACAGCGACAAAGTGATCAAAGATGTTCTGGGGGGGAATTTTTACCGACTGGCTGTGGAAGTCTGGGGCGGTGAGTAGTTCAGGTTAAGATCGTGGGTTGCCATTAACACTGACTTAAGGTCAAAACCTTAGGTTGCCACCCAAACTGGCCATAATAGGCGCCTGTCGCCGCGCCTCTTAAGAATCTCCGGCTCTTTCACTGCGCGCTACCGCTCGCTGGCTAAGTTTCAGCAGCCACAGCTAGTGCCGCAAAATCCCGCCGCTGCGCGGTTCCTTCCAGTCGGATTACAAACCGCGCGAAAAAAGTACGCGGTTTTCCACCTCTCCTTCCAGCGTGATTTTTGAAAGCGGCCAATGGCTATGTGATTCGAAAGATGAATGCTGGCTGGTTTTGAGCGCGTATTGAAAAAACGTGGAGATTCCAAAGAGGCCCCGTCCTGGGCCTCTTCGGTCGGTTTCGGCGTCAGCCGCTGAGCAATCACTGCAATTGAAAAACCGAAATTTTCTCGATCCAGCTGTCAGCAGCTATGCCCGCTTTATGCGCACAAAGCGTGATTAAACAGCGCAATGTTTATGCCTTCGCAAAAGCCGTCGCCTTCCTCCCGGCCAGGGTGCCAAAGATGATGATATCGGCCACGGCATTGCCGCCAATCCGGTTTGCGCCGTGGATACCGCCCACGACCTCACCGGCAGCCCAGGCGCCTGGGATGATTTGTTTCTGGGCATCAAGAACCGCGGTGTCCGGGTTAATGGTAACGCCGCCCATGGTGTGGTGAACGCCCGGTGCAATGCGGATCGCAAAGAACGGCCCCTGATTGAGCGGGTGACGCAGTGCAGTGGTGCGGCCAAAGTCTTCATCATTTTTCGCCACGACGAACAGGTTGTAGCGTTCCAGCGTTTCGGCCAGCACTTCCGGATCCATGTTCAGTTTCACTGCCAGTTTCTGCGGCGTTGGCGCACTGAGCACAAAACCTTTGGCAATGTATTCATCCGCGGCTTTGTTATTGGCCCGCACCTGTTCATCGAAGATAATCCACGCACTTTTCTCCGGCAGAGCGATAATTTCGGCGGAGACTTTGTCGCGGGTTTCCATTTCGTTGTAGAACCGATGCCCGGCCTGACTGACCAGAATCGCCCCGCCGCCGCGAATGGCTTCGGAAATCAGGTACGACGTGGTTTGTTCGACCGTCGGGTGGATCTGGATTTCACCCATGTCCACGGTATCTGCGCCGAGTTTTTGCAGCATCGCGATGCCGCTGCCGGTCGCGCCTGCGTGGTTGGTCGTCACAAAACCGTCGAGATCCGGACGATAGCTCACCACCATATTACGGTTGGCGCTGAAACCGCCGGTGGCAACAATGACACTTTTCGCATTAAGAATGCGCGTGTCGTTGTACTCATCGACCACTTTCACGCCCGTTACTGCGCCGTTTTCGAAGAGGATTTCCGAGACAGACGTTTCCAGCAGGACTTCGATTTCGCGTTTGTTAATGTTTTTCACCAGACCGCTGATGAGGAATCCGCCCACCGCAGAACGGTCCGCCGGACGGTGCGTGCGGTCGATGCTCATCCCGCCGGTGATGGTGATGTCGTTAAGTTCGATCTCTTTCGCCGCCAGCCATTCGATGGCTTCCGGAGCCAGTTCTACGAACTCACGCAACAGGACCGGGTTGTTTTTAAACTTCCCGCCTTTCAGCGTTTCGTCGTAGAACAATTCTTTGCTGTCTTCGATGCCTTTGATTTTCTGGAAACGGGTTTCTGCCGCGTTCATCCCGACGGAAGCTTTGATCGTGTTGCCGCCAATAGTCGGCATTTTCTCAATAATCACCACGTGCGCGCCATCGTCGTGCGCCTGAATTGCTGCCGCCAGCCCTGCGCCGCCGCTGCCGATGACCACCACGTCAAAGTTTTGCGGTGCCTGCGGGTTACCGCCCTCATCAATCACGTGTTCTTTGTTCGAGGTTGTCATCGCGCGTGAAACAGCTTTTTTCAGCGCCTCGCTTTGCGTGGTTGCGCCGGTAATGGCATCAACGTGCGGGCTGTTGGCGACCAGCATCCGAGTACGCAGGCTTTCGAACGTGGTGGTAAAATCAACGTCCAGCGAGTCGTCTTTCACCAGCTGGATATCGGTAATACGGTCGGTGTCGAGCACCACGTTGATTTTCAGTTTCAGCGCTTCGGCTTCAACTTTCTCCTGATACACCCCGGCCTTATATTTACGGCCTGTTACGCTGGTGTCACGGATCATGGCATCGACCAGCGAGAAGCGCCACAGCGGTTCCGGGATGTTCAGCTCTTCACGTTTGTGGCTATCGATGTACAACTCAAGGTGATCGTTGTTGATAATGCGGTCGGCCCAGTCCGGGTACGCGATGCAGGCTTTACCCACCGCCACCAGATCAAAGCCGTGCTCCAGCGCACTTTCGGCGTCGGATTTATTGACCACACCGCCCACGCCAATCACCGGCACTTTGGCCAGCGTCTCAGAACGCATGGCGCGGAATTTTGTAATAAGCGGCGTGGGGTCCTGGGTATCCACAATAGAAGGACGCAGCAGCTGGCCGACGGAGAAATGCACGTAATCCAGCCCGCGCGCGGCGAGTTTTTCCAGCAGATACAGGGTGTCGTCAAAACGGATGCCCGGCACTTCAAGCTCCTCCGGCGAGAAACGGTAGCCGATAATAAAGGAGGCGTCAGCGAAGCGTTTCGCCATTTTATGGGTGATTTCCAGCACTTCCATCGGGAACAGCGCGCGTTTGTCTCGGTCACCGCCCCATTTATCGGTACGCTGGTTGGAGTTTGGGGAATAAAACTGCTGGATCAGATAGGTGTTGGCGCCGTGGATTTCCACGCCGTCGAATCCGGCTTTGATCGCACGGTTCACAGCATCACCAAATTTGGTGATCATGGTTTCAACTTCTTCGCCGGTCAGTTCTTTCGGCGTGGTGGCACCTTCACGCGGCGCGGCGATAGCACTCGGCGCAACCGGTGTACGGCCACCGATCAGTTCAGGCTCAACCATACGGCCACCGTGATAAATCTGCAGAATCGCTTTCGACCCTTTGGATTTGATGGCGTCCGCAATTTTTTTCAGGCCGGGAATTTTGTTGTCGCTGTCGATGGCAATCGCGCCCGGAAACGCCGGGCCTAAACGATCAATGAAGCAACACTCCACGATGACGGTCCCGATGCTGCCGGCGCGGTCGCGGTAATATTCCACCAGTTCGCTGGTGACTGTACCGTCGTAAAAGCCCGTACAGGTGGTCATTGGCGCCATCAGCAGGCGGTTTTTCAGCACCGCGCCGTTCGGCAGCGTCAGTGGCTTAAGGACCGGGGTGAGCTTATTCATGTTGATCAACTCCGCAATTTAAAAGTCTTGAATTTTCCGTGGCCGCATTACTTACCGTTAAATTAAGCAATCCGATGCAGGTGATGAATTTAAAAAATCGGTCTGATTTTCTGTTTACTTTTCTGTTTGTGCGAATAAAGAAAAGGGCGATGTGGGTCGTTATAACGTTCGAGGGAACTGGAGTTGTTTATTTACCCGACATTAAACCAAATACCATCTCCAATTGTTATCGAGCGATTGACAAAAATCAACTTTTGATTAACATAAAAAATCTCACCTGATAAATCAGCAAGTTGGGGCTGGAAACTGGATTTTGTGAAATTTTACTCTACATTCTCATTAGCAGGACTTTTTGCCAAAAAATAACCACACAACTTACAGTGGTATTTTATTTAAATAATAATGACTTTGCGGGGTCATGCAGGCTGCAGATTATATTTAGTTTTTAATCATCTCTTACTCAAATCATCATCTTTTTGTAATACGTGACAAGCTTCTGATAAAGAAAAATTCATAGATTTAAGATGTCAAAGTGAATTAGCAAAATGACTTTTTCGAACACGAAATCACGCATGGACAACCAGGGCGTAACGCTCACTTTCAATCACGGGCAGACCAAATTATGAAACCCACAACGACTTTGAATGACCCCAACAAGGCCGCTCCGGCCTCTGCGGGGCAAAAAAAACGTCTGATCATGCTGTTCCTGCCAGTTCTGGTGGCAGTGCTGTTGCTGCTGACCCCGGTTCCCGCCGGATTACAGCCTTATGCCTGGCATTTCTTCGCCGTCTTCGTCGGGGTGATTGTCGGTCTGATTTTTGAGCCGTTGCCCGGTGCGGTGATCGGCCTGACCGGCGTGGTGGTCATCGCGCTGTTCGGCCAGTGGCTGTTGTTCAGCCCGGCAGAACTGGCAGATCCGAAGTTTAAAATGCCCACCGAAGCCTTTAAATGGGCGGTCAGCGGCTTTGGTAACTCGACGGTCTGGCTGATATTTGGCGCATTTATGTTTGCCGCGGGATATGACAAAACGCAGTTTGGCCGACGTCTGGCGCTGATTTTGGTGAAATATCTGGGTCGTCGCAGCCTGACGCTCGGTTACGCCATCACGTTCGCCGACCTGTTGCTCGCGCCCTTCACGCCTTCTAACACCGCGCGCAGCGGCGGGACCATTTACCCGATCATCGCCAACCTGCCGCCGCTGTACGGTTCCAAGCCGAACGATCCGAGCGCACGTAAAATCGGTTCCTATCTGATGTGGGTGGCAATCACCGCCGCCTGTATTACCAGTTCGATGTTCCTTTCGGCACTGGCCCCGAACCTGCTGGCGCTGGCGCTGGTGAAAAGCATTATCGGTTTCAACATTTCATGGGGGATGTGGTTCCTCGCCTTCCTGCCGCTGGGCGTGATTCTGATCCTGACCATGCCGCTGCTGGCGTACTGGTTCTATCCGCCGGAAGTCAAAATTAACGATGAAGTGCCGAAATGGGCGAAGGCTGAGCTGGAGAAACTGGGCAAGCTGTCGCGTAACGAAATCCTGCTGCTGATCTTCGTGTGTTCCGCCCTGCTGATGTGGATTTTTGCCGCCGCCTGGATTGAACCGGCGCTGGCTGCCTTGCTGGTGGTGGTTCTGATGCTGTGGACCGGCGTACTGAACTGGAACGATATTACCAGCAACAAACCGGCCTGGAATACTTTCGCCTGGTTTGCCACGCTGGTTGCGCTGGCGGATGGCCTTGCGCGCGTCGGTTTCATCGCCTGGCTGGGTAAAGAAGGCGGCCAGTTGCTCAACGGTTTCGACCCTCAGGTCGCCGCTGTGATGCTGCTGATTGCGTTCTTCCTGTTGCACTATCTGTTCGCCAGTACCACGGCGCACACCACGGCGCTGTTACCGGCGATGCTGACTATCGCCGCCGCCATTCCGGGCATCAACATGCCGGTTTACTGCCTGATGATGGTGACTTCGCTGGGTGTGATGGGGATTATTACGCCCTACGGCACCGGCCCGAGCCCGATTTATTACGGCAGCGGTTATCTGCCAACCAAAGACTACTGGCGTCTGGGCACCATTTTCGGTGCCATCTTCCTCGGCGGCATGATGCTGATTGCCTACCCGTGGATGGTGCTGATGTTCTGATAAACGCTACGGCGTTATCAGCAAAAAAGGTGCACGTTTGTGCACCTTTTATTATGGGCGGCATCCGTCCAGAACAGCGCTGAATTATTCCTGTGAAAAATAGTGTTCCAACAGAATAGCCGCACCGTCATCAATCGCTTTGTGGACAAGCTTCACGCAGCGTTTGCTGTCGCCGGCTTCCAGCGCCAGCAGCAGCTGATCGTAGTTGTGCTTACCCTGCGTCATCGGCGAAGACTGCGGATAGAGGTAGTTAAAGCACGGGCCAATTTGCACCCAGAGCTGTTCGATCAGCGACATCAGCGTCGGCATTCCAGCCATTTCATACAGCGTAAAACGAAACTCGCGGTTGGCCTCGAGCGCCTCTTCCACAAGGTTTTCTCTTTTGGCGGCCAGGAATTTTGCGTTCAGGTTTTTCAGCAGCGCAATGTGATCTGTGGTGACCCGCTCACAGGCCTGCGACACCGCCAGTCCTTCCAGATTTTTGCGGATCAGCGTGATCTCCTGATAGCGCGACTGGGGAATCTTTGGCACCAGAAACGCCTGTGCGGGCGTGGCATCCAGCGCACCGGCAGAAACCAGCCGCAATAACGCTTCGCGTACCGGTGTCACACTGGTTCCCAGTTTTTCTGCAATCTCTTTCGTGACCAGTCGCGCGCCCGGCTTGAGTACACCGACAATCAGCGCTCCTTTTAGCTTCGCTTCAACCTGCATCGTCAGGCTGACTCGCTGCGCTTTTTCCATCTCAAACATGTGACTTTCCTTTAGCAAAATTATCGATTTGCTTTTGCAGTTTAAACTCTGGCTTGCCAAAAATACATTATATAGGATATATCATGCATTAAGGAATTGAACATTGATTGAACGTTTTTTATAACGCACCGACTTCATTTAATTCCGTCAACTTTTCTGGCGGCTTCACTTTGGGAATGACCGTAATGAGAATACCTGCCTTCAAACTGGCGTCACTGGCCTTGCTGATTAGCCTGACAACAACCGCTGCTTTTGCCTCTGAACTGGTGATCGCACAAACCACTTCTGCCACGGCGATGGATCCGGGATTCCTGAAAGAATCCGCCACGCTGGTGGATAACCTTTTCGACACGCTGGTGCTGCGCGATGCCAATATGCAGTTGCAGCCGGGGCTGGCGACTGGCTGGAAATCGCTCGACGACACCACCTGGGAATTCACATTGCGTCAGGGTGTGAAATTCAGCGACGGCGAGCCGGTCAATGCGCAGGCCGTCAAATTCTCTATCGACCGTATTCTCGATCCCGCAAACCATGCACCAACCATCTCTTATATCCGCACAATCAAATCAGTGGAAGTCACCGGCGATTATCAGGTGAAAATTCACACCAGCGGCCCGGATCCGCTGTTGCCCACGCGCCTGAGCCGCTACCCGACATACATCGTACCACCGGCGTATGTTACCAAAGTGGGCGCGGCTGAATTTGCGCGTAAACCGGTCGGGTCCGGGGCGTATACCTTGCAGACGTTTATCCCCGACGAAAAAGTCGTGATGAAGGCCAATCCGGATTACTGGCGTGGTAAACCCGCAATCGATACCGTCACCTGGCGTCCGATCCCTGAGGCTACCGCACGTATCACCGCCCTGCTGACCGGCGAAGTTCAGCTGGTGGATGGCGTTCCGGCCGATCTGGTTCCGGCGCTGAAAAACAAACCGGGCGTGCATCTTGAGCAGGTGAAAAATGGCGGTCTGACGATTTACCTCGGACTGAAAAATGACGAGAAACCGCTGAACGACGTCCGCGTGCGTCAGGCACTTTCTCTGGCGCTGAACCGCACGGCGTATACCCGCGATCTGCTGCACGGTTTCGGGACGCCAACCGGCACGATGGCCGGGCCGAAAGATTTTGGATATGAGGCGATCCCGGCACCGGCGCAGGACGTCGCGAAAGCGAAATCCCTGCTGGCCGAAGCCGGTTATCCGCAGGGCTTCACCCTGAAATTCCAGGCACCGCGCCGTTATATCGCCAGCGCCGATGTGGCACAGGCGATCGTCCAGGATCTGGCAGCGATCGGCGTGAAAGCCGAGCTGGAAGTCCCGGAATGGTCGGTTTATACCCAGCAGGTGGCGGCGCAGAAACAGGCTCCGCTCTACATGCTGGCATGGGGTTCCACGCAAACGCTGGACGCCGATGCCGCGCTGTATCCGATCCTGCATTCCGGCGAACCGTATTCTACGGTGAATTCTCCGGAGCTGGACGCCCTGCTCAACAGCAGCCGCACCACGGTGGACCCGGCAAAACGCGAGAAGATTTTGCAGCAAATCCAGCAGGTTGTGGCCGTACAGCAACCGCTGATCCCGCTTTATAAGGAAGATTCACTGTACGCCAGCGCGGATAACGTGACCTTCAAAGGCCGCGCAGATTCCCGCATTCCGCTGTTCGACCTGAGGCTTAAATGATTTCATTGCGTTCGGTTTTGCAGAGAAAGCCCCGTCGCCGCTTGTATGGCGACGGTATTCTCGGCGGCCTTTTGCTGTTGCTGGTCATCATCCCGGCGCTTCTTGCGCCGTGGTTACCGCTGCCGGATCCGTTGAAGAACGATCTGGCCGCGGCGTTTTCTGCGCCCGGCGGCCAGCATCTGCTCGGCACCGATCAGCTGGGGCGCGATTTATTGTCACGTATTCTGGCAGGCACCCGCCTTTCGCTGATGGTGGTTTTGCTGGCGGCGGTGATTGCGGCGGTGATCGGTTCGGTGCTGGGCATGATTGCCGGATACACCGGCGGCTGGCTGGACGCGCTGATCATGCGCCTGATGGACATTCAGCTGGCGGTGCCGTTTATCCTGCTGATCTTACTGGTGATGGCGCTGTTCGGCGCGTCGCTGACCAACATCATCCTGATTATGGGTGTCACCAGCTGGGCGATTTACGCCCGCGTGGCGCGCGCCAAAACGCTGGAAATCCGCGAGCTGGAATACATCGAATCCGTTAAAGCCATGGGCTTTTCGACGCCGCGCATTTTGCTGCGCCACGTTTTACCGAACCTGATGACGCCGCTGATTGTCCTGCTGACGCTGGATATTCCGCGTCTTATCGTGCTTGAAGCGTCGATTGGTTTTCTCGGCATGGGCATTCAGCCGCCGACGCCGACGCTGGGGAACCTGATCGGCGAAGGCCGTTCTTACATGCTGCTCGCGCAGTGGCTGGTGCTGTATCCGGGGCTGGTGATTGCCGCGCTGGTCATTGGCTGCAACCTGCTCGGCGACAGCCTGCTGCGCAAAACCCACACGAGGCTCGACTGACATGCTGCGTTATATCCTGCAACGCCTCGGGCAATCCGTGCTGGTGATGTTCGGCGTTTCGCTGCTGATTTTCTACAGTTTGCATCTTACCGGTGATCCGGCGGCGGTCATGATGCCGCCCGGTTCGAGCCAACAGGAAATCGAGAATTTCCGCCACAGCATGGGATTTGACCGTTCGCTTATCTGGCAATACGGGCATTATCTCACCGGTGTTTTGCACGGCGATCTCGGCGAATCCCTGCGCTACAGCCAGCCGGTCACGGAGTTAATTGGTCAGCGCGTTCCCGCCACCTTATTGCTCGCCGTCAGCGCCCTGCTCTGGAGCACGGTTGCCGGTTTGCTGCTCGGCATCATCAGCGCACTGTATCAGAACACCGCGTGGGATTTGCTCTCGCGTCTGCTGGCGTTCAGCGGTCAGGCAGTCCCGGTTTTCTGGCTCGGCCTGTTGCTGATTATCGTATTCAGCCTGAACCTGCGCTGGCTGCCGTCCGGCGGTTATGGCAGCGCCAGTCAGCTGATCATGCCCGCCCTGAGCCTTGGCGCGTATTACATGAGCGCGATTGCGCGCCTGATCCGCGCCAGCCTGATTGACGTTATGCAGCAGGATTATATCCGCACAGCGCACGCCAAAGGGCTGAGTGCCTGGCGGATTGTGGTGCGTCACGGATTACGCAATGCGCTGATCCCGGTCATTACCGTGCAGGGCATGTATTTCGCCTCGCTGCTTGGCGGCGCACTGGTGACAGAAATCATTTTTGCCTGGCCGGGCATTGGCCGCCTCGCCGTGCAGGCCATTCAGAACCGTGATTTTCCGCTGGTACAGGCCATTGTGCTGCTGGCCGCGCTGGTGTTTGTCGGCATCAACCTGATTATCGACCTGCTCTATGTGGTACTGAACCCGAGGATCCGCCTGTGAGTATTTCCATTACGCCAGCGATTTACCCGACGCTGGATTTGCTGTCTGCCATTACGCCATTCGCCAGCGTTTCCGGCCAGCTTGATCAGCAACGCGCACTGGCGCACTGGCTGGAAGACTGGATCCGCACTGAGCTGGGCGGCGTGCCGGTGCTGTCCGTAAGTGAACAGACGCAACTTAGCGCCCCGCCGCTGGTACACATGCGCATTGACCGGCAGGCGGAAAAAACGCTGGTGCTTTACAACATGTACGACGTGATGCCCGCGGACGACGCAGGCTGGGAATTCCCGCCATTCAGCGGCGGCGTGTCTGACTGGCCGGGCGTCGGCGAAGTGTTTATTGCGCGCGGTGCCGAAAACAACAAAGGCCCGCTGGCGGGCATGCTGATGACGGTGAAATCTCTGTGCGACAGCGGAAAACTCAGCGTCAATATTGAAATTATTCTGGAAGGCGAAGAAGAGACAGGCAGCGGCGAACTGCGCCGTTATCTGGCGCAAAATCCCTGCCCGTTGTCTGCCGCCAGCGCCGTCTTTTTCCCGTCGCTGTGCGAATACGGCGGCGGCGAACCGCGCATCTATCTCGGTTTCAGCGGGCTGAGCGGCGGACGATTAAAAGTCAGCGGCGGAAAATGGGGCGGGCCGTCTGCGGCGATCCACGCCAGTAACGCCAACTGGATCGCCAACCCCGTGTGGCGGCTGGTGGCGGCACTGAACGCCATCGCACCCGCGCAAAACAGCGGCGTGATTGTCCGTCAGGTGATAGATGAGGAAGCCAGCTGGATGCTTTCCACTCTCGCTGCACAGTTCAGCATCGCCGACGAATTAGCGTTCCGCCGCAGTGAAACGTTATCGGTCAGCGGCGACACGCTGGCCTGCCTGCAACAGCTGATCAACGGCGCGGTGCTGAATATTTCTGAAATCCGCAGCGATCCGCTGGAGTCACGCGGCGTCATTCCGTCCAGCGCAAGCGCCGAAATAGCGTTGCGCGTCCCGCCAGGTATTGACGGTGAAAGCCTGCTGACGGTGATCCGCCAGACGCTTTCCCGCCCGGAATTCGACGGCGTGGAACTGGAACTCGACGACAGTTATCCCGGCCACCGTTTTGCCCATCACAGCCCCGGTGTCGACGCTCTGCTCACCAGCTATGAAATGCAGGGCGCAAAACCGCAAATCTGGCCATGGGCACCCGGCTGCGCACCGGCTTACACCTTCGCGCGCGTGGCACCGGCCTTCCTGATTGGCGGGCTGGGCCACGGCGGCAACGCGCACGGCGTGAATGAATTCGTCACACTGCGCGGGCTCGAACGTTTTCAGCAATCGGTCACAGACTGGATCACCGAATTCAGCAAAGGCCCTCATTTTTCTACGCAGGCGGTGTGATCCGCAGGCGTTTTGCGTCAACTCCCGGGAAAGTTTTAAAAAATAAACCAGCAGGATAATTGCCATGAAACAGTCCGATGATTTTGAAAGAGTTTCACTGGGGTTCTTCCCCACGCCGCTTGAGCGCCTGACCACATTAGGCGACTCACTCGGCATCACGCTGGACATCAAACGCGATGATTACACCGGTTTCGGCGGCGGCGGCAATAAAGTCCGTAAGCTGGAATATCTGATGGCCGACGCCTGCCGCAACAACGTGGATGTGGTGATCACCACTGGCGGACATCAGTCCAACCACGCACGTATGGTCGCCGCCGCCGCACGTAAATTCGGCATGAAACCGGTGCTGGTGCTGCGGGGCAACCAGCCAGAGGTGTATCAGGGCAATCTGTTGCTCGACAAACTGTTTGGCGCGGAGCTGGAGTTTCTCGATCCGGACGGCTATTTCACCCAGATTGAAGGCGCGATGAATGCCCATGCTGACGCCGCACAGACAAGGGGCGAAAAAGCACTGATCATTCCGCTGGGCGGTGCCACACCGCTGGGTGCGCTGGGATATGT
The DNA here is from genome assembly GCF_046449555.1 of Rahnella selenatireducens. Taxonomy (NCBI): domain Bacteria; kingdom Pseudomonadati; phylum Pseudomonadota; class Gammaproteobacteria; order Enterobacterales; family Yersiniaceae; genus Rahnella; species Rahnella selenatireducens. The sequence continues at coordinate 212,077 of NZ_JBKEZJ010000007.1, forward strand.
CCGCGCCATCGAAGAAATGGACGCCCAGCGGAAAGAGCGCGGGCAACTCCCGCCAGATGTCATCGTTGCGCCCACAGGTTCCGGCGGCACGCTGGCCGGATTGTATGTCGGTGCCCGCCGTTACTGGCCGGACACCAAAATTGTCGGTATCAGCGTCAGCGCTAAAGCCGAATGGTTCCAGACCCGCATTTCCGCCATGGCGCAGGATTGCGCTAACCTGCTTGAATGGCCGCAAAGCTGGACACCGGACGACATCTGGATTGAAGACGGTTTTGTTGGTACCGCGTACGGCGTGCCTTCTGACGGCGGTATCGACGCTATCTACCGCGTTGCACAGGCTGAGGGTGTGCTGCTGGATCCGGTCTACACCGGCAAAGCGATGCACGGCTTAATCAGCCTGACTGAGCAAGGCAAAATCAGTGCCGGTTCGCGGGTGATTTTCGTGCACTGCGGCGGTTCACCGGCGCTTTATCCTTTCGCACAAACGTTGCTGGAGCACTGAATATGACACCGGGTTTTCGCATCCTGAACCGCGCAGATATCGTGGCACTCGGCGGCACCGATCCGCAGGCCGCGCTGGATGATATCTGTGACGTTGTCACGTTGATGCGTCAGAATGCGGCGCAGATGCCGGCGGAGACCCACGTCAGTTTAGGCACGCCGCGCGGCAAAGCCTATGCGTTGCCCGCCAGCGTGGGCGGGCGGTTTAACGCCGCCGGGGTGAAATGGACCGCACATCGCCCGGATGCTCAGGACCAGTTCCCGCAGGCGATGGCGCTGACGCTGATTAACCGCGCCGATAGCGGCCAGCCGCTGGGGCTGGTGGAGAGCGGCGCGCTGACCGCCACGCGCACCGCTGCGGTGACGGCCCTTGCGCTGCGCCATGCCGCGCCGCGTCCCGTTCAGCGCGTGTTACTGCTCGGTGCGGGCGTTCAGGCGATGGCGCATCTCGACATGCTTCGCCAGCTTTTCCCCGATCTGCGCCAGGTCAGCTGGTGGGATCGCAGTGCCATTGCATTGCCGGTGGATACCGCGCGATTTCCCTGGCCGCTGATTCGGATTCCCGATCTTCACAATGCGCTGGCGCAGGACGCTGACGCCGTGCTCACCTGCACCAGCGCCGCCAAACCGCTGCTCGGGCCGGAAACGATCCGCGCCGGTCGTCTGGTCATTCAGGTTGGCTATCACGAAGTGTCCTTTGCAGCGATTAACCGCTCGACGCGCGTGCTGGTTGATTTATGGGGAGATTTCTGTGAAACCAGCGCCAAAAGTCTGTTCCAGATGTACCGCGCCGGAAAGTTTCTGCCCGAACACGTCGACGCCGATTTAGGCAATCTGCTGCTCGATGGCTGGCGACCGGCGGCTGACGACAGTGTGTATTTCTCCTCTTTCGGCCTCAACGTTTTTGATATTGCCCTCGCTTCCCGCGTTTTAAAACTCGCCGCCGAACGCGGAACGGGCACGTTTTTAACGCTTTTCCCGGAGTAAAAATTTGGCTGCTCACAATGTAATAGAAAAAAAACTGCTGATCAGCGCCGCAGAGTTGCTGTCGCGCCGCCAACTCGGGCAGGCATTTGCCCTGATTGACGTCCGTGAATTTTCGCAGTGGCAAACCGAAACAGTGCCCGACGCACTTCACCTCAACGTGTACGATTATTTTATTCCCGACAGCACCTTTGCAGGCATTACGGGGATGGCGAATGCGTTTCACCGGGCATGGCAACAACTGGCTATCAGTGACAACGTCACGCCGGTATTCTTCGAACAACAGGTCGGCATGCGTTCCCCGCGCGGCGCATGGTTTGCGCAGTTCGGTGGCATTGATAATGCGCTGATTCTGGATGGCGGACTGGAAGCCTGGACGCAGGCAGGCGGCCAATTACAGCCTGGTTCCGGTCGCCGGGCAGTCATCAGCGTAGACAATCCGGATACATTAACCCCTTCCGTTTTCCGGAAAGACCTGACCGCCACCCGCGATGACGTGCTGAGCGCGCAGACCACGGGCGCGCAAATTCTGGATGCACGCCGTCCGACAGAATTCAGCGGCGAATTTGCGCATGAATGCTGTCAGCGTGCGGGCAGAATACCCGGTGCGAAGTTGCTGTTTTGGGAAGATGTGGTGCAAAACGGCGCATTTCTCAGCGCAGAGGAAATTCGCCAGCGGGCAGACGCCGCGGGTTTATCGCCTGACCAGCGGACGATCATTTATTGTCATCGCGGTGCGCGGGCGGCCACGGTTTTGATCGCGCTTCAGCGGGCCGGCTATCGCCAGCTGGCGGTGTATGTCGGCTCGTGGCATGAATGGGCAGAACACCGCGAACTGCCACTGTTGACCGGCTTTCAACCCGCCTGACGCAGTTGCAACGCCCGCGTGATATCGGGCGCGGCGGCCAGTAAGGTTTGCGTATAAGGATGTTGCGGCGCACGCAGAACCCGCGCCGTATCGCCGCTTTCCACGATTTTCCCGTGATACAGCACTACCACGCGATCGCACACCTGTTTCACCGCTGCCAGATCGTGACTGATAAACAGCACGGTCAGCCCGAGCTGCTGGCGCAACTGATCCAACAGCGTCAGAATCTGCCCGCGCACCGAAAGATCCAGCGCCGAAACGGCTTCATCCGCCACCAGTAATTCGGGTTCCAGCGCCAGCGCGCGGGCAATTGCCACACGCTGACGCTGCCCCCCGGAAAACGCGGCGGGCAGACGGTTGGCGTGATGCGCTTCCAGCCCGACGAGTTTGAGTAATTCTTCCACACGCGCCTGAATTTGCTCCGCAGGCTGCAGCTTATACACGCGAAGTGGCTCGGCAATTTGTTCGCCGATGGGGATTCTAGGATTCAGACTGGCGTAAGGATCCTGAAAGATAATCTGCGCACGGCGGCGCATTTTCTGCCGCGTTCCGTGGCTGGCCAGTGTCAGCGACACGCCGTCAAATTCGATATCGCCGCTGTCGGTGTCCGTCAGACCCATAATGGCGCGCCCGAGCGTGGTTTTGCCGGAACCTGATTCACCAATCAGCCCGAGAATTTCCCCCCGGCGTATATCCATCGTGGTCGGGAAAAGCACCGTCTGGCGCTTTGCCGGAACAAAGGGAAGACGTTGCGCCTGCGGATAACTTTTGGTCAGCCCGCGTAAACGCACCAGCGGCGAATCCGCGCTGATTTCACAGGTCTTTTCACGCGGTTCCGGCTGCGACGCGCCAATCAGTTTGCGGGTATACGGCTCCTGCGGATGCGTCAGCAGCTGCGCCACTGGCCCCTGCTCAACCAGATTTCCCTGATGCATCACGTAAGCGCGGTCGGCGTAGCGTGCCACCACGCTCAGGTCATGCGTAATCAGCAAAATGCCCATGTCCATTTCCTGTTGCAGTTGCTGCAACAACGTCAGAATTTGTGCCTGAATGGTGACGTCCAGCGCTGTCGTCGGCTCATCGGCAATCAGCAACGCCGGTTTACAGCTGATGGCGCTGGCGATCATCACCCGCTGACGCATCCCGCCGGAGAGCTGATGAATATACTGCTTCGCCCGTTGTTCCGGATTCACAATCCCGACGCGATCGAGCAATGCCACCGCTTCGCGGTGCGCCTGTTTCCAGCTCAGCTGCTGATGGCGAACCAAAACCTCGGCAATCTGCTCCCCAACTTTCAGCACCGGATTCATGCTGGTCATCGGTTCCTGAAAAATCATCGCAAGCCGTTTCCCACGCACCGGGGCGTCAAAAGGCATCTGCGGGCTGGCAATTCTCTGATCATCGAGCCAGATTTCTCCGCCGGTCATACTCACGCCGGACGGCAACAACCCCATCAGCGCCAGCGAACTCAGGGTTTTCCCCGAACCGGACTCACCAACCAGCGCCACAATTTCACGGCGGTTTACCTGCAACGAAACAGGCTTAACCAGTGGCAAACCGGCGGCGGTATGAATGGTAAGAGAGCGGACATCAAGGAGCGGTCTGGCGGTTGTCATGGGCGAATCCGGCGAAAAAATGAACTCAGAGAATATATCGTATATCTTTAAGTGGCAACCCGCATGCAGTCAGCGGGTTAGATGGTTTTGTGCGAGGTTATAACGGTTTGGTTGGTAAAGATCTGACTCAACAGTACCGGGTGCAAGTGATCAATACCAGGGTGATATCATCATCCTCCAGAACGATTGAATATGTTTCTCCCATGCTGTTTAGTTCTCCGTTTTTGATGCCATTTTCTGACAGAAAATTTTCAACCTTTTTCTTCGCTACCATGATGTCCCCCACGTTTTCCCATGTGACCCGCTCTTGTGTAAAGCCATAATTATCGTCAGCCCGTGTGTAATACAAAATATTCTTAGAGATATCGGGGGCATCCCTGAATAGCTTTGGGGTTAAAAGATAATAATCAAAGACATTTGATCTCTTATAATCCTTCCCGTCAAGCGTATAGATGAGCATGAAATATAAGTAAAAGGCAAAAAGCATCACTGTGATAACTATCAGAATAATTATCGCAAGAATGGACTTCAGACAAAACCTTATCGTACTCAACATTACCGCAATCCTTTTATTAATTAAAAACAGCGTGCTTCGTTTTCCAGTCTCTGATCTGGAAATAATCGGGCACAACAGGCGCATGTGGCCATAAATCAATCATCGGAGGTTTGCGATTATTTTTTAACCCATCAGTAAAATCCCAACCTTTATTCCGGGTAGAAAAATAAACCTCATGATTCATTCTGTCTCTCTATTCAAATAATGTTTCAAATGGCCCGTCATTAACTCTGTTATATATATAATTATCGGAAAGGTCAGTGAGTGGTTTAATGTAATTCAGCCAGGAGGGAAGATAGCCTTTTCTCGGCAAAAATTTCCTCAACGGTGAAGGCTGGGGGAACAGCAATGGCCGGAACTCTTTATTCTTATAGCTTCCTATTGGCCCGTAGCAACCCCAAATACGTAAGGCATATTCTTTGGTTGTGGGATAGGCAAGAACGACCGGATCTCCACCGTTACCAAATATCCGGTAAAAACCGACTAAATCCGAAACCAGATCTCCACCGCTAAATCCGCTGTCTGTATACCAGGAAAAGGCGCGAGATTGCTCCAGTACTTCAAGCCGGTAGGCTGTTTTCATCATGATGGTCAGTGCGATTCTTTTTTTGACCTCCCAGCTCAGGCAGGAACGCACCATCAAAGGCGTATTAATCCCGACAGCAGTTTGCCTCGTGATGTTATTGATCTTAAAGTTCAAGGCAAAATCCTGAAAGTAATCTACCGGAAAGTACCATTCATTAAACTCAGGAAAGAATTTTCTGTTTTTTTCTTCGAACAAAATGGCTTTAAGCCTCCGGCAATCCTCCCCGCCAGCATGGCCGAGATCGACCCAGCCCAAAACCCGGGTATAGATGATTCCACTTTTTTCCCCAGACGAACTGGTTCCATCTTTTATATCACTGCGTTTGCTCATTCCCTTCTCCTTTACATCACAATATCTTGCCAGAAGCTGTAACCCGACGTTCCCGCCTGAAGATGATGCCATGTGATGCTTTTAAACGTAAAAATCATATTTTCTTCCGGTTGTGCTTCGCTGTGGTCTATCGAGTGGGGGAAATTAACGGAATCATCAATGAGATAAGCGTCACATAATTCGATTGAATAATACTTTGATAGCATACCTGTCGTATCGATTCGCATAATGTCTAAATTACACTGTAATTTTTTCATTATTGGCGATGACAACGCCCAGCAGGGGCGACGATTTATCGATAACTTTGGTTACTGATAGAGGTTGATGACACACGTTTTGGTCACGATGCGTGCTGTGTGAAAGTGCGAGTAAAAATATTTGATCACGATGCAGTGCCTGATATTTATTTCCCATGGAGTCATAGGTTCCGCACCCCTGAGAAATCAGGCCTTGTTTCTCTCCGTTCAGCGTCATGTAGATTTGATTAGCCATTTAACACCTCCTGTGAATTTACGAGGTTATAGCTGAATAAAACCTTCCAAACAAATGCTGTATTTCAATATAAATATAGGAACAATTCATCCACAGCATAATTACCAAGAGAGACCCCTTTGTTACAGGAAATCTTAATTTAAGAAGTTAGTCATCTTCTTAAAAATTAAACTTAATATGAGACGTTATGCACATTATTAAACAGATAAGCAGATAGCCGAAGTGCCAGAAATCAAGACACAAAAAACCGGCACTATTCTGCCGGTTTATTTTCACTATTATTTTAATACTCAGACCTGTGCCATTCCGCCGTCGACGAAGAGTTCGACACCGTTGATAAAACTGGCGGCATCGGAGGCCAGGAATGCGACGGTTTTGCCGATTTCTTTCGGTTCACCCAGACGACCTAACGGGACTTGTGCGGCCAGTGCATCGAACAGGCCCTGACGGTGTTCTTCCGGAACCAGATCGCCTAAGCCCGGGGTGCGGATCGGGCCCGGGCTGACGACGTTGACGCGGATGCCGCGGTCTTTCAAATCCAGCGCCCATGAGCGGGCAAAGTTACGCACGGCGGCTTTACTGGCGCTATATACGCTGAAACTCGCCGTGCCCAGCACTGAAGTGGTGGAGCCGGTCAGAATGATCGATGCGCCATCGGCCAGCAGCGGTAAAGCTTTCTGAACCGTGAACAATACGCCGCGGACGTTGGTGCCAAAAATACGGTCAAAGTGTTCTTCGGTGATGCTGCCCAACGGTTGCATATCGCCGCCACCGGCGTTAGCGAAGAGAATGTCCAGGCGCCCTGCGGTTTTGGCGATTTGTGCATAAACCGCATCAAGGTCGGCCAGAACGGAAGCGTCGGCGCGGATACCCGTTGCCGCCGCGCCAATTTCAGCGACGGCGGCGTCCAGTTCTGCCTGACGGCGACCGGTGATAAAGACCTGCGCGCCCTGTTCCGCCAGCTCTTTCGCTGTACCCAGACCGATGCCGCTTGTCCCGCCGGTGACCAGTGCAATTTTACCCTTCAGTGGAGTTGTCATTTTTCATTCCTCAAAGTCAGATCAGGTTAAGTAAAGTTGCCAGAGGGAGGTGACCGTTGTCTGCCGCCTCAGGCATGGCTGTAATTTAGCGCCTGACGGTTTATTGAAAAATAGTGAAAAATGAAAATGACTATTCCTGTACGTGTATAATCAAAGCATCGGATAACCGGCGGGAAAAGCGTGTGGATCAGTTAACGGCAATACGGGCGTTTGCCCGGGTGGTTGAGGCGGGGAATTTCACCCGTGCGGCGGATTCTCTGGATATGCCCAATGCGACGCTGAGCAAAATGGTGCAGGAACTGGAGGCGCATCTCGGCGTGCGGTTGTTGCAGCGCACCACGCGGCGCGTGACGGTGACGCCGGAAGGCAGCGAATATTATGAGAAAACGGCGCGTATCCTGCGCGATCTGGAAGATGTCGATACGTCGTTTAATGCCGTGCGCAGCAAGCCACGCGGGCTGTTGCGCATTGACGTCGGCGGTTCGACGGCGCGCGATGTGCTGATCCCGGCACTGGCTGATTTTATGGCGCTTTATCCCGAAATCCGTCTGGATCTGGGCGTTTCTGACCGTCCGGTTGATCTCATCAGTGACAATGTGGACTGCGTGATACGCGGCGGGCCGCTGGACAACTCTTCGCTGATCGCCCGCAATATTGGCCATGCGACGCTTATCACCTGCGCGACACCGGCTTATCTTAAAGCCTTTGGCACACCGGCTTATCCCGATGAACTGAAAAACGGTCACCGGCTGGTGAGTTATCTTTCACCGCAGAATGGCCGGGCTTTTCCGTTTCGTTTTGAACGCGATGGCGGGAAAACGGAAATTAAGGTCGATCACCGTATTGGCGTGAATGAAAGCAACGCACATCTGGCGGCCGGAATGGCCGGTCTGGGGATTATTCAGACGTTCAGCTATTCCATTTGCGACATGCTGCAACGCGGAACGCTGGTGGAAATCCTGAAAGAGTGGCGGCCTGCGCCCTATCCGTTCCATGCGGTCTATCCGCAAAACCGCCACGTTCCGCATCGTCTTCGCGTGTTTATCGACTGGCTGGTGGAAACTTTTCCACAAAAAGTCAGCGGTCAGCTGCGATCAATACAGAGTTGAAAAAAGGGTTTGCCGTTACGGCCGTTTTCCAAATTCACACTCCCGCTGCGTCCATTTGCGTGCCTGTTCGCTCAGCGTGAAACCCAGCCCCGGCCGGTCTGACAGCCACATCCGCCCGTCGCGCAGTTCCAGCTGTTCATTAAAGAGCGGGTTCAGCCACTCGAAATGCTCGAGCCAGGGTTCCAGCGGATACGCGGCGGAAAGATGCAGATGCACTTCCATCGCAAAATGCGGGGCCAGTTTTTTACCGTGCCGCGCGGCCAGATCCATAATTTTTAGAAACGGCGTGATGCCGCCCACGCGTGGCGCATCCGGCTGCACATAATCGCTGGCATTGCCGAGGATCAGCTGTTCATGCTCGCGGTAGCTGGTCAGCATTTCTCCGGTCGCGATCGGCGTATCGAGCGCGGCGGCCAGCGCAGCGTGGCCTTCCACGTCATAAGCATCCAGCGGTTCTTCAATCCATACCAGATTAAATGCTTCCATTTTCCGGCCCATGCGGATGGCGGTTTCGCGATCCCATTGTTGGTTGGCATCGACCATCAGCGGGAAATCATCGCCCAGTTCCTGACGCACGGCGGTCAGACGGCGAATGTCTTCGCGGGTATCCGGCTGGCCGACTTTTATCTTGATGCCACCGATGCCGCTTTCGCGGGAAATCGCGACATTTTTGATGACCTGCTCCAGCGGCGTATGCAGGAAACCGCCGGAGGTGTTGTAGCACTGCACGGAATCGCGGTGTGCGCCGAGCAGTTTCGCCAGCGGCAGTCCGGCGCGTTTGGACTTGAGATCCCACAGCGCGATGTCGATCGGCGAAATCGCCTGAACGGCCATGCCGCTTCGGCCCACCGATGCGCCCGCCCACAGCAGTTTGGTATAAATCTTGTCGATATCGTTTGGATCTTCACCCAGCAGATTGTCGGCGATTTCTTTCGCGTGAGCATAAATCCCCTGCCCGCCAGCCCGTTTGGAATAGCTGAACCCGACGCCTTCAAAGCCGTCACGCGTGCGGATTTCGGCGAAAATAATCGCCACTTCTGTCAGCGGTTTTTGCCGCCCGGTCAGCACTTTTGCGTCACTGACGGGCGTCGCCAGCGGCAAGATGGACAGCGAGATTTTCACCCACGCAATTCTGTCACCGGTTTCTGCCGCCGTTTTTGTGTCTGTCGCTTTTGCGTAAGTCACTGCCTGAGAATTTGTTCCGGAAACCATCTGCTAAACCTCCACGTTAAGATAATATTTAAAATGATTGCGCAATCATTGATACACCCGCTCGTTAACGCTGGCTATAAATAAGGCAGATAAATTTGTTTCCGCTCACAAAAATGGCGGTATTTCTGGCACTAAGCATGATTTGTATTTTAATCCCTGCGATACTGCTCCCCTGCTGTTTACGCGTAATGATATCGCAATCATTGATGAAAGGTTCCGCCTGTGAAAAACGCTTCTGACGCTAAAAAAAGTCCCACGCGGCCGCCGACGCTGGAAGATGTCGCCCGCGCGGCAGGGCTTTCGCCGATCACCGTGAGCCGCGCGCTGAATACGCCGGATATCGTGCGCCCGAAAACGGTCGCTAAAGTGAAAGAGGCGGTGCTGCTGACCGGCTATATTCCCAATATGCTGGCAGGCGGGCTGGCGTCGCGGCGCAGCAAACTGATTGCCGTGGTGGTGCCGCAAATCAACAACAGCATGTTTATCGATACCATTCAGGCCATCAGCGACGAGCTGGCGCGGCGTAATTACCACATGCTGCTGTGCGTGTCGGGCTACAGCCCGGAAAAGGAAGCAGATATTGTCTCGACGCTGCTTTCCCGCAGGCCGGACGGCATTGTGCTGACCGGGATCCACCACAGCAGCGAGCTGAAAAAATGCGTGCTGAATGCCGCCATTCCGGTGGTGGAAATCTGGGATCTGACGCCGACACCGCTCGACATGCTGATCGGCTTTTCGCACGAGAAAATCGGCAATGCCCTCGCCCGCTTCATGCTCGGTAAAGGGCATCAGCGCTTCGGGCTGATCTGGACGCCCGACCAGCGCGCCGCGCTTCGTCATAAAGGCATTCTGGATGTGTTCGCCACGCATGAAGGTCTGACGTTTACCGACAGTCACGTGCCGTTACCCGCGACCATTGCGCGCGGGCGCGAGGCGATGGCGCAACTTCTGGACAGCGGCGAACAGTACGGTGCGATTATTTGCAGCTCCGATACGCTGGCGCAGGGTGCCATTTTTGAGGCGCAAAGCCGCGGATTGCGGGTTCCTGAGGATGTTGCAGTGATAGGGTTTGGCGATCTGGACTTTGCGCAATGCACCTTGCCACCGCTGACGACGGTGAAAATCGATCGCTGGAAAATCGGACAGCAGGCCGCCACGTTGCTGGCAGATAAAATTGAAGAATTGCCGGTGGCAGAAAGCGTGGTGGATATCGGTTTTACGCTGATTGAAAGAGGCTCAGCGTAAAACCGTTGAGGCAAATTTTCAGGCTTCGAACATTTCCGCGCCGATATACGACCCTTCTTTTGGCGCTGGCGGCACAAAGAATATCCCCGAACCGATGTGGGAAATGTATTCGTTCAGCGCATCGGAAGAACCGAGGCGGGTTTGCAGCGCTTCAAACTGGGCGGGGTCTTTCTGATAACTGATAAACAACAGGCCGGCATCCAGCTGCGCCATGTTGTTCAGACCGTCCGTATAGTTGTAAGAGCGGCGTAAGATTTTAATGCCCTGATTATTTTCATGCGACGCCAGACTGATGTGCGCGGTCGCCGGAATGATCAGGTTTCCGTCAGCATCTTTCTTCTTAAAATCAGGCGTATCAAATTCCTTTGTACCGGTTAACGGCGCGCCGGAAACTTTGTGGCGTCCGAACACATTGTTCTGATCACTGACGCGGTCGGTGTCCCAGCTTTCAATGTGAATTTTGATTTTACGCACGACCTGATAACTGCCGTTTTGCTGCCACGCGGGCCCCCCGTCTTTGATCCAGACATATTTATCGAAATCAGCTTTCTCGGTGATGTTGCGCGTGCCGTCCTTAAAGCCGAACAGATTGCGCGGCGTGGACTGCCCTTTTCCGGCGGACGCACGACCAAAGCCCATGACTGTCCAGCGGGTTTGGGCTGCGCCGGTGCTTTTGGCGATACGCGCCAGATCTCGGATGGCGTGATACGCCACCTGCGGATCGTCCGCACAGGCCTGCAATGACAAGTCACCGCCGGTCAGTTCCGCCTGCATGTCGTCACTCGGCAACTGCATCAGGTTACGCATCAGCACCGGTTTGTGCTGCGTCAGCCCGAATGTGTCCGTGAAGACGCGCGGCCCCAGACCGACGGTCACCGTCAGCGACGCCGGGCCGAGGTCCATCGCTTCACCGGTATCCATCCCGACGCCGCTGTCACGGGCAGGTTCAACCTGTCCGATGGTGCCGCCTTTCATCAACTGCGCAATCGCCGACGACCAGCGCGCCAGCAGAACCTGCAAGTCCTGCCGCGTGGTGGTCGTCAGATCAAACGTCATAAACATGATATGGCGCTGCGGCGGCGTGCTGATCCCCACCTGACCTTCGTGACCGTAAAAAGAATACTGACGGGAAAGGTCAATTTTATCTTCCGGGTCGCGGGCGGCCGTGGCCTGACCATGCGCATAGCTGACCGTTGGAATAGCCAGAGCACCAGCGCCCGCCACTGCGCCTTTCAGCAATTCACGACGGGAAAACTTACCGGCCTCCCTGGCCGGACTGAGTTTGTCGCTCATTGATCAGGCTCCTTTATTCGCCGCCACTTTCTCAGCGATTTTAGACAGAGGTTCCTGCAACGCCTGAATAGTACGGCTCAGTTTGGCGGCATCAGACGCTTTCAGTTCAGCCGTGTAGTATTTATATCCGCCCGGGACTTTTGAGTCGCGGTAGGTTTCCAGCATGTCGTGAACGGCAGCGAACTGCGCAGCAACCTGTTTAGTCAGTTCAGGATCAATTTTTTCCAGACCCGGTTGCAGATAAGCAAATGCTTGCTGCGCGCCTTCGACGTTACCGGCGAAATCCACCAGATCGAAGTGGCTGAATGCCTCTTCCTCCCCGTTGATTTTAGTGTTTTGCACTTCTTCCAGCAGGTCGGCGGCGCCGTTAGCCAGATCTTCAGGCTTGTAAGTCAGCGCTTTGGTCAGTGTGTCCAGACGCACCACGTTCTGCTGCAATTCGGTGGCCGTTTGTTTGGTTTCGGCAGTGATTTTGCCCTGACCGAACAGGTCACGTTCGATGGCGTGGAAGCCGTGCCAGCCCGCTTTCGGATCCAGATTGGATGCACGCATGTCGATCAGGTAATCCAGATTCCCGGCGTTATCGGTCGCTTTGAAGCCCGGCAGAATAAAGCCGTTCACATCAGATTCGATACGTTCGTAGAACGGACGCGCTTTGGCGTAATCAGCTTTGGCCGTCGCCAGGTCGCCAGCATCAATATCCGCTTTCAGGCGGTTAACGGCCACGACCATCGCGTCCACCACGCCATTCACATAAGTCGCGTAATCTTGGGTGCCCTGCGCCAGAATGATGGCGGTACTGCCCTGGGGCTGCGCGGCGCTTTTGCCGGTCACGGTGAAGTCGATCAGTTCACGTTTCGCGCCCGGGCAATAGATTTGGTATTTGCCGCCATCGAGCGTGAGGGTGAATTTCACCGCTGGCAGCCCCGGCGCGAGGTTCTCTTTTTCGCCAAGAATACGGTTGTTGCTCAGCAGTTCTAATTCGGTGATCGCCGTCGCGGTTTTGTTCACCACGTTAAACGTCACCGGACCGGCTTTCGCAGAATCGTGGTCGACCACGCAGGTGCCGTCTGCGGCGCTGGTCATGGTGATATTCACTTCAGAAACGCCGTTTTTCACCGGAGCCACCGATGCCGCATTGGCAGGCGCTTCCACGGAGAACATCAGCAATGCCGTCAGACCCGCGGCCGTCATCAGAGACTCTTTTTTCTTAAACGTCTTAATGCGCATAAGTTTCCTATCCTTTATTTATTTTTTGGTAAGCCAGTGTGTAATGGAGAACCGAATGACAGGCCGTCTTTACCCAAAACAGAAAGCCGTTCATTGCGGAGTTTCAAGAGAACCCGTAATGCAGAGATGACAAAAACAAGGGCCAGCACCGCCAGAAGAACAGGCAAAATGACGGCCCAAAAACGGTAAGTATCCTGATAAGTTTGCATCTGTTGCAGCGCATCAGACACGCTCTGCTGATACGCGCCGCTCACCTGCCAGTTACAGTCGGACGCCGCCGCCGTAGGATTGCGCGCCGTGACGGTGCGCGGAGATTGCAGGCCGCTGCCCGAAAGCGTGATCACTTCGTCGGCCTGCGCGCTGGCCCCCAGCAAAACGCCCTGCGCCACGGAAACCTGAACGCTGCAGTGAAGCGTCCACGCCGCCTGATACGGCCCCGGATGCTGCGCCGGATCCAGCCCGATCGGAATACGGTTGCCGTACAACGCCACCACCGCATCGAGATCCAGAATCGCGGGTGCGCCCGGCGGCGAATACGTACTTTTAACCGTCCACTCATCCGCTGGCATTCCGGCCTGGCTGCCCGCCGTTGCCGCCTCCGCAGGCAGGTTAATCACGGTGGCACCGCCGCTGGCCGTTTTCACACTCAACTGATAACCGTTTCCGGCCAACGGCAGAAGCTGTAACTGCCCCACGGCGTTTTGTGCGTCATTGCTGACCAGTGGCGCGGTATCCGGCACCTGAAGCGTAAAAGCGGGATAAAACAGGAACAGCGAAATGGCCGCCAGCGCCAGCACGGCGGCGGACGTCAGCAAGGCGCGGGCAGCCACTTTTGCAGAAGGACGATAGTTTGCGGGCCAGTAAATCATCACCGTGACAATCGCGATGTAGAGCACCCAGCCGAAAGTTTCAATCAGGTTCGGATCGGCAGGAATACCCAGAACGCCGGTGATCAGCGCCGAACGGATCGTGCCCGGCGGCACCAGCCAGGAGAGATCGGCAACGCGCTGCTGCCCGATGTTGAGCCAGCCCGCTTCATGCGCGGTCATCAGTGAGGTAATAATCAGGCCACCGGCGACGAAAATCAGGAACAGGCCGGTGAAGCGGAAGAAGCGGGAAAGGTTGATGCGGATGCCGCCGTAATAAATCCCGCAGCCGATAAATACCGCCACCAGAAGGCCGATAACCGCCCCGGCGGCAGCCCAGGCCGCCGACTGCGCCACCGAGAAAGTGGCCAGCAGGAAGACGCTGGTTTCAAAACCTTCTTTAAGCACGGCAAGAAATGCCATGCTCGCCAGCGCCCAGGCGCCCGACTGGCTGATCGCCTGCGCGGCCTCGCTTTCCAGCTCTTTCTTCATATTGTGGGCGTGGGTGTTCATCCACAAAATCATACCGGTGACGAAGAAGACGGCGACGCCGCCAATCACCGATTCCATCCCTTCCTGGCCCGCCTGCGGCAGCGCGCGTTCAGTCAGATCCAGCGCCACACCGACCACCACAGAAAGCACCACGGCAAGCACTACGCCGACCCACATCGCGGTCAGACTTTTGCCATTCTTACGGAGAAACGCCGCAATAATCCCGACGATAAGCGCGGCTTCTAAACCTTCACGAAGTCCGATAATAAAAGTGGCTAACAAAGGGCTGACTCCGCGGCAACAAGAAGCATTATCAATTATTAATGATAATTGATATCAGTTGCCCGAACGGGAAGGAAGAAATGGAGTATGAGGATTTGCAACAGAGTGATGTGAAATTAAGAAAAGGGTGTAAAGAGTGCTTTATTTGTAACCAAATAATAAATAGAGAATAAAAAGGCCAAACCGGTGGTAGCGATACGGAAGATATTCAGCATCTTCATCACTCTTTTGGCCTCAACCACATCACACCGGCGGCGACCAGCACGACAAGCAGCCCCACTGATAGATACAGCATCCAGTTATTTACTTGCGCGATGATGTCGCCAAATACCCAGCCGATCGCCAGCAGAAACAGACTCTTGGGAATGGCAGCGAGGATGTTGTAGAAGAAAAACGGAACCAGTGGCATTCGCGCCATACCCGCACCGGTCAGTACCAGCGCACCGGCAGAATGGGTCAGCTTTGCTAACACCAGCAACCGCCCGCCTTTATGCTCAAAACTGCGCACCATTTTTTCAAGTCTGGGCTGCGTCAGCCCAAGGCGTGCCAGCCAGCCAGGCGGTTGTCCGTCCGGCCCGATAACCCAGCGCCCGAGCGAATAAAAAAGAATATCGCCAAGCACTTCACCTGCCATCACGATGGTGAATACCGTTGCTAAACTGAAATAATTCAGACGGACAAAGTAGCCCGCAAGCACCGTCACCACGGGGCCTTCGATAATCGCCAGTGGCGTCAGGAACAGGAGTCCGTGCGCTTTAATCAGTGATTCAATAGTTTCAAGAGCAAACATGCGGTTATTTTTCCCGGAGAGACGCTTTTGCCAGAATACAGCCACCCGTAAACGATCTCCAGAGACGTTAATGTCGGCGTTTGCCGTAAGGAAATGTTTTTATTATCTGTTATTCGGAATTTTCTTAATGGCATCGATAAACTGAAATATTTCCGCAGTAATCTGTTCATCTTAATCGTGACCGGATCTGTCAACATGGAACGCTCAGGCTATTTGCAAAGACAATTTACGCCCAGCTCCCGTTCTTTAACTGCCCGGGAATTGTGTATTGATGCCCCTTTTGTCACCCCGGAAAGTGACAACTTGAAAGTGATGGAATTATTCACCCAGCACTCTTCGCTGATCAGTTTGCCCGTTGTCGAAGACCATCGCCCCTTCGGGCTTATTAATCGCCATATCTTTCTTTCCCAGATGGCGCGACCTTATTTTCGCGAACTGTATGACCGGAAAAGTTGTATCGCGTTTATGGATAAGCACCCGCTGGTAATTGATTCCGAAAGTACGCTCGATGAACTGGCGCAGAAAATGGTGGAGTCCGGCGACCGCTCGGTTACGGACGGATTTATTCTGACCACCGGCGGCCATTACATCGGCATGGGGCTGGGGATCGACGTCATCAAAACGGTGTCGAACGTTCAGACCCGGCAGCATCAGCAAATCATGCAAAGCATTGAGTACGCGCGCGTGATCCAGGAATCAATGCTGAACAAGTCGCATAAAACGCTGACGGCGCAGCTCAAAGACTGGAGCCTGGTGTGGCAGCCGCGGGATCTGGTCGGCGGTGATTTCTATGCGTTTCATGAAGTTGACGGCGGCTGGCTGCTGTTTGTCGCCGACTGCACCGGCCACGGCGTGCCGGGCGCGTTCATGACCGTGATCCTGTCGTCGGCGTTGGATAAATCCTTGCAGGAATGCGCGGCCAACCGCCCGGATTTGCTGCTCGGTCACGTGAACCAGTTTATCAAACAGACACTCGGGCAATCCGAACAG
The DNA here is from genome assembly GCF_046449555.1 of Rahnella selenatireducens. Lineage (NCBI taxonomy): Bacteria > Pseudomonadati > Pseudomonadota > Gammaproteobacteria > Enterobacterales > Yersiniaceae > Rahnella > Rahnella selenatireducens. The sequence goes on from NZ_JBKEZJ010000007.1 coordinate 228,559, forward strand.
TCGAATCAGACCTCCACATCCAACGACGGCTGCGATGCGATGGCGGCGTTTATCGACCCGCAGGATCCGCGGCTGATCTGGGCCGGTGCGCGCCTTTCCGGTTTCCTGTTACCGGCTGAAAGTGAAGAAGCGGTGGCGCTGAGTGCCGACCGGATGGGTGTGGGATATACCGAAACGCCCGCTGAATATCGCTGGACGCTGCATGAAACCCCGCTCAATCCGCAGGATTTACTGTTTATTTATACCGATGGCCTGACCGATCAGGTTGGCGGTAAACGCAACATCATGTTCGGGAAGAAAAAGGTGAAAACGCTGCTCGAACAGCACCGTTTAGCGCCCGTGCCCGAACTCTCGGCAGCGATGATGCAGGCCTATCTCGACTGGCAGGGCAATCAGCAACGCCGCGATGATATGACCTTTTTAGGTTTCCGTTACTGTGGCCTCAGGGGCCGGCAACCGTAGAGTTTATTTATGACAAACGAACCCGTTTTCACCGGACCGTTCAGTGCGCCGCATTATGACGTGGTGGCATTGCAGTACACCGGATTTTTCTCGCAGAACAATATTACCGCGATGGGCGAAGTGATCCGTTTGTATCTGGAACAGCATGAAGCGTCTTCCAGCACACGCCGCAAACTGTTTTCCACCTTTATTGAGATGGTGCAAAACATCCTGCGTTACTCCTCGGATAGTCGTGCACTGGCGCGTGCTGACGACGAAATGCGTTTCGGATCCGTCACGCTGGGCATCGATAATGGCCGGTACGTATGCGAAAGCACCAACCTGATCCGCCCGGAAGATATTGTGCGGCTGCGCGAATATCTGGAGACGATCAGAACCATGAGCGCCGACGAAATTAAACTCACCTATAAAGCGTCGCTACGTGCGGAAAGCCCGGTGTGGAGTAAAGGAGCCAACATTGGCCTGCTCACCCTCGCCCGCGATGCCAGTGAACCGCTGGAATTTACTTTTCATCAGGTGAAAGCCTCTGAACTGTCCACTTTTCATCTGAAAGCCATAATCTAAAAATGAGCGCATCACTATGAACAATATCAGCATCCCTGCGACTTCCTGCACGCCGGAAGTTGAATTTGATTTTGATGGCCGAACTCTGTCGCTGGCCGGTGAATCTTATCCGGAAAATGCGGCGGCTTTTTATCGTCCGCTGATCACCGCCCTGGAAAACTTTGTGCCCGCGCAACCTCAGGGCACCGGCTCGCCGTTGACGCTGCACGTCGCACTGAGTTACTTCAATAGCTCCAGCACCAAAATGCTTTTCAGCCTGTTAAGTGCGGTGAACAACACCGCAGCCGCCGGGATCGCCACCACGCTGCACTGGTATTACGATCCTGAGGACGATATTTCCGAAGAATTCGGCCAGGAACTGAGCCTTGATTTCCCCGCCATCGCCTTCCACCTCCACGCGGAAAGCTACCATGACGAGCTTAGATGAGTTATTCACGGCAGAAAGCGCCATCCTGCAAGACAACCGCGAACTGGCGGAGACGCAGGGACTTGACGCAGAGGTTTACCGCGACGCGCTGATCAAACTGACCGCGCATTATCAGAAGATCATGAACGAATCTTACCGCCTGATCCGCCGCAGCGACCGCGCCGAGCGGGATCTGAACCAGCTCAATGAGCGGCTGGAATATGAGGCCACGCATGATCCGCTGACGCGGGTTTATAACCGCAGCGCCATCATTGATCAGATAACTAAAGCCCTGAATACGGGAGAAGCCGGGCTGATTTTGCTCGACATCGATCACTTTAAGGCGATCAACGATCAGTACGGACATCCGGCGGGCGATGCAGTGATTTGCGGGCTGATCCGGCGCATTGAGCAATCCGTGCCGGAGCTGGGCAGTATCGGGCGCGTCGGCGGCGAGGAGTTCACCATTCTGCTGCCGCGTTACACCAAAGCGCAGTCGGTGATTGTCGCCGGTTATATTCATGCGCTGCTCAACGCATCGCCGCTGGATTTATTGCCAAATCAGCTGGTGACGGCCAGCCTGGGCGTAAGCTGGGGAAAGCAGAACAGCAGCTTTGATACGTTATACAACGACGCCGATGCCGCGATGTATGAAGCGAAACGACGTGGCAGAAACCGGGTGCATTGCGGATAGTCAGAGCGTGGAATTGCAGATAAAAGCGTGAATGCAGACAACCTGCATTCACCTTTTTTAGCCTTAAACTTTCTTAAATTCGAGGCGTTTTATTTCGCCGACCACCAGCAGGTAGCAGAGCATGGACATCAGCGCAGAACAGCCGACGAAGATTAGCGCACTGTTGAATGAATGCAGGTTTTTCACCAGATAACCAATCAGCAGTGGCGTGACGATTGAAGCGACGTTACCGAAGATATTGAATATCGCACCGCACATGCCGATCATTTCTTTTGGTGCGGTATCGGCAATCACCGGCCAGCCCAGCGCCCCAAAGCCTTTGCCAAAGAAAGCCAGCGCCATCAGTGCCACCACCACCACGTTATTATCAGTGTAATTACACAGAATAATTCCGGACGCCAGGATCATGCCGCACACAATCGGGATTTTCCGCGCGGCGGTTAATGAGAATCCACGTTTGAGCAAATTGTCTGACACCACGCCGCCCAGAATGCCACCGCAGAAACCGCACAGGGCCGGAATTGAAGCAATCAGGCCGACTTTCAGAATCGACATGCCTTTTTCCTGCACCAGATAAATCGGGAACCAGGTCAGGAAAAACCAGGTAATGGTGTTGAGGAAATACTGGCCGAAGAAAATGCCTAACATCATTCTGCTGCTCAGAAGCTGACGGACATAATTCCATTTCGGGCCTTTTTTGTCCTTTTTGGATTTCGCCTGATCCATATTGACCACCGCGCCACCTTGCTCGATGTATTCCAGTTCGCTGGCTGAAACACCCGGATGGTCAAGCGGGTTACGGACAAACTTCACCCAAAATAGCGTCAGGATAAAACCAATCACGCCCATCACCACAAACACGTTTTCCCAGCCCCAGGCGTAGGTCAGCCAGCCGAGGAAAGGCGAGAAAATGGCGAGCGAGAAATACTGCGCCGCATTGAAGATGGAAGACGCCGTGGCACGTTCCCGCGTCGGGAACCACGCCGCGACCATACGCGCGTTGGCTGGAAATGCCGGGGCCTCCGCAAAACCTAACAGGAATTGCAGCAGGAACAGCGACCCCACGGCGTACGCCACCGGGAACCAGCCGACGAAACCCTGCACCAGCGTGAAGAACGACCAGAAAAACAGGCTGTAGGTATAGACCTTTATGGTACCAAAACGGTCGAGCAGCCACCCGCCGGGCAGTTGCATCAGCAGGTAGGAAATACCAAAGGCTGAGAATATTTTGCCGAGATCAACAACGTCTAATCCCAGATTTTTAGACACTTCTGTTCCGGCAATGGATAAGGTTACGCGGTCGGCATAATTGACGGCGGTTATAACAAAAATAATCAGAAGAATAATGTAACGGACATGCGTCTTTTTATTTCCTGACGCGACAGATTCAACACTCATGGGAACCCTCTCAATAACACTTTCCGGACTCAGCACGCTTTGAAAAAAATCTCCGTCAAAGTGTGAAATGCAGAAACCGGAGGTTTGCTATCCTTGTTAAAATAAAAAATCCTTTTGGCAGATAACGCCCTTAATTCACCCGTATTGTTGACGCAATGATTGTGATTTAAGGCTACCTTCAGAGGGTTGAATCAGTATAAGAAAGGCAAGTCGAAATAACATTGTGCAGACGCCCAAGGATCAGGAGCCATTTTCATTATTCTACATTGCATTCTCACATTACGATAACGTTGAAATAACACCCATTTATCTCTTTTTTTCCACATCGCGTAAAGAGTGATGTGAGTCACACTTTATATTTCATATGCCAGAAAACTTCCGGTATTCATCGTGTAAAGCCGGTCAGTTGCACAATGGGTAATCAGAAACTTTACTTTATACTCTTTCTCATTAACCCGTATTCATTGACGAATTGTGATAACCTTTTCAGAGAAAGGCGTTAACCCTGTTTATTTCCGCATTAATAAGAACTCATTGCTGTGTTCTTTAATATCAGAAAAACAGCTTTAACATTAAATGCGTTAAAAATAAAAAAAGCAGACCCGCAGAAATGATTCTCTGCGGGTCTGCTTTTCTGTTTACTTTTTATTCCTACATTTATTGGTTACGCTTTTCCCCCCGCTACGGCTTCTTTTGCCAGCTGGGTAATTCGTGTGTAATCGCCGCTTTCCAGCGCATCAGCCGGAACCAGCCACGAACCACCAATACACAGCACGCTTTTCAGCGCCAGATAATCGCGGTAGTTCGCCGGTGAAATGCCACCGGTCGGGCAGAAACGCACCTGCGGGAACGGGCCGCCAATCGCCTGTAGCGCTTTCACGCCGCCATTGGCTTCTGCCGGGAAGAATTTGAATTCACGCAATCCGTGATCGAGCCCCAGCATGAGTTCGGAAACTGTCGAAATCCCTGGGATCAGCGGAATGGTTCCGGCCGTTGCGGCCTTCAGCAGGTCATCCGTCAGACCCGGGCTGATGGCAAATTGCGCGCCCGCGTCGGTGACGTCTTTCAGCTGCTGCGCATTCAGCACGGTGCCCGCGCCGATAATCGCGTCCGGCACTTCGCGGGCAATCGCACGGATCGCGTCCATCGCGCAGGCAGTTCGCAGCGTGACTTCCAGAACGCGAACGCCCCCGGCGACCAGTGCTTTCGCCAGCGGCACCGCGTGTTCCCGTTTATTAATGACAATCACCGGTACAACCGGGCCCGATGTCAGGATTTGTTCAGCGCTCGTTTTCCAGTTTTTCATGTTCGTTTTCTCTTATCTTACGTCTTCGACTTTAAAATTTGATGCAGCACGCGCCCTGTTCCGCGCCGGAAAGCTGGCTGCGCAAGGCACCGAAAAGCTCACGGCCACAGCCGGTATGTTCGGCACTCAGATCCGGCTGGTACGTGGTGCGTTTCGCCAGCCCGGCGTCATCCACCAGTAACGCCAGCTCGCCGGTGCGGCCATTCACGCGGATGATGTCGCCGTCCTGCACTTTCGCCAGCATGCCGCCGGTATACGCTTCCGGCGTGACGTGGATGACAGACGGTACTTTGCCGGATGCGCCGGACAAACGGCCATCGGTGACCAGCGCCACTTTAAATCCGCGATCCATTAACACGCCAAGCGGCGGCATTAATTTGTGTAACTCCGGCATGCCGTTGGCCTGCGGCCCCTGAAAACGCACCACCACCACGCAATCGCGGTTAAGTTTTCCGGCCTCGAACGCAGGCACGATGTCGTGCTGGCTTTCAAAGACGACGGCGGGCGCTTCGATAATCTGATTATCCGCAGGAACCGCCGAGGTTTTCATCACCGCGCGCCCCAGATTGCCGGACAACACTTTGGTGCCGCCGTGATGTTCGAACGGTGCGGAAACGCTGGCGATCACGTTTGTATCCAGCGAGCTTTGCGCCCCTTCCCGCCACGCCAGTTCACCGTTATCCAGCCACGGTTCCTGCGTGTAACGTTCCAGCCCGAAACCGGCGACGGTGCTGACGTCCTGATGCAACAGACCATGATTAAGCAGTTCGCGCACCACCCGCTGAACGCCACCGGCAGCCTGGAACTGGTTAATATCCGCCGGGCCGTTCGGGTAAATGCGGCACAGCAACGGCACGGCGTCGGACAGCTCAGAGAAATCATCCCAGTTAATGATGATGCCCGCCGCACGCGCCATCGCCACCATGTGCATGGTCAGGTTGGTGGAACCGCCGGTCGCCAGCAGCGAAACAATACCGTTCACTACGGTTTTCTCATTCACCATTTGTCCGAGCGGCTGATAATTACCGCTGGTTTCCGTCAGACGCGTCACCTGACGCGCCGCCGAATCGGTCAGCGCATCGCGCAATGCGGTGTCCGGCGGCACGAATGACGAACCCGGCAGGTGCAGGCCCATCACTTCCATTACCATCTGGTTGGTATTGGCCGTGCCGTAAAACGTGCAGGTGCCGATGCCATGATATGACGCGGCTTCTGCTTCCAGCAGCGCCTGACGATCCACCTTGCCTTCGGTGTACAACTGGCGAACGCGCACTTTTTCTTTGTTCGGCAAACCGGTGCTCATCGGTCCGGCCGGAATAAAGACCGCAGGAAGGTGCCCGAATGACAGCGCCGCCATGACTAATCCCGGCACGATTTTGTCGCAAATTCCGAGGTACAGCGCGCCATCGAACATGTTGTGCGACAGGCCAATGGCGGCGGACATCGCAATCACATCGCGACTCATCAGCGACAGCTCCATGCCGTCCTGCCCCTGCGTGACACCATCACACATCGCCGGTACGCCGCCCGCCACCTGCCCGACGGCACCGACGGATTTCAGCGCCTCTTTCAGTCGCTGCGGATAATGCTCGTAAGGCTGATGCGCGGAGAGCATGTCGTTGTAGGCGGTGATAATCGCGATGTCGCTGCGCACCATGTTTATCAGGGCATTTTTCTCATCCGGCTGGCAGGCCGCAAAACCGTGCGCCAGATTGCCGCAGGCCAGCTGCGCGCGGTGAACCGTTTTCGAACGGGCAGATTCCATGCGCGCCAGATAGGCTTCGCGGGTCGGGCCGGAGCGTTCAATGATCCGCTGCGTGACGCGCGAGACTGTTTCGTTAATCATTTCGTTCTCCTTCTCTTAAAGCATCGTGAACGCAATCATGCCGATGATCCCGCCGGTGGTGCCCAGCAGGGTTTCCATCACGGTCCAGGTTTTCAGCGTTTGCAGTTCACTCGCACCGGTAAATTTACCGAACAGCCAGAAACCGGCGTCGTTCACGTGGCTCAGCACGATGGAACCGCCTGTGATGCAGATCGCCAGCGCCGCGAGTTGTCCTCCGTTCAGCCCGAGCTGATGCGTCACCGGCAGCACCAGACCGACAGTGGTCAGACAGGCGACAGTCGCCGAGCCCTGAATCACGCGCACCACGGCGGCCAGCGCAAAACAGGCCACGGCTATAGGCAAACCGGTGCCGATCATGGCGTCACCGATGGCCGGGCCGACGCCGGAATCCACCAGAATTTGTTTGAATACGCCGCCCGCACCGGTCATCAGCAGGATGATCCCGGCCGGTTGTACAGCAGCAGAACAGATAGCGAGGGTTTGTTCGTTGGTCATGCCGCGCGGTTTAGCCAGGCCGTAAATCACAATCAGGCAGGCAATCAGAATGGCGGTAAACGGATGGCCGATAAATTCCAGCCATTGCTGCAAATGCGAACCCTGGGTAACGAAACGCGCGCCGATGGTTTTCATCCCCACCAGCACCAGCGGACATAAGATCAGTGCCAGACTGAAACCGAAAGACGGCAGATTGTCTTTGTTCAGCGTTGGCGCATTTTCTTCCACTGGCATCGGCCAGTTCACATAGCGGCTGATGAAATTACCGTACAGCGGCCCGGCGATCAGCATGCCGACAATGGCGGCGACCAGACCAATGGCAATCATCCAGCCAAAATCCGCATTAAGTTGTGACGCGAGAAGCATCGGCACCGGCCCCGGAAGCAGAAAACAGGCGGCCGCAGCAACACCGGCAAACAACGGGATCGCCAGCCTGACAATGTTGCCGTCAGTACGGCGCGCAACGGCGAACACAATGCCGATCAGGAGGACAATCGCGACGTCGAAAAACAGCGGCAATGCGCATACGAGCCCGGCAATCCCAAGGGCGTAATTGGCTTTGTTTTTGCCGAAACGATTCAGTAAATGGGCCGCAATTTGATCGAGCGCACCGACTTCATGCAGGATCTTACCGAACATCGCGCCCAGCGCCACCACGATCGCCAGAAAACCGAGCGTGCTACCCATGCCTTTTTGCATGGTGTCGGCGATGGTATCAATGGGCATACCGGAGAAAATCCCGGCGGCGATGGACACCAGCATCAGCGCCACAAAGGCGTGCATGCGGACTTTCATAACCAGGAACAGAAGCAGTAAAACAGACCCGACTGCTGTCCCAACTAAAGTAACTGTATTCACGCGCAATGCTCCTGTTGCTGGAAACTTTGAATATGTTGCAAGGTTTCTGCGATCACATCGTCAAGCGGCTGATTGATATTGATGGTGATGACATCGCTCTCTTCAACCCCGGGTTGCTCCAGCGCGGCGAACTGAGAAATCAGCATTTGTGACTTAAAGAAATGGCCTTTCCGCGCCGCCATGCGTTTCTCGATCACCGGAAAATCGCCTTGCAGGTAGATAAAGGACAAATTGCCGTTCCCTGCGCGCAGGCGGTCGCGGTAACGTTTTTTCAACGCAGAGCAGACGATGATCGACACGCTGTTAGTTCGCTGCATCGCGAACGCCGCGTCATTGAGTGAGGCCAGCCACGGCGCGCGGTCGTCATCGTTTAACGCCTCGCCTGCGGCCATTTTGGAAATATTGCTGCGAGGGTGCAGAAAATCACCGTCGAGAAAACTGGCGGATAGCTGGTGTGACACGGCGTTGGCCACGGCGGATTTACCGCTACCGGACACACCCATGAAGATGTAAATACGATTATTGTTTTGGTTATTGTTCACGACTACGCTCCTGGCCCATTAATCTTAATAAACCATGTTACCGGTAACATGTTATCGGTAACATTATCAGAGGGATTTTTACGTCTGACAATCGGTGACGGCGGCCGAAAACCATAAATGTGATCAGGTTCAAAATTAACTATTAGCAATGAAACATTTTTTGTAGGGGAATTAACACGCGAATAACACAGGCAGGTAAAACGGGGAAATATCACAGCGGGATAATCATCAAAGAATTTTCATTCCCCCTTGTAATAATCACGTTCCTTGTCTATTACTTAAACCACGCGATAAACTGCTGTTTTTGCACCGGCTTATCGCTTAACAGGGTAATTATTGACAGGCTTATTCTGCCGGGTTTCCGGTTCTCATTCTTCTGAGGCAAAAATGAAAATATCTCACGCATTGTTGGCAGTGGCTTTAACCGGTGGTCTCTCCTTTAGCGCATTTTCAGCACAGCTTTTGAAAAAAACAGATTTTGAAAAAGTCGCTTCGCAATATACAAAGGTCGGTTCTGTCACCACGTCGAATAAAACTTCCCAGTCTGGTGCAATTGAAGACTTGTCCAAGAAAGCCGATAAAAAAGGCGGCGACGTCTTTGTATTAACGTCCGGCAATACCAATAACAAAATCCACGGTACCGCTGACGTGTATAAGAAAAAATAAGTATTGAACAAGCGAATATGTTAGAAAAAACCACGCCTGGCGTGGTTTTTTTCATGCGACGAACCAGAAAGATATCAGGCAGCAAGTCCCTCCGGCCAGCGTTCCGTCGGGTACAACGACAGACGAATATTGAACAGATGGAACAGCGGTTTAAATAAAGTCATGTCTGAACGGCATCGTGTTTCGAGGTTTAACAGCACGCGGTTTAATTCCGCCAGCAGCGATTCCGGCGGGGCGATATAAATATTTTTTAACCGTTTTTTGATGTACTGATTAATTTCAAACATCAGCGCGTCCGTTTCCAGCGTATGGTTTTTTAAAATGGCCTGATGGCGGGCATAAAAATCATAGCAATTCACGCCCAGCCAGATTTCCGTAATCAAATTCCCGCCCAGCGCAACACCCGGCACCGGATCCACTTTATTGCGTGGCAAAATAATATTCACTTTATCGAGCATGCTAGCGACATACTGCTGACGTCCGCGCAATGACGACGCGTTAATTTTGATCTCATTGGTAAACTGCAATAATTCTTTAATACCTTTGCGTAATGCACGTTTTGCCGTCCACGAAGGCCGTTTATTGCGGATAAGCGCCGTGGTTAGCAACGCAATCGCAATCCCCACCAGCGTGGATATCGCGGCGTTAACGATCACCAGCAGGTCAGGTTTGAAATCATGGCTCATGCCGATAAAACCGGGGATCTGCGTGGCAATAATCAGGCCGATAAAGTTAGTGGAAGGATTAGCAATCACCAGCCCCAGCGCCAGCAAGCCCGGCGCGAGGCAGATAATCAGGGATTCAAACGTCACTGTCAGCGGGATAAAAACCGCGGCGTAAACGATGCTGATCAGAATCGCAATCAGCACGCCTTTGAGAAAGACGTGGATCGAGGCAATCGGGCTGTCGAGTGAGGCAAAGAACGAGCAAATCACCGCCGCCATCATCGGCGCGGAAGCCCCGTCGCGCCAGCCTGTACCAATCCAGAACAGGCAGCCGACCATCGTCGCCGCAAAGGCGCTGAAGGCCGACAAAAGGATCATCCCTTCATCTTTATGCTTTCTGATGAGTTTGAGTTTGCTGCGTTTTTTCTCTTTGCTTAACTGACTGACGCGCTCGGTCACGCCAAAATACGACTCGGCAATGTGAATAAAATTCTGTAAACGCTCCAGCAAACCGATAAACAACAGCCCTTCTTCTGGCGTCATTTCGCCCCGATCGTAGCACGCTTTAATTCTTTCCTGCGACGCGCGGATGTCGTCCTGAATCGCCTTCGCATTGCCGCTTTGTTCCGGGTTGTTCAGCCACAGCAGAAACTGACTGAAGGTCGCGGAGACAAAATCCGGGAAGGCAATGCCCTGCTCGCCCAGCAGGCTCAGACGTTTTTCAATCGCCGTCAGGGTCGGGATCAGATACGACAAATGCTGATACTGCGCGTTCACCAGGCGAATCAGCCGGCGCGCGGAATCGCCTTCAAACACGCTGTGGGTGATGAGCGCTTCCACGCTGACGGGGTAATTCGCCATCTGTACCAGAATGTGTTCTCGCTCGGGCGATGTCTCTTTTGGCGTAACGGTCAGCAACTCAGAACAGAGTTTTTTGGCACTGTCGTACCAGTTACTGACGCTGTTCTCCAGCAGATTGCGCATGTGCACCGGGAACACCAGCATGTGGATCAGCGAACTACATACAATCGCCACAGTGATCTCTTCGACGCGCGAAATCACGGTATACGTAATGGAAAGCGGCGTATCAACGTCAGCAAATCCCATAATCGCCGCGCTGTATCCGGCCAGCATAAAAATGTACCCTTTCGGCGTGCGGTCATGCAGTGAAAGGTACAGGCAAAATGCCACCCACAGCGACACGCTCAGGCTGAAAAGCACCGGATCGGTGACTGTAAACGGATACACCAGAAAGATGAAAATCCCACCGAGCACCGTGCCCAGAAAACGGTACGTGGCTTTAGAAAGCGTAGAGGCAGAATAGAGCTGGGAAATGACATACACCGAAACCATTGACCAGGCAGGTTTATCGAGATTGAGTTCAAGTGCGATATATAAGGCTAAAAATGCCGCTATACAGGTTTTGACGGAGAACAAGAGCGCATTTTTTGTTAACCATTTCATCTTTAAATCAACAGCTCAGCGTATTTTAAAATAGTATTTTAGCCTGCACGGAAGATTGCGCCCTTTTGAAGAGTGTAACAAAACATACGAAACTATTAGTCACCTTACAAAATTGCCTCCCGCGCTCGCTTTCCTCTTCCGTCAGGTAAAAAAATCCACGCCGGGGCGTGGATCGGTGGTAACGATGTCGGTTATTCAGAAAGGACGGATGATCGCCAGAATCCCGATAATAATGACGCAGAGAGCGATAATTCCCGCGGCGTTACGCAGTAATGCGTAATTTTTTGTGGGCTGCCCGGTGGCGCGTTTGCGTAAATCGCCGGAAAGCAGCCCGTGCAGCGCGGAAAGGAAGAACACCACGAGGATCTTAATCAGCAGCCATGCGTGCGGGATCTGGCCGTGGCTGACAATCATCACAATCCCGGCAATCCACAGCAAAATCATCGCCGGGCTGGTGACGCAGCGGTTCCACTGGCGGACGGTGTCGAGTAACGCCGCTTTGCCCGCGTTGTCCTGCATTCCGGCGGTTTTAGAAAACGTGATGGAAACCAGCGCCATCGCTAGCATTCCGCCGATCCACAATATCCCTGCGATAATGTGCAGGGCATTCAGCCACTCATGAAGCATGTTTTACTCCTTCTAAAGTTAACGACAATGCGGTACGCCGGGCAACTTCAACCTGCTGTCTCTTCACGGCTTTTACCGGATTATGTCCTTTTCCCCTGATAAAGGCACGGGTAATGTCTTCGCGTTTCAGCACGCCGGGCTTTCTGTTTTCTTTCTTTTTAGAAACTGAGTAGGTAGACTGGGCTACCTACTCAATAGCAGCCCTAAAATGAGCGCCGTTATGTCACAACCTGAAACGCCACCGGAAAGCGCCCGCGACCGTCTGCTTGGCGCAGCCCGCGTCCTGTTTTACAACGACGGCATTGCCGCCACGGGCATTGATGCCATCGTAAAAAAAGCGGGCGTGGCGAAGAAAAGCCTCTACAACAATTTTGAATCCAAAGCGGAACTGGTCGCGACATACATTACCGTCCGCCACGACGAATGGCTGGCGTTGTATGCACGCCGCGAACAGGAAGCCTCTGGCCCGAAGGAAAAAGTGCTGGCGGTTTTCCGCGCGTATGACGATCACGCGGAGTTTTCCTACGAGCGCGGTTTTCGTGGCTGCGGGCTGCTGAATGCCGCCGCCGAACTCCCAGCCGGTGCGCCCGGCAGGCTGGCGGTGCGCGGCCACAAGGAACAGGTGGAATCCATCGTGACCGCCCATTTGCTGGAGCTGTTTGCCGGCGATGAAGCAAAAGCGAAATTACTTGCGCGGCATTTTTCATTCCTGCTCGAAGGAGCGATTTCCCGCGCCGGGCTGGAAGGCAACGGTGCCTGCGTGCGTCAGGCGATGGCGATGGCCGAAGCCATGATGGAGGCGTCGTGACAAACTCGCCCGCAGAACGGTTACTCGGCATTCTGGCCGTGGTTTTTGCCTCGGTGTTATGGGGCTCGACGGGCACAGCGGCGACGTTCGCCCCGCAGGTCAGTCCGCTGGCGATTGGCGCGGTGGCAATGGGGATTGGCGGCCTTTTACAGGCGGTCATCGCCGCGCGCGGCATTCTCAGACACCGCCGCGCACTCACCTTGCACTGGCGGATTTTACTGACCGGCGGCCTGTCCGTCGGCATCTATCCGCTGGCTTTTTATGCCTCGATGCATCTTGCGGGCGTGACGGTGGGTACGGTCATTTCCATCGGTTCCGCCCCGCTGCTTTCTGCGCTGATTGAATACTGGCTCGAAGGCCAGCGTCTGACCCGCCGCTGGATGACGGGCGCAGCCATTGGTGTGGCCGGGATGATGCTGTTATGTCTGGCGGAAAGCACCACGCACGCCCTTTCCGGCCAGCAACCACACGCGCTGGCGGGTATGGCGCTCGGTCTGGTGGCAGGCCTGACGTATGCACTTTATGCGTGGGCTGCGCGTCAGCTGATGCAGCGCGGCGTCCCTTCGCGTGTATCGATGGGCGCAACGTTTGGCCTCGGCGGTCTGATGCTGATGCCGGTGTTATTCGTGACCGGCGCACCTTTGCTGGCGTCGTGGAATAACGCCGCTGTCGGCGCTTATATGGCGCTGATCCCGATGTTTACCGGTTATGTGTGTTTCGGTTATGCGCTGGCACGCATTCCGGCCAGCCTGGCGACAACCATCACGCTGCTCGAGCCTGCTGTGGCGGCGGTTCTGGCGGTGCTGATTGTCGGCGAACGCCTGCCCGCAATGGGCTGGACCGGCATCGGGCTGGTCGTCGCCTGCCTGATTTTCATCACCGTTCCGCTGAGAAGAAGGCCGGTGCTGACATCGGCCTGAAAGAATGATGGCCCTTTGCAGGGCCATCATTTTGCGAAAATTACACGTTTTTATACCGCCGCCGGGGCTTCCAGCGAGGCCATATCAATAACAAAACGGTAGCGAACATCCGCTTTTTCCATACGTTCAAATGCCGCGTTGATTTCATCCATACGGATCATCTCGCAGTCCGGCAGAATGTTTTTCTCAGCGCAGAAGTCGAGCATTTCCTGCGTTTCGCGGATCCCGCCGATTGGCGAACCTGCCACACGGCGACGGCCCAGCAGAAGCGGCACGGTATTGAACTCTTCCATCGCCCCGACCTGTCCGACCAGCACCAGCGTCGCGTCCACATCCAGCAATGGCATGTATGGCGTGATGTCGTGTTTCACCGGCACAGTATCGATAATCAAATCGAAATGATCGTGCGCCTGCGCCATGGCATCGCTGTCTGCGCTGACCAGCAAACGGCTCGCGCCCAGCGCCAGTGCATCGGCCTCTTTGGCATTGGAACGGCTCAGGACGGTGACATCCGCGCCCAACCCGACGGCCAGTTTAACGGCCATATGGCCCAGCCCGCCCAGACCAATAACGCCCACGCGGCTGCCCGGCCCAACATTCCAGGTTTTAAGCGGCGACCAGGTGGTGATGCCGGCGCATAACAGCGGCGCGGCTTTGGAGAGATCTAACCCTTCCGGCATACGCAGGCAAAACTCCTCGCGCACCACTAAATGTTTGGAATATCCCCCCTGCGTCGGCTCTTTGGTGAAACGGTCGTAACCCGCGTATGTGCCGGTATTGCCTTCGCGGCACAGCTGTTCTTCGCCCTTTTCACACTGGTCACATTCCTGACAACTGTCCACCATACAACCGACGGCAACATGGTCGCCCACTTTGTAGCGGGAAACCTGATTACCAACCTGCGTGACGCGCCCGACGATTTCATGGCCGGGAACAATCGGATAATAGCTCCAGCCCCAGTCATTCCGGGCGGTATGCAAATCAGAATGGCAGACGCCGCAATACAAAATTTCCATTGCGACATCATTTTCACGCAGGCCGCGACGTTCAAATGCGTAAGGTGCCAGCGGTTTTTTCGGATCGTACGCTGCAAATCCAACAGTTTTCATCGGTAAACTCCTGAGTTGATAGTGACCCCTTTACTATAGAATTTACCCCTAAAGCCACAAGCCACAGTTCTCCTGAATCCTTGCCTGATTCTGTTCAGTTTACTTTTTCCGGATGCTGGCTCAGCCATTGGCTGCGGTACTGCGAAGGCGAACGCGCGGTGCTTTTACGGAACACACGGCAAAAATAATTGCTGTCGACAAATCCGCAGCTGCTCGCCACTTCTTTGATCTTCAGTTCATACCCTTTCAGCAACAATTTTGCCCGTTCCAGCCGGATATGATTGAGGTATTCACTGAAGCCAATATCGCCGGATTTTCGGAACAGATGTGACAGGTAATTCGGCGTGATATGGAACCGTTTGGCCACGTTTTCACGTGTCAGCGGCAGCGAGGCGTTTTCCTCGATGTATTTCTTCATCACTTCAAAGAGCGCGCCGCTGCGGGTCAGAATTTGCGTGCGGTTCGCCAATTGTTCCTGACAATGGCTCAGCAAACCGGCGACCACGCAACGGGCGGTTTGCTGGTCATCCGGGTTTGAAACGATTTCATTCATCGCCTGCAATAAAAACGAGCCGACGCGCGGACCCAGACGGGCGACGCTTTGTTTGTCAGTTTCTGAAAACCGGTTGCCGTCCCAGGATTGCAGGCTGAAACCGAGCTTTTCTTTGCTGAACAATATACTCAGCAGCACGGCGGGCGCGCTCCACTGGGTGAGATTCCATTTTCCGCCGGGGATATACAGGGCTTCGCCTTCTTTTAGTAAGCCTTTTTCCACCGGAAGGCTCCGGTCGTGAACGTGACCTCTGACCACAAATTCGATGCGCGGGAAACTGACCATCAGTGCCAGTTCAGGTGCGGGTTGTGTGTTATCCGGAAAGCGCACGGCCTGCGCCTCACTGCCACAAAACGATCGGAAAAGTGTCTCTATCACAACGGGCAGCATAGTGTTCCCTCGGTTTTTCAATTGCATTGATCACTTAGGGTAAAACTTGGGTTGCCATACCGGTCAAGACCTTGGGCTTGCCGACGCCCAAGGTCTTGACCGGTATGGCATTTACAATACATCAAGCAGCCATTTTTGCGCCGGTGTCAGGCGGCGGGCGGTTGCCGGTTTAAGCCATTTGCGCTGATCCTGCTGCTGCGCATCTTCACGGTCGATGTACAAACTGTGCAGCACGCGCCGGCGCGTCCCGACGGTATTGTTGGTGCCGCCGTGCCAGGCGTGCGCGTCGTAAATCATCACGCTGCCCGCAGGAGCCTCAAAAATCACTTCATCAGGATGCGGTAATCCGACGTCCGCCAGAACATCTTCCGGCAGTTCGGGCCGGTGATGCGTGCCCGGAATAATACGCGGTGCGCCGTTTGCCGCACTGAGATCGTCAATCGCCCAGATAGAGTTCACCAGATGCACTTTCGGAAAGTCCGGGCGCGGTTTTTTCCAGTCCGCATGCAGCGGCTGATGCCCGCCACGGTGCAGCGCTTCGCGGCCATTCAGACTAGAGACTTTAAACGCGCCGCGGAAGATATGGCGGCAAACCGACAGAATCAGCGGATGTGACCACGCTTTTTCCCATACAGTGCCTTTGTTGATCATGTTCGCAATACGCGTCGCGGTAGCTTCCTGATGATGCTCCACGGCCAGATTGTCCCCCTCTTTTGCCACCAGCGCATCGAACGCCACGCGCATGTCTTCCAGCCAGTCTTTGTCGATCACATTATGAATGATCACGTAACCTCGGGTTTCCAGCTCTCCGGCTTGTTCTGCGGTAAGAGACTGCGTTGCGCCAAGGGCGTCCAGGTACTGCTCATCCAGGTTTTGCTCAGATAAATTTATCATTTCCCACCTCTTTAGTTAACGTTTGTGCAACACAAAAGTACGGCAGTTCTTATAGGAATAAACGATGCAAATCCTACAAAAATCTGGATTTTTGTGTGTCATTCGCCATAAAGCGTGCGAACTCATGGAGTTTCGGCGTAAAAAAATCCACGCCTGCGCGTGGATTTTACATTTGTTACATCGTGAAATTGAAAGACGCTGCCGGTGGCATTACCAGAAATACTTTCCCCCCACCTGCCCCTGAATCGCGGAATAATCATCTTTTCCCGCCTGTACGCCTGTATTAATCCACAATAACCAGTCTTTGCTGATCTGAGCCTGTGCGCCGACTTTGACTTCATAACGGTTCACGGGGATTGACTGTTCTACGGAGGTGCTGTCCATCTCAACACTGTTGCTACTGCCACCATGCCACCAGTTCACTTCCGCAAATGGCTGAGTGGTACCCTTATCGTCAAACTGACCATATAACCGTCCACCGAGTCGCGTCGTCAGCCCGCCCGCATCCTGGCTGTGTATTTGCGTACCGTTGCTTTCAGTATGATCGCCCTGACTGTAACGGGTATAAATCGTCTGAACCTGAGGCTGGAAGTACAGCGCATGATTGTTGCTAAGCGACAAATCGTATCCGGCTTCGAGTGACCCGACCCAGTTATGTGAGTCGTATTTCTCCTCCGCCAAATCATCGCCATTAACTGTGTTATGGAACGTGCCGTACTGGATCCAGCTATCCACATAAGGGCCGGTTTTTTGCCCTGCCGCACCACCATACCAGGTGCCGTAAGCACCGAAGCTATACCCCTTAAGGTTACTTTTCGCGTTGCCACTAACATTTTTCGCACTGCTATCAGTGTCCGCATCCGCATAGCCCGTCATCAGCCCGGCACGAACCTGCTGGTCGCCAAAATCATGGCGATAGATATCGGTACCTGCACGTAAAACTGCCGTATTGGAACCCAGTGAAATATTGTCACCCGCGGCGCGGCTGTTCACACGACCGGCATCAAAATGTGCCCAACCCGCCGCTGACTCTTCCCATGTTTCCCGGTTTTCACCGTTACGATCATGCATTGTTGTCAGGAAAACGCTGTTGGCCAGGCTCTGGTTCGCAAGGTATGCTCCCGCCTCAGGACGGATAACTGGCGCAGAGGGATTATCATCCGGAGGTAAAATGGGGTCTGGCGGCAAATTCGGATCCGGCGGAAGCCCTGAGTCAGGATCTTCTGACGAAGATCTCAGGTACCAGTTACCGTCATTACCTGTTGAGGTTCCCTGATAAAGCGAATACTCATAAGCACCGGCAACTGCGCGCCCCTGCAAAACAAATGTGCCCTCTGACTGCCCCTGAACATCCACCAACTCAATACCGTTAACGGTGGCGTCCCCCAGACCATGCATGTTGTTCACCCGAACGGTGGTTTTCCCACGGGTGTTCCCTTCTACGTAAAGCTTATCCGTTGAGGAATTGTCATCGGATAAAGAGGTATTCACCCAGAGCATGCCGTCGTTGCTGGTGTAATTTCCCCCCACAGTCAACGCATTGCCCGTTGTGTTGCCGGTGAGATCTATCACGCCATTATTTTCAAAATCTCCGGCGACAGTAAGATGGCTTGATCCTGAACTCAACATGCCGACGCGGCCATTGTTCACCACCGAACCGGCTACCGCGCCATTTCCCTGCAACGTCGCGGCATTATCGATGTAAACAGTGCCGGTGCTGTCAAGGCTGCCCTGCGTTTCGCCAATCTGTAATGTGCCCTGGGAAACATGCGTATCTCCCGTGTAGGTCAGGCCATGATTAACAATAAGCGTACCGGTTCCGTTTTTATTCAGGCCGCCGGTGCCTGTCACTGCCTGGGTCAACGCCCAGTCGGTGTTGTTATTAATTTGCAGAAGGCCATTATCGTTCACAGTGGCAGCAGATGAACCGAGATTCTTATTCTGCTCAACCACCAGCGTTGCACCCTCGTTAATGACAAACGTGCCCCCGAAGGCGGCGTTATCGCCGTTGGCATTGAATATGCCGTTATCGATAATCAGATTACCCTTGCCCACGATTCCGCCATCGCTTTCCCCCCCGTGGCTGATGGTCATCGTGCCGTTGTTAATATCTAGCGTTGACCCTGCTGCGCTGCTCAAACTTCCGACAGTCTGCGACTTACCGTTCAGATCAAACGATGTTCCCTCTGCCTGCACCAACGCAGAGGTATTACCCAAAGCGTTATCACTGCCCGCCACAATGGCACCATCATTGAGCCAGGTGATACCGGTATAATCACTGGTTCCGCCTAATGTCAGCTCACCCGCTCCCGCTTTAATCAGGTTGCCGGAACCCCCGATGCTGTTACCAAAACTGTACGCATTGGTGCGGTTGAATATCAGTTCGCCCTCGTTGACAACATTATCGTCCAGTGTCCCTGTCTCGCCTCCGTTACCTATCTGTAACGTTGCATTTTTATCAATAGTTGTCGCGCCTGAACCTGAATTCGCGAGATCTCCGGTGACTACCGTTTTTCCGGCAATGACGTGAATGGTGTCAGCCACCACCAGTTCGCCGGAGAGATCCCATTCTTTCCCGGCCGCATCAATATTTAGAAAATTAAATGAGCTGTCATTGACGTAATTATCAAACGTACCGACATCGGTGGTGCCTCCCAGCAAATTAAGCACATTATTGGTTTGGCCGGGCATCATCTGGACATCGCCTTTGATCACCGATGTTGTCGCCAGGTTAAGGGTATTGTTATCACCGTAGAGTTGTATTGCGACTAAATCAGAGCCAATGAAACCCGCGTTATTAATGGTAATGCCACTGGCATTCTCTGAACCCGCAATGGCCGATTTCGTGCCAATAATAACCGCACCTTCATTATTTGAAATAACTGAATTGCTGCCGACTTTATTTATCGCCCGCCAAACCGCTCCGTAAGGATGATTGTCGTAATCATCAATGATATTACCGTTATTTGTCAGCACCAAACCGTCTGAATTGGCAAGTTCAACGGGACCAAAAATCGAACCATTATTTATAATCGTGTTGTTTTTACCCCCGTCAACAAAGAGAGTCACGGCATCCCCTGTTGTGCTTTTCACAATCACTTTTGAGTCAATTGTCAACGTACTGTCGGTGACGGTGTTATCCAGATGAATTTCGGTATCGAGCATGTTACTGTTAATGGTGAAATTATTCCCCATCTCAGACGTCACTTCGCAACTGACACTGCCTTTTTCACATCCGGTGCCTTCAGCAGGCAGATCAACAGAGTAAGCAGGGTTAATTGCAGAAAATCCTGTAAGTAAACAGAGTTTCAATGCTGTATATAAATAGTTAAGGTTAAATTTAATTTTCCTGGGTACTGCTTGCTGATCTGGAGGGGGGGTAATTTCTGATTTCATTTCAATGCATTCTCTGTTGGAGAGTTTGTTATTCACAAACACGTAAACTATAAGCTGAATAACTCTGCCATTTAGAAAGCATCAACAAAAACGTGGTAAAGTTTGGCAGGGAAATATCACCCAATATTTTTGACCTGCGTAATTTCAACAGTTAATAAACCAGAAGTCCATAGAATGAATTGAAGTGATTTATGAATTAAAAAACCATATCTCCCTGATATACATAACCTAAACAGCCGGATAAGTCTGCAATCACATATTTATTTAAAGATTCATTAAGGAATTAATGATCATAGATTTAAATAATTGTTATTGGATATATACGAATTATCAATATCTTTTATGTTAGTTGACATAATATTGATAACATTTAGGTGCTTTCTAAAACGTTATTTTTACAGAGCTAGGATTAATGTTATACCAATTGTGCTTTCAGCCTTTCCTGTAAGAAATCCAGAAACACGCGGGTGACTTCGCTGCGCTGACGATGCTGTGGGTAGAGCGCATGCAGGCTCAGTGAACCAGGCTGGAAGCCCTCCAGGATCCGCACCAGCGAACCGTTTTCAAGCGCAGGGCCGACGATAAATTCAGGCAGCAGGACAATCCCCAGCCCGGCTACAGCGGCGTCGCGCAGTACTTCGCCGTTGTTGCTCAGAACCGGCCCCCGCACGTCGAAAATCCGCAGTTTACCGTGCCGCTCCAGCTCCCAGCCGTTTTGCCCTTCACGGCCATAACGCAGGCAATCGTGCTGGAGTAAATCGTCCGGCGTTTCCGGCGTGCCACGCCGTTCGAGATAGCCGGGGCTGCAACAAATGATGCGTTGCAGCTGGCCCAAACGCCGCGCCACCAGTGAGGAATCCGCCAGATTGCCAATACGAATGGCGATATCAAACCCTTCACCCACCAGATCGACATACCGGTCCACCAGTTCCACCTGAAACTGAATCGCCGGGTTTTGCCGTAAGAACTCCGCCATCAGCGGCGACAGATGGCTGATGCCAAAGGACATCGGGATACTGATACGGTACGAACCCTGTAATGCCTGGCGTTTCGGCGAAACCGCCCTTTCCGCTTCTTCTATATCATCAAGAATGCGCTGTGCGTGCAGGAAAAATACCTGACCGGATTCGGTCACCGATAGTTTGCGCGTATTGCGGTTAAGCAACCTGACGCTCAGCGAAGCCTCCAGCGCGGCCATCCGGCGGCTGACGTATTGCTTGGAGAGCAGCAACTGTTCCGCCGCTGCGGTGAAATTCCCGGCTTTTACCACTGCCATAAAAATACGGAGATCTTCTATCTGCATGTCGGTTCCGCCCTGAGAAATACAACCGGTTATTGTCAACTGAAGTGTGACAGTGATAGTCAATCCACCTTATTGTTGAGCAAATTAGTTTACGTGTATTCTCTGTTCATCGAAAGCGCAAACGCACTTTCCCCCTGACAACACTGAGGAGTACACCATGATCGAACAACGTCTCTCTGAACAACGCGGCTTAGGTGACCACGGCTGGTTGCATTCCCGTCACACGTTTTCTTTCGCCAATTACTGGGATCCGAAACAGGTCGGTTTCTCAGACCTGCTGGTGATTAACGATGACCAGGTCGCACCGGGTCGCGGCTTCGGGGCGCATCCGCACAGCAACATGGAAATTATCTCCTATGTGCTTGAAGGCGCGCTGGAACATAAAGATTCAATGGGCACCGGTTCCGTGATTGTTCCCGGAGATGTTCAGCTGATGAGCGCAGGCAGCGGCGTGACGCACAGTGAATTCAACCACTCCGGTGAAGAAAACGTGCATTTCCTGCAAATTTGGATTGTGCCGTCAGAAAATGGCACCCAACCGGGATACCAGCAGGTGTCCGTCGCAGAAGCGGAAAAACGCGGGAAATTCCGCCTGATTGTTTCACCACTTGGCACAGGCGGTTCGCTGACCGTGCGTCAGGACATGAAAATCTACGCCGGTTTCTTCGACGGTGCAGAACAAACGACGTTTACCCTCGATGCGGAGCGCTATGCTTACCTCCACGTCGCCCGCGGCAGCATCAAGGTGAACGGCGTCGAATTCAGAACCGGCGACGGCGCGCGTATCCGCAATGAAGATAGCGTTACCTTTACCGACGGCGACCATGCGGAAGTCCTGCTGTTTGATTTGCGTCCGGTTGAAGTGAATCATCCGTCACGCTGATACGGTGAAATGCCTGAGTAAAGTTCGCGAAAGCACAAACCTGTGGTCATCCTGAAAAGGAAGGTCGCAGGTTTTTTTTGAGCATCTGGCAGTGTTCTGACGACGCATTCGCCTGCGCTATAATTGCGATGCAATACGTAATATATTAAGATGAATATAACGATATGTATGACACATATGGAATATTTCTCAGGAGAGAACATGAAGAAGTCACTGTTTGTTCTGGCAGCCGCCATCACTATCAGCGCATGTAGCAGCCAGACCGGCGTGAAGCAAACTGATTTGCAGCATCATCGTTTCGAGTTGCTGAGTGTGGATGGTCAGACAGTTCCGGCCGCACAGGGCCGTATTCCGGAAATTGAGTTCGGCTCAAACCTGCATGTTTCCGGCCAGATGTGTAACCGCTTTATGGGTCAGGGCAATCTGGAAAATAACGTGCTGACGGTAAAAGGCCTGGCTTCAACCATGATGTTGTGCCCGGACGAGAACCTGAACAAATGGGATCACGTGATCAGCGACGTGCTCAATAACGGCGCGGCCGTTTCCCTTAATGAGAATAAGATGGTCCTGAAACAGGGTAAACATACGCTGGTTTACCGCCTGAAAGACCGGATGTAATCATGAAAAAGCCAGACACCCATCTGGCATTTTAACCCGCAGTACAACGCCCTTGCATCAACGCGGCTTCAGAGCACTGACGGCCATTCGCCATCGAACACATGCCGACGCGGCTGCCATCGAGCTGTGGTGCTAATCTGAGTTGCCCGCCCGCCATTGAACAGGCTGCATAGGCCGGGCTGTCCATGTTGACGGTACGCTGACCGACATTCACGCTGTTGCCTTTTTGGGGAACGTCAGCCGAATCGTCGTGGCTGCTGCATGCGGCTAACACCAGCACACCGGCGGCCAGTAACACGCGAAACGCAGTGATCATCTGTCCTGCTCCTGAATGATTTTGGGTAATGCGGGGAATTTTTTCGAATCGCCATCATATCCGAGGTTTTTCGCCTGCGTCGAGCCCGTTGGCGAAATAACATCAACTTTTTCCTAAATTAATTCCAAAATTAAACACTCCGACACATTTTATTTCGTCTGGTTATTTCTTTGACTCATAAAATAGAGCGTGATTAACCGCTTTTCCTCCTGCATAAGACCGGGAAATATAACGATAAAGGAGCAATACATGCTGACAGATTTCTTACTGCGGATAGCCCTGGCCGGTGCCCTGGGCGGATTGATCGGCATCGAACGTCAATTACGCGCCAAAGAAGCCGGATTACGTACCCATATTTTGGTGGGGATTGGCAGCGCCATGTTTATGATTGTGTCAAAGTACGGCTTCGCCGATATTCTGATGCAAACACACGTCAGTTTTGACCCCAGCCGCGTGGCAGCGCAGGTGGTCAGCGGGATGGGCTTTCTCGGCGCCGGAACCATCATTATCCAGAAGCAAATTGTTAAGGGATTAACCACCGCTGCCGGATTATGGGTCACTGCCGCCATTGGTCTGGTGATTGGTAGCGGACTGTATGAGATCGGGATATATGGCGCTTTTATGACCTTAATTGTGCTGGAAGTTTTTCGCCAGATCAGCAATCACTGGGTCGGCCATCATCATTTAATCGAAATACGTTTATTGCCGGAAAGTGTGCCTTCAGTTTTATTAGCATTACAGAAAATGCGTATTCGTCCCGGCCATATCAAAATCAATCAGCGCGATGAAGATGAAAGCAAATGTGAACTGATTCTGGACGTTATCTTGCGGCCCAAACAAAGTGTCGACAAACTTTATGAAGCGCTGATGTCAGTGAAAGGAATAAAACGCATCGATATTAATTAATCGCCACTTACTGCGCGAATTCCCCTATTTCGCCGCTGACGTACAGGTTATTCCTGCCAGCGGCTACGACTATTCCTGAAACCGCCCCGCCGCGCATAACCCCTTAAAATATCAGGTTAAAAAGCCCTGCACACAATCAGGATAAATTGATTAATCCCCCCTCTGCTAAGCTTTTATGATTATTGCCGGTAAAAATTACTGTTTCCCGGCCTTTTTGTGAGCAAAGCAAAGGGTATTCCATGATCACCACTGACGGTAATAACGCAGTCGCTTCCGTGGCTTATCGCACCAACGAAGTCATTGCCATCTACCCGATCACTCCCAGTTCAACCATGGCCGAAATTGCCGGTGCCTGGTCTGGCGAAGGGAAGAAAAACTTGTGGGGCGATGTCCCGACGGTAATGGAAATGCAGTCTGAGGCCGGTGCGATTTCTACCGTGCACGGCGCATTACAGACCGGCGCGCTATCGACCTCTTTCACCTCGTCGCAAGGTCTGCTGCTGATGATCCCGGTGCTGTACAAACTGGCCGGTCAGCTGACGCCGTTTGTCCTGCACGTTGCGGCGCGTACCGTCGCGACGCACGCGTTGTCTATTTTCGGCGATCATTCCGACGTCATGGCCGTGCGCCAGACCGGTTGCGCCCTGCTCTCTGCAGCCAGCGTGCAGGAAGCGCAGGATTTCGCGCTGATTGCCCAGGTCGCCAGCCTGAACAGCCGCGTACCGTTTATCCATTTCTTCGACGGTTTCCGGACCTCGCATGAGATCAATAAAATCGCGCCGCTGAGCGACGACACGCTCCAGCAGATGCTGCCGCAGGCGCAGATTGACGCACACCGCGCCCGCGCCTTGACACCGGATCATCCTGTGATCCGCGGCACGTCCGCCAACCCGGACACTTATTTCCAGTCCCGCGAAGCTACTAATCCATATTACGACGCCACCTGCCAGCACGTGATCGACGCCATGAATGCGTTCGCTGCCCTCACCGGCCGCGAATATAAACCGTTCGAATACGTCGGTGACCCGCAGGCAGAACGCGTGATCGTGCTGATGGGTTCCGGGATCGGCACCGCCGAAGAAGTCATCGAAACCCTGAATGCGCGCGGTGAGAAAGTCGGCGTGCTGAAAGTGCGTTTATACCGTCCGTTCAGCGCTGAACATTTGCTGGCCGTGCTGCCGCAGACCGTGAAAAGTATCGCCGTGCTGGACCGCACTAAAGAGCCGGGCGCGCTGGCCGAACCACTGTATCTCGATATCATGACCGCGCTGGCTGAAGCCTATAACTGCGGCGAGCGCGATTCGCTGCCGAAAGTGATCGGCGGTCGCTACGGATTATCGTCAAAAGAATTCGGGCCGGACTGCGTACTGTCGGTGTTCCGCGAACTGGCGCTCAGCAAACCGCGTCCGCGCTTTACCGTCGGCATTTATGACGACGTCACCGGGCTTTCCCTGCCGGTGGTTGAAGAAGAGTTGCCTGAGCGCGCCTCACTCGAAGCTCTGTTCTACGGGTTGGGCAGCGACGGTTCTGTATCGGCGACCAAAAACAACATCAAGATCATCGGTAACAGCACGCCAATGTATGCGCAGGGTTATTTCGTCTACGACTCCAAAAAGGCTGGTGGCCTGACGGTTTCGCATCTGCGCGTCAGTGAAAAACCGATCAAATCCGCGTATCTGGTCAGTCAGGCGCATTTCGTTGCCTGCCACCAGTGGCAGTTTATCGACCTGTATCAGATGGCAGAACGTCTGCGCCATGGCGGGATTTTTCTGCTTAATACGCCGTTCAGCGCCGAGGAAGTCTGGGCGCGGTTACCGCTGGAAGTGCAGGCGACGCTGATTCAGCGTGAGGCCCGTTTCTACGTGATTAACGCGGCGAAAATTGCCCGCGAGTGCAAACTCGGCGCGCGAATTAACACCGTCATGCAGATGGCGTTCTTCCACCTGACGCAAATCCTGCCGGGCGACGAAGCGCTGAAAGAATTGCAGGGCGCGATTGCCCGCAGTTACAGCAGCAAAGGCGAAGACGTGGTCACGCGCAACTGGATGGCGCTGGCCGCCACGCTGGAAGAGCTTGTTGCCGTGCCGTTGCAGGCTATTCCGGAAAATCCGCGCAAACGTCCGCCCATTGTTTCGGACGCCGCGCCAGACTTCGTCAAAACCGTCACCGCCACCATGCTGGCCGGGCTTGGCGACGCCTTGCCGGTTTCTGCCTTCCCGCCGGATGGCACCTGGCCGACCGGCACCACGCAGTGGGAAAAACGTAACATTGCTGAAGAAGTGCCGATCTGGAAGCCGGATCTGTGTACGCAGTGTAACCACTGCGTCGCCGCCTGCCCGCACTCGGCCATTCGCGCCAAAGTGGTTCAGCCAGACGCCATGGAAAACGCCCCTGCCGCGCTGCAATCGCTGGACGTTAAATCCCGTGACATGCGTGGCCAGAAATACGTATTGCAGGTCGCGCCCGAAGACTGCACCGGGTGTAATTTGTGCGTGGAAGTCTGCCCGGCGAAAGATCGTCAGGATCCGTCCATCAAAGCCATTAACATGGCCGACCGCATCGAGCACCTGGAAGAAGAACGCGCCAACTATGACTTCTTCCTCAAGCTGCCGGAGATCGATAAAACCACGCTGGAACGCATCGATATCCGTACCTCGCAGCTGATTACGCCGCTGTTTGAGTATTCCGGTGCCTGTTCCGGTTGTGGCGAAACGCCTTACATCA
The DNA here is from genome assembly GCF_046449555.1 of Rahnella selenatireducens. Taxonomy (NCBI): domain Bacteria; kingdom Pseudomonadati; phylum Pseudomonadota; class Gammaproteobacteria; order Enterobacterales; family Yersiniaceae; genus Rahnella; species Rahnella selenatireducens. Next base: position 255,372 of record NZ_JBKEZJ010000007.1, read on the forward strand.
AACTGCTGACACAGTTGTACGGCGACCGTTTGCTGATTGCCAACGCCACCGGCTGTTCATCCATTTACGGCGGTAATTTACCCTCAACGCCGTACACCACTAACGCCGAGGGACGTGGTCCGGCGTGGGCGAACTCCCTGTTTGAAGACAACGCCGAGTTCGGGCTGGGCTTCCGTCTGACGGTCGATCAGCATCGCCGTCGCGTGCTGCGTCTGGTGGAATCGCTGGAGCCGCATATTCCGGCAGATGTGCTGGGCGGACTGCGCGATGAAACGTCCACGCCGGAAGTCAAACGTGAGCATGTGACCGCGCTGCGCAAGATTCTGGCCGATATTGATACACCGGACGCGCGCCAGCTGGCGACCGACGCGGATTATTTGGTGGATAAATCCATCTGGCTGATCGGCGGCGACGGCTGGGCGTATGACATCGGTTTCGGCGGGCTGGATCATGTCCTGAGCCTGACGGAAAACGTCAACGTGCTGGTACTCGATACTCAGTGTTATTCCAACACCGGCGGGCAGCAGTCGAAAGCCACACCACTGGGTGCGGTCACGAAATTCGCCGAACAGGGTAAGCGAAAATCGCGTAAAGATCTGGGCGTGAGCATGATGATGTACGGTCATGTGTATGTGGCGCAGATCTCCCTCGGTGCGCAGCTCAACCAGACAGTGAAAGCTATTCAGGAAGCCGAAGCTTATCCGGGGCCGTCGCTGATCATTGCGTACAGCCCGTGTGAAGAACACGGCTATGATCTCGCGCTCAGCCATGATCAGATGAAACAGCTGACCACTACCGGTTTCTGGCCGCTGTACCGCTTTGATCCGCGTCGTGTGGAAGAAGGCAAACCCGCGCTGGCGCTTGATTCAAGGCCACCTTCCAGCGGACTGACCGATACGCTCAACAATGAACAACGCTTCAGAAGGCTGAATGCGCAACAACCGGAAGTGGCGGCGCAGTTGTATGCAGCGGCGGAGAAGGAATTGCAGCAGAAATATGACTTTTTGGCCCTGCTGGCGGGGAAGAAGACCGAGTCTGAATCTTAAGTTCAAGGTCGTGGGCGCCAGCCCACACCGGGTTAAGGAGCGTTAACGCGCTCCTTAACCGCCCTGCGTTGTTTAATATTGTGAGAAGAAATCCAAAGAGGGAAAGCACTTCCCTCTTTGGACGGTTTCGACGCCGTACGTTACGTCATCGATGTCATTGGAAAACCGAAGAATTCCCGGTCAGGCATGTATGCCGGGTCCTCACCCTCTCTGTCCTCATCAAATATTCCAGCCGATATTCTCCGGATCCGACTTTAGCGGTTACCCCCTGCGCATAATCGACAAACGCGATCCCATCCGATGCAAGAATACGTTCTGCATTGATGAGCGATACTGTCGCCACCGTATTGGCCGGAATAGTCACAGCAAGGACAATGTTTTGAACCCCCTCGGCGGCATCACTGACCGTCCAGTGGACTTTTATCATCCCATATATCGATTTATAACAGGCGTTGACCCATTCCAGACCGCCACCAATTACCGGGCTTATCACCACATGTTTAAAGCCGGGTGCATTTTCATCGGCTTCTATGCCCGCCGCCGCGCGGTACAACCATTCGCCAACGGCACCATAAGCGTAATGATTGAAAGAATTCATGTCTGCGCTCCACATTGAGCCATCAGGTTTGATGCCGTCCCAATGTTCCCAGACCGTCGTTGCACCGGCTTTGACCTGATAGAGCCATGACGGGAAATCGTCTTTTAGCAACAAACTCCAGGCCTCTTTGGCCCGTCCATTCTGGCTGAGTGCATGACAGAAATAAGGCGTGCCGACAAAACCGGTCACCAGTTGCCCATCATGTTCATGAAGTAACTCCACCAGCGTATCCACGGTTCTCTGACGGAACGCGTCGGGCACCAGGTTGAAATATAACGCCAGGATATGCGCCGTTTGCGTACTAGCCGCCAGACGCCCGGTGGGCGTAAAGAATTCAGCCTGGAAGCGGCTGACAATTTGCCCGTGAAGCGCGGCGTATTTCTGATAATCCTCTTCGCGGTTAAGCGCCTTCGCCGCTTTCGAAAAAAGCAGCGTGGAATAGGCGTAATACGCCATGCAGGTCAGATCATTGGGCGTTGCGCCGAAATAACTCCCCTCTTTGGCATCCAGCGCGACCCAGTCACCAAACTGCAATTTGTACTTCCAGACGTGGTTTTCTGAGTGCGCGGTCATAAAATCAACCCAACCCTTCATGCTCGCATATTGCTTTTTCAGCACGCGGGTATCGCCGTACATCAGATAAATTGTCCACGGATTGATCACAGCGGCATCCGCCCAGGCCGAAGCAGAATGTGTCCCGCCTTCCGACAACAGACGATCTTGATCACAGTGATTTGTCAGAATATCCGGGATGACATGCGGAACGCCGCCTTCGGGCGTCTGGTCATAGCGGAGATCGGCCAGCCATTTGGCAAAGAAATTCCGCGTTTGCATCAGATAGCTGGCCGTACGGCAAAATATCTGGGCATCGCCGGTCCAGCCCAGACGTTCATCACGCTGCGGGCAATCGGTCGGCACATCGAGAAAATTACCTTTCAGCCCCCAGACAATGTTGTGATGAAGCTGATTGAGGTCGGCATCAGAGCAGGAAAAATGCCCGGTTTGTTCCATTGCGGAATGCAGCACCACCGCCGTGAAATTATCCAGATTTAACGCCCCCGGGTAGTGTTCAACTTTGACATAACGAAAGCCCTGATACGTAAAACGCGGATGCCAGGACTCTTCACCTTCGCCTTTCAACACGTATTCCGTGCGTTGTTGCGCACTGCGCAGATTATCCAGATACACATTACCTTGCGCATCCAGCACCTCAAAGTGGCGCAAGACCACTTTTTCACCCGGACGACCACTGACCTGAAAATCGACCCAGCCACTCATGTTTTGGCCGAAATCAATCACCGTATCGCCCTGTGGCGTGGTGATCAGTGCCACGGGTTTAAGGGTTTCATTTTTTCTGACCGTGCAGCTTCCCTGCGCCGTCAGCGCAGAGTGATCATGTTTTACAATATTGACCCGACGCCAGTTTTCACCGGAGTACGCTTTCTCACACCAGCCGGGGATTTCCTTGCGCGCATCGTAGATTTCGCCGTCATAGATTTCAGAAAACAGAACAGCGGAATCATTCCCTTTCCAGCTTTCATTGGTGACCACAATATCCCGGGTGCCATCTTTATAATTGATGACTAATCGTGAAATCAGCGCGGTCTGTTCGCCATAATAGTTGCGGTGACGCGAGAACCCCATATCGCCCTTGTACCAGCCAGCGCCCAGAATAGCGCCGATGACGTTTTCACCATTTACCAGCTGACCGGTCAGATCATATGTCTGATAAAGCAGATGGTGGTGATAACTCGTCCACCCTGGCGTCAATGCATCTTCGCCAATTTTTTGCCCATTGAGATACAATTCGTAAAGCCCAAGCGCACTGACATGAATAAACGCAGACTGAATATCCCCGTTTCTGGTCAGCGAAAATGATTTTCTCAGCAACGTCCCTTTGGCATTATTTTTATCCTCTGACGTTTCTGCGGAAATAAACTCCGCCTCCCATTGATTATCAATTACTCCGGAAATCATTTCTGCTGGTGAACTCCACAGGCTGGTTTCACCATAATTATCTCGAATTTGCACCCGGATAAAATAACGTTCAGAGGGTGAAAGAATCAATTCCGTCAGTTCGACATTATTAGATTTTTCACTCTCCTGCCATTCACCCTGAAATATACTGTTATTAAAATCACGTTCGTGGTGGATCTGGATCCGATAAGCGGTCTGGATAACATCCCGTTTATTACTTTCAATTTCCCAACCCATGACCGGCAGTTCCTGTACACCGGATAAAGCGGATTCCTGATTCAGGGTCAATCGGGTAACAGTGAGCATATTACGTATCTCCGTGTAAATATAATCAAAGTGATATCGATGATTTGTAGAAAAATCACCGACTTTTCAGAGCAGAGTTTTGAAAATCGGGCTGTATTTCAGGCGCGACAATCGCGGATTCGCTGTTGAATTCATTCCGCTGTTTTCCGTGAAAACATATCCAGCCAATCAATAACCCCGACGCAACCGTGGTGGATAATATGCAATAGAGCACAACCGGGCCAGCATCAAGCAGTAATGGCGTGACGAATGCCAGCACAGCACACAATAATCGGGAAATGGCCACGATAAGCCCTTGCGCGGTAGAACGTAACATTGTTGGAAATGATTCCTGTGACCAGACTTTCATAATGCCTTCAAACGCCAGCCCGCTGCCTATCGCCGTGAAGAACAAGCAGCAGAACCAGGACGTGGAGGAAAAGTTAAATATTACCGGCAGGAAAAATCCCCCTGCAAAACAACAGGCACCCAAAATAAAGACGGGAATTCTTTTTGAGGTATCGACATAACGCATAAATACTATTCCCGCTGCAATACCTGTCGGTAATGTCAGCAGGTTCCACAGAGAGTTTTGCGCCACGGAAATTCCGACCACGTTTACCGCTACATAGGTGCCAAACTGCCCGCCAGTATTGGCTGCAAGATTCGTGCAAGCATAAAACAAGCACAGTGCGATAAAGGGCCAGAGATATTTTCCGCAGAGCAGATCTTTAAAACCTGACTTTTGTGCGCGAACCGTGATAATTCCCGCGCGGCGTTCATTGCGAGCCGTCAGCCATAAAGGGGATTCAGGAATGGTCCAGCGCAGCGCCAGTAAAATAATGGCAACAATACAGACGTGCAGATACATAATTTGCGCCCCTGTTTGCCCCCAGTCACCGACGACGGCGGAGATCGCCATCGTTGTTCCGATGCCTAAAAACCATAAGAGGTTGGATAATCCGATGATTTTACCGCGATTTTTATCCGTCGCCGCCTCGGAAATGGTGGCTAAAGACACCGGTAAATCCGCGCCTGTCGCCAAGCCGACGAGAAAGGTTCCGGCCAGCAGCACAGAAAATTGTGTGCCGAAAGCGAGCAGCAAGGTGCCGATCATGATCATCGCCATTGTGGCAATAAATACTTTACGCCGGCCGCAATAATCTCCCAACCGCCCGCCCACCAGCGCCCCGAGCGCGATGCTCAGCGTTAATATTCCGGAGAGAATACCTATCTGAGCAGACGTTGTTCCTATCGCTTTCTGATAAATAACCAGAGCCGTTCCGTTTGAAACAATCGCTGCCGAATCAATATATGACGCCATGCCGGAAACGCCCCCGATATACCAGGGGTTTGGCTGTTTGACCGTTGACATATTTATGTCCTTGAGAGGTAGAGGTGAGTAATTTATTACGTAAGACTTCCTTTATTTTGACTTGTTATTTTTTAAACCCTCAGACAACACTATTGCTGACTCTGAGGCGCTCCTCAGTGGGAGTACGATTAAATTCCTTTTTATAAGCTTCCGTTAACCTCGATGTTGTGGAAAACCCACAAATCGTCGCGATTTTCCCGACACTTAAATCAGATGTCCGTAATAGTTCTTTCGTTTTAAGCAAGCGGAAACGCTGCTGAAATCTCTCGGGGGTATAACCGGTTATTTCTTTAACAAAGCGAAACATGGTGCGTTTCGCAACACCACTTTCATCGCATAAGTAATTCCAATTAATGCTTCGTGTATAATTCTCGCGTAAATAATTCAGCAGATGCCGCTTACCCGCATTGGTATGTCGGTTGCGACTCTCCTTTCGCGTCACACTTTGGAACATAATTACCAATATGGCTAACAATGCAGACTCGACGGCGCAAAAGTAACTATTATTATATTTCTCATCACAGCCGCTATTGATTTTATTTGTTAACTGAATGATTTGTAGTAATTCTTCATCCGTTAATCCTTCGCATCTTTTTTTCGTTATTCCGCCCTGTTCACGGATCATATCAGTCAGTTCACTGACATTCCTAAGATAGTAAAATGACCGTGTTTTATGCAGCAAAATATTAGTGATGGACAGTTTATTGGTCGATTCATAGCAGTGAACGTCGTTTGCGCTGACGATAAAAAAATCACCTTTATGAATAAATTCCACCTGATCATTAATTATATGGAAACCACTGCCATTACGGACGATTACCAGCTCATCAAATTCGTGAAGATGAACATCCTCCATCGACTGGTGCGTCATATCAAATAAGCTGAAAGTATGACATTCTGAAAGAAAGAAATCATCAACCTTGAGGGTTTTCATTTATCCACCCTGATAATAATAAATATTAAGACTCTTTCATTTTCCAGAAAATATAACGTCCTGATTGAATAATTAGACCGGAATAATGATGACAAGTCTATACGCCAGTGTGGCACTGTGGCGTAACCGGTTGTGATAGTCGTGTCAATTTTGCATCACGCCGTTATTTCAGGATGTGTGGCACCGTAATAAAAAACGGGGTGTCGCGATGCGATACCCCGTTATAACGATGATGATTACCGGCATAAACTTAAGCGCCGACATACCCCCTGGCAAACGACGGCAGTGACAGCAGCCACGTCTCGCGCTCAGCCTCCATCACCGCGCCGCGCGTGACGTCTTCGTGGTAACCGCCCTTTGCCGGTTTAACGGCTGGCGGCAGTTCATACGTAGCGCGACGGATTTGCTGTTCGTATCGTTTTTCGCCTGTGCCGTTATCCGCCCACGACAGCAACGGCACGGGCCGCACGCGGATTTGGTCGAGGGTTTTATACGGCCACGACACGGACGGATCCGTGTAACGCGCCATATAATCCAGCGACGTCAGCAGGCCGCCGCCTTGTGGTGTTTTGTAGTGCCAGAGGTCGATGCCGTTTTTCTGCGCCAGCACCGCCATCATGCTGATCGCCTGCAAATTGAAATAGCTGTAATGGAACGAACGGGTGCGCGCCAGTTCAGCGGGCTGGGTGCCGTCGGGTTTAAGCTGGATATTCAGCTTACTTTCCATCAGTTTTGCCATATCGCGGATCACCGCTTTATCGCCGAGATACCACGCAATACCGGACACCTGTGTGACATACCAGTTGCCGTGATTGTTCTGCGTGCGCCCTTCTTTTTTGGCGATTTTACTGCCCTGAAGCCAGGTCAGATAATCCTGCATCCAGGCGCGGGTTTGCTGTTCGTCACTGTCTGTCCACGCCGGATTCCCGTGCAGTAAAACCAGCGAATCCACAATGCGCGTGGAGAAGTAACGCCCGTCCAGCACTCCGGCATTTCGTCCGGCAGAAATACCCGGCACGCCCTGCGCAAAATTCAGGTTCGGGTTCATGCGCGTTTCCGGTGTAATAAACCATGCACGCAGCAAGCTGGCAGCCTTATCAGCATATTTCTGTTCGCCGGAGAAATACCAGGCCAGCGTCAGGTTCTGCACCCGCGCGGTGAAATCCGCCAGGCGCACGCCGTCACTCTGCTCATTTTTACTCGCCGGATTGACGCGCCCGTCTTTACGGATCCACGGCAGACCGTCTGCTTTGCTGTTGTCCGGCCACCAGTACGCGCTGAGGCTGAGATAATCATGTTTAGAGCCGGAGGGCGGCGTCATGCCTTTGTCCGTCACGCTCAGCTCGGGCTTCTTCAGCGCGGAATCTGCCGCCGCCAGTAAATAATGATAGGCATCTGCCGTTTGCGGCGCAGCGGAGTTGTCCTGCAACTGCTGGCGCACGACTTTTAGCTGCGCAATATTGAGGAATGCAGGTTGCGCATCCGCCAGTGCGGCAGCAGAAGACAGCAATAACGCGATGATCGTCGTCGTATTCAATAAAACAGATTTTCGGCACGGCAATAACGTCATGTTTTCTCCCGATACGGTGTTTATTTCGCACTGAAAACAACGGGCTGAACATGAACGCAGGTCCACATCTTTACCGTTAAATCAGTCCGCGCTGTTTTAAGGTAATGCGCGTGGCTTCGTTGAGATCGAACTTCAGCAGATCTTCTTTTCGCACCCAGGCGTAACTTTCAAATTCGTCGTTTAGCGTAATCGCGGTGTTCTTCGCCTGACAGGTGAAAATCAGGTAAATCATGTAGATTTCTTCCTGAGCTCCGTCGGGATACGTCTTCAGGCGGATATCATCGCGGAACGTCCACGGCGTGATATGCGTGAGTTCCAGTGCTTCGCCCAACTCTTCCCGCACTTCGCGCAATAACGCCTGCTCAACGGTTTCGTCCGGTTCCATTCCGCCGCCGGAAAGCGCCCACTGGCCGGGAAAAACGCCGCGCTCAGAGGCCATTTTACACAGCAGAAACGTACCCTCATGTTCAATCAACGGACAAACGATGGTTCTCTGGCGCATGATGACTTTCCTTGTTTTGAGACTTTGATTTGACGATCTATTTTGGCAATATTGTGCGCGGTAAAAAGTACCATAATCTGGCATCGCTGTGGCGGGAGACGGGAAGACTTGAGAAGTGCTGCGCAAATTTGTTGCCGTGCCTCCGTAAAAAAACCTGCCTTATCAGCAGGTTTTTAAGAAATAATCAGGAAATTGAATCAGAAACACCGGGCTTATTTAGGCAGCTCCGTGACCTGTTTCACTTCGGATTTGTTGATTTGCTGTTTCACACCATTGGCATCAGTAAATTCAAGCAATCCGGTAGGGGCTTCTTTTGGCTTACCGTCGCTGACGATGGTTCTCGCGTCATTGGTCTGAATGGCATAGCTCGTCCGAGTACAGCCCGATAAGGCTGCGACACTGATTAATGCGGCTACTGGCAAAAGCAAAGTCCTGTTCATAATTCTCTCCTGTCTAACGATTATTGAGCAACTCAGTTATCCAGTTCGCTCATATTTTTAACCTGATCGCGGTTAATCTGCTCAGTCTTTCCTGTCTCAGCATTTTTATACGATACCAGGCCGGTATCACTGTCAACCTGAGGTTTCCCGTCCGTGACGATGGTTTTTCCGTCCGTAGTTTTTATCGCCTGATTCGACGCACACCCGGCGACGAATAAAATGGAGACAGCAGCCAGCGATGCGGCGATTAGGTTATTCCTCTTCATACATTTCCTCCTGAAAGGGTTCTGCCTTAACAATTAGCTTAGTAAGTATAGGCACTCTTCCCGGAGACATTGAAAAATAGGACAAACGGAAGTTTTGTGAGCAAAGTTCACCTCTGACGGTGGACAATTGTAGCGATTCAGCCGTTGACCGTTTAAGAATATTCTGTATTTATGTCACTTATTCCTAAAAATACCTGTACAACTTTCCGCATCTTGTATAACTTTATAGTCACATAAGTAATCATTAACTACGCACACATTAACAAGAGGATATGTCATGCGTCAGAATAAGCACGATGGATTGTCACCAGAAATCTCCCCTTCTCTCTTCACTCAGGGTTTATCTAAAGAGGAAACGATGGGACGCGTTGTGGTCGAAATTCTGGAAGCGGGCAAGAACCTTAATCGAAAAGCATTATGTTCGAAACTTTTGAATCGTGTTGAATCCGCTGGCAGCGAAGAAGAGGAAAAGCATTATATGAAGCTTATCCGTCTGGTTCTTGAGCGTGATTCATGATCAATTGAGTTCAGAGAGTTAAGATTAGCTTCACAGAACTACGGTTTGACATATTATGCGGGCTTGATTGATTCATAGCCTACCAATACTTTATTACCATTAGCGTAATTCCCTCTGGTATGAAGTAATAACTCTGAACCTGAAGCTACTCTGCCCAGACCTTTGGCCAGCAAATATTCAGAGGCTGATAATATGTATAGAAGTAACGAAGAAAAATTAACGGACAAATTGATTGGTGAGGCAGTTATCGCCTTACTCAAATCGAAGAGTCCAATATCAATCGACAGACTCATTAAGCAGTTACAGTTTATGGCTGTGAGTGCTGAAAACTTAAATCGAAAAAGTGCCCTGGAGCAAATCATTAATGAAATGCGCCACGATCAGGCTGATAAGCGTGCGCGTGTCAGTTATGAAGTCCGGGACGTCGACAATGTACGACACTTTTTCAATGCTGAAGGACCGTCCGATGACCAGAAAAAACATTGATACAACAAACCAATGTGCACTTAGTCACAGCGATTCGGTTGTATCAAATCCATCTCAGCCGATTTCAGACGCCGTCAGTAGCGCTGGCATTTATCAACATTTCGCTAAAGCCGGTGAACTTTATTCCAGCGAAGCGGAAGTTCTGGGTGCCGCAATTCGTCTTATTCTTGCGAATAAAGGTACGGTGACCAATAAGGCCATCATGATGCACCTGATTAATCAGCTTGAAACCACTTCTGACGTTGTGCAGCTGGATATCTTGCGCGGTGCACTTGAAATGGTCGTGGGCATGACGCCCGATGATTACGGATTCTGATCCTTAAAGAAAGATCCACTTTTCTCTTATTCGCCTCCCGCTCAGTCATTGCAGACGGCACGGGATATTAAATGATATTTTCTAAATACAAACGCGGAGGGTATTAAAATGCAAGACGTGTCTTATACTCATGTCACATTGGCTGATTATATTCTGACAGAAGACCCTGAACTTCTTGTCGAAAACGAAACGGTCATCCGTATTTATAAAAACTTAAAGAAACAAAAAGAAGTGGTTACTCACAAAGATATTATTCTTTGTCTGATTCAGAATATTGAGCAGGAAAGTGATACCGATAAGCAGGATATTTATCTGGAAGCACTTGAATACGTCGTTTACCGCACACCTGATGATGATATTGTATAAATCCACAGCAAAACATTTTGAAATGAACCCGGCAAATATCATCTGCCGGGCTCATGCGTATAAAGCTTACATTCCGCCTGCACCTTCTCAGAGTGTCTGTTCACCCGACTGATACTTGTAGCTAACTTCCGGCCAGGTCACCACCGGAATGCCCTTCAGTCTTGGCTCAGCAAACAGCTCGCCCTGAAAATTACACACCCCTGCCGCATCCAGCCACATCCATTCTTCGGGTTTTTCAACGCCTGTCGCGATAACTGATACTTCTAACGCAGAACAGAATCTGATGATAGCCTGCACGACAGCTTGTTTCGGGCCGCTGGTATGGATGTCACAAATCATATTGCGATCAATCATAATCTTGTCCGGCTGGCATTGCGTCAGCAGCAACAATCCCGCTGAACCCGCACCAAAATCGTCGATCGCCAGACGCATTCCTGAGGCTTTGAGTTGTTTCATCGCGTTGGAAAACTTGTCCTCACGCGTTATGACGCCGTTCTCTGTGATTGCCACCACTATCTGTTCAGGAACCAGACCGCCGGCGGTGATGTCATTAACCAGAGACTGCACAGCATCCGGCACCATCACAAGTGTCATAGGCAAAAGCTTAATTGAAATCGTTTTGTCGCCGATCCCCATTTTCTGCGCCATAGCAAAAGCCAGCTTTTTGGATTTGAGATCTGCCTCATAGATTGTTATTCCGGAAAGCCGTGAGTAATACTCCATCGCGGAGCCACCTTCCGGCCCGCGGATTGTGGCTTCATAAGAAATAATCTCGCGACTCAGCGGGTCAACGATCGGCTGGAAGGCAAAATTGTAGTCCTGCATCTCGGGAAAGATAAATTCTACTTCTGCTTTCAGGGGTTCATCGGCGATGAAAGACCAGGAATCTGCCGGGAGAATTTCGAGATAATTTTCCTTCTCACGAGCCTGCACAAAGGTGCACAGAAATTGAAGAGCCCGGTCTTCATAAGTGAGACGATATTTAGATGTTCCTTTATCGAGCACCGCCTGAAGCACCTCATCTTCGTGATGATGCCTGAGGTCAAAAAGCTCCATCCCCACATTGCCAAAGCGGCGTGACTGCGCATAATCGCGCATAAGAACCACTACGTTATGATGACGCTGATCCTGGCAAATCATGCTGTAGAGTGCGTCCACTGCCTCTTCCGGCCCTTCCAGCAACTGGAAGAAGTGCTTCCCGTCGAAAAGCAGAATGCCGGTAATGCTCAAAAGTTCGTTGTTAACATTGGCTTGCGACACCATTTCGACCAGTGAAGGAGCATGAACATGCTCACTGATGTGGCTGCGATAAACGAGGGTTAAAAGCATCGGATGTTTCCAAAGCAGCTTGTTTAGACCCTCAGGGTAGCAGAAATTTCGGTTATAGAAACATCCTAACCTATCATTTTCCCTTATGATATCCGGAGATTAAAGGGCTGCAAATAAAGGGGTTGGCCAGCAAGCCTTAAACGTACTTTCACTATTGGCACCAAACCTTCCCTTTATTAATCCGCTATAAAACGCGCTGACATTCGGCGGCGTAATCCGTATCATACGCGCCACAACGCCGCAGGACGGAAGATATGGGCGGCGAGCAGACTGAATCGCATAATGCTAAACTCGCGCTATGACGACCACGCCCTTCTGGTGCCCTTTTTGAGTCAGAGTTACTATTAATGTCAGAAATTCAATCAGTTGATAAAAAAGTTCAGTACAACCTGAATAAATTACAAAAGCGCCTGCGCCGTGAAGTGGGTAAAGCGATCGGTGACTTCGGCATGATCGAAGAAGGCGACCGCATTATGGTTTGCCTGTCCGGTGGTAAAGACAGTTACACCATGCTGGAAATTTTGGGCAATCTGCAAAAAAGCGCACCGGTGAATTTTTCCCTGGTGGCGGTCAATCTTGACCAGAAACAACCGGGCTTCCCGGCGCATATCCTGCCAGAATATCTGGAAAAGCTGGGAGTGGAATACAAGATTGTCACAGAAGACACGTATGCCATCGTGAAAGACAAAATCCCTGAAGGCAAAACTACCTGCTCTCTGTGTTCACGTCTGCGCCGCGGGATTTTGTACCGCACCGCGACTGAACTGGGTTGTACTAAAATCGCCCTTGGCCATCATCGCGACGACATTCTGCAAACGCTGTTCCTCAATATGTTCTACGGCGGCAAGCTGAAAGGCATGCCACCAAAACTGATGAGCGACGACGGTAAACACATCGTGATCCGCCCTCTGGCGTATTGCCGTGAGAAAGATATTGAGCGTTTTGCCGTTGCGCGTGAATACCCGATCATCCCTTGTAATCTGTGCGGTTCTCAGCCAAACCTGCAACGTCAGGTGATCGGCGATATGCTGAAAGACTGGGATAGAAAATACCCTGGCCGTATCGAAACCATGTTCAGCGCGATGCAAAATGTGGTGCCTTCACATCTTAATGACATGAATCTTTTTGATTTTAAAGGGATTAAACATGGCGGTGAAGTAGTTGATGGCGGCGATTTGGCGTTTGACCGTGAAGAGATCCCGATGCAGCCTGTAGGCTGGCAGCCGGAAGACGACGAAACGAGTGCGCCGGTTGAGCGTCTTAACGTGCTGGAAATTAAGTAAGATTTCGTCCGGTAGTCGCTAATTTGAAGAGCCCGCACTGATGCGGGCTTTTTTGTTTCTCAGGCCAGGGGGCGTGTTTCGGTCCAGTTGTAATTGGTCATCACCAGTTTCACCGGCAGGCTGAGTGACCCGAAGTTTCGATGCTGATTTTCATCAAACCAGACGCGCAGCGGTTCAGGCAAGTACTGTGCACCGTACCGCAGCAGCGTGCTATGCCAGAAAACCTGCGGTATTTCCGTGTGGGGAAACCGCTCCCGGATTTTTTCCGCCCACGGTGTTTTCATCAGTTCATTCACCAGCGATTGTCTGACGCGCTGACTCTCTTCATCAGGAAATCCGGCAAGCAGCAGCTGGTCCGGCAACGCAATCAGTCGCAAATTACGGATATGCATGATATGGCCGTCACAATGCTTTCTGAAAATTTCAGTGAGTTCGCCAGCCCCTTTCGCGTCTTCCGGTTTGTTAAACAGCGCCTGCGTAACACAGAAAAAGGTAAAATGCATGCCGTCTGGCGGCGCAACGTCGGCCAGCGGATCGCCCTGCGTCACCGCTTTCAGTTCCGATATCAGCCCTGCCATGGCCGGCCCGGCGCGGTTTCCGCTGGTGATCGCCAGACGGGTGGGATGGTAGAAAGGTTCTGAGCGGACAATGCCGGTTTCCGGTTGAGAATTCCAGATTTCCAGATTTCCAGCGTTCTGCGGGTCGCGTCGTCATACGCTTTTTGAATCATTTCGGCGGTATGCAAGACAAACTCCTGGGTATGCAAAAATGGGATCATTCCGGCAAAAGTGCCTGTGAATGCACCTTGCAGGGCATAAACCTCAAAAAGATTGAGCGAAATCAACATTAGAACTACTGATTGGGTGCAGTATCTATTTCGCAGGTGAATGCAACGTCAAGCGATGGGCGTTGTGCTCCATATTGTCTTATTTCCAAATTTTTAGAATTAATGCATAGCACAATTTAATTCGAACGACGCCGGTCTTATGACCGGCTTTTTTTTGCTTTTTTTCAGGCAATTAGTACATCACAGCCAGCGACTTTTCTTCAGCCACCACGCCACAACAACCCCCAACAGCATCATGAATCCGCAGAAAACGCCGAAACCCAGAGGCGATGTATTGCCGGGGATCCCACCGAGGTTCACACCAAACAAGCCTGTCAGGAAGGTGGTGGGCAGGAAGATCATCGCCAACATCGACATGGTGTAGGTGCGGCGGTTGAGGGAATCGGCCATCAGCGAGCTGATTTCATCGGAGAGCACGGCAGTGCGCGCAATGCTGCCATCCAGATCGTCGAGCCCACGCCCCAGACGATCTGAGATTTCCTGCATCAGGCGGCGGTCGTCGTCATTCATCCACGGCAAACGTTCACTCGCCAGACGCGAGAAGACGTCACGCTGCGGCGCCATATAGCGGCGCAGGACGATCAGTTGTTTGCGCAGCAACGCCATCTGGCCGCGTTCCGGCACCTGTTGTTCCATCAGGTCGTCTTCAATATCAATGATTTTGTCGTGCAGGTCTTCGATGAAATCGCTGGTGTGATCGGTCAGCGCATCGCAGGTTTCCACCAGCCATCTGCCGGTATTTTTCGGGCCGCTACCGGTTTGCATATCGTTGATCATCTCTTCCATCGAGAACACCTTGCGATGACGGGTCGAGACGATGATTTTATCGGTCAGATAAACGCGGATCGTGACCAGTTGGTCTGGTCTTGCATCCGCATTCAGATTGATGCTGCGCAGGGTGATTAATGTCCCTTCGCCGACGCGAACCACTTTTGGCCGCACGCTGTCACCGGCCAGCGCTTCACGCACGGTATCGGGTAACACCGGTGTATTGCTGATCCACCGTTCGCTTTCAGGCCGCGTGTAATCCAGATGCAGCCAGCACGGCTTTTCATCGCTCGCCACGCACTGCGGGCTGATTTCGTTCACACCGCCCTCGCCGTTCATCTGGAATGAATAAACGGCGTCGGCAACCTGTAGTTCATTTCCCTTTATCACTTCCACGATGTTCCTCGCTTTTTCTGCATTAGCTTTTCTAAGTTTAGCGTTAAGTGTTTGAAGTTCCAAAACACAACTCAGGTGAAAACCCTTCACCACAATATCCTGAAGCGATCATGCCATGAGTTAGCGTGAAAAATGTAAACAGCGCCCGCTTTACTGTTTCATAATTTTCCAGAGTATTTCTGACTGCCCGGAGCCTGCATTTCGGCCAGATCCGGCATAACGCTGCGCATCACTTCCAGAAATTTGCGCAGCCGCGCCGGATAGTAGCTGGAATACGGATAGACCAGATACACGGGCAGCGGCAGCGCGTTCCAGCCCGGCAAGACGCGTTGTAAATGCCCTTGCGCGAGATCGTCCTGCACCACCCATGCCGACACTATGCCTGCGCCCAGCCCGGACAGCGCGGCCTTGCGCACGGCATATAAGCTGTCTGTCGCCATGCGCGGCGCAATCGTGCAGCTTTCCATTCTGCCGTCGGTATCGTGGCGCAGCATGACTTCATTACGGTAAAAGGTGCTGAGAGCGACCCAGGGTAAATTCGCCAGTTCGCTGACCTGCGTCACCGGATGCTGTTGCAGTAATTCGGGCCTGGCGATCGCGATACGCGGTACTTCGGCAAGCAAAACCGCCACCATCGACGGATCCGCAACGTTCCCGACCTGAATTGCACAGTCGATATCTTCGGAGAGAAAATCCGGCGTGCGGTCGTTGAGCATCCAGTCCACCGTGAGATTCGGGTACTGCTGCAAGTAGCGCGTCAGCGGCCCGATCAGCTGGTCCTGCCCGAACGCATGCGGCGCACGCACGCGCAGGATCCCCACCGGTTTATCTCCCGCGCCGTGTAACTGATCTTCCAGCGAGGCCCAGCGTTCGAGCAATAATTTGGCCTGCGCGTAACACCGCTCGCCGTCGTCGGTTAGTTTCATAGCGTGCGTGGTGCGGAGAATCAGCCGGGCTCCGAGCATTTTCTCCAGCGACTGCAAGCGGCGGCTAACCGTGGGCTGGCTGGTGCCCAGCTGGGCGGCGGCGGCGGACAAGCTGCCGCTTTCGACGATACGGACGAACGTCTGCATTAAGTCGATGCGGTCAATACCGCTGGTGATGGGTGTATTCATACGCCTCGCGTATAACAGTTTTACCTTTCTGCAGGCTACCACTTATAACCGTTCGGGTGAAGAATACATGCCATGACATCCCACACAACACGCGAATTCATCAGGAAAATATCATGTCCGACTTCACCCAAACTTCTGCAACTGCCGCTGAACCGGCGCTTTCCGGAAAAATCATTATTACGCTGGCCGCCGGTGCCGGGCTGAGCGTCGCATCGATTTACTACAGCCAGCCAATGCTCGGCATTATGGGCGGAAATTTGCAAGCCAGCACCACGTCTGTCGGGCTGATCCCGACACTGACACAGGCCGGTTACGCGTTGGGCATTCTGTTTCTGATCCCCCTCGGTGACCGTCATGATCGCCGGACGATTATTCTGCTCAAGAGTATTTTGCTGGCCGTGGCGCTTTTGCTGTGCGGTTTTGTGCCGGGCATTCACGGTTTGCTGGCCGCCAGCCTGATCACCGGCATAGGTGCAACGATGGCGCAGGATATTGTGCCCGCCTCTGCGCATCTGGCTCCGGCGGCGCAGCGCGGGAAAACGGTCGGGACGGTGATGACCGGTTTGCTGGTCGGGATTTTGCTTTCCCGCGTGGTCAGCGGCTTTGTCGCTGAATATTTTGGCTGGCGGGTGATGTATCAGCTGGCGGCGGTAAGTGTGGCGCTGATTGGTTTTGCGCTGTGGAGGGTTCTGCCAAAGTTTACGCCGGACACGCGCATCAGCTATGCCCGTCTGCTGCATTCCATGTTCGGGTTATGGAAACACTATAAAACACTGCGCCACGCGGCGCTGGCTCAGGGTTTGCTGTCTGTCGCGTTCAGCGCCTTCTGGTCAACCCTGGCGATTATGCTCAACGATACGTTTCATCTGGGGAGCGCAGTGGCCGGCGCTTTTGGGCTGGCCGGTGCGGCCGGTGCGCTGGCGGCTCCGCTGGCAGGCGCATTAGCCGATAAAAAAGGCCCGGCGCGGGTCACACAATTGGGTTCTGCGCTGGTGATGGTGTCATTCGCCGCGATGTTCCTGCTACCGCTGTTATCGCCACATGCGCAACTTGCGCTGATTGTGGCGAGTGCCATCGGTTTTGATTTAGGTATTCAGGCCACGCTGGTTGCCCATCAGACACTGGTTTATGGTCTGGAACCTGCGGCTCGCGGCAGGCTGAACGCCCTGCTGTTTACCGTGGTGTTTATCGGGATGTCCGCCGGTGCCGCACTGGGCAGTAAAGCACTGGAAGTCGGTGGCTGGACGGGTGTGGTTCTGCTTGCCACCGTTGCTGCGGCCGCCGCCCTTCTGGTCCGTTTGTTCAGCCGTAAAAGCTGACAGGCATATAAAACAAAAAGCGCCGTGACTGGCGCTTTTGTATTTTGGGAGGAAACCGGATATCAGTGCTTAATGATGTACATTTCCTGGCTGTAAGCGACGTCTTCGGGATTGGTGATCGGATAGCCTTTCACCCACGGTTTGATCAGGCGACCATTGGTGTACTGATAAATCGGCACAATAGGTGCCTGGCTGGCGATGATTTGTTCGGCCTTGTTGTAGTCGTCGTTACGGCGTGCGTCGCTGGTTTCACGGCTGGCTTCTGCGATCACTTTGTCGTAATCGGCGCTGCTGAATTTGCTGATGTTACCCGTGTGCGTGGACGTCAGCAGGGACAGGAAGGTTGACGCTTCATTATAATCGCCGACCCATGACGCACGAATCACATCGAAATTACCGGTGTTGCGGCTATCGATATAGGTTTTCCATTCCTGATTAATCAGTTTCACATCCGCACCCAGATTCTTTTTCCACATCGAGGCCACCGCGATGGCAATCTTCTGATGGCTTTCAGAGGTGTTGTACAGCAAAGTCAGATGCAACGGTTTGTTCGGGCCATAACCCGCCGCCGCCAGCAACCCTTTCGCCTGCGCATTCAGCTCTTCCTGCGAGTAATCCTGCATTTCACTTTTCGTTGCTTTAAAACCGTTGGTGACGTCAGGCGTAAAATGCCATGCCGGTTTTTCGCCGGTGCCCATCACTTTTTCGGCAATCACGGCGCGGTCGATACTCAGCGACAGCGCCAGACGCACACGGGCGTCGTCGGTCGGCGCACGGCGGGTATTGAACGCGTAATAATAGGTACCGAGCTGATACGGCGTGTAGACCTGTCCCGGAATATCGTGCATCAGTTTTTTGTACTGATCTTTCGGGAAGGATTCGGTGATGTCGATGTCGTTGGCCAGATAGCGTTTTGTCGCGTTGGATTCTTTATTGATGGGCACGAAGGTGACTTTCGTCAGCACGGTATGCGCGTGATCCCAGTAATTCGGGTTTGGCTCCAGCACCAGTTTTTCATTCACGACGCGCTCTTTGAGCACATACGCGCCGTTGCCCACCAGATTTCCGGGCTTGGTCCAGTCATCGCCAAATTTTTCCACCGTAGCTTTATGTACGGGGAACAGGCTGAAGTTCGCCAGCAGGCTGACAAAAAACGGCACCGGACGGTCGAGCGTGACGCGCAGTTGCGTCGGGCTGATGGCGGTCACACCGAGCTTATCAACCGGCATTTTCCCGGCAATGATCGCATCGGCGTTAGCCATACCGGCCAGCGCCGCAAACCATGAACCGGTTGATAAACTTTTCGGATCAACCAGACGCTGCCAGCTGTAAACAAAATCCTGCGCCGTCACCGGATCGCCGTTCGACCATTTGGCATCTTTACGCAATGTGAACAGGAAAACCTGATTGTTCTGGTTCTGCCAGCTTTCGGCGACGCCGGGAATGCTTTTCCCGTTAGCGTCCTGATTCACCAGACCTTCGAACAGGTCACGCGCCACCTGCGCTTCAGGCAGGCCGACCACTTTTGCCGGATCCAGCGAAGCGGGTTCATCTTTGATATGACGGACGATTTCCTGTTTAGCGGCAAGTTGCGTACCGGCGGGAACCTGAGCGGCCACGGCCTGACCGGAAATCAGTGCCACCAGCGCGGCACAGGCGGAATACGATAAGAGAGGAAACGATTTTCCCTGCGGCATAAATTCTCCTGAACACATAAGGGGCCAGCCCTGAAATATTCAGGAGTTTTATCATTTGTTACCGCAATCCCCTACAGGAAATCGTTACAGATTTGCCTTCGCGCACAAAACGGCGACAACAGGCGGAAAATTATTCGGAACCGGCGAGGTCGATTCCGCCGCAGTGAAACTTCATCGCAGGTTCCACGTCCTGCGCCAGCCAGGTCGGGCCATCGAGATCGATGAACTTCGCGCCCGCCGTTAGCGGAAGTGCCGCCCGCACCGCGCGCGACGTGCATAACATGCAGCCCAGCATGATTTCAAAACCCTGTTCACGCGCCGCCTGCGCCAGTTGCAAAGCGCCCGTCAGTCCGCCGGTTTTATCGAGTTTGATATTCACCATTTCATAACGCCCTTTCAGCGCCGGCAGCCCTTCAATCATATGGCAACTTTCATCGGCACAAATGGGCAGCGGATGGATGAAATTTTCCAGTGCGGAATCTTCGCCCGCAGGCAGCGGCTGTTCGAGCATCAGAATCCCGAGATCGGCTAGCAACTGGCAGCGTGCCGCCAGCCCGTCGCTTTGCCACGCTTCATTGGCATCCACAATCAGGGACGCCTTGGGCACGGCGGCGCGGATAGCGACCAGACGCTCGGCAATCAGCCGGTCGTCGAGTTTGATTTTTAGCAGCGTTGCGCCTCTTTGTTGCAGCGCGAGCGCGGCTTGCGCCATCTCTTCCGGCGTGCCGATACTGACGGTTTGCGCCATGCTGATCGACGCCAGCGGTTCGGTGCCGGTGAGTTGCCAGAGATTCAGGCCGGTCAGCTGTGTTTCAATGTTCCACAGCGCAGAATCCAGTGCATTTCGGGCGGCACCGGCGGGAAGCAAATGTTGCAACTGTTCGCGGGTTGCACCCTGTTCAATCGCTGTGACGGCGCTGGCAATTTGCGCCATCACCGAGGTTTCGCTTTCGTCATAGCGGGGATACGGCGTGCATTCTCCTACGCCGCGAATGCCCTTTTCTTCGATTTCGACAGTGACTACGCGCGCTTCAGTGCGGCTGCCGCGGGAGATCACAAATGCCGTATGCAACGGCCAGGCTTCGGGATAAAAGCGAACACTTCTCATAACGGCTCCTCGGTATATACTCAAACGGGCATATATAAGATATACAAGTATTTAGCATTTAATATATATCCAATCTACAATTGTTCCCCTAAACTGAAAGCCGTTTGACTCCAATGTCCATAGGAAATAATCATGACCCAGACAGTACACTTTCAGAGCAGCCCGGTCACCGTTGCTGGCAAAATCCCACAAAAAGGCGACGCCGCCAAGCCTTTCAGCCTGGTCGCTAAAGATCTCTCTGATGTCAGCCTGAGCAGCTTCGCGGGTAAACGGAAAGTCCTGAACATTTTCCCAAGCATTGATACCGGCGTTTGTGCGACGTCAGTGCGTAAATTTAACCAGCTGGCGGGCGAAATCGAGAACACTGTTGTACTGTGTATCTCCGCTGACTTGCCTTTCGCACAATCCCGCTTCTGCGGCGCGGAAGGCCTGAGCAATGTTATTACACTGTCCACCCTGCGTGGAGGTGATTTCAAATCTGAATACGGCGTCGCGATCACCGACAGCGCACTGGCTGGCCTGACTGCACGTGCCGTGATCGTTCTGGATGGTCAGGACAACGTGCTGTACAGCGAGCTGGTGAACGAAATTACCACCGAACCAGACTACGAGTCTGCGCTGGCTGTCCTGAAATAAGGATCTGAGTTTTGTCATCTGCGGATGACAGGCGAAAAAAAGCAACGGCTCAGTCCGTTGCTTTTTTATTGCTTCTTATTTGATGAAAAATTTACTGATCAGCAGGTGTTACTCTTCGCTTTCGCCGGTTTCACCGCGACGGGCGCTGAGGCCGTATTCGCGCAGTTTATTGGCAATCGCCGTGTGTGAAACGCCCAGACGTTTCGCCAGTTTTCGCGTACTTGGATAAGTGCGATAAAGACGGGTCAGCACCGAACGTTCGAAACGCTTGCTAATATCGTCGAGCGAACCATTCAGCGCTTCTTCGCCAATCGTCACTTCGGCATCAAAGTCTGGCAGAACGATGTCCTGCGGACGCAGTTCGCCGCCTTCCAACTGGGTGAGCGCACGATAAATGGCGTTTTTCAGCTGACGGACGTTGCCCGGCCAGCCGTAATGCGTCAGATAATTTGCCAGCTGCGAGGACAGTTTTGGTCGCGGCATTCCCTGTTCATCAGAGAAACGCGCCACGAACAGTTCGGTCAGCGGCATGACGTCCGCCGGACGATCGCGCAGCGGCGGCAGCGTCAGGCTCAGCACGTTCAGACGGTAATACAGGTCTTCACGGAATTCTCCGCGCTGAACCAGTTCCACCAGATTCTTCTGCGTGGCGCACATTACGCGTACATCCACCTTCACTTCATGCTCTTCGCCCACGCGACGGAACGTGCCGTCATTAAGAAAACGCAGCAACTTGATCTGCATTCTCGGCGACATTTCACCGATTTCATCGAGCAATACCGAACCGCCGTTGGCCTGTTCGAAGAAGCCTTTTTTGCCTTCCAGTGCATTCGGATATGCGCCAGCGGCATAACCAAACAGTTCACTTTCAACGACGTCATCCGGCAGCGAGGCGCAGTTGAGGCCGAGGAACGGTTTTTTGCCGCGTGCGCTGCGCAGATGACAGGCGTGCGCCAGCAAATCTTTGCCGGTGCCGGTGTCACCGACAATCAGCAATGGTGCATCCAGCATCGCCAGTTTGCGTGCCTGATCCAGCACGTGGCGCATTTTGCTGCTGACTGCGACAATGTGGTCGAACTCGCTGTCGTCGTTGACTGTCAGATCCTGCAACTGGCGGCCCATGCGGGCGGCCGATTTGAGCATGACCACGGCACCGGCGATACCGCCTTTTTCGTTTTCATCCTCAATGTGGATCGGCGTGAGATCCATCAGGAAATCCTGACTGCGGATGACAATTCGCTCGGAATGCGGCTGAGCATTATCGCTTTCCAGCCAGCGCGTGACGTTGTAACCGGTGATCAGGTTCACCGCCGTGACGTTGCGGATTTTCTCTTCATCGAGTTCAAACAACGCCATCGCCGCCGGATTGGCCTGCTCGATTTTGCCTTTCATATCAATGGAGAAAACCGGCTCCGGCATGGAGACCAGCAGCGCACGCAGGGCGCGATGTTCCCGCTCAGAAGGCATGAACGTAACAGTACGGACATCCGTCACGCCGTCAATACGGCGGATTTCTGCCATCAGGGCGCGAAAAGTATCAAAATCCAGTTGGGAAAAATTAAGGTAAATGCGGCCAATCGAGGCAATCTCGATCCCGCGTAAATCAATACTGCGTAAAACCAGTAGATCGAGTAGTTCCCGGGTGAGCCCCAGGCGGTCTTCGCAAAAAACTTCCAGACGCATCAGTGTTGACCTTTTTTCTGCCGGTGCGGAAATCGCTGGGGGGATAATACTCTTTCATGTACAAGGGAAGAAGAGACTGTCACGAAAAGTTGACAAAATAATTCCCGGGTGGAAATCCGCTTGCCGCAATGATCGGGTAAGCGTTTTGCTTTTGCGGTGTTTTTGCTGTGATTTTCGGGTGCGCGGATTTCGCCATCCCTCCCTTTTTCTGCTACTATCGCCCTTCTGATTTCATCGCCAAATGGTTCCCGACTATGAAGTTCGTCTCCTTTAATATCAACGGATTGCGCGCGCGCCCACACCAACTCGCCGCCATTATTGAACAGCATCAGCCTGACGTGATCGGTTTGCAGGAAACTAAGGTTCACGACGACATGTTCCCGCTGGAAGATGTCAGCCAGTACGGCTATCACGTGTTTTATCATGGGCAGAAAGGCCATTATGGCGTGGCCATGCTGACTAAACAGGAACCGGTGGCTGTACGCCGTGGTTTCCCGGGAGACGATGAAGACTCCCAGCGCCGTATCATTATGGCCGACATTGAAACGCCACAGGGCATTCTGACGGTCATCAACGGGTATTTCCCGCAGGGCGAAAGCCGCGATCATCCGACCAAATTCCCGGCCAAAGAGAAGTTCTACCGTGATTTGCAGGATTACCTGAACACCAGTTTGTCAGTGAATAATCCGGTGGTTGTGATGGGCGACGTGAATATCAGCCCGACCGATCTGGATATCGGTATCGGCGAAGACAGCCGTAAACGCTGGCTGCGCACCGGTAAATGTTCTTTCCTGCCGGAAGAGCGCGAATGGATGGATCGCCTGAAAGGCTGGGGACTGGTGGACACCTTCCGCGCCGCTAACCCGGAAGCGACCGATAGATTCTCGTGGTTCGACTACCGTTCACGCGGCTTTGACGAAAACCGCGGCCTGCGTATCGATCTGATCCTGGCGAGCAATCCGCTGGCTGAACGCTGTTTAGCGACCGGTATCGATTACGATATTCGCGGAATGGAAAAACCGTCTGACCATGCGCCAATCTGGGCAACGTTCGACCTGAAGTAATACAGATGAAAACGATTGATGTGGTCGCCGCGCTGATAGAACGTGAGGGAAAATTACTCCTCGCCCGGCGTGATGCCAGCAGCGATCAGGCAGGTTTGTGGGAATTCCCCGGCGGGAAAGTGGAAGCCGGGGAAAGCCAGCCCGCCGCGCTGGTGCGTGAGTTACGCGAAGAGATGAACATCACCGCGCAAGTTGACGATTTTGTCGCGACCAGCGAACTGCATCAGCCGGAACGCCTGATTCGCCTGCACGGCTGGCGCGTCAGCCGCTTTACAGGAACGATTTCGTTACAGTGTCACTCGGAATTTTGCTGGGTTGCGCCAGAAGAAGTTAGTTCCTTTGAACTGGCACCGGCAGATATTCCGCTGATTGACGCCTATCTGCGCGCACTGTAGCCACGGCGCCGCTTAACGCTTCTCCATAAAAAAGGCACGGACAGGTGACTGTTTCCGCGCCTTTTTGCTGTTCAGAGCCGGGTTATTTTTTCAGCACTTCCCATTTCAGTTCATTGGTGCCGACCACGTTCGGGTCGCGCGAGCATTGCAGCACCACGCTGTCCGCCGTGACCACCGCGCCCTCGCTGTAGCTCTGGTTATTATAGATGCAGCAGTTATGGCAGGTCGGCGCGCTGTTGTTATTGCTGTTGCCGCTGTTCTCCCAGATTTGCGGCGGCAGCGGCACCACGACGTCCGCGCCGTTACCGTAACGTTCCGCCATTGCCGGAGAGGCCAGCAATGACGAACTGACCAGTAACGCCATCAACACTTTATGCATCAGCTTCTTGTTCATCAGTACGTTATTCATCACTGTTTGCTTCCTTCCCTTTGGGGCTGGCTTTACGCCGTTTAGGTGCGCTTTTGCCTTTCGCCGCCGCTGGAGGCTTAGAAGGCAGGCTGCGGAACGCCGAAGACACCCGGTTTGTTTTGGCCTGAATGATGAGGTTCTGCAACGTGGCGACCAGCGGTTCCATGAAATCCTGGTAGCGACAGCTTTTTTCACTGATACGCGTCAGCGTGGATTCCCAGTCAGCCGTCATATCTGGCCGTGCGGCAATGTCCGGCAGCGAATGAATCAGTGCGCGGCCAGTGTCGCTGGAATGGATATAACGCCCTTTTTTGTATAAAAACTCACGGCGGAACAGGAGTTCGATAATCCCGGCGCGCGTCGCTTCTGTGCCCAATCCGTCCGTGGCGCGCAGAATTTTCTTCAGCTCTTTATCCTGCACAAAACGCGCAATACCGGTCATCGCCGAAAGTAAGGTCGCATCGGTAAACGGGCGCGGCGGCTGCGTCTGGCGCTCTACCACCTCACCGCGTTCACACAGTAATTCATCGCCCTTCGCCACCACCGGCAGCGGCGTGCCTTCGTTTTCTTCGTCACGCTCTTTACTGCCGAGCAGTGTACGCCAGCCCGCCTCAGCCAGGAAACGCGCTTTGGCGATGAATTTGCCACCCGCGATATCCAGATCGATAACGCATTTGCGGTAAACCGCGTCGGGGCAGAATTGCATCAGATACTGACGCGCCACCAGACCGTAAATTTTGCGCTCGTCATCGCTCAGGTTGACGTTACTGCTGCGCGCCGTCGGGATAATCGCATGGTGCGCATCGACCTTTTTGTCGTCCCAGCAACGGTTACGTAAATCGGTATCAACCAGCGGCTGCGGCATTAAATCCGGGCGGTGAACGCCGATGGCATTCAGCACTGCGTGACGGCCGGCAAAATGTTCTTCTGGCAGATATCGGCAATCCGAACGCGGATACGTAATCAATTTGTGCGTTTCGTAAAGTTTCTGGCAGATATCCAGAATTTGCTGTGCGCTAAGATTGAAGGCTTTTGAACCTTCAATCTGCAAAGTGGATAACGAGAACGGCAGCGGCGCGATATCATTTTCACGTTTGTCGTTATATCCGGTGACGATGGCTGGCTGCCCGGCAATGCGCGCCACAACGTGATCGGCCAGCGGACGGTGCAGCAATCGCCCTTCTTCATCCTGATACGGCTCACAGGATTCGCTCGGTTGCCAGAGCGCGATAAAGCGTTCTTCGGCGGGGGTGACGATATGCGCTTTCACTTCAAAGAAATCTTTCGGTATGAAATTTTCGATTTCTTCATCACGGCGCACCACCAGCCCGAGCACCGGCGTTTGCACGCGGCCAACAGAAAGCACGCCGTTGTATCCGGCATTGCGCCCTAAAATAGTATAGGCGCGGGTCATGTTGATGCCGTAGAGCCAGTCAGCACGGGCGCGAGCCAGCGCTGAAACGCACAGCGGAATAAAATCCCGGTTATCGCGCAGGCGTTCAATGGCGCGTTCGACGGCCTGCGGATTGAGATCGTTAATCAGACAGCGCTGGGTCGCGTGGCGTTTTTCCGGCGTCAGTTCCAGATAATCCAGTACTTCATCCACCAGCAGCTGCCCTTCGCGATCCGGGTCACCCGCGTGGACAACCTGAGAGGCCTCAAGCAGCAGACGTTTGATGACATTAAGCTGTTTGGCGACGGAAGGACGCGGCTGAAGCTGCCATTTATTGGGGATGATCGGTAAGTCAGCCAGCGCCCAGCGGGCGAAGCGGCTGTCGTAGGCATCCGGCTGGGCCTGTTCCAGTAAGTGACCGACGCACCAGGTCACCACCTGGTCGTTACCACAGGCAATATATCCGTCACCGCGGCGATGAGGCTTCGGCAGGACATCCGCAATAGCGCGGGCAAGGCTGGGTTTTTCGGCAATAAACAGACGCATCAGACCGCACCGGCCTGAACTGTGACCGCGAGTGTGATCGCTACAAAAATTTCCATCGTCCCATCCTTCATTCACAACGCCCTCATCATCCAGAGGGGGCTATGTTAGCCGCTAGCGACGCAATTAGTAAGATGGATAGAGATATCCGCGATGGCAGTCGCTCACAAAGACAACGAAAAACCGGTTTATCAGAATGTACTGAAGATATTCTGCTGAAAAACCGGTCGGCGTTTCGTGAGGAAATGGCTTAGAAATGTGTCACGAAAGGTGCGCTGTCCACCGGAATGACCTGCAAACTGGCCTTAAGTTGCGGCGTACCGAGATAGAGGAAACCGACGATTTTATCGTTCTCGCCGCAATGGAAGGCTTTGCGGACATCAGAATGATCGGTCCACGCGCCGGTGCGCCAAATGCCGTTAAACCCCTGCGCCAGCGCCGCCATCTGCATCGCCTGCACCGCACAACCGGCAGACAATAACTGTTCCCACTGTGGCACTTTCGGGCTTTCTTTGCAGGCTGCAATCACGGTGATAATTTGCGGTGCGCGAAGCGGAGCCTGCGTCGCTTTCTCAATGGCTTTTTCGTCCGCACCGTCTTTAATGGCCGCTGCGCGCAGTAATTCACTGAAACGCGTGAGGCCATCATTTTCAGCAATCACAAATCGCCACGGCTGGAGCGCACCGTGGTCCGGGGCACGCATCCCCGCGTTGATGATATTTTGCAGCGCTTGCCCTGCCGGTGCGGGGGCCGCCAGACGGGATGCAGAACGGCGGTTGAGTAACAAATCCAGTGCGTCCATTTTAATCTCCTGAGAATAATTGCTATTTACCTTACGTTAACATAGGCACAACGCATTTTTCCAACCTCCGGCAGGCTTTCGGATAATGCGTCACCGCCAAATTCTGAAATGAT
The DNA here is from genome assembly GCF_046449555.1 of Rahnella selenatireducens. Classification (NCBI taxonomy): domain Bacteria; kingdom Pseudomonadati; phylum Pseudomonadota; class Gammaproteobacteria; order Enterobacterales; family Yersiniaceae; genus Rahnella; species Rahnella selenatireducens. The sequence goes on from NZ_JBKEZJ010000007.1 coordinate 282,950, forward strand.
TTAAAGCTGACATTTCTCCGGCAGGTCATTAGGATAGCGAGACTTAACCGTCTTATTGGAGAGACCATGCGCACATTGTGGCGAATTATCGCCGGTTTTTTTAAGTGGACCTGGCGTCTTCTTAATTTCGTCAGAGAATTCATTCTCAACGTATTTCTTATTCTGATCATTCTGGCCGGCGTCGGCATCTGGTATGCCGTGCAGGATAAGCCGGTTGAAACCACGAAAGGCGCGCTGCTGGTCGATCTTAGCGGCTCGGTGGTGGATAAACCTTCCGTGAACAATAAAGTCCGCCAGTGGGGCCGTGAGCTTCTGGGGACATCCAGCAGCCGGTTGCAGGAAAACTCCCTGTTTGATCTGGTCGATACCCTTCGTTCCGCAAAAGATGACAAAAACGTCACCGGTATCGTGTTGCAGCTGACCGATTTCACCGGCACCGATCAGTCATCCATGCAGTATATCGGTAAAGCATTGCGCGAATTCCGTGATGCCGGAAAACCGATTTACGCCATCGGCGACAGCTACAATCAGTCGCAATATTATCTGGCGAGCTATGCTAATAAAATCTATCTGTCGCCGCAGGGCGCGGTCGATTTGCACGGCTTTGCGACCAATAATCTTTACTACAAATCACTGCTGGATAAGCTGAAAGTCACCACCAACATCTTCCGCGTCGGGACGTATAAATCCGCCGTTGAACCGCTGATCCGTGATGATATGTCCCCTGCGGCCCGCGAGGCGGACAGCCGCTGGATTGGTGGCTTGTGGAGTAACTACCTCAATACCGTTTCAGCTAACCGCCAGATTACGCCTGAGCAACTGTTCCCCGGTGCAGCGGGCATTCTTGCGGGCATGCAGGCCACCGGAGGCGACATGGCGCAGTACGCGCTGAAAGCCAAACTGGTGGACTCTCTGGCGTCGCGTACCGAAGCGGACAATGACATGGTGAAAGCGTTTGGCTGGAATAAAACCACCAAAGACTTTAACTACACCAGCATTTACGATTATTCACCGAAGCCAAAACCGGATAATAACGATCCGCAAATCGCCGTGATCTTCGCAACCGGCGCGATCAACGACGGTGAAGAACAACCGGGTGCCGTGGGCGGCGATACGACCGCACAGCAAATTCGCGATGCACGTCTGGATCCGAAAGTGAAAGCGATTGTATTGCGCGTCAACAGCCCGGGCGGCAGCGTCAGCGCATCTGAAGTGATCCGCTCTGAACTGGCCGCCGCGAAAGCCGCAGGTAAACCGGTTGTGGTTTCAATGGGTGGCATGGCGGCTTCCGGGGGTTACTGGATTTCAACGCCAGCGAACTACATCATTGCCAGCCCGAGCACGCTGACCGGTTCCATCGGTATCTTTGGTGTGATCAATACGTATCAGAACACGCTTGATTACGCCGGTGTGCATACTGACGGCGTGGCGACCTCCCCGCTGGCCGATATCGCATCGACCAAAGCGTTGCCGCCAGAGTTCTCGCAAATGATGCAGCTGAACATCGAGAATGGGTATAAAACCTTCCTCGGCCTGGTCGCGGATTCCCGCCATAAAACGCCGGAGCAGATTGATCAGATTGCACAGGGACACGTCTGGATTGGTTCTGACGCCAAGGCCAACGGTCTGGTGGATGAACTGGGTGATTTTGATGACGCCGTGAAGAAAGCCGCGGATCTGGCAAAACTGCCAAAATGGCAGCTGAACTGGTATGTCAGCGAGCCAAGTCTGAGCGATATGTTGTTCTCTCAGGTCAGCGTATCCGTTCACGCCATGCTGCCCGCGGCTATTCAGGCCTATCTGCCTGCGCCGGTGAGCAAAATGGCGATGGAGCTGAAATCACAGGCTGACCTGTTCAGCAACATGAACGATCCGCAAAACCGTTACGCACTTTGCCTGACGTGTGGTGACGTGAAGTAATTCCGTTAAACACCGCTGCATGAAAATCCGCCCGGCACTTCTCTCAAAGAACGCCGGGCTTTTTTATGGCACGGCGCTTTTTGGGTGGGACAGCGGCGGCGAAGCCTTTATACTTAGCGCAGTTGCTTTCACCTTTCTAAAAAAAGAACATCTTCGATGACTAAAAAATCTATTTACGTTGCCTATACCGGTGGCACCATCGGTATGCAGCGTTCTGAGCAGGGTTACATTCCTGTGTCCGGCCATTTACAACGCCAGCTGGCGCTGATGCCTGAATTCCACCGACCTGAAATGCCTGAATTCACGATTCAGGAATACGCGCCACTGATGGATTCTTCCGACATGACGCCGGAAGACTGGCAGCATATCGCGGACGACATCCAGGCGCATTACGACGATTACGACGGTTTTGTGATCCTGCATGGCACGGACACCATGGCCTTCACGGCTTCTGCGCTGTCTTTCATGCTGGAAAATCTGAGCAAGCCGGTGATCGTCACGGGTTCGCAAATCCCGCTGGAAGCCCTGCGCTCTGACGGCCAGATTAACCTGCTAAACTCGCTGTATATCGCTGCAAATCATCCGGTTAACGAAGTCACTCTGTTTTTCAATAACCGGCTGTATCGCGGCAACCGCAGCACCAAAGCCCACGCGGACGGTTTTGATGCATTTGCGTCACCCAATCTTTCTCCGTTGCTGGAAGCAGGCATTCATATCCGCCGCCTGTCCACACCGTCGCTGCCGGTCGTTCCTGCCTCGACGCTGAAAGTGCATCACATCACCCCGCAGCCTATCGGCGTGGTGACAATTTACCCCGGCATTTCCGCAGAAGTTGTACAAAACTTTCTGATGCAGCCGGTGAAAGCGCTTATCCTGCGCTCTTACGGCGTCGGCAATGCCCCGCAAAAAGGTGATTTGCTGAAAGTGCTGAAAGATGCCTCCGAGCGCGGCATTGTAGTCGTCAATCTGACGCAATGTATCTCAGGACGCGTCAACATGGGCGGTTATGCAACAGGCAATGCGCTGGCACACTCCGGCGTGATCAGCGGGTTTGATATGACGGTAGAGGCCGCGCTGACTAAGCTGCATTACCTGCTCAGCCAGTCGCATACGCCGGAAGAAATCCGCGAACTGATGCAGCAGAATCTGCGTGGCGAGCTGACGGAATAATTACCCGAATAAGAGGCGATATGAAATCTGCGTTGTTGCTTGTCGATCTGCAAAACGATTTTTGCCGCGGTGGCGCGCTGGCCGTTAATGACGGAGATGCAACCATTGCCGTCGCCAATCAGATGATGTCGTGGTGTAAAAACCGCGATATTCCCGTGGTGGCGTCGCAAGACTGGCACCCTGCCGGACACAAAAGTTTTGCCGCAAACTCGCATCAGGATGCCTGGACATCGGGCGAACTGAACGGGTTGCCGCAGGTCTGGTGGCCGGTTCACTGCGTTCAGCAGGAGCCTGGCGCGGAATTCCATCCGTCACTGAATACGCGTCTTTTAGATTTTGTCGTGCAAAAAGGCACGGACGCAGAAATCGACAGTTACAGTGCATTCTTCGATAACGGACATCGCGCCGCCACCGTGCTAAACGACTGGCTGAAGGCCGCCGAAATCTCGCATCTTTATGTTATGGGGCTGGCAACGGATTACTGTGTGAAGTTCACGGTGCTGGACGCGCTGGCGCAGGGATATCAGGTTACGCTGCTGACCGATGGCTGCCGTGGCGTGAATCTCGAACCTCACGACAGTGCTGAAGCTGTTGAAGCAATGCGCGAGGCTGGCGCACAAATCGGAACGGCAGATGCACTGAACGGCTGATTCGCACAGCTCTTCAGATGCAAAAAAGGGGCGTTATGCGCCTTTTTTGCATCTGACAACCCCCTTCCCATTACTCCGGTTTGAGTCTAATCAGCGCGTCCTGAGCAAACTGTTGTTTCAGCTCTTGTTTGCTTTTGGTAACGATCTGCCCGTCAGTGCCGATGCTCATATGCTGGGCATCCACGTTGTGACGTGACTGATACAACATCACCGCCTGCAGGCTGTGCTCTTTTTGCTCTGGCGTCAGCGCCACACCGTCTGGCCATTTTCCCAGTTCTACTGCCTGCGCCAGACGTGCGTAGATTTCCGGCGTCATGACATCAATGAGTTGATTAATTTCCATCTGAGCACCTCTGTTCAACACGATTATTCAAAAGATTTTGAATAATAGCTGAATCGATTTTGTCGGTAAGATTACATCGCAACCTAACCGGCCATTTTTTCGCCATTTTTGCTGTCGGTAAAACTCATCGAAGCAGAATTTACGCAGTAACGTTCACCTGTTGGTTGCGGGCCATCCGGGAAAACATGCCCTAAATGCGCCTCACATCTGGAACAGCGGATCTCAACGCGGTCCATATTATGCGTATTATCAGTGAGATATTTTATCGCATCGTGGTCAACAGGTTGATAAAAACTTGGCCACCCGCAGCCGGATTCATACTTAGTCTCGGAGTAAAACAGAGGCGCGTTACACACTACGCAATGATAAATACCCTGGCGAATATTGTGCAGCAGTTTTCCCGTATACGGACGCTCGGTTCCATGTTTCTGGGTGACATAACGTTGAATTTCAGTGAGTTGTTCGAGTGCAGAAGCAGATTTGGATGCATTGCTCATGATTATCGTTCTCTGACGAATTTAAATTACAACTAAATTAACAGTTTATAATAACAAAAAATTAACAACAATTCAGCCTGTTTTGTCCTAAACTGTATGGCATCAGCGTTAGCCAGCTCCAACTTGTGATGGCGATCACACTCCTGATCTTATTGCCCTTTATATTCTGTTTTTCGCCCCCATGTGGTTGTGAGCCGATTAAAAAAACGGAACGTGCAATAAGCGAGCAACAGTAGGTCGTCGCTTTGACTTACAGCAATAATTGACACGATTCCGCTTGACGCTCAGCAAGGTTTTTGTAATTTTACAACCAACCTTTTATTCACTAAAAAAATAGCTGGTGGAATATATGACTATCAAAGTAGGTATCAACGGTTTTGGCCGTATCGGTCGCATTGTTTTCCGTGCTGCTCAGGAACGTTCTGACATCGAGATCGTAGCAATCAACGATCTGTTAGACGCAGAATACATGGCATACATGCTGAAGTACGACTCAACTCATGGTCGTTTCAACGGTACTGTTGAAGTTAAAGACGGTCACCTGGTTGTTAACGGCAAAACCATCCGTGTTACCGCTGAGCGTGACCCAGCTAACCTGAAATGGAATGAAGTTAACGTTGATGTTGTTGCTGAAGCGACTGGTCTGTTCCTGGACGACGCAACTGCACGTAAACACATCACTGCAGGCGCTAAGAAAGTTGTTCTGACAGGTCCATCTAAAGATGACACCCCTATGTTCGTTATGGGCGTTAACCATAAAGAATACAAAGGTCAGGAAATCGTTTCTAACGCATCTTGCACCACTAACTGCCTGGCACCACTGGCTAAAGTTATCAACGACAACTTCGGTATCGTTGAAGCACTGATGACCACTGTTCATGCAACTACCGCAACTCAGAAAACCGTTGATGGCCCGTCTCACAAAGACTGGCGCGGCGGTCGCGGCGCATCTCAGAACATCATCCCTTCTTCTACCGGTGCAGCTAAAGCAGTAGGTAAAGTAATCCCTGCTCTGAACGGCAAACTGACCGGTATGGCGTTCCGCGTTCCTACTCCTAACGTTTCTGTTGTTGACCTGACTGCACGTCTGGAAAAACCAGCAACCTACAAAGAAATCTGCGCAGTAATCAAAGCAGCTTCTGAAGCAGGCGACCTGAAAGGCGTTCTGGGTTACACCGAAGACGACGTTGTTTCTACCGATTTCAACGGCGAAAAACTGACTTCAGTATTCGATGCTAAAGCAGGTATCGCGCTGAATGACAACTTTGTGAAACTGGTTTCCTGGTACGACAACGAAACTGGCTACTCAAATAAAGTACTGGATCTGATTTCTCACGTTTCCAAATAATTGGCAATGTTGATGAACTGATTGAAGGGCGACGCAAGTCGCCCTTTTGCTTTCTGTCAGTCGCACATTTTTATCAGGCACATGAGTGCGATCAAACAGATTGATGACGTTCATCTGTAGTCTTGGTTCTTATCTTCGTAATTGTTAAAACCCTGACAGGACTTTAGATAATGACAGAACAACTCTTTTCTCTTCCGGTCGTAAACCAAATTTCAACCACTATCAGCCAGCGTCAGATTGATGAACTGCCGGTGATCGTGGTTTCTCATCCAAAAGTAAAAGCGGCAGTGGCCTTACAAGGCGCGCATTTATTGTCATGGCAGCCTGCAGGCGAAGCGCCTGTATTGTGGATGAGCAGCGCCAGCGCTTTCAAAGACGGCGTGGCGATTCGTGGCGGCATTCCAATTTGCTGGCCGTGGTTTGGCCCGGCGGGTAAACCGTCTCACGGCTTTGCGCGTAACTTCGCCTGGAAACTGACTGATCACAAAGAAAGCGCTGAAGGCGTTGTCCTGACGCTGACGCTGAAAAGCTCCCCTGAAAGCCTGGAACTGTGGCCACACGAATTTGTGCTGACTGCGCGCTTCACACTCGGTGAAACCTGCCACATTGAGCTGGAATCTGCCGGTGACTTCGAAGCCAACAGCGCGCTGCATACCTATTTCAACATCGGTGATATTGCGGATGTCACCGTTAAAGGCCTCGGCGCCAGCTTCATTGATAAAGTCGATGGCGCGAAGCTGAAAGAAGAAGCCGGTGACCTGACCTTTACCGGGCAGACTGACCGCATCTACACTCAGCCTCAGGCGACCAGTGAAATCGTGGATCCGGTGCTGAAACGCACGCTGGTTGTTGCGCACGAAAACAACGCTGACGTTGTAGCGTGGAACCCGGGTTCTGCACTGTCCGTGAGCATGGCAGATATGCCAGACGACGGTTACAAAACCATGGTTTGCGTGGAAACGGCGCAGGTGTCACACAAGCATGTTTCGACTGCTGCCACACCAGCACGTCTTGCGGTGACATTCTCAATCCGCAAATAACCGGACTGAGTTTTCCCGCAGTAAAAGCTAAGGGGTCATCTGACCCCTTTTGTCTGCGTCAGATCTAACGAATTCAGACCATATCCAGCGAGGTTTTCCCGCGTGGTGCCGGGAAGGCGGCATTGATCAACGCGATTTCTTCAATCGTCAGAAACAGCGTCAGCGCTGCTGCATTCTCTTTTACATGCTGTGGCTGAACCGCTTTGGGAATCGCAATCACGTTGCGGGTTCGCGTCACCCACGCCAGCGCAATTTGCGAACTGCTCACGCCGCGCGCGGAGGCAATTTTTTGCATCACCGGATGTTCCAGCACGTCATGACGTAATTTCCCCGCCTGTGCCAGAGGGCAATACGCCATTACAGGAACAGCGTGTTCTTCGCACCAGGGCAAAAGGTCAAATTCAATGCCACGGGAAGCAGGGTGATATAAAACCTGATCGGTCATACATTCCTGCCCGCCGGGTATTTTCCACAGAGCCTGCATATCATTGGTATCTAGATTTGAGACACCCCAGCGCCGGATTTTGCCCGATTGCTGTAATTTTTCCATGACCGCCACAGTGTCATGTAACGGAATCGAACCACGCCAGTGCAAAAGATACAGATCAATGCAATCCGTTTGTAACCGCTTGAGGCTTTGCTCGCAGGCGGCGATCGCCTTAGCGCCTCCGGCATGATGCGGATACACTTTTGAGACCAGATAAACGTCATCCCTGCGTCCTGCAATGGCCTCGCCGACTACCTTTTCCGCGCCGCCGTCTGCATACATTTCTGCGGTGTCGATCAGGCTCATACCGGCATCCAGACCTTGTTTAAGTGCATTCACTTCCGCCTGCCGGCCACTGCTTTGTTCCCCCATGTACCAGGTGCCTTGTCCGATTGCGGGAACGCTCGTGCCATCAGGGAATTGCACGGTTTTCGCTTTCATCTGTTTCCTCCTGTCGGGAAATACAAAAAGAATGGTGAACTATAAATGTGCAAATGGGGCGAAACGCCCCATTGATGTGCAGATTGCGCACTAAAAAAGTGCTCACTTAATTAAAAGCTGTAGGTGACGCCTGTCCACAATACGCCAGTCCAGTCATTTTCAATGATCGGGCTGTCGGTCACTTCGCTGGCAAGACGCAAATAACGGCCGGTCACGAAACCTTGCCAGTCTGGTGTGAAGTTGTATTTTGCTGAAATTTCAACATACGGGCTGAAGCTGTCGTCCGCGGAATAGCTGTGGAAACCGCTGCGACGGGATTCGTCTTTTGTTACGCCGTAATAGTAGTCGTTAAGATTCGAGCTAAACCAGGTCACACCAAAGCCAGGCACAACCGCCCAGTTTGCTCCTTTGATAGCATACAAGTAAGCCAGATCTGCGGTCATCCCGTTGCTGGTATCAAGTGTATCTGCATTGAAACTGGCGCGGATTGTCCCCCACTGGGCGTTATGCGAATAAGCCAGACCCGCCATCAGCGTTGAGTGGCGCTTATCCAGACGCTTCATGCGCTTATCATCGCTGTCGCTTGGATCGAAACTTAATGGGAAGTAGCTGGCGGTAACGCTCAGCTTGTTCCCATCATCGTTCCACAGGTAATAACCGGCCATCAGGGTGTGAAAATAGAAATCATCATTGTCGTAATTGATGATGGGCACCGGGTAAACGTGGTCGTTATTGCCACGGTACGGGTCCGGCGCGACCAACGCAGATGCACCGAGCTGCCAGGTTCCTGCGGCAGCGGCCTGACTGAAAAGCACTGCCGTACCCACGATGGACAGTGTTTTTAGGTTCAAAATCTTCATTAGCTTAATTCCATTAAGTAAAAAAACCTTGTTAGTGTAAATGAACCGTAAACGTCTCGCTTAACAATTCTTGGTCTTAAAAAAGACAAATCCTGAAAAAACGAGGCGATCGCACAATTTATCTGCAAAATATGAAATAAAAATGACTAAAGAAACAACTTCCGGTCTGCAAGGCACGTCCCGTAAGGCTTTTCAGAGCATTCCGGACAACTGAGTCATTGAAATGACTTAAAAAATGGCAAAACCAGAGAGGAAATTTTTCTAATGCCAAACTACGCTTATAAATAGATGAAAGACTTAGCCTGAACAGTCGCCCGTCCCACCGATTTACGACAGTTTTGGAAACATCGACACTGTCGGCATCAAAGGGGTTCTGCAAGTTGGCATAAGGGTTGCTGTAATCAGGTGGGAGATCTTTCTTCCGGGAGCTTAGCTCTCATTAACCTGTGCTATACCCGAGTCTTTGAGGTTGCGTTAACGCTTCAAAACGAAAGGTAAAATAACGAAGGACGGGCATCGTATGAACATATTTGACCATTATCGCCAGCGCTATGAGGCTGCCAAGGACGAAGAGTTCACACTGCAGGAATTTCTTACCATTGCACGGCAAGATCGCAGTGCTTATGTCAATGCGGCGGAACGTCTGTTGATGGCAATCGGTGAACCAGTGATGGTAGATACCGCGCTTGAACCACGCCTGTCGCGTTTATTCTCGAACCGTGTTGTTGCACGTTACCCTGCATTTGAAGAATTCTACGGTATGGAAGAGGCCATCGAGCAGATCGTCTCCTATCTGAAACATGCCGCGCAGGGTCTGGAAGAAAAGAAACAAATCCTCTATTTACTGGGCCCGGTGGGTGGCGGTAAATCGTCACTGGCCGAACGGCTGAAATCCCTGATGCAACGTGTACCTATTTATGTGCTGAGCGCCAACGGCGAACGCAGCCCGGTCAACGATCATCCGCTGTGCCTGTTTAATCCACAGGAAGATGCGCATATTCTCGAAAAAGAATACAACATCCCTCCGCGCTATCTGGGGACCATCATGTCGCCATGGGCGGCAAAACGTCTGCACGAATTTGGCGGTGACATCACGAAATTCAGAGTCGTGAAAGTCTGGCCGTCGATTCTCGAACAAATAGCTATCGCCAAAACTGAGCCTGGCGATGAAAACAATCAGGACATCTCCGCGCTGGTCGGGAAAGTGGATATCCGTAAGCTGGAAAATCACGCGCAGAACGATCCGGACGCTTACGGTTATTCCGGCGCACTCTGCCGCGCAAACCAGGGTGTGATGGAATTCGTCGAGATGTTTAAAGCACCGATTAAAGTACTGCATCCGCTGCTGACCGCCACACAGGAAGGTAACTACAACGGAACCGAGGGGATCTCTGCCCTGCCGTTCAACGGAATTATTCTGGCGCACTCCAACGAATCTGAGTGGGTGACGTTCCGCAACAACAAGAATAATGAAGCGTTCCTTGACCGTGTGTACATCGTCAAAGTGCCTTACTGCCTGCGCGTTTCCGAAGAGATGAAAATCTACGACAAACTGCTCAGCAACAGTGAACTGGCGCATGCTCCTTGTGCACCGGGCACGTTAGAAACGCTGGCCCGATTCTCCATTCTTTCGCGTCTGAAAACGCCGGAGAACTCCAGCAGCTATTCCAAAATGCGCGTCTATGACGGCGAAAGCCTGAAAGACACCGATCCGAAAGCCAAGTCCTATCAGGAATACCGCGATTATGCGGGCGTGGACGAAGGCATGAACGGGCTGTCGACGCGTTTCGCGTTTAAAATTTTGTCCCGCGTGTTCAACTTTGATCATGTGGAAGTCGCCGCCAACCCGGTCCATCTGTTCTATGTTCTGGAACAGCAAATTGAGCGCGAGCAGTTCCCGCAGGACATCGCGGAAAAATATCTGGAACACCTGAAAGGCTATCTGATCCCAAAATACGCTGAATTCATCGGCAAAGAGATCCAGACCGCTTACCTGGAATCCTATTCAGAGTACGGACAAAACATTTTCGACCGTTATGTCACCTACGCTGACTTCTGGATCCAGGATCAGGAATACCGCGACCCGGATACCGGCCAGCTGTTTGACCGTGAATCCCTGAACGCAGAGCTGGAAAAAATCGAAAAACCGGCGGGGATAAGCAATCCAAAAGATTTCCGTAACGAAATTGTCAACTTCGTGCTGCGTGCCCGCGCCAACAACAGCGGCCGCAATCCCAACTGGACCAGTTACGAAAAACTGCGCACGGTCATTGAGAAAAAAATGTTCTCAAATACCGAGGAATTACTGCCGGTTATCTCGTTTAATGCCAAGACGTCGACCGATGAACAGAAGAAACATGATGATTTTGTCGACAGAATGATGGAGAAAGGATATACACGCAAACAGGTTCGCCTGCTGTGTGAATGGTATCTGCGCGTAAGAAAATCTTCGTAACAGAGGATCGTTGGCAACGTCGTTTGGGGGAAATATGACGTATTTCATTGACCGACGGCTGAATGGCAAAAACAAGAGCGCGGTGAACCGCCAGCGCTTCTTGCGCCGCTATAAGTCGCAAATCAAACAGTCGATTGCCGGGGCCATCAACAAGCGTTCGGTTACCGACGTAGACAGCGGGGAGTCGGTTTCGATCCCCAATGCAGATATCAACGAACCCATGTTTCATCAGGGTCGCGGTGGCTTACGCCACCGTGTTCACCCTGGCAACGATCACTTTGTGCAAAATGACCGTATCGAACGACCGCAAGGGGGCGGTGGCGGCGGCAGTGGTCAGGGCGAAGCCAGTCAGGACGGTGAAGGCGAGGACGAGTTTTCTTTCCAGATCTCCAAAGACGAATATCTCGATCTGCTGTTTGAAGATTTGGCGCTTCCTAACCTGAGAAAAAATCAGCACAAGCAGCTGACTGAATTCAAAACCCACCGCTCCGGTTATACGTCTAACGGCGTGCCGGCGAATATTAGTGTGGTGCGCTCTTTGCAAAATTCCCTGGCCCGCCGGACGGCGATGACCGCGGGTAAAAAACGAGAGCTGCGTGAGCTGGAGTCGACGCTGACCGAGGTTGAACACAGTGAACCGGCACAATTACTGGAAGAAGAACGGCTGCGTAAAGAAATCGCTGAGTTACGGGCGAAAATAGCCAAAACGCCGTTCATCGACACCTTTGATTTACGTTATCGCAACTATGAGCGTCGCCCTGAGCCTTCCAGCCAGGCCGTGATGTTCTGTCTGATGGATGTCTCCGGTTCCATGGATCAGGCAACCAAAGACATGGCCAAACGTTTCTACATTCTGCTCTATCTGTTCCTGAGCCGGACGTATAAAAACGTCGACGTGGTCTATATCCGTCACCATACACAAGCCAAAGAAGTGGATGAACAGGAATTCTTCTACTCGCAGGAAACCGGCGGGACTATCGTTTCAAGCGCACTGAAACTGATGGATGAAGTCATTCAGGAACGCTATGACCCGGCGCAGTGGAATATTTATGCCGCGCAGGCTTCCGATGGCGATAACTGGGCTGACGATTCCCCTCTGTGCCACCAACTTCTGGCACAGAAGATCCTCCCTATGGTGCGTTATTACAGCTATATAGAAATCACCCGCCGCGCCCACCAGACGCTGTGGCGTGAATATGAAGTGTTGCAGGAGAAATTCGATAATTTCGCCATGCAGCATATCCGTGAACAGGAAGATATTTATCCGGTCTTCCGGGAACTCTTCCATAAGCAGGTTCAGGATCACTAATATTTAATCATTATAAACAGCCGGTTAATTCACTTTCACCGGCTGTTTTTTTTGTTTTTGAGTGCACATCCCCTTTCAATTAGATCAATAGCTTACTCATCTTTTTGGGGAAGATTTTATCTCCATGCGTCCCAATTCGGTCATTCCATATGACGCCGCATCTGAGCCAAGGGAATTAATTAAAATATTGATTTTAATGTAAAATATCATTCTTTAGTTATATATTAATCTGCAAAAAACGGTGTTCGTAACTGTATGAATCTACGAAGAGTAAATTTAGTTTTATAGAAAGGTTTTATTTTCCCAAAACAAATATCTCTGTATGTATATCCAGTTAAGCTTGTAGAGCTAATTTACGACAAAAGGAATATGGCCGCTTTGATGAACGCCAATGTGCTGATCCTGGCTGAACTGACCAAGCGGGTTATAGCACCGTCCCTGATGCTAACGTGAAGGTTAAACCAATGGTGACGCTTAGCATGTCGCTGCTTTCCAGCACCTACAATCTCGGTATCGGCCGGACGCGCTGATTGGTAATCAGATGAGTTTGCATCTGGAAATGAGCAACGTCGGTTATGCCGGTTGCCTGCTCGGGTGTATCGCGTTTATCTGGTGCCTGAATATTTTCAAACGTTATCCGCTGCTCAAAGTGAAGAACTGACTGGGAAGAATCGTCTTTTACAAGACGAATACGATTCCGGCTCCCTCACCATTTTATTTATTTCATTAAGTATCATATTTTTAAAACAAAAAACGATTAAAGTACACTCAAGAAAGCATGTAAAAATACGTCAAAATAATCAAACACATATCATTTTTTTCCAGTGATGCTCGGAGAATATTCGAAAGGAATTTTCAACAATATGCACCTCAGAAGCCATTTTTTTAGTATCAGGTATAGCTATTTTTTCTCTCTCACCAACGTGCCTACATCCCTCAAGACACCTTTGTAAAGCGTGTCGCCGGTAACCTTGTCCCCTAATCTCTATTAGTGGTGACTCCTGGTTGCCACAGAATAGACAACTAAATTTCCTCTGAGTCATGCATGGTGATAGAATGCCGTCGATAAAATTTATTTGCGTGGTTCATTAATGAAATCAATTACCATAGAAAAGTTTATAAAAAGAGATAATAACAACCTAGATTTAATAAGATTGATGTGTGCCTATTTTGTTATTTATGCACACGCTTTTGTATTATCTCCAGTCGATGGGAGTAATGATATTTTATATAAAATAACATTATTAGGATACGTTTCATTTGGTGGGGTCGCAGTAAAAACTTTTTTCCTAATCAGTGGACTGCTCGTTACAAACAGTTTGATGTCCAATGGGAATATATTTAATTTTATGTCATCGCGTTTCTTCAGGGTTTTTCCTGCTTACGCAGCAACTATTATCATTTCAGCAGTAATAATTGGGCCTTTATTAAGTATTTTTAACGTTGAAAGTTATTTTTCATCCCATGTTGTTTGGGATTATATTTATAAAACGTTAAGACTGGATGTGCAATACAATCTCCCAGGTGTATTTGTCAATAACAAGTTAGGTGCTGTTAATGGTTCGCTTTGGACGATACCAATGGAAATAAAAGCATACTTTTACTTATTGTTAATATACTTAACTAGCATTATATTTGGAGCATACAGGAAAGCATTTATTGCCATTATATCGATAGCAATACTCATTGAACCGTTCACTCCATTAAAAGGCCATTTGATAACAAGATCAGAAGACCCAAGCATCTATTTGCTTTACCCATTTTTCTCCGCAGGATGTCTTCTGGCAATACTGAAAAATCGGATCACTACCGGCATGTTATTTACTTTGTCGATAGTTGCTATCATTGCATTCCTCTTGTCTGACAGTGATAAGATAAAAACAGCATTATTTTTTACATTTTCCTCCACGTTATTACTATATATATCCTCTCTTTCGCTTATCAGAAGATTAAATGTCAAAAATGACATATCGTATGGTGTTTATTTATGGGCTTTCCCTGTCCAACAAACCATAGCATCATTTTTTGTAGCATCACCATACATTAATATACTACTATCGATTGTAATATCGAGTATTTTTGCATATTTTAGCTTTAAGCTAATCGAGAGCCCAGCTATGAGATTCAATAAAAAAATACTACAGAGTAACTTTTTTCTTCAAGGAAAACGTTCATAAAAATAGCTTGGAATTGGACTACACCCTAAAAGTTTGATACCCAACTGAGTAAGGTGCAGTCCAGAGAACGGGCTCTTTTTTCGCCTGCCACATGGTGAATATTTGGGCAACTGCTAAACTTATTAGTGGACGGAGTTACTATCCTCCAGTACCAAGTAATGTTGATAACTTTGATATTTAGCCCGACGTTAAGACGGTTTTTTTTAACTACAAAATAAAATAAACTTAAGTTAAATTTTTAAAGTCAGCTACTATTTGCTAAGGAGTAATACTCCTGTTCCGAACTAAATTTTTGTGATGATTCACTGGCCCTCTTTTGAGGGTATTTTTTCTTCCCTTCAACGAGCCAGATTTTTTACACCTATCGCATCTTTTTTGATACCGGCACGCCAACTTGTATCGCCAGCACGCATCAGATACTGACCAGGGCGGCTGAACCATTTGCATGCTTCATTCGGCGTCACATTTTTTTCAATGTAGTCGCCAGCAGGTGATGGAAATCCCATAGTTAACGCCCTCCGTTAGGGTTGTAGAGAGCGAACTTCCTGGCTTCACCTTCCATGGTCGACACATCGTGAAACGTATTGACGTTGATTTCGATCCAGTGGTTCGCTTCACGTAATCCCCAGTGCCAGTTTCTCTTTGCCAGTTCCGCCACAAAATCCTCAGTTGTGACCGTTCTGCGCCCCTTCTCACTCATCTTGATGGCACACTTAAATGCAGCATCAATCTCGTATCTTCTCGGCATAATCACCCAACCAAATAACTGTACACGTATACCGTATAATCATTAAGTTTCGTGCATGTGAAGACTGCTTTGAGAGAAAAATCTTAGAGCGCTGATCATCAAGGAAAGAAAGTTAAACAGGTTTAATTGGTCTGCGTTTCTGCATCTTTTGCCTCGAGGATTTTTACACGTTCTGTCAAAGAATTTATACCCTGCACCAACAAAGCGATTATGGCGTTGTAATCAACTCCCTTGCCGTCTTCAAAACTGTTTCCATCAGAGTCGGTCACCGTACCGATATCAAGCACAGCTTCGGGCAAAACATTTTCTAAATCTTGGGCCATCAGGCCAGCTTTCCGGTCTCCGTACAAATCGTATGTATAGCCCGTTATTTTTGCCAAACGCTCAAGCGGACTGGCGATTTCCTCAAGGTCTTTTTTAACTCGCTTGTCTGAGGTAGATACCCAGCCGATCCCAACTGCGTTACCATCCTGCCTAAAGAACCACGAACGAGCAGTCGTATCGCTTCTTGTATGTTGCAGTAAGAATCCAGTGTAGGACCCATCAAAAAGGTACAGGCCATTTACAGCCGCTGCGACACTCGTATTCCCGGCTACGGTAAAAAGATAATTAAATGACGAACCGCCTGATGTAACCAGTGCCGACGCAGGCTTCGCTAACGTATAGTTTGTTCCTGTGTGGTTGATTCCATAAGTGGCCGATATATTCTGAACGCCTGACCACGTGTTGCTTGTACTAAGCAATGGAATGACCGCGCCTGAGGTGCCAGTATTAACGGTAGAGGACGATCCTAAACCGAGATTGGCTCTTGCATCAGATGCATTTTTTGCTCCAGTACCACCCTGCCCAAGACCAATTGCAGAGGTTAACCCCGTCAGAGAAGTAATATCACTGTTTGCCCCAGATGCGGCTTTACCACTGAGCTGATTTGAAAGGCTATTCCAAGCAGGGCCAGAATAGGTTGAGCCATCTGGTAGCGTCACCGTGATGGTTCCCGTTCCGCTGAACACCTGCTGCCAGTTTGCTTTATCCAGATTCAAACCGCGTATAGCCTTCGACACATCAGCGGCCACCTGAGCAGTAATCCCAACGAGCGTGGCATTTGGTACTGCTGTCCAGGCATTTCCGGATGCTGTCGGCCCACCATAGGCAGTTATCAACGTTAATGCTGTTGCCGAGGTTATTGCTTTGACACCCAGCGTGTGAGTTACCCCGCCGACAATAGCGACAACGAAGTCACCCGCTTTTAAATCGGTCGTGAATGCTGTTCCGGTACCGGTAACATTTGCCGAATTGTTAGTTAATGCGATTGTACCTGCTGACATGCTTTTCTCCGGACATAAAAAAACCCGCCGAAGCGGGTCTGTTTAAAATTGTGGGGTTATTTATCGCACGTTGTGCTGATGAAATTAGTCTTACTGACCCAGCGCCAGCCGAACGGATCACCAGCTTTATACTGGGTTTGGCTACCAATCTGCCGTACGCCATAAATCTGCACCGTGGTTTCCTGACCGCCTATCAGGGTAGTGCCAGAACAAACAGGAGCCTGCTTTTCAAGCACACCAGCACAGCCGGAAGCCAGCAAAGTAATAGCAAGAACCAACAAAATATTTCTCATGTTCATGTCCCTTTCAACGTAAATGAAATGACATTAACAATGAAAATTGTGTGTGGATAATTGGTTCTACAGATCAATTTCATGATATTGATCGTTTTAAACGATCGCTATCGTTAATTATTGATTAATAACGCGAAACATCAATCGCGAATATCTGGTCTCTTGAGTTGGAATAGCCCACATTATGTAATTCTTCACCAGGCGCATCGCGCTGGCCAGCCCTTATCCGAGTTGACGACCCGTCGTAGTACGCTGAAGTGTCAATCGGAGAAGACCACGGACGTGGCTGAGTGGTACCCAAAACACCTACCACAACCCCCATGACTCTGGGCAAGACGGCCCATTTCCCACTGACTGTCTTATCAACCAAATAACCGATGTCGGTTGTGGAACCAATAGTTCCGTACCCAACGGGCGGATTCATCACTTTCGTTTCATTGGTTAAAATACATTGCCCGGCAGCATTCCAGATGGCAACTCCCCACTTAGGTAACGGCTGTGGGATGACGTATCCAAAAATATAAATGGTCACTGTGCCCGGGCTTCCGACAACACCTGATACTGAGTAATTAAGGGTATAAGTAGAATCAACCTTTCTGATATAGAAAAGCGTATTGGCCACCGTTGCATGGCAGCCAATAATAAACGGTGAGGATGAGTTCACCGGCAAATTGTAGGATCCCCCCGCCGACGGTGTTAAAACAATCTTCTGCACCAGACACATTGGTGTCGTGTCCGGTGTAATCCAGGGGTTTCCGTACTGATCAGTGAATAGTGCGCCCCATGTTGCCATTATGATTTCACCAAATAAATTACTAACCAACATTCATCAGCGGTGTACGTTCCTGCCGAGTAATCGCCGGATGCATCGCTGAGCGTTATCGTGCCACCTGAGCCTGTAACTTTCCGACGTGACCCGGAATAAGCATCCCCTGTTATTGGGGACTGGATTGCTTCAACACGAAACCCTGACGGGACGGTGTAAGAGTACGTGCCGGAAACCTGCCCGGCACTTAAATAAACGGTTGCCACAACCAACACCGGCACGATACCGGTGTTATTAGGATTGCCGCTTGCATCCCACGTCTGAATTCCCCAGTTAGCCATTACCAGACCCCCGTAATTAGACCGACTTGGACGCGAAGCACTCCGCTATCGTCCTTGGTGCTGATCGTGGTATTCGTCTGCTTCATTGCACCCGCGCCGCCAGCGCTCCCAAGGTTGATAAACGTACCTGATTTGCTTAACTGCCAGCCCTGCGTTGAACCGTCAAAGTTATTGGACTGTATGAAGTTACCGATCTTCGCATTGGTAATTGTTCCGTCCTGGATAAATGCATCGCTGATAAACACCTGACCGTTCACCACTGCAAACGGTGAATACTGCGCATCAGCCGGTCCCCATCGGCAGAGTTCAGGAAGTCATCAGCTATATCACCCAGATAATCATCGGCGTTATCGTTCGCCATGCCCCTGACCCAGTCCGTGTAACCTGACTCATTACCGGTCTTGTCCACCAGCTGCGCGCGGTACCAGAAAATCTGACCGGCTTTCAGCCCAAGTTGGGTATAAATGGCCTGAGGATATGGCACATCAGACAGCAGCAGCGGGTTTGACTGATCGGAATTTGGCGTGTACTGAATCTCTGTTTTCAGGGTGTCGGAGGTGTTTTCCGGGAAACCCCAGTTCAACTGAATCCCCCAGTTGATGCCCGTGGCCATAAAGCCAACTGGTTTCGGTGGATTCCCCTCTTTCCCGGTCAGAGTTACTTCGACTGAGTACCCCCAACCGCTGGATATCTCCGCCGCATTGATCGCCCGCACGCGCACAAGATAGCGGCCCGCGTAAATGCCAGGCACTTCAAAGGACGTGGTGGAGCTGCGGGGAACGTTTACCCAGTTGCCGTCGTTGCGGCGCCACTGTGCCTCATAAGCGATGGCGTTCGCGGTCGTGTCCCACGTGGCCCGCATGGTTTGAATGCTGATACCCTGATTGACCACTGAGTAAGAGCTGATCTGGATGTTGGCCGGTGCCGACTGGCTTCCCGGCGGGATAACACTGATCGGGCGTTCATCGATAATCGCGCCGGTATCAATGCGCGCATATTTGTCCGGATCGTGATACGCCGCGGAAATGGTGAAGGTGTTGTCATTATTATCGGCGACGCTGAGGACGCGGTACTGCTGCACATACAGCTCGTCAGATTCAACAACCCAGACGCTTTCAGATTCTGGCGTTTCGCTATAGGCGGCGGTCACGGTGACAATTTTCCCGGAGACAGACTGTATTGTGCGTGTCTGCGCGGCGCCAGAAGGAAGGTTTAGAATCAGCCGGCCACCGGCGACAGCATCCGGCACGCGGTCCAGCGTAATAGCCCTGCCGTTCACTGAGCTGATTCGACCGCCCGTCACTTTTCCTGACAGCATTTCGTCTGCAACAGCAATGATGTAACCCGGCTGCGGGATCATGCCATCGAGCCCGACCGAGAAGGTAATCACGCGGTCTTTGTTATTGGTCAGAATCCCCCAGCGCCCTTTCCTGTTCGCCTCAGACTGGCGGGTGCAGCCGATCGCCGTCAGCTCTAACTGATTGAAATCGTAACGAGTGACCAAATCCTGTTCAAAGACAGGTTCCATTGCGTCAGCATAGGCATTGTCCGGATCAGACCATGACACCAGAGCCGTCGTATACCGTGTCTTGGTGGTGCTGCTCGAGTAACTGAACTGACCATCGATGACGTTTGCGCGGGTGTAGCTGTAATCGATATCGCGTGGCATGTCTGCCAGGGCAACAATCTGATTACCACCCCAGTATGTCATGCCACGAAAGATGGCCGCGAAATCACGCAGAACGGTATAGGCATCATTCCGGCTTTGCACGTAAACATTACAGACATAACGCGGTTCTGTGCCGCTGCCGCCTTTACCGTCGGGAACCATCTGATCGCAATACTGCGCTACCTGGTACAGCTCCCATTTATCGATGTTAGCCGCGGTAAGACGATTACCCAGACCAAAGCGATCCGTCACTACTACATCATAGAAAATCCATGCAGGGTTATCCGTCCATGCCCATTTAAAAGCACCGGTCCATGTTCCGCTATACGTGCGCGTTATCGGGTCGTAGTTATCGGGTACGCGAATGACTCGCCCCTGCGGTTCGCATGAAATCTGCGGGATTGAGCCGTTGAACTGGCTGGAATCAAATTCGATGAACAGCAACGCGGTGTTCGGATACCGCAATTTTGCGTCAATGACTTCCGTGTAACTCTGGATTGTCATTGCGTCGCCGATTTTGGCGCTGTTGGCATCAGTGGTAATTTTGCGCAGGCGGATCGTCCACGTTGACCCGGCCTGTGGCAAATCAATACGGTGGCTGCGCTCATATCCCGATGTGGTTTTACCGGTAACGGCCGTATTAACGACTGTCTGAAACGCGCCGCCGTCGGTCTGCATTTCAATGGTGTAATTGATCGAGTAGCCAACCAGATCACCGTCATCTTCTTGTTTGAAGAGTGACGGCCATTTCAGGCGCAGGCGAATAGCGGAAAGTTGAGTGTTGGTGAAAGTATGCGTCCAGGCAACGGCGCTTTTAACTTCAGTGCCGACGCTTATTTCGTTTTCCGTGCCCGGCAAACCCTGAATGTAGGATTGTGCCTGCGTCCCGGCGCGAAACTCCCACGCCACCCCGCTGAAATTGCTCGAACCGTCACTGTTAAGAAGCGGCGTTCCGTCCAGAAAAATGGATTGGCCTGTGAGGCCACCGCCGAATTCACCTTCGCCCAGAGCAATAAGCAGTTTTGCTTTAGCGATAGACTGGAGGTCATCTGGCTGTTCTACAGGCGTGCGGGATGAAGAGTTGCCGCCCTTGCTGCCATTTATTTTGGTTGCTGTTGCCATATTGCGCCCATAAAAAAAGCCGCACAAAGGCGGCTAATGACGGATACCTGATCAAATATCAGGATGTTTTGTAAGGATAATGTGAATTACGCTCGAGGATCAGCCCGGCCATGTTTGGAGCATGACCGTCATTCACTGGAGGGATGGCTGATTAACTCGGTAAGAGAAATCGAAGGTAACGATGGATAAAACAGAACGCCATAACTTCACTAAATTCCCATATCGAAGTCAGATAAGAGAAAATGGAGATATAAACAATGGCGGGTTTGATTTAGTTCAATATCCTGAAAAAATCCATGATATAAATGAAATTAATGAGTACCCATGGTTCAGAGATTTTATAACCAGTATTAACAAGAAAGACGGCTTATTTATGACTTTTGGTTGCGCCATAGGTCACGATGAGCCATTTCTACATGGTTATATAGACTTATCATGTCGCCATAATGTCTCAGAAAGAATCAAAAAAGAAATTGATAATCTTGACGTCAATTTTTATGAGTATCTTTCTCAGGCCATTCCGGATGGGGAAACCCGCCAGCAGGCCACTCAATATATTCAGAGCATTCTCCTCTGGCTTTCATCGCCACTCGAAATCTATGGTGAATCATATTCAAAAGTGAACCTGACTTTTCGTGCGCGACAGGAGGACGGTCTGAAATGGGCATTTGATCACCTTTCATATTTCTTGACTGAATATTTTCCAAAAAATGAAGTTTTATAGTTAGGCGGTGTCAGGGCAGTCATTCAAAAACTTGACTGCTCTCACTGCTGATCTTCGACGTAAATGCCTGCCGAAATAATCGCGCCGCCGATTCGACGCTTGCCGTAAAGAAGCGGAACCGGATAGCCCTGAGCTGCCGTATTTGTGACACCGCCAAAGGCATAGGAAGCCTGGTTGTCGGCATCCTGTTTGCTGGCAAGTCCAGCGGTTTGCGGTGAAAGCATCTGGATTACGCCGCCAATAGCCATTGCTGCACCAACTTTTATCATGCCGGCAGCGACAGCCCCACCAATACCAGTCCAGCCAGCTAACACACCAACAACCACACCTACGACGACCAGAACGGCTCCTAAAATCGTTTGAAGTGCCCCAGCGCGTTTACTGCCAATCGTAACCGGTACAATTTTTATGACTTCCTCAGTGACTGGATATCCAAGATCGTCAATTCCAATATTTCTTTTCCCTACAAATACTGCATAAGTGAGTCCTCGCAACTTACTGGTATTCAGGAATCGTTCAAAATTTGAAATAGTTTTACATAGCGCATGGATGGCTTCCGCTTTAGTACGCACCAATCGCCGGTGTGTTTTACCAAAAGTTTTTGCGAGTAGACCATATAATTCAATTGTCGCCATTTTTTCTGGAATAGCCTCAATCATTAATTAAGCCCCATAAAAAAGCCACCTAAGCGACTTTTGATTTATTTTGTTTGCCACATTCTATACTGCCCAGCGGCGCCTATTTCCGTTTCATATTCTCTGGGTTTGCCATCAGCTATTAACTGAGCCGATTTTCTCCATTCAGTTAGAGCACATCTAAATCTAACGGAAAGGGTATGTTCTCCCTGAGGTAGATAAAGATCGACATACTGATTTTGTTGCAAGCCTGCAATTTCTTTTTCATCAACTTTCAAAACTAATGGGCAATCTTCCCCTAAAGCAGCACCGGTCAACTGAGGTAATCTGTGCACTCGAACGTGTGTAAGGTTGTATTTAGCCGTCGTAATATTCGTATCATATATCGTTCGGGTTGCTTCATAAGGTTTGGCTGCACACCCCGCCAGCCCGAGCGCCAGCCCTGCTATGAGTAGTTTGTTCATCTACACTCCTCTACGTTTAGGCCTCAATGATAGCTGCAAACTCTTATGTTATAACTGCAAAATCATCCACATCTGTTAACATTATGCTGCCGTATCAATGTGATTGATAAGCATTTATTTACAAAACGCTCTAGATGCATGAACGTAAGGGATTGTTATGAAGAAGAAATTTATCGTTATGGTGTTACCGGCATTTTGGTTAGTGAATATTCCCACAGCGACCAGCGCGACAAAGTCAGTGTGTAGCAACATCACTCTCGATCAGGCTATGAACGCGGTTAAAGATGACTATTATCATAAACGTATAGAGCGTTGGACAAATGACTTTACTCTTTTAGGCACATCGAAGCCACAACTCAGCTTCGATAAGAGCAAAGTGGAAGTTACCGATGTTTATCTCCTGCCATTCACTGCGAAAGGGGAAAAATCTTCGAAAGAATATTTCGCGACCTACCAATGTAAAAATGGAGAAATTGAATATTCTTCTAAATAAAAAAAGCCACCTTACGGTG